>NZ_CP125370.1:0-617500 GCF_030034735.1 Paenibacillus sp. RC334 | reverse complement strand
CCACTTCAATACTAATGATATCATCATATTTTAAAAGCACCTCTTCATAAGCTGACTTGATGATAACGAATTTTTTATCGAGAGATTGAAAGTACTGACACAGCTTTATCATTTTTTCCTCAAGGATATGGGAAGCAATCGGTTTTATTAAATACTGAAATGTGACCACGTCAAAGCTTTCCAGCATATACTCGGGATAGCTCGTTAAAAAAACAATCTGTTCATCAAGGTGACGCAAACTCCTTATTTTTTGGGCTGTTTGAATTCCGTTCATGCCGTTCATTTCAATATCCAATATTAAGATATGGAATGGCGATTCATGGTTTAGATAATGAGATACCAGTTGTTCTCCTGAGTCGAATAACTCCACTTTAAATTCTATATTTGTTTTGATTGATAAAGCGATCAGCATATTTTTAACAAGCTCTCTTTGCTTGTACTCATCATCGCAGATAGCCACTCTATACATAAATGCCATACCTCTCATTCCCACGGCATGTAGCATGGAATTATAGTCTGAACAGTATACAATTTTTTTAATATTCTATACATAGCTTTTGGATAAAACGCAAATTCAAATCCCTCAAATGCACTTCAGCTCCAGTTCACATGGCTATAGTAGTAAAAGTGTCTGCTTTTGATACAGGTCTAGACTCCGTTCTCTTCACTCATTACATCATGGCCTAAGCGACTTACAAACTGGCTAATTAATCGGTTTAATGGTTTGGCTGCTTTCGTAGGAATTCGATGATCCATATCTTCGATAAAAATCAGCTCGTTTTGGGGCAATCGTTCATGCAACAACCGGGCATATGGATAAAAGAGTTTGTCTTTCTCTCCGTAAATCAACAGGACGTGATGATTTATTTCCTGCAAATGTGCTGTACAGTTATAGTGCAGACTATAATTGTAATATTGCTCCGCGTTTTTGGCGTTTCCTTTTCTGGCATCGTTAAACAACGTCCAGAACAATGATAAATTTTTATGAGCTTGACTCCAAGCAGTGGAGAAAGCAATCGGACTGATCAATCCCAGCTTGGAGAACATATGTCCAAGTGATATTTTATTTTTTAATTCCCTACCGCCAACTTCCGACATGCCACCGATGATAATGCCGCCCAGGGATCGATCAGGATAGGCTAACAGAAAGTCAAGCACAATGGAGCCACCTATCGAATAACCGCATAAAAATGCCCTCTCTATCTTCAACTCGTCCATGAGCTGCCTCATATCCTCGGCAATTAACGGATAGGTAATCGCTTTCTTGGAAGGCTCACTTTGACCATGACCCCGAATATCAAAAGCGACTGTACGAAAACGATCAGACAATTCCTGAATTTGATATTGAAAATTCGAACTTGTCAACACTGGAGGATGAACGAACAGGATCGCCGTCCCTTTTCCACGATCCGTGTAATGCATACTATATCCGTTTATATTGGTTTTGGGCAATGCGAAACACATCCTCACTGCTTATATTTAGAAAAAAACAAAGCGTAAAAAAAACGCAAAGACCTTTCACAATGCGTTTTTCAAAAGCTCTTAACAAAAGCTGGCTCACCATAAAGGAGTTATCATAATTATTTCCGAAAATATTGTGAGTTACACAACATTTTCAATTTTAAACTCGACTGTTTTTCAAAGGACAAAGACGAGTGAAAAAACGCGCACCTTCCATCATCTCGTGCTTCTACATATCAGAAACGGCAAGCTCCAAAATGAATCATCAGGCCTATCATGAACGCTCGATCACAAACTCGGACGTTACCGTATCCGTAAGGCTACGCCGAACTGGCGGCACTGCTGCTGCCGTACCAATACGGCTACATCCGCTTCACGTGTCAGATCGACCGCTTCCTCAACCTTGAACTGTCATTTGTATTCATGCTCAATATTTAGTCTGGTTTCTCCCTGCAACCCTCCATCTGCTGAAGCTTGAAGCAACAGCTCACCTGCCAGATACCCGGATTGCACAATAACGAGACACCTGCCTCTGTGTGTTCGTATCTGGTTTCCCTGGAAGGGTTCATCACTGGTGAGATCACCGTTATCTATTCCAAGGATACGACCATCACCATGTAGTTTAAAGGCTAAACCAAATTCCTGATTAGGTACAATAATTCCATCTTGGTCTGTAACAGTTACCTCTACATGAGATATTTCATGACCATCAGCAGGTAGAACCGTCCGATCAGCCTGCAACTTTAGACCATAGGGAAGTCCGGCAGTGGTTAATTCATGCTCACAGACCTTCTGATTTCCATTACTGCCAATAGCCCGGATTTTGCCCGGTGTATAGGGGAGTTCCCATTTGATTAAATGATCAGGATAATCGGCAAGCTTTCTCTCACCGTAAGATTCATCGTTCACGATCAATTCCACGCTCTCACAATTGGTGAAGGTAACTAACCGTATCAATTTTCCGCCGTATTCAGGAAATGTCCAATGATCTTCCATACCCGGAGATTTCCAGTGCATCGTCCACGATGGATTGTGTTCCGGCTTCATACGTTCGTGAAGTACAGCAATGTGCACAATAGGCTCATCTGACCATAAACTTTGTTGAAGATAGGATACAGGTCTGCGGAACCCGCAAGTATCAATCAGGCCCGAGGACCACCCTTTGGAGGGATAGCTTGTTTCTCCCAGATAGTCAATCCCGCTCCAAACAAATTGACCCATCACATAATCATGATTAACGACATCAAACCAAGGATTGTGGGGCAAATAACCTTTAACCCGGTTATCTTTACCACGATAGTATGGGAAAGTCTCCGTTCCAATGATTAGCGTATCCGGCATGGCCCTTCTGTAGTGCTCATACCACTGCTCCTGATAGTTTAACCCCAGAACGTCCACTCGTTGTGCCAGCAGCCTGGTATGCTCTACCTTGGCTTCAATCGAACCATCACGCAAGCTGATCGGTGTATTATGCGGCTCAAGCGCACATGTAACAGGCCGGGTAGGATCTTTTTCATGGCAAAAGGCGACGAGTTGCTCCAACATTTTGAGCATGGACGGTTGGCCCTGGTTCTCTACTTCATTCCCAACACTCCACATGAAAACGCTGGGATGATTTCTGTCTCTTACGAGCATCGCCTCCAGGTCCTTTTCCCACCATTCATCATATAAATGCTCATAGGAAAGAGATTTCCATTTGTCAAAAGCTTCGTCAATTACCAGGAACCCCATCTGATCACAAAGATCCAACAATTCAGGTGCCATCGGATTATGGGCAAAACGAATCGAGTTACAGCCCATTTCCTTCAGCTTCTGTAGTCTTCTTTTCATGGCTGTATCATGGTAAGCAGCTCCCAGACAGCCCAAATCATGGTGAATGCAAACTCCCTTTAACTTCAAGCTGCTTCCATTCAGAAATAAACCCTTTTGAGCGTCCAGTTTCACTTCTCTTATGCCAAAAGGGGTTCGATAACAATCTACCTCTTTATTGTCGCAATAAATGATTGTTTGAGCTTCATAGAGCACTGGGTTCTCCGGTGACCATAATTCTGGCTCTAAAACCCGCGTTTTTTGCTCCATTTCGCCCGCTTCAAAGCCCGAAAGAGTCACTCGGTTTTCAATTTTTCCTTTTACTTGTCCCTGTGAGTCCAGAATTTCAGTCACAATATTGCACTCTACGGCATGCTCATGATGATTAGTAACCTGGATTCTGGCACTCACCTTGGCTTCATCTGGCGAAATTTCAGGTGTGGTGATGTAAGTCCCCCATTCGGTTACATGAATATAATCCGTACAAATCAGCCACACATTACGATAAATACCGGACCCCGAATACCATCTGTCAGGCGGAAGAGTCGTATTGTCCACTTTGACAGCAATCACGTTATCCTCATCCCACCGAATATATGGGGTCAAATCATATTGAAAACTAACATATCCATAAGGCCGCTTGCCCACAAAATGCCCATTGATCCAAACCTCACTGTTATTGTGAATACCATCAAATTGTATGTATACGCGCTGTTTTGGAGAAGAGGGCTTCACATTAAAATGCTTTCGGTACCATCCGACAGACCATCTGGGCAAATAAGCTTGATTCCCGCCATACAGCATATGTGGATCAAAGGATTGTTCTATACTCCAGTCATGAGGGACTTGAAGGAGCCGCCATTGCTCATCGTTATAATCCATCTTCTCGGCACCCGTGTAATTACCCTCCATAAATTTCCAGTCTGTGTTGAATGGCGTAATCACTCTGCTTCCCATCATTTTGCCTCCATTTCATAAAAATTGATGAACGGATATAACAACAGTACAGGCTTTATCATCACAATAGACGGGTTCTCAATTACAATATTTGAAACACCGGACGATCTTCAACAAAGTGTATGGGAATCATTGGAAATTGGGCGGAAAGTACATCAGCAAGATATTTCATACCAGGTGCTTCGCTTTCAGCATGTCCCAGCATAATAAGGGCTTTACTTCTGCCCTGATAGACAGCGTCTTTCACATATTCTGGTGTTTCCCATTCTGGTCCTTCACCAGCAATGATCAAATCCACATTTTCATTTAGAAATAATGGAATGGCTAGTTCACCACCTCCCCTGTATCCTACTAAGATTCCCACTCGTTCACATGGCATGGAAAGCTCGCCAGCTACCCGTACATAACGAATATGAAGCTTGGCCTTGATATATTCGGCGACCTCCTTAACTTCCATCGCCGGAATCGTCAAAATGGCGGCCGTCGCCTGCTGTTCCACAACGTAGGTGTGCCAATCAAGTGCCTGGAGAAGTCCAATCATCACTCCATCCGGTTGATAACGGTGTATGGTGTCATGAAAACGATAAATACCTAGACCCGAGTCGGCAATCAGGCGAGATTTTTGCAAAAAAACGGGGTCATGTCGTAAACATTCCTGCATCCCCTGATGACTATAAAAAATGCCTTCATGCGTAATGATAAAATTTGCGCCTAGAGAAATAGCTTGCTCTATCACATACTGCGACGCTGAGAAAGCGGTTACAATTCCTTGCACCTCAGTATCCACATGCCCTGGATTAAGCAGATCTACGGTCGTGTTAGGTGTGCTTATTCCCTTGGTCAGATGGTTCACAATCTGCCCCATAGTCATGGTCATGCATGTATCCCTCCTCATGGAGAATGTACATCAATTGTACCATTTTATTTCAGTCATAGGCGCTATTTCTTTTAGTAAAACAGCCAGCTCCAAGGGAGCCGACTGTAGTATAAATTTATTTATTATATATTTAATTCATGACAATCCGAATAGTCCGTTGGTCAAGCAGGACTTGGTGAAGATTGCGGAAGATCTCCTCGCCTCCCATTGATTCAGCAAATTCCATCATAACCGTTACTCACAACAGCTTCTGTTAATAACGGTTATAGCTCTCCCCTTTTCTCACTCAGGCACTACATTATGAGGACCATCATCGATCTGTAGATCAACATCGAAAACTGCCCAGGTTACATGGTGATTTTGATCTCATACACAGGTACAATGCTGACCGAGCCGATGTCCACGATTCGTTCCTCCGTCGTCTCTTTCCAGCCAGCCATGGTCGTATTGCTGTTGAGAACCTTGCCTTTTCGAATGGGGGAAACATATACATACATTCCTTGCTCCATGAGCCGATGTTCAAATGGTTTCAAACCCATTTCCCAGGTCGTATGGTTGCAGAAGTTATCGTGAATCAGTTCGCCATCAATAAAAGCATAACCAATATCTCCAGTATAATCGATACGCAGTAGAGCCTCCTTGATTCCGTCAAAGGCATTTATTTCGAAATCAAGAGTAAGTTTATCGTCATTAACCCTTTTCAAATAGAACTGGATTTCTTTCTTAGGAGCCCTTAAACGATACGTTTTGAATAAATTGTTTTCTGTTATTTCAAGCAGCTCTCCACCAGAAATGGATGTGATTGAGGCGTCAAAATCCGGGAATACACTCAGGCTTACCATTTCCTGGTCTGTTGACTCCAGCCTGATCTCAGCTCCAGATACAAGCACATTGGCACTTGTCAACATAACTCTGTCCCGGCCTTGCAAGTTTACCTTCCAAAATTTTAGACTTTGTTCATCAGTCATCGTGTAAATGGTAACTTTTTTGCCACTTTCAGATACCAGGTGGATGAGATTATCTTCCTCTTCAGCAACCTTAATGATCGTGTTCCCATCCATTTGGTCTATCGAACCTTTGTCGATGGTGGCACTGATCATATCTTTTGACTCCATTGCATAAGTTCCTGTCATGCCCTCCGGTACAAAGAAAAAATAATATACTTCTCCAGCCTCTTCTATCCTTGTTATCAGCTGTGCCGTTGCATATTTGAGCTTCATTCCATCCAGATCGAGATTAAATGGCAATATGGCGAAACTTTCACGTCCTAACGCCAGCTCCCCTTGACTAGGTATGACAATCGTTTCCTCTGGCAGCTCAATGCTTACCTTAAAATCGCACAGGTCGTCATTTTCGACATGATCTTGGAAATTATTTAGAAACAGGTAACCCGATCCGGCACTGGAGCGCACTGCATATCGCAAGGTATCCACATCGTAAGGATCCATCTGGGACGTATCCCCTGGCAGAATGGTCTTCGTTAGGGAGAATTGCTTTTGGAAGGTTGAAAAAAAATAATGCTGTATCTTTGTTCTTTGGTATGATTCCCTTACTTGACCGAATTCGCCGATCATGGCATTAAAATCATAGGATATTTTAGGTGTAGCCAGATCATTTGTGAACGGGTTAACCTTACCCCGAGGATTCGAACCCCCATGATACATGTAGTATCCGATCAGGTTACAGCCTTCTGCAACCTTCATGACAGTCATCGCTGGAACACTACGATAGGGAAAGGCAAACCGGTATTTATAAAACTGAACCATGCCGCCACCCATCTCGCAGCAAGCGTACGGATAGTCTTCCGGGGCGTATTGGGGCTCAAAATTGTAGCTCTTCGGAATCTTGTTATTATGCTTGTCTCGGAAAATGTATTCCGGTGTCGCAGGATGCTCGTCCATCCCCTCCAGACGTCCCTCTTCGTAGTATATCCATGGCCAGTAGGCATACCCGCCCCACAAGGTCAGCATATCAGGTACAGGCGTTGTGGCTCCTCCCCATCCTGTGCACGTATAGATCGGAGTATCAATCCCCGCTTCCAGAGCTATTTCTTTAAGTTTTAACATATGCGAATTACCGTCACTTCCACTGTTTAACCACATATCATTAATCCCTACAGTCAATGCCCACTGAGCAGATGAATGATTATGCTCGTTTTCGATTTGGGTGCCGATGATCGGTCCCCCCTCCTTGTATAACAATCCTTTAACCTGGGTACCGATTTCGTTATACATTCTTCTTGTATAGAACAGATACCCCTCATCATTAGAACGAACCTCAAAGGGCCGACCGAATAACCAATCCGGCATACCGCCGTTTCGGATTTCCCCATGATTGAAGGGTCCAATTCGAATCATGACGTATAGCTGATGCTTGCCACACAACTCGATGAAACGGCGAAGATTTTTGTTCCCACTCCAATTAAAAACGCCTTCAACTTCTTCATGCAGGTTCCAAAAAATATAAGTTGCAATGATGTTTACGCCGCCCATTTTTATTTTAATCATTTCATCTTCCCAATAGCGTTCATCGTAACGGGCATAATGGAATTCACCACAAATGCCGAAAAAGGGCTCTCCATCCTTCTCCATAAAATAGTTGGTGAATCCGATCTCCTCTCCTTTTGGATTGGTCCCGCCAAGTTCGATATGTCCTTTAACAATATGCTTTAGATCGTCTGTGACCGTAATTCGATAGTTTCTCATGAAGTTCACTCCCCTCACTCGTTCATATTGAATTCAGGATAAATTGATTCCACTTGCGCTGCCAGGCTACATCATTCCAGAACGGATGATGCGGAGCACAGTTGGAGCAGAGGGTCATTCCCCAGAACCCAAGTGCCATTCCTTTTCGCAACACATATTCAGCGATAAATTTACCGACGGGACCTTCTTCAAATTGGGCATACAGCGGCGTGTAGCCTACATAGCCTTCTCCTATGACAATTGGAATGCCGGAATGACGGGTCCATTCATGAATTTCTTCCAATCGGGAGTCCGCCTTCTGCAACATGGCCATTTTATGGTCTCCATACCGATCATACAAAAATAAATCCCATTGATTGGTATCCACCCAGTCGTGCAAATAAATAAGCCTCATGCCAACCGGATTGCCTTCCATTCGCCAATTCTGCTCTGGAGGCAGGGTCCACTCTGCAAATGGAGGAGCGTCTTCTCTTAATAGGGATTGTACGAATGGATTGGGGAACGGCGACAACTCATCATAAAGCCCTGCCGCTTCCATAAGCTCATTGAGCACCCCTTTAATATAAAGATGAAAATGGGCAACCTGCATATTACGCGCGACGTAAGCCTTAGGGTAGGCTTCATTTAACGTATAGCTGGCCGTCATCATCATATCGGGATGACATTGGCGAAGATATCCAACAGCTTCTTCTACATAGGGCTGCATGGCTTCAATAGTGGCTGGTACATTCGTTTCCGCAATGCCTTGAGACGTTGCGACGGCGTTTAACTGTCCAAACTCCACTTCGTTATGCAACTCTGTATAGATAATCTGGTTCCTATAGCCTTCTGCTGTAACGAAACGAATCAACTGATCCATCGACCTTGCGATGGCCATAAATCTTTCCTTAGGAGGAATTGCAGCTAATTCATCTCTAAGCTCAGCAAAAGCCAGGAAGCTGGGACTCTGCTGATATTCCCAAGAGGATAACATAATGTAACAGTTATGAGCCTTTGCTTGTCTAAACAGTTCAAGCAAATGAGCATGCCCATCCAGCACTGCACCGCCGCGACAGTTATACCAGCGTGTACGCTGACCTACTTCCCCAAGGCTCGCAAACTTTAAGGGTCCGGGGCGTTTGCCATCCGCCGTAAACAACATGAATGGCATAGCACATATTCGGATCGTATTGTAGCCTCTTTCGACCGCTTCTTTAAAACGGGCTTCAAGATCGCTATAGGGCTCACCTTCCTGTGTCATTGTATACCAAGAGAAATCCCACATTGTGATCGTCAATTTGCGTGGTACCTTTTTCAAGAGATTACTCAATTAAGCTCCCCTCCCAGTTCATATGATTCAATGCTCCTTGGTGGTTAGCTTCCAGTTTAAGCACCGATTCAAAATGCAGGATAGCTTCGTCCTGTCGCCCTAATCCAAGCAAGCCAAGTGCTTTCATATAGGTACAATGGATTTGATTACGAATATTCAAATCATCTTCAAAAATAAGAAAGTCGGGTAATGAAACCGCGAAGTAATCCATTTTCACGGGTTCGAACAAGTGTCTTTCAGCGTAATCAATTAGCTTGTTGAATCGACGAGTGCCTTCCTTCACATGACCAAGTTTCTTCCAGGCCAATCCTTGGTAAAATATCATATCCGGCTGTTGATCGTTGTAATACATGGCGTTGGTGGGTTCCTCCAGTCCTTGAGAGGCCGTGGAAAAGGTCAGCATTGCCTTATCTGTTAATTTCAATCGCTCATACGCGCAGCCCAAATAATAGTAGATATCGTTATCCTGGGAACCCTTTAACTTACCTTCCCCAAGATTCTCTGGATAAACTAAAGCCTCACGCAGCCCTCTTACAGCCTGTTCAATCCGTCCAGACCTCAGGTCGGACTTGGCAAGCTCTATTTTGGCAAGCCTATACTGTCCGGTTGCATTACCCTCTCCGCCTTCCCATGGGTGAAATGTTCTCCCTGCTAGCAAGGACAACGCTATCTTATGTTGCTTCATCGTATTGTGAACGGTTACATATTCCAAAAACAGATCATCGCGAAGCTTTACGATCCCCGGATAACTCTCCAGCAGGTTCAATCTTTCGTCGGACTTAATGTTCAGCTTCTTATAAAGCTGGTCAAGCTCATAAAGAACACGCGCGTCTGATGTATTGCATACAAAGGCCTGCTCTAACGAATGGCGAGCCTTCTCTATTTGGCCTTGTTTGTTAAAATATCCAAGAGCAAGATTACGGTGAACGACGGGGTAGGTATCATCAATGGTACGAGATGTTTCCCAGCAAGCAATGGCATCCAAATGCCGTTTCTTATCATAGAGTAAATTGCCTAAGTAATAATGAGCCTTTCCGTCCTCCGGTTTCGTTTGAATTGCAAATAGTAACACGTCCAACTCAAACAGACTGTTAGGAAAACAGTAATCAGGCACTGCTTCGGCTGCATGAACGAGAGTCCTGTTCGCCTGCTCAAGCTTGCCGATTTTAGCATAGCAGAAGGCCTGAACGTAATACAGCATAGGGTATGTTTTCGCCTGCTCTGGAGCTTCTTCCAGCACACATGCTGCATCCTCATAGAGTCCCGCCGCCGCATAGTCCGATGCTACTGCTATATAATTATGCACATCTCCACGCATCCATTTTTTCAACTCTTCGAAGACCGTTTTAGCATCAGATCGTAAACCGAGAGCCTCTAATGATAATGCTTGCTCACGGTAAGCTCCAAAATCGGCGATATCGAGCATGATCGTTTCCTTGGAAAAAGCTATTGCCGCTTCGTAGTTGCCCAACTTACGAAAAATGGCCGACTTAAGGTTACGTGCTTTGTAATTACGAGCATTTCGGATGATCGAACGCTCCACGAGCTCCAATGCTTCTTCATAGTTCCCTTTTTCTGTCGCAATCTGCGCAAGTGAGAAATACCCGCTGTCTTGCCATGCCGCACTCCATACTGATTTATAAAATGCAGAGAACGCTTCATCCATCCGTCCTTGGTGTTTTAGTGACAAACCAAGCTGATAGTAGGCCTCACCGTCATAGGGGTTAGAGTTGCACCAGGTTATCCGCGAAATGGCTTTACGGAAGCACGCTTCGCTTGCTGAATACAACCCTCTACGGAGAAGCAACGTACCATACGCTACATTTATGCGGCTGTCATTTTTATCTCTTTTCAGGCCCTCCAGATAATACGCCTCGGGTTCAAAGGTGGCATGACGGTATTGCTCCAAGTGTTGTCCTGCTAGATACAATTCTTCGTTAGTTCTTAATTCCTCCGGTTCCGGCAGAGGGGCTGCCGCAGCTGGCATCTGTTCAACTTGCTTTTTCTGCGGCTGGTAGCTAATCAGTTCCCTCCCTGCTGCGTCTTTGACGGTTAAGCATAGTTCATCATCCTCATCCTCAGCCAAGAGATTGATCTTCTGTACAAAGGCCTTACTAGGTTCCAGATCTACAGATTCTTTAATATAGATTCTCCGCTGGCTGCTTAATTCCACGACGGCTTTACGGAATGGCGAAGTCACATAGACTCCAATCTGTGCTATCCCTTCGCTACGATCCATGTCCAAACTTACAGCTGCATCAATTGAAGCATTTTTGACCATACCAATATGTTTATAAGGCATAAAATACTGCGAGAACGATTTTTCTTCATACGGCTGAAGCCAAGTAAAATCCGGCTGGTTATCGGTATATACCCCCGTCATCAACTCGATGTAAGGACCGTCTTCGTCAGTCAGATTCCGATCCCATGCCTGCCCGAATTCGCCATTGCCCCATGTCCATTGCTTTTTTCCGGGAGAGATGTGATGGTTGGCCACATGCAAAAGTCCGGCTTGTTTCATATGGTCGTAACCACCTATGAAATTGTAGCCCGATTTATAGGCCATATACGAAGTGGGGACAGGAATATTTTTATATCGGGAAATATCTACGCCTTCAGAATAATCCATTTTATAATAAGTGCCTGTAGCGATCGGGAAACGGGATACATCTCGCTTTCCGTGATCGAACACAGCCGATACGTCCGGAGGAAAAACAGATTGAGTGTGATCATGTACCGCTACGGCTGGATTTGCCCACCACAGAAACGTTTGAGGCTCGGCAGTCCGATTGTATAGCTGGACCCCAATTTTAAGGTATGCTTTATCCGGTTGAAGTGTAAAACCAGCTGTTACTTTAGTGCCGAACATACGATCCATTTCGCTCACCCATACTGTCGCACTTCCGTCCTCACGTTCTTCCAGCTTGTATTCGACGGGTCCGTAAGTGTTGGGACGGTGATGCTGTGGCCCAGTTAAACTCAATGCCTCCCGATATCCATGGCCCCAATAAGCCAACAAGCGCTGGTTTGATGACCCTGTTATAATAAACAAAATCGTAACCGTTGGTCTTGTCGACCGCACGATAAATGCGACCTCCAAGCTCTGGCATGATCTCAATACGCAAATATTTATTCTCCAGAAAAACTAATTGATAATTTTCGAGTTTCTTATCATCCTCAATTTTATCAATTACCGGATGCGGATACACTCGACCGGAACTTCCTTGGTAGACACGTTTCTCCAGAAACATTGGATTTTTGTCGGGTTTGCCAATGCCGTACGTAGGGATCTGCACGGTTTCCTCCCACACGCGTGCCTTAGCCTCGAAGTTTCTCAAATCCATCACTCCTTTGTAGTCGCTCTTATATTCAGAGCTTACAAGTAAGCGACATTACAGACAATTGACAATCCACTGTTTATGATGGACTATATACGTATTTCATCATTAAAGACGCATCCGGCTGGGGGATGAATAAATTATGAATAAGAAAGCTGATGGATTTGAAGGTGAAAAGTTATATGTCCTTCCACCCTATATGTTGGATAAATTAAAATTGAATCCGCTTACACGCAATCTATATATTACGGATATAGGCTGCTTTAGCCATGCCCGCCATCATTTTCGCGAAAGAACGCATGGCTGTGACTCTCATATATTCATTTATTGTGCCAGCGGAAAAGGTTGGGTACGAACGGAGGATAACATAACCATTTGCATGACGGAGCGAAGCTTTGCTTACATTCCCAGGGACATGCCGCATGCTTATGGGGCTAACGATGAAGATCCTTGGACGATTTACTGGTTTCATCTCCAAGGGGACCAAATGGACGATTTCATGGTATTGTTTGACCCTTTTAAAACGTATGTTACGATGGCAGCCAGTGATGAAGTCAAACTACTGGAGCTATTTCATCAGTGTTACGACCTTTTATTGAACAAACCATACTCCATTATACATTTAGTTCAAGTGTCGCAAACTGTTCGTTATCTGCTGAGTTTTGTTTTATCTGTTGCATTTCGCAAGGAAGACAGTACGTACCAGAGCCATGTTGATAAGGCAACACGTTATATGAGCGAACAATTGGAATCCACCGTTTCGTTGGAGGGGCTTAGTCGACATGTTCAGGTATCCAAGCAGCATTTGAACTTGATATTCAAGCAATCAACCGGCTACTCTCCTGTCGATTACTATTTAAGAATGAAGATACAGAGGGCCAGTCAGCTTTTGGACTTAACTAATGCTTCTATTAAAGAGATTAGCATACAACTCGGTTTTAGGGACCCGTACTACTTCTCCAGACTGTTCAAAAAAATAATGGGCTGCTCTCCTTTGGAATACCGAAATAATTTGAAGGGTTGATCTATATTCATCAGGAGCGTTCAAATTTGCTTCTATCAGGCTACCGCAAGGTCACAGATCATTTACGAATCGGGGGTGCAAGGTCTATACTTAAGGTTAAAAAAGGAAGTTTTGTATGCTCCGAACGTTGAATCGAAGACTAAATACAGCTATGCCGCTAATCACGCCTACCAGCATACTAATTGGCGTCCTGATCGGTACGTCGTTGTCGGAATACACCGAACTCTCTCCCTGGCTGTTTGCGTTCATGACCTTCGCGGGCAGCATCAGCATGGGTTTCAAGGATTTTGTCCATGTGATAAAGCATCCCGGTCCGCTGATCGCCTGTCTGTTTATTCTTCACCTGGCCATGCCACTTCTCGCCATGATGCTTGGGCATCTGGCTTTCGGCGACGATCCTTATACGATTACCGGGCTTATTCTTGGCGCGGCTATCCCTACGGGCATTTCCAGCTTCGTGTGGGTCAACATCTACAAAGGCAATACGGCGCTGACATTGGCTATTATTCTGATCGATACGATTTTGGCTCCATTCGCCGTACCTGGCATTATGTCCCTGCTGGTCGGAGCGGATGTACAGCTTGACACCTGGGCGATGATGCAAAGCCTGTTTTGGATGATTGTCGTTCCTTCGCTAATCGGCATGGTTTTGAACGAATGGACCAAAGGGAAGATCAAGCAGGTGTGGGGACCTCGGCTGGGTCCGTTCTCCAAGCTGGCCATGGCTCTTGTCGTGATGATTAACGGATCTGTAATCGCGCCTTATCTGGTCGATTTTAATCTTAAGCTTGTCGGAGTATGCCTATCCATAATCATCCTTGCTTCCACCGGATATGCGATCGGTTATCTGATCTCAGGGCTGATGCGGTGGAATAATGCAGATCGTACGGCGCTTGTCTTTAACGGCGGCATGCGCAATATCAGTGCGGGAGCCGTGCTTGCCATCACCTACTTCCCGGCCCCGGTAGCGCTGCCTGTTGTACTCGGAATGATTTTCCAGCAATCTACGGCGTCTCTGGTTGGATTTCTGCTAAGTCGTCGCGACCGTGGCAAGACCAAGGAGAAGCACAGCACAGCCTCTGCTTCTTAAGTTTTACTCCAACCAGACCATGGGCAAATACGATATGTGTTATCACCTCAAAAACGGCAGCCAATAAATTGGCTGCCGTTAATATTTGATTCTCGTACTAATTGGAATTGATATAATTGCTAGTACGATTGTTGATGACACCATTATCTCGGGAATTTCCAATTGGACTACCGGATATTATTGTTATTTTTTAGTATGCTTGCTCCTGCTGAACAGATTGATTTCTTACTAAATGCGCACTGCTTATTGTTACAATATGCTGTGGCGGTAATCCCAAAAGTACTCTCCCGTATAGCTCCAGACAGGTAGAAGCTGTGGTAAACGCATGGTTAGCTCCGCCTCTAATGTCACGGAATATTTGCGATAATCGGTTCGAATCCAGAATTGCGCTACCGCCGCTTTCTACCATTAGCATTTCAACTGCTTCCGAACACAACATAGCAGCATACCCAATATCCGTTTGGATTTGTACAAAATCTTCCTGACTTAATAGTTCCCCACGTTGTACATAATCCTCTAGAATGTCGATGGATCGATTGATATGAAGATGTGCGGATTCAACCTTCATAGCTGCCAGCCCTACTTTGTACTGAATATGTCCAACTTCTGCCTGCGATCTGTGAATGGTCATGGCTATTCCCTTGTTAGGTGCCCTTTCAATAAAGTGCTCCACTGCCCCTCTTGCAAGCCCAAGAATAGTGCTTATACCTGTTGTAATGCTGGTAATCAGAAATAAATAATGCTTATATCGATCTTCCCCCTGTAAATGCTGTAACCTAGTCTCATCCACTTCCTCGAAATTTTCGTCAGCAACATATTCATTGGGAATAAAGACATAATTCATTTCTAAGCTATTACTTGCCGACCCTTTTAAACTCATCGTATGCCAATCATCGATAATTTTAATTTCATCCATTGGAACAACGGCCAGCTTCATTTTAGGGTCTTGTTGCATCGCACTAGCATCTTTTAAATTTAACAATGCATGGGTTGCATGCTTTGACCCAGAACCAAATGCCCAACGACCATACTCAACCAAATAGCCTCCATCCACCTTCTTCACAACAGCTTTAATGGCTTGTAGTACCGAACAAAATTTCACCTCTTTTTCTTGTTTAAAAATCTTATCAACAACTTCTGTGGGCAGTAGCTGCGATGAACTATAGTTATTTCCATTTATATTTTGAACCACCCAACCCACGGAGCCATTTCCTCTTGCCACTTCTGAAACAATTTCAATCATGGCTTGAATACTCACTTCATATCCACCGTATTTTTTCGGTGTTCTAAGCTTGAAGAGTCCTGCACTTGAAACTTTTTCAATAATCTCTTCGGGTATATGCATGTCTTTATCAATTTTTGTTCCATATTCCATTAGCAATGGAACTAATTCCGTCGCATTCTGGAGAAGTTTTTGCTCTTCAGCGGTAAGTTGAACTACTTTACTTAAGGTTGACAATAGAAACACTCTCCTCATTACACGTATTAGGTTTTGATATGGATTCAGAGATAAAATGACTCATAAACTACTCTATAATGCTCCGATCAAGATGGGGCCATTTCCACTCTATATCTCATCATCGTGCACCTCAATAAACTTCCAGTTATTTGGAAGACAGTAGTTTAAAATAAAAAGCTGACGCCGAAGAGGATAATCTCGTTGCAGTTTTTTGATGATACGGCCTTTAACCTCGACGACTTCAACGGAGCCATCTTTGAGTTCCATGAAGAAGTCCGGTGTATACACACGTTTTTTATATTTCTTGCCGCAATGCTCCACAGCCTCCACAATCTCAAAGGTTTTATGCAGTTCCAGCTTATGGAGGAAACCTGCAATAGTCAAAGGAACAATTCTTTTATTATAGAAGCGCTCCTCCGCTTCGCTATCAAATGTGGGGCGTTGAGTAGGCAATGGCTCCCGAGGTTTTACCAACCGTTGATCTTGTTCTCGAATTTTCACATGAGGATTCGATGTAAGGAGCTCCATGAGATCGGCTTCAGACATATGCATAGGCTCACCTCATTATGACCAGTCTGATTTGGCGACTTTCACTCGTCTAACGAACACTCCAAGAACAAGCCCAGCAACGGCAATCAACATAGCGAACAAAAGTGCGTTCTGCATGCCTGCAGTCAATGCCAGTATTGCATTAGCCGGGTCTGAAGGGTTAGGTACATCCTTCATAAAGTTTGCTACTCCGCTTGTCATAACGCTAACCGCTACTGCTAATCCGAGAGCCCCAGCAATCTGCTGTAGCGTAGTCATTATTGCCGTTCCATCCGGGTACATTTCGGCAGGAAGCTGGTTAAGCCCATTCGATTGAGAAGGCATCCATACCATTACAATTCCAATCATTAGGCAGGAATGCAGTATCACAATCAAAGTAATCGTGGATGCCGTCGTGATACTAGAAAAGAACCACAGTGAGGCCACGGCTAAGAGCAAACCGGGAACAACCAGAAATTTGGTTCCAAATTTATCAAAGAGCGTCCCAATGACGGGGGAAAGAACAGCAGAAAGGATACTGCCCGGAAGAAGAATGAGACCCACCTTCAGAGCACTTATTTCAAGAACGCGAATCATAAACATCGGAAGAATGAACATGGCCGACATTTCAGACATCATGCAAACGAACACCAGCAATGTACCGATAACAAACATCGGATTTTTAAGCGTTCTTAAGTTCATAAGCGGTTCCTTCATGTTCAGTTGCCGGAATACAAATAGTATCAAGGCTACAATGCCCATGATTAGGGATACAATGACCTTGGAGTCGCTCCAGCCATGATCGCTTTCTCCAACTGTACTAACAGCGTACACGACACCCCCAAAACCCAAGGTTGACAAGATCAAAGAGTAAAGGTCGATACGTGGTTTAGTTATTGGTGATACATTCTTTATATACGTGGCGCCAACAAGCAAAGCAATCAGGAGGGTCATTAAAGACAACCAAAATATCCAATGCCAACTCAGCTTATCGAGCAATAGACCCGAGATGGTTGGACCAATAGCAGGTCCCACCGTGAAAACAAGCGTAACCAGGCCCATCGCTGATCCGCGTTTCTCAGCCGGAAATATGATTAGAGCTGTATTGAACATCAATGGGAACAGGAGACTCGCTCCTACGGCTTGTAATATACGTCCTACCAACAGGATTTCAAAACTTCCGGCCATGCCTCCAATAGCTGAACCTACGCTTGAGATAATGAGTGAGGCTAAGAAAAGTTGCCTCGTGGTAAACCACTGGATCAACAATCCTGAAAGCGGAACTAAAATTCCCAGTGTGAGTAAATAACCACTACTTAGCCACTGGACTGTGGATTCGGTAATAGCAAAACGGTTAATCAAATCGCTAAGAGCTATATTAATTGCAGTTTCATTAAACGTACCTATTATACCGGCCAGCATTAACGAAAACATGATAGGTAAAACTTTAACATTTGGAACCGATTGCTGTTCTGAAACAGTACCTGATTGCAAAACCTTCACTCCTCTATTTCTTACTAATTTTCACTGCATTACTATCCGCAGCACGGGATATTTTTATATTAGTAAGCGCGTTCACCAGAACCACGGTAACAGGCAGCGCATTGAGTTATTTTCATATCTGCACCTCCTCTTGTATATTTATCTCATTCTCTCTCTAAAACCCACTGAAAAAGTAAACTCGGAAGCGAACAGTATAGCCACCGCCTCAACTTCAGCCACATTTGATAAAAATATCGGACCTGTCGAGTAGAAGAGAACTTTCAGCTTTTTGATCATAGCACACGCGTGTCAAGTCCCCCCCCAACTAAGAAAAAAGTCAACCCCCTTTTTTTTCGACCTACAAATGAAAGGCTGCTCAATCGCCTTATCAAACTCGGAAATGGATGCCACTTTTTTTATGCTCTGTCGCCTTTGGTGTAGTTTCATGGTCTGGAGCATTTCGTATCCATGGACAGAATCATGGGCTTGTCGCTCTGTCCATTCAAAACGAAGTGGGTTCCAGCGCATCGACCACGGCGTGAATTTTCGCGCTTAATCCTCCTCGGGATCGCCCAATTGCTTGCTTGTCTTACCCCTTCTCTTTAAGAGCTAGACAGATAGCCTGATATTTTACCAACAGCAGCAATAAAAAAAACACCATTTTTAACAGCCGAAAATCTATGGAGTTCCAACCTTCTTCTTGATGTGAATAGATATCTGTGCCTGACAATGGATATATTGAAAAAAACTCAAGAGGACCACGTTGAAACGTCTCTTTGAGAATGAGATTAACTGAGCTGCTATGAATGGAGGAAAAATGTAATGGAAACGAAGAAAGTCGCTTTTGTTACTGGAGGATCGCGTGGAATCGGGGCTGCTATCGTAAAACGACTTGCTGCAGAAGGTGCGTCAGTAGGTTTTACTTACTCAAGTTCACAAGAACGAGCTGAACAATTAGTCAAGGTAGTCGAAGCAGAAGGAGGGGTGCCCTGGCTTTGAAGGCGGATAGTAGCAAATTTGAAGATATTCGTGCTGCAATTACTGAAACGATAAATGCATTTGGAAATATCAATATCCTTGTCAATAATGCCGCAGTTTCCATCCGTAAACCATACGAACAGATTGCCCCAGATGAATTTGATCATGTGATTTCCGTCAATGTTCGGTCAATCTTCCTGTCAGTACAGACGGTTGCACCGCAGATGGGTCACGGTGGACGAATCATTAATATTGGCAGTCTTAATTCGCAAAACAATCCCTTTCCAACCATACTCTTTATGTAACTTCAAAAGCGGCTTTAGCTGGTCTGACTCGTGCGTTGGCGCGTGATCTGGGTCCCCAGGGAATAACGATTAACAATATTCAGCCAGGGGCCACTGATACAGACATGAATCCCGCTGACTCCCCAGCTGCACTGGAATATGCACGCTCTATTGCGCTTGGTCGGTATGGAACTCCTGAAGAAGTTGCAAGTATGGTAGCTTTCATAGCTAGCGAAGAAGCTAGCTATATTACCGGAGCCACAATAAATGTGGACGGGGAACTGCAATCTAGAATTCATAATCTGCTCAGATGAGATGCTGAGCTTTTTTCTGATGAGATAAGTATTGCTTCCAGCAGGAAGAGCGACTGTAATGGCCTTGGCACTTTGCAAGTCCAAAGCGGGCAATAACGAAAACGAAGTTAAATTAAGCAGCCTAGGTCCGGTATTCAACCGGACCTTATGGTTTAGACCAAATTGAATACGTTCTTGGTTAATCCCAGCTCCACGCCCGAATTAACGATGAAACACCCTTGACGTTCTCCTTCTTTCCTCATTGTGGACTCTAAAAATTGTCGAATTAATCCCTTTACCGGTTCTTGCTTTTCAACCAGGAATTTCATTTTTTTATTTTGAATAGCCTCATATCGTTGGAGTGCCTTCATAAATGAGGCATGCTTATCACCAAAAGTATCATAGATACTTCTTCTGTGAATTCCCATAAAGTCAACTAATTCTTGCATTGAAGTTTTCTCGTAACCTTGCACTCAAAACAGGTGTATCGCTTTATCTAATACTTCATTAATTTCAAATTCTTTGGATCTTGCCATTGTAATCACCTCATGCATTCATTTTACATTGAAGTGAACGATCGGCAAACTAGAGAGTAAAACGTGAATAAAATCAAGCGTGGCGCTTGATTTTATTCTTTGTGAGCATTACAGGTATGAGACCTATTTAAATGCTTAACGAAGGATTCTTCGTTTGTCTGCTTGTAACCAATCGGGCGTCCATCCTTTTTCCATCGCATCCAGGGTTACTCCTGGTGGAACTATGGCATCTATCGCATCCAGTATATCGCTACTTAATCGGATGTCACTACCCTTTAACGTTTCCCGGAGTTGTTCAATTGTTCTTGCCCCAACAATGGCAGAAGTAATGGACGAATGAGCTTGTGTGAATGCCATGGCAAGATGCGGTAAAGTTAATCCTGCTTCATCTGCAAGTGTTTGGAGTTTGGCTATGGCTTCAAACTTGATGCGGTTTTCTTCTCGACTAGGGTCAACAACAGATTTTAAGCGTCCAGCGAAGGTGGCTGCTCTTGAATCCGGGGCGACAGCTTCTCCTGAACGGTATTTTCCCGTTAATAAGCCACCCGAAAGTGGGCTCCAAACCAAAACACCCATTCCATATTTTGCTGTGGCAGCAAGCAGATCGAATTCGATACTTCGGTTTAAAATGGAATACGGGGCTTGCTCAGAGACAAAACGTGCTACATTTTTGCGTTCGCTAGTCCATTGAGCTTCGGTCACTTGCCATGCCTGAAAATTGGATGTACCAATGTAGCGTATCTTCCCTTCACTGACCAGATCCGTAAGTGCACCAAGACTCTCTTCAATATCGGTATCGAGATCAGGCTGATGCAGTTGATACAAATCGATATAATCGGTTTGCAGCCTTCTCAAACTATCCTCTACTGCTCGTTTAATCCAATATTTTGAATTTCCTGATTGATTTTGTCCACTGCCCATGGGAAGACCGCCTTTAGTGGCCAGAATGACATCCTGTCTGCGTCCTTTTAGAATGTGACCTAAAATTTCTTCGGATTGACCACTTGAATAGACATCCGCAGTATCGATCAGGTTAATTCCTCCAGCCAAAGCTTCATCCAGTATGACTGCAGCTTCTTTCTCCGTATTGTTCCCCCAAAAACCAAATGTACCTGTACCTATATAAAAAGTACTAAAGAAGTTAACGATCCTTCAATTGGGTAATTAAAAGTAAGACCAAATGTAAGGTGGGGAAACACATGAGTTCATCCGAAATGGATCAAATAAACGAAGCCATGAAGCATACCCATGACAAACGGCTATATGAACGCTATTTGGCTGTCCGCCTTCACCTCGAAGGACAGTCGTTTACTGAAATTGCACATACGTTAGGTCTGGTTCGCCAGACCATTAGCAAGTATTGGGATTTGTACCAAACCTATGGATTGGAAGGCCTTCCTATGAAGCATTCACCAGGAAAGCCACCAAAGCTGAGCGAGGAACAGCACGAACAACTTGCCGAAATGCTGGTGAGCAAGCGGCCCGCCGATGTCGGTTTTGAAGCCAGGTACACCTGGACACTGGCCTTAATCGCCGCCTGGATTCGGCGTGAGTTTGGACAGGAATACAGCGTTCGCGGTGTTCGCAAAGTGTTGGGACGACTGGGATTTAGCTTCACCAAAGCAACGTATACCCTAGCCAAAGCAGATCCACAGGAGCAGGCCGTGTTTCGGGATGTCACATTCCCGCAGTTGAAACGCAAACTGGAGGATGGAGACATCGACCATCTGTTATTTGATGATGAGTCCACAATCCGGGCGTATCAGGCGCTACAATATAACTGGTTTCCGAAAGGAAAACAGCAACAGATTCAAACCCATGGCAAGCATGAAGGAGCCAAGTTGTTTGGTGCGATCCACTACGAGACGGGGCAAGTCCATCACTATGAAGTCGAACAAGCGAATGTGGACGCCTGGATTCGTTTTCTGACGATGCTGCTGGAAGCTTACCCGACCGGGAAAATAGTCCTTATTTTGGATAATAGTCGCATCCATCATGCCCGGGCGCTCCAACCTTTTTTACAGAAACACCGTCGTTTGGAGCTTGTATTCTTGCCGCCCTACAGCCCCGATCTCAACTCATGGAGGGCGTCTGGAAGTGGCTCAAAAGTGATGTCATTAACAACGTATTTTTCAAAAAAATTTTACCAGATTCGTCTCCACGTCACGAAATTTATCAATCGACTGAACAAGCACCCGAAAGAAACCATTGATCGCTTGCTTGTTAGGTTATAATCTTTAGTGCGCTTTATATAGCAAGTCATTTCCAACAATTTGGCAATGAAAAGGTCATCTTGGGCATCTCCGCGAACACGCTGTATCGTTGCAGCCGAACACAACCAAGATGGGAAACAGGCCTTTCTCATGAGAACCTTTTAAACCAGCAGTTTGTTGCGGGGGCCCCAAACGAGGTTCTGTTTATTGTCCTTTTGCAGCTAGCCATAAAATTTGCTGTCTGAACAACCCCTATAGAGAAAACAAAAAAAACCGCAATTATCACGGTTTCTTAAGCATTCTATTCTTGTGCTTGGGCAAAAACAAATTTGGCTACAGTTCTTCGCCATTGGATTCAATGACTTTTTTGTACCAGTAGAAGCTCTTCTTCGGCGTTCTGCTCAGATCACCATTGCCATCGTTGTCTTTGTTAACATGGATGAAGCCGTAGCGTTTTTTCATTTCGCCTGTTGAAGCACTAACCAGGTCGATACAACCCCACATCGTATAAGCAATGAGCTCCACGCCGTCTGCTACCGCTTCCTTCATTTGTTCAATGTGACCTCTCAAATATTGAATGCGATAATCATCCTGAATTGAACCATCTTCCTCCACCACATCTACAGCACCCAGGCCGTTCTCTACCACCATCAGTGGAATCTGGTAACGGTCATACAGGTGATTCAGCGTGTAACGCAAACCTTTTGGATCGATCTGCCATCCCCAGTCGGACGACTCCAGATATGGATTTTTGATGCCGCCCAGCAGATTACCGCCTGTTTTCTCCAGCGAATCATCCGCACTTTCGACCATGGACATGTAATAGCTGAAGGAGTAGAAATCCACGCACCCTTCCCGCAGTGTCTGTTCATCTTCCGGTTGCATCTCGATACGGATTCCCTGCTCGGCAAAGAAGCGTTTGGCAAACCCGGGATACGCCCCTCTGACCTGCACATCACCACAGATCATATTCGAAATTTGGTCCTTTTGCTGTGCAAGCAAAATATCGTCCGGATTGCATGTGTTCGGGTACGTTGTCATGAAAGCGACCATACAGCCGATTTGGAAATCGGGGTTGATCTCATGCCCTAGCTTGACCGCCTTCGCACTTGCCACAAATTGATGGTGCAGCGCCTGGAAGCGGGTCTGCGGATCATCGACCCCATCTGTCAGCGTCTCTTTGCCTTCGAACAGAATACCTGCGGCCATATAAGCCCCCAACGGCATCGTCAGACAGTTGATCTCGTTGAAGGTCAGCCAGTATTTAACCTGATCCTTGTATCTGTTGAAGAGGGTTGTACAATATCGGATGTAACAATCGATAACTTCCCGTGATGCCCAGCCGTTATACTTCTCGGTCAGACCGAATGGCGTTTCATAATGGGAAATGGTCACCAGCGGCTCAATGTTGTACTTTTTCAACTCGGCAAAAACGTTATCGTAGAACTGCAATCCCTCTTCGTTCGGCTCCAGATCGTAACCGTTCGGATAGATTCTTGACCAGTTGATCGACATGCGGAACATTTTAAATCCCATTTGGGCCATCAAGGCAATATCCTCTTTGTAATGTCCATAAAAATCAACCGCTTCATGGCTCGGATAATACGTTCCCTCTTCAAGTACAGGCGTGATCCGCCGCGGTGTCGTGTGGGTTCCGCCTGTCATCATATCGGAAGTGCTCGGGCCTTTGCCGCCCTTGTTCCATCCACCCTCAAATTGATTGGCAGCCGTTGCTCCACCCCAGAAAAATCCATCTTTCATTGTCATAACCAGTTCCTCCTCCAATGTCTCATCAAGACTTCAAAACTAGTGTAACATCCATACCCTGACACCTTCTGTCATGGTATAATCATGGCATGGAAAATAACCGATTATTCAGAATGATGCTGCTGTTATTGGAGAAAAAGAAAGCGACCGCCCCGGAACTGGCCCGTTTGTTCGAAATATCCGTGCGCACGGTGTACCGTGATATCGACAGGCTGAGTGCAGCAGGCATTCCTGTGTACACCACAACCGGAAAACATGGCGGCATTCATCTTATGGACAACTTTGTCATGGACAAGTCTCTCTTGTCCGAAGACGATCAAAATGAAATTTTGCTTGGACTATACAGCGTCAGTGCCATCCCTCATCTCAACAGTGCCCATATGCTGAAACGGTTGACCGCGATGTTTGATCACAAGCTGGAATGGATCGAATTCGATTTCTCCCCCTGGCGCAGCATTTCACTGCAGGAGAGAGAACTGTTCAATCAGGTGAAGCAGGCCATACTCACGAAACAGCTTATGACGTTTCATTATATCGACTCCAATGGTGAACCAAGTTTAGAGACCGTCGAACCTGTCAAATTAATATTCAAAAATAACACCTGGTACTTCAAAGGTAACGGTCAGAGCACGCCGAGCATTACAGAAGCACAGACTTTCAAGATGAAAAGGGTCTCTGAGCTCAAACTGCTGTCAAAGCCCCTCGATCAGAGCATGACAGCGGGATTAAGGGTCTCCGAAAAACACGTTACCAGTCCTCCAGTTTCCATGAAACTGATATTCTCTAGTACCATTGCATACAGAGTGCATGATTTTTTTGAACCCTCCCGGATTGAAAAGCAACCTGATGGCAGGCTGCACGTCTCTCTGGAAGTACATGAGGGGGAACAATTGTATTCGTTCCTGATGTCATTTGGAGCGGAGTTGACCGTGGTTAAACCTCCCCATATTCGGCAGGAACTGCTCAGACGACATATCGATGCGGTAGAACATTTGCAAATGATCACCTTTTGATTTCATATTTAACATTTGGATTAACCTTGTACTTAAATCGTCGCTTCCTAGTGTAATTAGGTTATCATCAAAACAGGCATGATACCAAAGTTCTCGTCCTCCGACATAGGTAGCGATGTTTCTTACAAACTAACTCTCTTAGAGCAGACTAATTCATAAATCATGAAGCCAAAAATAAACTGAAGAGCCTCCGTTGCAGTTTTGGAGCGTTTAACCCCTCCTGCAAGCTCGGCGTTGACTTTGTCGCCAAACCGATCCAAGAGATATGGTATATTACTTAAGTAAGTACTTTAGTCGCTTCTGAAGTAAAAGGAATCAGTTCGTCTATACGTCCTTCACGAATTTTCTTAGCCCATGCAGGATCGACCATTAGCGAACGTCCAACTGCCACCAAGTCAAATTCTTCATTCTCAAGTCGTTGAACCAGTCCATCGATACCGACGTTATTGGCTCCTTTTCCTTCGGTGAAAAGACTTGTGAACTCACCGTCAAGGCCAACAGATCCAACTGTAATTGTTGGTTTGCCAGTCAACTTTTTGGTCCATCCGGCAAAGTTCAGATCAGAGCCCTCGAATTCCGGCTCCCAGAAACGTCGTGTGGAACAGTGGAAAATATCGACGCCCGCATTAACAAGTGGCGCCAAGAATTGCTCCAGCAATTCCGGAGTTTCTGCCAATTTAGCTTGGAAGTCATCAGTCTTCCATTGCGATAAACGCAGAACAATCGGGAATTCCGGTCCAACTACCTCACGGCAAGCCTCAATGACTTCAACTGCAAAGCGTGTGCGTGCAAGCATATCCCCACCATAACGATCTGTACGCGGATTGGTTTTCTCATAGAAGAATTGATCAATCAGATAGCTGTGCGCACCGTGTAACTCAATACCATCGAACCCAAGACGCTTCGCCTCAGAAGCTGCCTGTGCAAATGCCTGGACGATTTCAGTAATTTCAGCTTCCGAATAATCGCCAACATGACCTTTAGCTCCCATATGCCAGATCTGTGGAATGATCCGTCCACCAGCCTCATGTACCTCTGACACTACGTTCGCCCAGCCATTTAGTGCAGCTCCGCCATAAAAGTGCGGCACGTTAACTTGATTGGATGCATCCGGATGATTAATTACCGTTCCTTCTGTCACAATAAGACCCACACCGTTCTCCGCTCTGCGGCGGTAATAGGAAGCGACATTTGCACCTGGTATACCGTCCGGAGAAAATTGACGAGTCATCGGTGCCATCACAATCCGATTGGATAATTTCAAGTTTCCTAATTCTATAGGTTGGAACAGCGGTTCTACTGATTGAGAATAATTCATAATAGCCTCCAAAAATTTAGTTTTTTTATAAAATGCTTAGATCGCTTCACCGGCCATGACCCATGTTAATATCAGCTTGACTTACAGATGAATCGTTCAAAGAACTTTATCGAAAAGCCCCACCTCCTCAAATTTCATCGTTAAACCGTCCTTCACTACAACAATGCATCAGTTCTTGACTACAAAGTCAAGAATGAGACAAAAAAAAGATCAAGGCAACATCATGGCAAAAGACGTACGTAAGACCGCCTCGATCTGTTCACGCGATGAACCGGATTTCTCCATAATTTTTACACCCAGTATGGTGTTATTTAGATAAGCTGCAAGCTCTTTGCTAGAAAAACGGTTCGAAATTAACTGCTGTTCCTGACCGTTACGGATGATCTTCTCTAAAATCTGTTGAACCTCTTCTAACATTAGCTCATTTTCTAGCGTGACCTGCTCGTCATCTGTTCCGAATTCCAGTGAGGAATTCACCATTAGACATCCTTGGCAGCCGGATTCGTCGTCTAAAAGTGAATGGCGCAAAGAATCCAGTTTATCAAGCGGAGATGAGGCTTGTGCTTCGATCTTCTTCAATTTCCCTACGCTCTGTTCGCGATAGAGTGCCAGCGCTTTGAGGAACAATGAGCGTTTGTCATTAAATACACAATACAAACTTTGCTTCTTGACCCCTGTCGTACGAGTAAGATCCTCATAAGAGGTTGACTTGAATCCTTGATTCCAGAACACTTCCATAGACTGCTGCAATGCACGATCGACATCAAATTCTCTTGGTCTGCTCATAGGGTAAAACTATCACTTCCTGACCATGTAGTCAACAATAAAATATCTCTTCATCTATTTGGTGATCATTCTCAATAAACCCATAAAAGTTGAAGCCTGATAAGGTGTGAGTAATTCTTATAAATGAGACTAAAAAAGCATAAAATAGGCTGTTTTTATGCTTACAAATGAGATTAATTATATCGTAACTTGAGACTTTTTGTATTTTATATAATTATGGTTGAGACTTTACGTTTTCTATGACTAGCGGTAGATCAAAATATAAAAAAATCAGCTTCTACTAAACTCTGAGTAGGCCGATAATACTAAATTCGCCGAATTGTATAGACGTAAGGTCAGCTATGAGTGTAGATAATCGATTTGCAGGCCTGTTAACTGTATATTTATTTAGATAGTTTTTAAATAGATAGTTATGAGTAAAAAAAATCGCTTCCTCGCTGTAGTGAATGCCTACTGTCTGTTGTCTAATAGAGCAAAAAAGGTTTGATGTTCTTTGGTATCATTATTTTGTGTTAAATATTTGAACAGCTCATTAATATATTTAACTTTCTCGTCCACCAGACTTTCTCCCCTTCTATTGTTGTTAGTGTTACTTAATTTAACTTTTTGCACGACTTTATATCAAATTACTGGCAATAAAAACAATTTCACCATATAAAACCTTGTTCCATTGTACTACATGCCACTCAATATCTTTGGATTTTACTTATAAATAATTCACATTACACCATTATTTCCATATTCATATCGTATTTATACATAATTCCACCCTGCGTAATTCTGCCATCCGAACCTTTAGCATTTCCCCATACTTCTTCAACTACCATGTACTCATTAGCAAGCTTGACGATTTTGAATCAGATAGAACCTCTTGCTGTACTCTCCACTTTCGTCATAACAGATATTTCTGTTGTGCTTCCTGTTCATCGTAGCTGTTATGTATCATGACGTTCAGGATGGCGCGGGAGATGGAATTGGTGTAACCGTACAAGCAACTACGAAACCTTTCCCATGAGATGTCATACAGGACAACAAACGCCCGATGAGTTAGCCCTAACTTCTGAATACATTCCTTAACAGGATGATTCATGAACGTATTCTCCTTTCGAGATGTTTTCCCTTATAGGTTAGACACTCTACAGGCAGGAATCACACCCAGACATACAGAAGCATTAGGAAGACTCTTGTATTTGTCACATCAGAATTACTCATTAATAACAAGACAGCCTAGTTAATAACGGTAAGCCCCGAATAGATTCGATTAGATTTCCGCATCTCGTCACACTATTTGGATGCTACTCCGATCGGTTCATTATCAGCAAGGGTAAGAATAATCGAATTTTGCTTGGCTTCGCTATCTGCTGCCCGCTTAATTGACGGTGCATGGTGCGCATGGGTTGTGGCGGTACAGCAGATGAAAAAACAGATCAACCATGGTAGTATTTGACCATAATCAACCTGTTCAATGTAACGCTATTACGTTATTTAGGGTATAAAATTAAGGTATTAATGTGCGTACAAACATAATGGGGAAATCTTTTTACGGGTATTACATGGGTTATATGTGTTACTACTCATCCATCTCCCAACGAAAGTATTTGGAGAGATTATTGTATGCTTTATTAATATCATCATCTGTGCATTTATTAATAATACGATTCAAAGTTGCTTCAAGTATCTTTTCATTAAAGTCACTTGTAATAAAATGACCATGTCCGATTATGACATCACCTGGACCTACCATCCGTTCTAACCCTTTAGGACTAATTAATTCGAATGAAAACAAGTCTGATGCTCCATTTATGTCCTTAGGACCGATATCTATATGATAAGTAATATAAAAATCGTCTATATCATCACCCCAGTCCTCATATATCTTTGTTAGAGCCTTTATAATAAGCATTTAATCTACTCTCCTAATCCAAAATATCGATATGAACATTTCTAATTTGCTTTGGTGCTCATGTCTTATTATAGTTATTATAATTACGTTCTGTCCTAATCATGATATTTTCTTGGAAATTTGCTCTTACCATATTTTCTCCTGGCTTAAATTGAATTCTAAAAGCCCTCATTCCATCTGCACTTGAAAAACCAATAATTTCACCTGTCGTTTTATCAATAATATCTTTAGCACCCTCACCTACCCATGCTTTACCAGCATTCATTGCCTCTGTACGAGTAGAACTGCCTAGAAACTCATCAAAGCTCTGTCACTATATCGGAAATGGTTGCCTGTCTGCCGTTGATGTTCCATTAATGAGACTATATCTGTGAAGGGGTCCTGCTTATTATAATAAGCATCCAGCGCCTTTTCAAATTCTTGATCCACGTTTCTTTGATACCATCGTTCTCGTATATCAGAAGGAATATCGCTATAGGCTTGTACGGAAGCTTGATTGACTCCCTTTACATAGTTGATAAAGTCATGTATGGATTGTACTTCTCCATACCCCCTGGCACTCGTCCACACCTTGCCGAGAAAATCCATCATCGCATGCCGTTCGCGCGCCCTCTGTTCCTCCGCATTTACACAGGCTGTACGTATCAAGTAGCTGGTTATCTTAAACCGAAATCTAATATAAATGATATGTGAAATCATAATTTTTAAGGGTATATTTAACAATAAATCATCCTTATGTATGTATCGGACAGATGTTTACAGAAAGAACCATAGCTGTGTTCAATGAAAAAAAGGTAGGTTCGCAATTGAACCCACCCATTCGAAGAAATTATTTTCTTTTACCGAACGACCACAGTCCCACGTAAGGCTTCCAAGCCCATCATTCCTCCCTGAACGGCTTCTTTAGCATTGAACCTGTTGTACTCATGGCCATCCCAAACACAATCAGTAGTACCGTACTCAACAACATCAGCGTATTTTAATTTTTTTCTTTTGTCATTTTAAAGCCGTCCCCTCAAATAGTCCATTTCTCTGACACCTTCTTCTACTCAGACACCATACAACAACTTCACTAATGTATATCAATTCATAAATATTCATTTCTCAATAATTATGACACCACACACACAAATCAAATTCAATCCTATATCTTATACGCCTTCATCGCCTTACGCAGCTCCTTGAACGAAGGACGCTTGCCGTACATTAAGACGCCAGTACGGTAGATTTTGGCGGCTAGCCAGCCGAAGAACAGAATGGATGCGACCAGAATGGCAAGTGACAGCCAGATTTCCAGCAGGCTCGCCCGCTCCAGACCAATCCGCAGCAGCATGACGGTCGGCGAAAAAAACGGAATATACCCGGCGACCTTGACGAACATCGTATCAGGTGCGGCGATATTGAAGATACCGATATAAAAGGCTGCCAGTGACAACATGGTAATCGGCATGACCGCCTGCCCCAATTCTTCGGTACGGCTGACAATGGAGCCGACAGCAGCGAACAATACCGCGTACAGGAAGTAACCGAGGATGTAGAAAACCAGGCCATATCCAAGCACTGTGGTATTCAACTGCGACAGATCCAGCCCAGCCGAGCTGAGGATAACGCTGTTATGCGGCAGCATAAGGTTGGCGCACACCACAGCGGCAAAAACAGCAATTTGCATCAAGCCCACCAGAAAGATACCAATGATTTTCCCAAACATCTGGGTCAAAGGCGATACGCTCGTGATGAGAATTTCCATGATGCGTGAGCTTTTTTCCGAAGTCACTTCTGAGGCAATCATATTGCCTGTCATCATCGACGAGGTGAAGAACAAAATCATGAGTACATAGACCAAGCCATAGTTAATCATGGAAGCTTCTTTGTCCTCTGTTCCGGCAGCACGACCTGTCTCAGAGGGACTGTTCACTTCTCGACTGTGCACGGTAACAGGCGTACTAATTTCACGGACTTGCTCACTGGTCAAGGTATTCACACCGATCATAGCCTTGACCTTTGCCTCCTGAAGTCCAGTTTGCAGCAATGTGATTACAGCCGGGGACGGCTCTTTTTCAACCGATACGTACTCTACCTTGGGAAAAGTTTCTCCCGTTGCGGTAGGCCGTGTAAACTCCACATAGCCTTGCAGCCCCCCGTCTTTCAAAGCTTGCTGCATTGCGGGAGCTTGTGCGTTGTCATAACGCACCCAGGTAGCTGCCGGATTGGACTGAGCCTTCGTAAATTGCTCCAGTTGATCCGCGATCTCAGTCCGGCTTCCAGCGATCAGTCCCAGACGATGATGCTCAGCAGCGGATTTACCGGAACCCCCTGCACCACCCATTCCTTCTCCCTTAAACAAAGAAATCAGATACGGCAGATTCATGCCAATGGTAATGAGCAATGCCAGCACCAGCGTTGTAATGACAAAAGATTTGGTTCTCGCCTTCTGGCGAAACGTAAAACTGATAACCGTACCCAGTCTATTCATGAGAATCACCCACCTCTCGTATGAAAATTTCATTCAGCGTAGGCTCTTTAATTTCAAAATGCTCTACATCCGTTTGCTCCAACGCCGTTTGTAAAATCAACTTGGCCGCATCCGGCTGTTCAATATGCAGCATCCAGCCCTGGTCCATTCGCTCTACAAGGCGCACGCCGGGCAGTTGTTCCAGTCCGTTCACTTCGCCAGTCGTGATGAGACGAACTTTTTCACGCGGGTAGCGACCTTTAATCTCCTGCACATTTCCCTGCACAACTGTATTCGAACGATGCAAAATCGTAATATGGCGACACAGCTCCTCTACATGCTCCATCCGGTGAGTCGAAAATAAAATTGCAGCCCCGTCGTCCCGTAGCTCCTTCACCGTATCCTTAAGCAGCTCGACGTTCACAGGATCAAGCCCGCTGAATGCCTCATCCAAAATGAGCAACGTCGGGCGATGCACAACGGCTGCAATAAAGCCCATTTTCTGCTGATTACCCTTGGATAACTCTTCAATCCGCTTATTGTAATATTCAGGCACGCCGAAGCGTTCCAGCCAATAGCGCAGACTTTTGTCCGCATCCTTGGACGACATTCCGCGTAGCCTGCCTAAATAGTTAATTTGCTCGCTCACCTTTACCTTGGGATACAACCCTCGTTCCTCAGGCAAATAACCCATCGTCCGTTGAAGCTCCTTGCTATATGGCTTGCCCTCATATTGAATGCTTCCGCCATCAGGGTAAATTAGGCCAAGTACCATGCGCATCGTTGTCGTTTTGCCTGCTCCATTGCCTCCCAGCAGTCCGTAAATCTCTCCGCCGTTCACATTCAGCGAAATGCCGTTAACCGCCGTGTGGTTGCCATATTGCTTCACAACCTGCTCCAATTGCAGCATACTCATGAATCTCCAGCCCCCTTTTTCTCCCCTAAAATCTCTGTACCTCCCGGGATTTGTCCCGCAGACCAATGCCATAAAATATCATCCAGCTCCAGACTCCGTATACGAATCGGGCGAATGCCCGCCTGCTCCAATATCGCGCTAGCTTCTCCGGCTGCCAACGTTACAATTCGCTGCAATCCGCCTTCGCTCTCTGTCTCTATAACTCCCGGCAGCTCCGATGCTTCCTCCGGCGTCCCCTCAAACCACATTTCCTTGCTATTTTCGAGCAGGTGGTCCTTTTCCAGCTTACCGAGCAGCCTTCCTTCATGCATCAGGACAATATAATCGGCCAGGCGCTTGATCTCTTCCATGATATGAGTGGCAATAATAACCGTCGTTTTGCCGTTTTCCATACAATCCCGCAGTTCCTCCAGCATAATCTTCCATGCAAAAGGGTCCAATCCAGACGAAGGTTCATCAAGCAGCAGCAAACGGGGATGAGGTGCCAAGGCAGCAGCCAGTTCAAACTTGCGGCGCTCACCCTTGGACATACGCGATAATCTCGTGTGCTGCGGGACCTGAAAGCGTTCCAGCAACCGCTTGAAACGCGTTTCGTCCCAGCCCGGATACCATAATGCCCGAAAAGCCGCTGCTGCTTCTGCTGTAAGTCGGTCTTCCTCACGGGTCGGCTGCTCCGGCACATATCCAACCCACTGCCGCGTATCTACGGACATACCATTTGGATACGCCTGACCGAACCAGTGAATTACACCGGAATCCGGGTGGATAAGCTGGGTTAGCAGATGCAGCAATGTGCTTTTCCCTGATCCGTTATGTCCGGCCAAAGCAATCACATATCCCGGTTCAATCGTCAAATTAATCGGTCCGATCTCCCGGTTTCCCCGCTTTTTATAGACTTGGCTCATCTCAATGATTGGTGTTTCCACGGGCTTCACTCCTTCGCTTGGACTTCATACTTTCTCTTCACCATGTCTGCGAAAAGCTCCAACAATTCCTGTTCCGTCATCTGTACCGCCACGCCTGTATCAATCGCCGTCTCCAGTGCCTCGGTCACCGCTTTAAGGCGGTAGCCTGAGCGCATATCTTCCTCGACCATAGCTACGAAGGTTCCCGTTCCCTGCCGGGTACGAAGCAAACCTTCGTTTTCCAAATCCTGATAAACCCGCCGGACGGTAATCACGCTACAACTGAGTGTCCCCGCAAACTCCCGGATGGAGGGAAGCAGCGTTCCTGCTGCAATCTGCCCGGTCACGATGAGTGAACGAAGCTGCTTTTCAATCTGCGCATACAGCGGTTCCGCGCTATTCTCATCAATTTGCACCGGTATGTTCACCTGCTTCTCCCCCTTATTGATCTTTATATACACGCCCCCTAAGCCAGATCGCGCTTCACGAGCCTGCGCAGTGTCATCCGATAGGACACGAACATGCCGATAGCTCCTGCTGCCAGCGCTCCCCACATCAGCGGAGATAATAGCTGCCACTCCTTGCTGAAATATGCCGTCGTCGATACCAGGTTCACCCCGTATATTCGAACTGCAATCGCGATTATTCCGCAAACCAGCATGATCACAAGCGATAGCCAGAAATAGCCCTTTCCATTTTTAAGAAACTCCAAATAAATATAAATGGCTTGAATCAGCATCCCGTAACCGATCCAGGTGAGCGCAAACGATACAAAAAAGCCCGTGCCAGCATATACCCGAAGTGTACCTGAAATTGTAAACAGAAGGATAAAAAATACCACGCTATTCACGATAAACGCCAAAACCGCCTGTTGAATTCGGCTCATAATCACCGCACTCACTGGTATAGGCAATATGCGGAGAAAAGCCAGCATGCGCGTATAGGAATCTTCCTGCAAATATTTGAATGTACGTCGGTTATAAATGAATCCGAGAAACGGAATCAGCACCAGCATGACAAAATCGGCTGCCGGATTCAAGGCTCCACTCTCACCCAACTGCATACTTACAACAAAGCTCATGGTAAACCCCAGGTACATAATAAACAGTAACGTCCACAGCATTACATAAGGATTATTGCGAAAATCCTGACGAGTGATCATCCATGCCTGCTTCATGATTGTCATTTTCTTATCCTGATCCCTTCTGCACTGTCCGTAACGACGTCTCAGCCTCAATGACTTCTGAGCTACCGTCACAGTATTAAGTGTTATTACTGTATATATCTTTATACACAGTATATAAACTAAGAATCACATCTGTCAACACTAAGACCGTACATTTCTCCAAATAAGTTGGCCCAAAGGCGCCCTTTATCGCTCGTACAGTCCACTCCGCCAAATTGTGCGTACAATCACAAAAGCCCGCCAATACCTATGCTACCCTATAACTGATAAACATTCTCATTCAAGGCGATAAACGCATTCAAACATAAAGGAGCGAACCATTATGAGCGAGCTGATTAACAACCGCGAACACACAGCAAAGGAACTCACAGAACGCCAGCAAATATTAAAGGAAATTATGAAGGAACTACATGACGGGAAAAGCGTGGATGAAGTCAAAGCGCGCTTTGCAGTGGCAGTTGGAGGGGTAAGTGTGGCAGAAATTTCAGCCATGGAGCACGCCCTGATTACCGAGGAAGGAATCCCCGTGTCGGAGGTGCAGCGTCTCTGTTCCGTCCACACGTCGATATTCAAGGGCTCGATTGAGGATATCCACCGTCCTTCCGGACCGGAGGAACAGCCGGGACATCCCGTTCATACCTTCAAGCTGGAAAATCGGGAGATTGAACGATTGGTCAACTTCCAGCTCGCACTGCACGCAGATCAATTCCAAAAGGATGATAGCCCCAAAATCATTTACAAGCTGCTGGAGGATTTAAGTCTGCTGCTGGATCTTGATAAGCACTATAGCCGTAAAGAAAATTTGGTCTTTCCTTATTTGGAGCGCTATGGAATCTTCGGCCCAACCAAGGTAATGTGGGGAGTGGACGACAGTATTCGTAACGCCATCAAGGACGCGAAGAATCTGCTCACCCAATATAATGGGAACAAAGAACTTATTGGGCAGACGCTCACCCATATCATGACCGAAGTGAACGAAATGATATTCAAGGAAGAGAATATTCTGCTGCCGATGGCGCTGGGTAAGCTAACAGAGGATGAGTGGCTGAAAATAGCCCGTGAAAGTGCAGAAATCGGGTTCTGCCTGACCGCTCCCGAGCGGGAATGGATACCTGAGCGGGCAGAGGAGCCTGTGGAAATGGATGAGCAACAGGAAGGAACATCAGGAACTCCCCAAGGCTTTGTGCGATTCGAGACGGGGATTGTGTCTGTGCAACAATTGGAGCTGCTGTTGAATCATCTGCCCGTCGATCTGACATTTATAGACGAGCACGATGTCGTTCGTTATTTCTCCCATGGTAAAGAACGGGTCTTCGCCCGTACGAAGGCTGTCATTGGACGTACCGTGCAGAATTGCCACCCGCCGCAAAGCGTGCATGTCGTCGAGAAGCTGCTGGAGGATTTTAAGGCTGGCCGCAAGGATGCTGAAGATTTTTGGATTCCGATCAAGGATAAATTTGTCTATATCCGCTATTTTGCCATCCGTGATGCAGAAGACCGCTATCTGGGAACGCTGGAATTCACGCAAAACATCGCACCTATTCGTGCCTTGGAAGGGCAGAAACGGATTTTATCCGAGTAATCATCATCTGCTTCAAAAAGATTGCTCGCCGTATTCCTGTCGCCTCCAGTTAACATCAAAGGAGTCTTCCTCCACATTACATGTAGAGAAAGACTTCTTTCCATTTGCACAGTCCGCTATTTATTTTCCCACCCGTAAGCCACCATGTTCAGGTTTTTGTCACCCATTTTTATAAGATGCTGCTCTACTACAAGCTTGGCTCCCAGTTGTTCATAAAAATACCGAGCCGGATTATCTGCTAACACCCAGACGATGGCAGAGTGAATGTTCATACTGCTTAAATGTTGAAGAAGACGCATGAATAATTGCTTTCCCAATCCTAAACTATGGTATTCTTTTAACACATAAATAGCAGTTACCTCTCCCTCATATGGGGGATATTCACCTGACTTTTCCGGCCCTCCACTCACAAATCCGATGATTTCCCCCTTCTCATTTTCAAACACATATACCTGATGATCGTCTTCACTGGATATATTTGATTTCCACAGCTCTGTTCTTTGCTCATAGGAAAGTTGTTCCAGAACCTCGGCGGGTATGATATTTTTGTAGGTGGTTCTCCAGCAATCCACATGTACCTTGGCGATACCTGCCGTATCTGATATCGTTGCTTCTCTGATCATCATTTTGGCTCCACTTCCATTTCCAATATTATGCTCTCTATTATACCGACGAGCCCATTCTTGATCTATAATAAGAATTACCATTGTTTACGGAAGTTCGATGCAACGGCAATCCCTTTACTCATCATTCATTACTGGAGGATTTGACTTGAATAAAATCATTTCATTCTACGTTCCGCTTGGCATCTCATCATTGATTGCCGCGCTGACCCATGTCATCGTCAATGCTGTGCTCGCGCGCTCGGAGCATCCTTCGTTCACATTGAGCAGCTATGCGGTGGCAGTTAGCCTGTGCCTGCTGCTGGAAACCCCGTTAACCGCCGTACGACAGATGACCACGAAATTCGGATATGACCGCCAATCCGTTCGCTCCATCGGTATTTTATGTGCGTGTGTAGCGGCGGCTGTACTGGTCATCGGCTGGAGTATTGGTCTTACACCTGCGGGTAATCTGATCTTTCAATATGTATTTGGCGTATCTCCGGCCTTGATCGAACCCACCAAGAGTGTGTTTCAGGTGCTTACTCTACTATACATATTAGTAGCCGTCCGCAACATCTATCAGGGTCTTATTATTAACAAGCACCGTACGGCCTGGATGACGTTCAGCTCGTCCATTCGTATTGTCGCGATGCTAATCGCATCCTGGTTTCTAATTCGGGCAGGCTGGACAAATGACGGGCGAATTGGTGCTGCCATCTTTATTGCAGGTATCTTTATTGAACTGGTCGTTACCTTTTTGGAAGGCCGCATTTTAAAAAGAAAGCTGCCGCCCAACAACGGCGAGCAAACCATCCACCGTGCAAGCCATCTGCTTCCTTTTTATCTCCCCTTGCTGTATTCGGCGCTGGTGCTGGTTGTTCTAAATCCGTCCATACAGGCTGCGCTGAACAATACAACCGATCCATTATTGGCCGTAGCCTCCTTCTCCGTGGCTCTGCAAATCCTGAATCTGTTCGTTTGGTTTTGCAGTTCCCTGCATCAGATCGTCATTCAATTCTATACGAGCAAGCGTCGGGAGGTTCTGATATTTTTGAGCGTTCTGTCCACCCTGTCGCCGTTATTATTGCTGCTGTTGTCCTTTGAATTTGCAGGTGACCCTATTTTACGGGATGTGTTGGGACTGGAAGGGGAACTGCTGGTGGAGACGAGAGGATTGCTTCGCATACTTTCAATCTATGTAGCATTTTATCCATGGGTAGAATATTTCATAGGACGGTCGATATTGATCGGCAATACCAAACCTGTTTTCATCGGCAGATTGTTCTCCGTTTCCTTTGCGATTCTCGCGCTCATTCTATGCATCTCCTTTTTCCCGGGGCTGGACGGACAGGTGGCAGGAATCGTTATGGCCGTTTCCTCACCCGTCGAGTTAGGTATCTATCTGTGGCTTTACCGGAAAATCTCTCTGAACACGATGAACGTGTCATCCTGAAATAAAAAACCTGCCAAGAGAGCCCATGCACTTGCCAGGTCAAATGGGGCTCCCTATGGCTGTACCGATCTTTATGCGGTCAAAATGTACGGGCCGTTCTTCGTGATCGCAATCGTGTGCTCATATTGTGCGCCCCAACTGCCGTCCGCCGAGGTGATGGTCCAGCCATCATCCTCCCACAATACAGCCCCCTCCGTTCCGAGGGTAAATACCGGCTCGATGGTAATCACCATCCCTTCGCGCAGCGGTACCCCCGTTCCGGCACGACCATAGTGCAAAACATCTGGCGGCTCGTGCATCTGACGACCAATACCGTGCCCGATCAAGGGCTTAACGATGCCGTACCGCCGCCATCCCGTGGCTTTTTCCACTGCGTGCCCAATGTCCCCCAGCGTCCTGCCTGGACGAGCGACTTCAATTCCGCGCACCAGTGCCTTATGCGTTTGCCGTAGCAGCCTCGCTACCGGGCGACTGACGTTACCTACTGCATAGGTCCAGCCCCGGTCAGCCAGCCAGCCGTCCTTATTGACGACGATGTCGATGGTCACAATATCCCCGTCATGAAGCACCCGCTCCGAGGGAAATCCGTGGCATACCACCTCGTTGACCGAAGCACAGGTGGCATAAGGAAAGCCCTTATAGCCTTTTTGCTCAGGCGTGGCTCCGCGCTTGCTCAAAAATTGCTCTACCCACGCATCAATTTCCAGCGTGGTCATTCCCGGAAGGATACGACTCTCCAACGCACGATGGCAATCGGCCAAAATACGTCCGGCCTCCCTCATATAGCCGATTTCCTCTGGTGTCCGTATGGCTATCTCCTCCATTGGAATCCGCCTCCTTTAGGCATACAAATTCACTAAACCTATCCCATTGTATGCAGGGCGGACACAAAAAAAACCGTCTCCTCTGTGGATAGACGGTTTATAAAAGTCGGATTTCTATGTTTTGCGGGTCATCGAACCCTTTAAGATACTGAAGAATTTATGCGACCGAGTTCGTTTTCCACCACCATGGTCAACTCTTCCTCATACCCTCCTGTAATCCGGTATTTTCGCACATATTCCTTTACAAATTTTTTGGGATCCTTAGGCCGGAAAATTCGAGTCATTTCCCGCAGACTTTCCTTAACTTCATTGTGACCTTTCGTTGCCATGTTACTCCCTCCCAAAACGTTGAAAATAAGTGCTCCGTTGAAGAGAATGCCGAAAAGTATTGATGTCCTTATGCAGTGAAGTAGTATGTCTTAATGCAGCTCAGGTCGGGAATGCCTTATGCAAGGCATGTACCTGACACTATTATTAATCGAATTTCTATTGGCTGAATCACTTCCCCATTATAACATATTCAGGTACAGCTTTCAGCTTTCCAGAAATTTTACATCTAATTTACCCAAATTTTACGCTACACGTCATATTCGGGTTGCCATCTGTGGCTGTTACAGGAGGGTATACCCTATTTATCGGCTTTTGCGGCGTATGTGTTTGGGGTAAAATAAATAAACATACAAGGAGAATGGATGCGAACGTTCCTGAAAATGAGCTACATGTGCTTATTGAATAATAGGGGGCTAGACATGATGGAAGCCGCAGCACCAAAAATTTTAATATTGTATGCCAGCTACGGAGAAGGCCATGTGCAAGCCGCCCGAGCTATTATGGACAGTTTGCGGAGGCTCGGACGCTGCGAGGTTCTGTTACTCGACCTGATGGCTGAATCCCACCCCTGGTTGAACGATTTAACGAAATTTGTCTATATGCAAAGCTTCAAAACCATTCCCGGGCTTTACGGTTGGGTCTATAACATAACCCGTGAAATGCAGGCAAAATCAGCCTTTGGCAGTGTGCTGCATTCCTTTGGGATGCGCCAGCTTGCGCTCACTCTGGAGAAGGAGAAGCCTGACCTTGTCATACATACGTTCCCTCAGCTCGCTCTCCCGGCGTTACGCCGCAAATTGGGGATGAGGCTGCCCATTGTGAACGTGGTTACGGATTTTGATCTGCACGGACGTTGGCTGCATCCCGATATCGACCGCTACTATGTGGCAACCGAGGATATACAGCAGGAAGCCGCACAGCGAGGAATCTCTCTCGAACGGATTGTCGCCACAGGGATTCCGATTCATGCTTCGTTTTATAAAAGATTTGCCGAAGATACTAATCCAGAAGATGCTGATGTGGTTGAGGATTACTCAATCCCTCCGTCAGATCCGGGAACTACAACACTGCTTATCATGGCAGGTGCCTATGGCGTGATGTCCGGTATATTGGACATCTGTCGGCAATTGAGCCGTCTCCCGCAGCTGCGACTGCTGATCGTTTGCGGACGTAATCCGCAGCTAAAAGCTGAGTTGGATGCGCTGTATGCAGATCATCCCGGTATCCGCATCTTTGGATTCATCGACTATGTTCCCGCACTCATGCGTGCAAGCGATATGGTCATTACCAAGCCCGGCGGCATCACACTCTCGGAAAGCATCGCCTCTGGATTACCCATCCTTGTGTTCAAGCCTGTACCCGGTCAGGAGCTGAATAACGCCCTGTATCTGGAGCAAAAAGGAGCTGCTCGCATTGCCCGTAATACGCAAGAGCTAATTCAACTTTGCGTCGACCTGATCTCCAATCCCTCTCTCGCTCTAGGAATGAAACAGTCGATTGAGCAACTGCGCAAACCTCATCCCGCAGACCGGATTGCCGAGGATATTTTGCACCAGCTTGTGGATAAAACCCCTTCCATACGGACAAATTAACGAAGAATAAGCCAGACGGAGGGGATACCATGGAACGCAAAGGAAAGGATTTGCTCCCGCTTACGGGTGAGAAGGTAGAAGTAGACGGTATTTATGTCGATGAGGACGGACATGAGCAGCATTTACATCGGGGACAGCATTTTCCCTCTGATGTTGTTTTAGGCGATTCCGAGTGGAAAATGACCGAATACGCCTTTGACAATCATCATGACGGACGTACCGATGATCGACTTGTCCCTAAAGAGGATGACGAGGATAAAAAGGGTAAAATTACACATCCACGCCGTCGTTTACAACGCGGAGATCGTTAACATGGGTAAGAAAGTATCTGAATGAAATATCCACAGATAAGTATATCTTGTTGATATATTGTGCACAAACTGTGCATAAAGCGTGGGTATGTCCTATGTTGTCTACAACTTGTGCACAAATTGTGTATAACAACTGTTTGTTTTGTGGATAAATATTATGAATCAGTGGATAAATTGCGTACAACATGTGCAAAAATTGTGGATAACGTTGAAAATGGCTGAGCGAAACCTATTCGTTCGGCCTTTTTCGTGTTTTTATACACATGCTCGGCTTGAACTTTTTCTGCCGCAGGTTGGCATAACCTTAATTCCTGTCCTCATACCCTGTATAGTACGGAGCTTGCGCATGAATAACTTATAAAGGGGGATTGGCCTTACATGTCAGTCTACAAGTCTTCCACAGGAATGGATGAAAATATAGCGGCTGTCCTGTGCTACCTGTTCGCATTCCTTGGTGCACTGGCCTTCGTGTTGCTGGAAAAGAAAAGTCGGTTCGTCCTGTTTCACGCGCTGCAATCCATTTTTCTGTTCGTAGCCCTTATGATCGGGCATGTGCTCGCAGGACTCATTCCGCTACTCGGCCCGCTACTCGCTTCCCTGCTGACACTGGCAGGCATCGTCTTATGGGTCGTCCTGATCATTCATGCTGGACAAGGCAAGTGGCTCAAGCTTCCTTGGGTGGGTGATCTGGCCCTCCATCAAGCCCGGCAGTTGTGAGAGCATGTGTATATTTAACCAAGATTTAAAAACAGCAAAAACCTTGATCCTGAGAAGGAATCAAGGTTTTGTAGCTTGTCGCCTTTTTCAGCTCATACACGAATATGCCCCAGCTTGTCCGGATTGATCATCAAGTAAAAATCCTGAATATGCTCCCCGTCTGGTGCCAGACTGATGCATAAGACCTCCCTCACTGCACCTTCTTTCAAGAATACGAGCTGTACCTCACCATTGATGACGGTGCGGACCAGCTGTCTCTCCCGTAATACGGTTAATACACGACGAGAGGTTAACAGAGCGAGAACGCCTTTGCGTACAACCATCGGTCGCATCACCGTATGCACGTTGCCTCCGCCATCTGCCACAAATACGGGCTGTTCAGCCAGTAGCTCCAGCATAGCGCTAACATCGTAGGCGAGAAAGGCGGCTGTAAAACGTTCCAGCACCTTTATTCTGGAAGGATTCATCGTACTGCTGCTAACCGAATCGGCAAGGGCAGATTCCTCGGAAGAAAGAATACGGCGGGAGCGACTGAACAGTTGACGACAATTACTCTCTGTCTTTCCCAGTAATTCCGCGATCTCTTTATAGTCATATTGAAAAGCTTCCCTGAGCACAAAAACAGCCCGTTCCATCGGCTTGAGCTGCTCCAGCAGAACCAGAAAAGCGTAAGATATCATATCTTTACGCTCCAACCAATCCGCTGGAAGATCTGCGCTCTCACCAAGCGGCTCCGGCAGCCACTGTCCAACATACGTCTCCCTTTGCTTACGGGCAGAGTTCAGAAGATTCAGACACCGATTCATCGTCATTTTCGCTACATAGGCTTTGGGATTCTGTAAGTCATCCAGGGGCTTTTTCTTCAACTCGACAAAGCAGTCTTGAACTACATCCTCGGCATCCGTCACTGTCCCAAGCATTCGATAAGCAATGGCAAAAGAATATTTACGATATCTTTGATATAGCTCCTCCAGACTTAAATCCGCCGATTCTTGTTCAATTCCGTGTTCCTTGCCAGTCAAAGTATGGCCCCCTGTTCGATTAAAGACTACCCGGATACATTCCCGTTGCAATAGCAATCCGGTTCCAACTGTTAATGACGTTAACAGCCATGATTACGTCCACATATTCTTCCTCGGTAAAATGTTCTCTGACCCGATTATACAAATCCGTAGGTACCCCTTGTTCAGAAATGCGGGCAACCGCTTCAGCTAATTCAAGCATAGCACGTTCTTTTTCCGTGAACAAAGGAACTTCCCGCCATAGGGCCAACTGCAAAATGTGATCACCATAGTCCCCCAGTTTCAGTAGATCCTTGGCATGCATGTCCAAACAATAAGAACACCCGTTAATCTGGGATACTCTGATTTTCAGCAGCTCGTACAGCACCTTGTCTATAAAACGTCCGGAAATATATTTTTCCATCTCCATCATTACCTTAAACGTACTTGGACTTACTGCTCTGTGATTGAATCTTAAACTCACGATACATCGCCTCCATCATTGGTTTACACTTAGAAGACAAATGAACCTGTGGATTTGTGACAAAGTGAAATTAAAAAATCTGGAATTGCCCTCAGCTAACATAGCATGTATTATAAATAAATGATTTTATGTAAAGAAGGTGAGCACTCACATGAGCGGAAAAGGTTTTATTAAGGAGTTTAAGGAATTTGCTGTACGGGGAAACGTGATTGATCTCGCGGTTGGTGTTATCATCGGTGGAGCTTTTGGCAAAATTGTCACTTCTGTAGTAAATGATATTATTATGCCTCCGATTGGTAAGCTTCTGGGCGGCATGAATTTTCCAGACCTATATGTTGCTTTAAGAACTGCCGAGCCTTTGAATGCTGATGGAACACGCATGACTCTGGCACAGGCCAAAGATGCAGGGATCGCCGTTCTTGCCTACGGTCAGTTTATTAACGTTCTGCTTGACTTTATGATCGTGGCCTTCTGCGTGTTCCTGCTGGTCAAAGGGGTCAACATGCTGAAGCGTAAAGAGGAAGAAAAACCTCCTCAAGAAAAAACGACCAAGGAGTGCCCACACTGCCTGTCGGAAATTCCCAAGGCTGCAACCCGCTGCGCACATTGCACCTCCAAGCTGGAAGGTTACGTAGAAGCACACTAACTGGTTTCAGCCGGGAGACGTCGGTCAAGAACCACTCATATAACTACAAAAAGCGGCTTAGACGATGAAACGTCTAAGCCGCTTTGATTATAGTATCGAAGGCTTGATCAGCTAAAATTGGTGATAATGCCACGGGGCCTGACGGGCAAGCCCTCTGCGTATAGATGGGAGACATCACCGAAGCCGATGCAACGGGGAGTCGCCCACTCCTTGGAACGCTCATCAAACAAGATCGTGGTTACGGAGCTAGGCGGCATCCAGAAACCGGACCAGACCAGGGCCAGTGGTAGCTCCAGCAGATGGGCAAGCCAGGTCAGTCCGAAGCCGCCATGGCAAAATACGGCCACCCGGTCTTCGGTATGCTTCAGAATTCGATATTTCCCCCCAACCCGCTCAAAGCCTTGGCGCTTCAAGAATTCATCGGAATGAAGCTTTAGCTGCTCGAACGTTTCAGGACTTTGCGTTCCCTGATAATAGGAAATCTCCTTCCAGGAGTCATGAGTCGGCAGAGGTACCTCAGAGCGGATCACTTCACCGGGTAAATCCCAATGAGAGAGACGACCATAAGGAGTTTCCTCCAGCTTCAAGCCCAACTCCTGCGTCCAGTGCTCCACTTCATGAGTCATACCGAGAGAATCCGCGGTGTATCGCATCGTATCCAGCGCACGCCCCATAGGAGAAGCATAAATACGGTCCAGTCCGTGACTGGAAAGCCGTTTGGCCAGTGCCTGAGCCTCCAAATGCCCTTCCGGAGTTATGGTATTGTTCGGATAATCAGGATCTGCGTGCCGAATGATATACAATCTCATATTTCTTTTCTCCGTTCCTATGAAATGACAACAGGATAGCTTGATCCCTTAACGCTTATTCAGCAAGGTTTCCAGGATCGCACGTAAATCCCGGTCTTCCTGATAGACTTCCTCACCCGTATCCAGCTCAATAACCCGGATATATGTATAATTCGCTCTGGCATCGACTGGCTTGAAAATCAGTTCCTCCGGATTGTCCGGACGGACATCATAACCCATATTTTTGAACATATCCGTGATTTGTTCGATACCCGGCTTGCCTCCGCTTTCCAGCATAATCAGTCCGCGCAGCTCCTTAGGTTCTTCCGGATGCATGACCCGAAAATGTACGATACATTCCATGTAAAATCGCTCCTTTCGATCGTATACCTATTTTATGGCGTAAATCTCCATGTTCCCAGCATACCCCAAACCCCACTCCACATTCCATAGCCGCCTTCATATCGTCAGGACGAAAAACACGTTATACTGTAAAATAGACCTTTTACATCTGCTTATACTTTAGGAGGAACCACGATGACTAGCGAGCTTCTGGACATCTATGACGATGAAGATAAGCCCCTTGGCACAGCTTCCCGCCAAGACGCACACGCCAAGGGGTACTGGCACCATACCTTTCACTGCTGGCTGGCACGAGACACCTCAACAGGCCGCCGCTTGCTCTTTCAACAGCGCCAGGATACGAAGGACACCTTCCCCGGCTACTACGATATTACGGCAGCAGGCCATTTAACGGCAGGTGAAGATGTATCTCAGGCAGTGCGTGAGCTGGAGGAAGAACTCGGCATTCACGTTCCCTTTACCTCATTGACACCGCTGATGACCGTTCGATATGAGAGCAAAGGAACGGCACAGGGCATATCTTTTTGGGACCGCGAGATCAGCTCGGTGTTTGGATTGCTGTCGAACCAGCCATTGGAGGACTATCGACTCCAGCAAGAAGAAGTGACTGGACTGTACGAAGCAGACCTCGAACAAGCACTGGCCCTCTTCGAAGGCCACATTCCTTTTCTCGAAGCCAATGGCATATCCTCGGGGCCGAACCCCGAACAGCATCGCCGCCTGATTACATCGGATCAATTCGTTCCTCATAAGGCCGGATACATTACATCTATATGCCAGGCTCTGATGGAACTTCCTGCTCTATAATTCTTATTTTATTCTCCGGCCGACATATATTTACCGATAATGCCCTCATACCGCCAGCCATACCGGGTTGACAGCTCGCTGCCCATGTCATGCTCCAGCTCATACAGAATCAGATCCTGGGCAAAATGATTCAGCAGCAGCCCTGTCATCACCGGGTGCTCGGTAATGAGCGCCTGTGTCGGGCAATTCTCTCCCCGCATGCCCAGCAGGCACCAGCGCCGATCAATGACAAAAGAAAATTTGCGTCCCGACGGCTCTTGTCCGTTTTTGCCAGACGCCCGCGGCAGCCACGGTCCAAGCACACTTTCACCGTTATCGCAGGACCATAGCAGCCGTACACCCCGTTTTTCGGCTTTTTCCAGCTCTGTCCGCAGCAGTTCAGCTTCCTCACGCCACAAATCCAGCACAATCTCATGCTCCGCCCGTTCCAGCTCACGGGTCAGGCTTTCCAGTACATTCCGGTCGCCTTCCACGTTATAAAAGGTCGGCTTGTCTGGCTCTGCTCTCGGCATTTCCTTCTCGACTGCACGCAGGGACTCCTGCAACTGTCCTTCAATCATCCGGGTCAGCTCACCCGATGGCAGCATGCTGTAACGCACAGGTTCTCCCGCACTCGCCCTGAGATACCCTTGCCCGGCCAGACGCTGCAAAGCCGCGTATACGTTGGAGCGTGATGCACCCAGACGCTTGGCGACTTCATAGCCGGAGGCCGCATTTTGCCTCGATAGCTCGACCATAACCTTGGCTTCCATTTCCGTAAATCCCAGATTACGCAGATGATGCAGCAAACGCTCCATATGTTCTGTTCCCCCTATGCTGCCCGGCGTTCTGTTCATATCCTGCAGCAGCCTGTTCGGCTGCGTCAAATCTGTTCAGCTCCGCAACGCGGGCACCACTTGGAGCCTTTGGGCAGCTCGGCTGTGCAAATTTGGCATTTCACATTCTCGCGTACCTGTGCAGCCGGAGTTGCCGGCTTCTCTGCCTCGGAGTTGTTGGCCTTCCAGTATCGAATACGCTCGTCCAGCTCCTCCTGGCGCTCCCGTTCACGTTCCAGCTCCTCCAGACGGCGATGCTCTTGCTCCAGCTCTTCCTGACGACGACGCTCCCACTCTTCATCGAAGGCCGCTTTTTCTTCCGGTGTAAAATCGGACACCGTATAGTTGCGCTCCAAGCTGGATGGTTCGTGCATTTCATGCAGCTTATGCTGCTCCGGTTCATGCCGATCATACGGCTCATGTTCCTCGTAATTATTGTGGGCAGGCTCAGCACCCTTGGCTGGTTCCTCATGCTTGCGCAGATCAAACGAATATACGCCCGTTGGCGCCTCTTCACGCACAGCAGCCACTTGCTTGGAAGCAGCCTGTCCCTCATTCAGCTTGCGCCCACATTTCGGACAAAAGTTCGCATCCAGCGGCACAACAGCTCCACAGGTGCATAAATGAGCGTTTTTCAGCTCTGCAATTCTGCCGCGCAGCTCGTCAATTTCATCCTGTAGCTCATCACAAGCGGTAGATAGCTGTGTCATTTCCTTTTCTGCCACCGACATATCGGATGCCCGGTAGCCTTCATAAAAAATTTGACCCATTCGCAAAAAATGAACATCCATTTCCTGCTGAATCGCTGTAATTTGTGAATTTATTTTACTAATCTCGACAGCATGCTGTGCCTTTTCTGTAGCGCGATTCGCGCCTTCCTTTATACGTTGAATCAGCTTCATATTGATTTCCTCCCTATATCCAGCCGGATTTCCCCGTACCGTGCATATATCCCAAGTTTTTTTCTGTTGGCAAACCTCGAACTCCTGTATAATGGAATGCGGTCATATCGCCTTTTGAAAGGATGCAAGCATTTCAGCATATATTTCAGTCCATCGTCTTGTTCTCAAGAGCAGCTTATGCTGACTAGAACTCTATCATACCAAAAACTACCCCCATTTGTGAAAATGGAAGATTTTATAATCGAAAGGGGTTTCAGGATCATGGACCCAAATCCTGCTTTTTACCCCCGTCCTATCGGGGTTCCTTATTCAGTGTCAAGCCCGCAGGCCCGCCGTGCTTCTATGGATACCAGCACAACGCTAGTATCTGACAGTGACCGCGACTCGGCTTATTTTCGCGCTTTGGAGAACGCGGGTATTCACTTGAATCGCCCGCAAATCCAGGCCGTCCGTCATGGTAAAGGCCCCTTGCTGACACTAGCCGGGGCAGGCTGCGGCAAAACCACAGTACTGGCCGCCCGCGCAGGCTACCTGATGGCGCTGCGGGATGTTCCTGCATCGTCCATCCTGCTGGTGACCTTCACCAGCAAGGCGGCTGCCGAAATGAAGCTGCGCATCGCAGGATTGCCCGGTGTGCGCCCGGCTGCCGCACGTGCCGTCCAAGCGCGTACCTTCCACTCGTTCGCTTTGGCGATGCTGCGGCATCGCGGTGTGCAGGATGAAGTATTCGGCGAAACGCAGGCGCAGCACACCGTCATGAAAATGATGCTGCGCCAGCTCGGGCTTAGCGAGGCGTTCCAGCCTGAAAGCCTGCTGTCCGCCCTCTCCGCCTGGAAGGCGGAAGGCCGCAGCGCGGACGAGTTGCCAGAAACCGTACGCGAGGAATCGGATGCCAAGCGTGCCATGCTCGCTTATGAAGCGTGGAAACAGGAGCGCAATAAAATGGATTTTGACGATATTCTGCTGCGTGCTTCCGTTCTGCTGCGTGACCCGGATGTGCTTCAGCCGCTTCAGCGGCGTTTTTCCCACATCATGGTCGATGAGTTTCAGGATACGAATGCCCTGCAATATGAAATGGTGCAGCGATTGGCTGCCCGTCACCGCAATCTGATGGTCGTCGGTGATGATGACCAGACGATCTACACCTTTAACGGGGCACGTCAGGAATCCATTCTGGAGTTCGACAAGGTCTACAAGGATGCGAAGGTCATTACCCTTGATATTAATTACCGCAGCGATGCACGGATTTTGGGGCTGGGCTCCAACATTGTCGCCAAAAACGTCCACCGACGCTCCAAACGCCTGTCGGCTGCCGGACGTGAGGGCCTGCCCCCACAGTTTGCCACGCCATCCGGGCCGGAGGAAGAAGCGGCGCATATTGTTACACATCTGCTCGGACAGGTAGAGGAAGGTCGGCTTCGCTACCGGGATATCGCGATTTTGCACCGGACAGCCAGCGGAAGCCGTTCTATTTTTGAGCAATTAATCATGCGGGATGTACCGTTTATTCAGTATGGGGCCGGGGCGGTATTTTATGACCAATCCCTGATTCGTCCCTTGATGGATCACCTGCGTCTGTCGCTGAACCCCCGGCGGATGGAATCCATTCCAAGTACCCTTGGGCCGCTGTATGTTTCCCGTGAAGCGGGGATGGAATGGATTATGCGCGAGGAAAAGCAGCAGGCTAAAAAATATCCGTTAATCCATCTCAGCCGCTGGGATCGGCTGCGCGACTTTCAGCGTGAACAGGTGAAGGAGCGTATTCGGCTGATTCGCAGCCTCACCACGATGAAGCCGACCTATGCCATTCAGGAAATGCGGCGCGTTTTCTACGATAAATATTTGGAAAGCGGCGATACGGGCGCGTGGACTCATTATAAGGAAACGATGCAGGAAAGTCTGGAGGAGCTGGAAACGGCGGCGAAGCGTTTTGACACGGTGGAGGCGTTCGTCAGCTTTGCGGACGAGCTTTCTGAGCGCCACCGTCAGATGGAATCGCTGCGCAGAGAGGAAGACAGCGATGCTGTCCGCCTCATGACGATCCACCGGGCCAAGGGACTGGAGTTCCCTTGCGTCTACTGGATCGGCGCCAGCGAAGGCATCCTGCCGCACAGCTCCGCGTTGCACAGCGAGCTGCCAGAGGATCGGCGGGCAGGCGCAGCCCCCGCAGCGGCCGTAGATAACGACGCGGCGCTGGAGGAAGAGCGCCGCCTCGCCTACGTGGCCGTCACCCGGGCGAAGGAGCTGCTGTACATCACCTCCCCCGCCTCCAACCACGGCAAGCCTGCCGCCGTGTCGCGCTTCCTGTTGGAAGCCTACGGGGTCACACCCCCTGAGGCTTCCAAGCCGGAAACGCGGCGCACCAGCTTCGGCCAGCCGAAGGGGACTTCCGGGCAAGGTGGCCGCGCCAGCAGCGGAGCTCACGCGTCCGGCACGGCTACCCGCGTGAGCAGCAGGCCCGGACCGGGCAGCGGGTCAGCGCGGACGGCCTCGTCGGTGGCAAGTACACGGGAGGAGCCACGCATCAGCGTGCCCGTGTGGAAATGCACCGACGACGCCTGCAAGGCGTGGATGCGGCGCGATACGTCAGGCGCCCGCCGAACGGCTTCGGCTGGAGCAGGCACGCCGCCGGTATGCCCGCTCTGCTCATCCCCGATGACAGAGGAGACACGCAGCATCCCGGCCAGATAGGCATAAACTAAATCATTCTTTCCCTGAAAAAGTATAAAAGCACCATCAAAACCACTAGTTACATGGTTATGATGGTGCTTATTGTTCATTATATATCTGTCATTTCTATTTATACCATTTCCATAAGTACTTTAAGAGAGTGGAAACAGAAATATGCTTTTGTGAAAGGACAACAAAGCGAACCTTCATGTTTAGTCTTCTACAAAACGGATATATGGACGTTGAAAATACCTTTGGTCAGACACGAAATAATATTCTTTCCCCACAACAAGAGGAGGGATAACGGATTTTGAAGTGATATATAATTTTTTAATCTCACCTCCGTTAGCCGGATCACTCTGTATTACTAAGTAATCATCATAAATTCCAACTAATTTAGCCATTTCACTTGGATGAGATCCTGAATAATAATAAATCCAGCCTAATATTAGCAAAATAAATACAATTCTTAAAGTAACTTTAATTATTTTATTTTTTTGACCAAAAATATCATCACCTCCAATAATTGATCATTATACTATATATATGATAATATCGGGAATATATTTATAAATAATTCCATTTTGAAGGTATAAAATGAAACATAAGACAGGCTTACTCTCGCTTGTGGTAGTTGGACTCCTTGCATTATCTCAAGGCTCAGTTAGCGCGGCTAGTGCGGCAGAAATTGCAGTAATGGACTATACTCCACTGAAAATTGACAGCAATATAACGGTTAAAAAATTTTCTGATGGTCGTGTTGAGCCAATTGAGAATGCAAAATCTTTGACGGAGAAACAACAATACGAGATCTTAAGCGAAATGGATTATACCGGAAAAGATATTAAAAAACTCTCTGAGACAGAGAAAGTTTTTCTCATTACTGAGGGTGGAGCGAAAGTTAATTTAAACCAAAGTGAAATGGTTCACAAATATTTTGACCTTAGTGGTAAGGAACAGCACCACAGCTTTCGGGCTTCGGTGATCAGGTCGGCCAATGTGCTGGCCTTTTTTATATAATCCTTGCAGAATCTTTGGATCTCATGCAGTTCTTGCTCCATATGAAAAAACAAGTGGAAGGATATACATTTCACTTTGTCGAAGTATGCTGTCATGGGGAGGTGTTGATTCATTGGGTTTCTGGCAATTGATAATCGCGTGGATATGTACTGTTTGTTTGGTAATCGTTTTTAAAGGTAGAGTTAGCAAGTGGCTGCTCTATCCTTTGTCGCTTGTTTGTATATTGGGTACATTGTGTTTTTGGGTTTATAATCAATAAATTGGGCAAATAGAGGAAATCGGGAGCATCCTGTCATTCCTCTACCGCTCAACTATGATTTTAACGACAGCTACTTCCGAGTATTACTTTCCTTCCAAATAAGAAACAGGCTCTTTAACCTCTACCTTGGTGCCGCCAAATTCATCTTTAATGTATTTTTGGGTATCCTCGCTATGATACAGATCTGCCAACTTTTGAAGTCCTTTGTCATTCGCCTTATCGGATGAAGTGACCAGGACATTAATATTATTTTTGGTCGCCTGACTGATCTCTTCGTGGAACAAAGAATCTTTAAGTACATTCAGGCCACCTTCTAAAGCAATCGTATTCCCGATCAAAACCAATCCCACATCCTGAATCACACGAGGACCTGTTTTATCGTCGATCAGCTCAAATTTCAGGTTTTTAGGATTGCTGGTGATATCATTGACCGTGCCTAAAGCATCATCAAAATCTGCTTTCAGCTTAATTAGGCCGGACGCCTCCAACAGCTTCAAGCCTCTTGCCGTATTGGCCGGATTATCTGCCAAAGCCACCAAAGCCCCGTCCGTCACTTCATCAATGCTTTTGAATTTTTGTGAGTAGATGCCCATCGGCTCCAGATAGGTTGTGGCAATAGCTTTCAAATCCGCCTTACTTTCCTTGTTGTAGGTAACGAGATATGCCCACGACTGGAATGCATTCACATCCACTTCGCCTTCCTTGGTGGCATTGTTCGTTTCGATCCCGCCGTTAATTTCCTTCACTTGAATGTCCAGCTTGGCATCCTTGGCCGCTTGAGATTGGGCAATATGCTTCCAGATCTGTGCGTCAGAACCCATGGAGCCGATGACTATTTTCTGTGTTTCCGAACCGGAAGTGGAGCTGGCGCCACTACTGTCAGAGCTTTTATTGCCACATCCTGCAGCTACTAATAATAAACTGATTCCTAATAGTAAAATTAATGATTTCTTCATCTCTACTTCCCCCCAGATCTTGCTAGTGCATCGTCATTCCGCCTGTAACATTAATCGCTTGTCCTGTCATGTATGCAGAGAGCGGACTTGCCAAAAACAGCACCACATTGGCGACGTCCTCCACCTCAGCCGTTCTTCCCAGAGGTACCTGAGAACAATCTTCCTCATATATTTCTTGAGCGGTCATTCCACGAATGACGCCCCCCTCAATCCGTTCCCGATGCTTCATCGGCGTTTCTACAATGCCGGGACACACCGCATTGACCAAAATATTTTGGGGCGCAAGCTCAATCCCCATAACCTTGGTTAATCCGAGAACCGCATGTTTGGAGGCGCAATACCCTCCCATCGCCCGATATCCATTTTTTCCAGCCTGCGAAGCGATTTGAATAATTCGTCCCGGCTTATGAGCGTTCACCATTTCTTTGGCAAACCGTTTGGACGTCACATATAATCCGGTTGAATTAATAGAAAATACCTTCTCCCAGTCTGCTAACTCGCTATCAATGACATAGTCCATCGTGGAAGTGCCCGCACAGTTTACCAATATGTCAGGGACTCCCGTTTCACTGAACAGTACATTGCACCATCTCTCAATATCGTCCGGCCTGGAAATGTCCAAATGAGTTTCAACCAACTGCGGATTGACCACTCGATACGGCTCTTCATAAGAAATATCAGCAGAAATCACTTTGGCCCCGCTTTGAATGAACAGTTCCACAATTCCCTTGCCTATACCTGACTTGCCGCCTGTCACTACCGCTGTCTGATGAGATAAGTCGATCGAAATCATAGATTTTAAAAAACTCTTTCAAAAGGATCTCGGCTAATGCCAGCTTCCAATACAATTTTTACATATTCCTGCGCCGAGAAAAGAGAGTGGTCCTTGTAGTTCCCACATTCCAAAGGCGTAACAGCCGGAACCTCCGTGGTTTCCAGAATTCTTTTCAAGGTTTTTTCCAAAGCGACTGCAATTTCTTCAGGCTCATGCTCGTTCCAAAGAATTAAATAGAACCCGGTTCTGCATCCCATCGGAGAAATATCAATAATCCCTTTAATTTCATCTCTCAAATACGTCGCCAACAAGTGTTCCAGCGTATGTACAGCGGCTGTTGGAATTGCATCTTCATTCGGCTGTAAAAATCTCAAGTCATACTTTTGGACTGTACTTCCTTTTTCGTCATGCTCTACACCGGCTGCTCTTACATAAGGGGCTTTTACAATCGTGTGATCTAATTGAAAGCTTTCTACTTTTGCCATTTGTCCCGACCTCTTTTTCTGTAATTTATATTGAATAGAGTGACTAACAGAGCTTCATGTAATTTTTTTAAAATGCTTCGAATCAACATTTCGGTAATTATACATCGGTTTACTCGGTTTTACAATATGAATTGTTATCCTTTTTTTCTTCCCGCAGCCTCTTCTCCTTTGCCTGTAGGTTTTGACATAGTGTACAATATATACGGTAGTGCATATTTACGAAATAGATCGAGGACATCGTAAGCCTCAATTAGGAGAATGGCCTGTGAATGAACCGGATTGGAAGCACTTGAATGCTGTCCCTTTGCCCTTACAGGAATTTCAGCTACAGCTGGAGCAGAACGGAGTTAACGCCAAGCAACTGGAGGAATGGAGAAAAATCCCGGTCCTTTATCAGTTGGCTCTGGAGGAATTAAAGAACAAAATCAAGCTGATTCAGACCGAATGGAAGCTGATGGACGGCTTTAGCCCGATTGAGCATATCAAGACCCGAATCAAAGAGCCTCACAGCATTGTCGAAAAGGTTCGACGCAAAGGGTATGAAGTCACCCTGGACAATATACTGCGTGAAATTCATGACATCGCGGGAATGCGAGTCGTGTGTGCTTTTGTCAAAGATATTTATCGCCTGATGGATCACCTGCGCACACGGGAAGACATCCGTATTCTGGAGGTCAAGGACTATATTGCCCAACCCAAGCCCAACGGCTATCAGAGCCTTCATGTCATTGTAGAAGTTCCGCTAATTCTGTTTGAAGGTACACGCTGGATCAAGGTTGAAATTCAGCTCCGCACACTGGCTATGGATTTCTGGGCCAGCATGGAGCATATTTTGTACTATAAGTTCGATAAGAAAGTGCCTGAGCATGTCGTTAACGGATTATCCGAGGCTGCGCGTGCAACCTATGAACTGGATCAGAAAATGCTAAAGCTGCGCGGCGAAATCTTGTCGCTCAGCGAGGAACAGGAGCAAGAAGAATCCCCCGAGCAGCCAACTGCTGCGGAATCCTCTTCGAAGACACTCTCCCTCGCCACGGATCACACCGAATCCCGGCCGCAGACCTGCTAGGTATCGGTGTACATGATCCTTGAACATTGGGCTGAGGCGTCAACAGCCTCGATTCAGCTTCAGCGTTGCAAAATCCTGATTATATTAATAAAGAGCGCTCAAAACCACTTTTATCGTGGCTTGAGCGCTCTTTTGCTCTATACTTTTTGTCTTGCTCTATTTCTTTTATTCAGAGCTTACTGCTTCTCGCGGATTTCTGTGCTGATTTTCTCAACAATGTCCGCAATGCTGAGCGATCCCAGATCGCCTTCGCCCCGTTTGCGAACCGCTACAGTACCGGATGTCTTTTCATTTTCCCCGATGACGAACATATATGGAACCTTCTCCAATTGTGCCTCGCGGATTTTATAACCAAGCTTCTCATTACGAGTATCCACTTCGACACGCAGACCCGCTTGCAGCAGCGCTTCCTGCACCTCATGGGCAGTCTCGATATAGTTCTCGGATACAGGCAACAGCTTCGCATGAACAGGAGCCAGCCACAATGGGAATGCACCTGTAAAATGCTCAGTCAGGATACCCATAAAGCGGTCAATCGAACCGTAGATGGCACGGTGAATAACGACTGGACGGTGCTTCTGGTTGTCCTCGCCCACATAGGTGAGGTCGAACTTCTCAGGCATTTGGAAGTCCAATTGGATCGTTCCGCACTGCCAGCTGCGTTTGAGCGCATCGAGAATGTGAAAGTCAATTTTCGGACCGTAAAATGCTCCATCTCCCGCATTAATACGGTAGTTGATGCCCAGGTGATCCAGCACGTTTTGCAGAGCTTGTTCCGCTTGATCCCACAGCGCTGGCTCGCCCATAAAGTCATCCGGACGTGTGGACAACTCCACTGTGAAGTCAAAACCAAACACACTATACATTTCGTTAATCAGCTTGATTACGTCCGTAATCTCTTGTTCAATCTGACCCGGAGTAACAAAAATATGCGCATCATCCTGACAGAATGTACGAACACGCATCATACCGTTCAACGCACCGGACAGCTCATGGCGATGCACTTGTCCAAATTCGGAAATCCGAATCGGCAGATCGCGGTAAGAATGAAGCTCATTTTTAAACACGAGCATATGCCCCGGGCAGTTCATCGGTTTCAGAGCAAATGTAGTTTCATCTACTTCGGAGAAGTACATGTTTTCCTTGTAATGCTCATAGTGTCCTGATTGTTCCCACAGACGGTTGTTCATCATCAGCGGTGTGCGTACTTCCTCATAGCCATGCAGACGTTGTATTTCACGGGAGTAATCCTCCAGTGCAGTACGAACAACCATACCTTTAGGCAGGTAGAATGGCATACCTGGTGCTTCTTCGGAGAACATGAACAGCTCCAGCTCTTTACCCAGCTTGCGATGGTCGCGTTTCTTCGCTTCCTCCAGCAGGTGCAAGTGCTCATCCAGTTGTGCTTTTTTCGGGAATGCGGTTCCGTAGATACGTTGCAGCATCTTGTTGTTGGAATCGCCTCTCCAGTATGCGCCTGCTACACTAAGCAGTTTAAAAGCTTTAATGCGGCCTGTAGATGGCAAATGCGGCCCGCGACACAGGTCAAAAAATTCGCCCTGATCATAGATCGTAATTTCCGCATCCTCCGGCAAATCACGAATCAGTTCCAGCTTCAATGGATCTTCCAGCTCTCCAAAAATACGAGTTGCTTCCTCACGGCTGACCACACGACGTGTAATTGGCAGATTTTCCTGTGCGATCTTCGTCATTTCCTTCTCGATCTTCGCCAGATCGTCAACGGACAACGGGTTTTCGATATCAATGTCATAGTAGAAGCCGCTGTCAATGACCGGACCAATACCCAGCTTCACTTTCTTTTCACCGTAAATGCGTTTGAGGGCTTGTGCCAGCAAATGCGCTGTGCTGTGACGATAAATTTCCAGACCGTCCGCACCGTCCAGTGTAATAATTTCCAGATTGCTATCCTGCTCCAAAACGGTGTTCAGATCCACAGCCTTCCCATTCACTTTACCTGCGACTGCGTTCTTTTTCAGACCGGAGCTGATCGAACCCGCCACGTCGGCAATGGTTACGCCCTGCTCGTACTCGCGTACGGCTCCATCTGGCAATTTTACTTGAATACTCACGATTAAAGCCTCCATTCAAATTGTAAGGTTGCATGCTATATATCAAAATTGAACGCAAAAAAACGCCTCTCTCCCTCAAGGGACGAGTGCGTTCAGCTCGTGGTTCCACCCTAGTTCGGCCCGCTCCTGTGCATACATTCATGTTCATTAAACATGTTCATGCACGACATGCGTGACCCTCCATTGGTATCCGTTAACGGGGATAAATCGGTAGGCGCTTACTGATGTCACTGCCACATTACACAGCTACATGTTCAACGTCACGGCTACAAAGGGGTAACTTCACATGCGGTTGCCGGAAAAGATCTCAGCCTCGTCTTTTCTCTCTGAACGGCCCTTCAAGGAAATCATGTCTTTGGTCAATGCCTTGAATATTACTATATGCTACAGCATTATAGATGAAATTTGCAGCTATTTCAAGTGGCTGTTTATGTAAGTTTCACTCCTCACATTCATCATCTGGTGGTGAGAACGGATGTACATATATTTACACAACTCAAAAAACGCTGTAATATAATACCCATCTAGACGGTATCGTACAGAAAAAAAGAAGAGAGGGGGAAGGAAAGATGCCTAAAATCATTGTCACAGAAGAACAATGGATTCAGAAAGGAATTGAACGGTTTGAACAGGGCGGCATCGAGCAGCTCGTTATCGAAAAAATGGCCGTTTCCTTAGGATGCAGCAAGAGCAGTTTTTATTGGTATTTTGACAATCGCAGCAGCTATATTAGACAGATTGTTGAGACGTGGAAGGAACAGACAACACAGCGGGTTATTGCAGCGTCCATCATCCATGCTACCGCAGATGAGCGGATCAGAGACTTGCTGACCCGGATGTTCGGTACGACGAAACGGGGAGACTTCCTGTTTTATCTACGGAAACTGTCTTTGAGAGATGACACGTATCGCTCCATTCTGGATGAAGTGGAACAGATGAGAACGGAGTTTATGAAGCAGTTATTAATACAGCAGGGAATGCAGCCAGAGAAAGCCTTCCAGAGATCATGGATGTTGTACCATTATTACTTAGGGTGGTATGAGCGGCACAAACAAGAGACGTTAAGTGATGAAGCCATTCAGCAACATATTCACATGATTTGGACGGAGTGGATTTCAATTTAAGGAGGATGTCACATGTTGGAGTTACTTACATGGGCAGTTGGCGGAATTCTTTTGGTACTGAGCGGCATGCATGTATATTGGGTATTCGGTGGAAAAATTGGCATTAACGCAGCGATTCCAAGCACAGGAACAGATAGGCTCTTTGAGCCCTCCAAAATAGGTACAGCGATTGTAGCCATTTTACTAGCTTTAGCCGCTTGGTTCATCTTGGAACTAGGGGGAGTTACACAATTCCTGCTTTTCAACTCCTTCTATTCCTACGGAGCAGGCTTGTTATCGTGTTTATTTATTTTACGTTCTATAGGTGATTTCAAATGGGTAGGGTTCTTCAAGAGAAAGAAAGGAACCGTTTTTGCAAAATGGGACAGTGTGCTCTATTCCCCCCTTTGTTTCCTTTTGGGAACAGCCATTTTAATGATTATGTTCTTGCGTACGGAGTAAACACGGTCTGTAGTCATAATGAATCTGTCTCTACACTCGCAGAAGCTTATATGTCGTTATCTTCGAACAGGGGTTCGACTCCCCTCGCCTCCATTTCGCTAAATCCACAATCGAGTGAGATTGTGGATTTTTCATTTCCTGAATTACCTTCACACAATAGGGAAGATGTGATGGGTATGAGCTGCACGTTGAAAACGAGCAACACTACTCTACCAGCTTTTCAGACTTCAGCACCATGTCTCGTAACACGTGAGCGACTCGACTTTTCCCACTCTTTGCTTTCTTTTTTATCCATCGCAATGATTTTTTGTATGCATGAGTATGGTTTTGATAATAGAACTGCTTGGCTGCCATTCGCAGTGTTCTCCTCAACAACAGCGCTGACGAACGTGTTTGCTTGGATCGGCTTCCACTGCGCAGTACCCGCAACGTATTTTTGTAAGTCTCCAAATCCAGGGATGGATGTACAAGGGCGAATAAATTTAACGAGGAGTCATTAAATCCGTAGGTTTTAAACATAATTTTCAGATTTTCCGTATTTAAAACGTTTCCTCTGAGGTGGGTTGGATGCTCCTGGTGATATCCGACTACCTCTTTGATGCAATAAAAAGGGATTTTCAATCGATGCAGCCTGTAGCCAAGATCCCAGTCTTCGAGTCCATAGAGTACAAACCGTTCATTGAAACCTCCAATACGAGCCAAATGGCTGCGTCTGATGGATACACAACGTGTAACTAATAACGTCCAAGAAGCTACATCCGTTTTGACAAATTGCTTTTTGACATTTGGGGGAACTCTGGAAGGGATCATAACCTTGGACAATGCATCCGTTTGATGAAGGATATCTTCTGGCGTTATTAACGGAATAATTTCATTCGCTGCTTCAAAGTCCGCACTCCATAGGTTGGATTGTGTAAGTGTATTACGAAAATGTTCTTTTTCCGCAGGGGAAAAGTCAGGGTAATAATGGGTATAAGCATCATCCCACGAGTGAGGGAAGCCTGAAAGCACGGATTTGGGATATTTACGGTGATAACGGCTCACGATTCTAATAAAATCAGGTAACACCAAAAAATCAGCGTCGCAGAAAATGATGTATAGCCCTTTGGCACGGCGCAGTCCCAAATTTCGAACGGCAGATCGACCGCGTTGTTCTGGATGGGACACATAGATAAGAGAATAGGATGCTTTGAAGCCTTCGACCATTTCTTTCGTTCCATCTGTAGAACCGTCATCAGCTACAATCACTTCGAATAGATGCTTCGAATAGGTTTGTGTTTCAAATGAAGTGAGCGTGAGCAACAGCTGCTGGGCTCGATTATAGGTTGGAATGACGATGCTGTAGCGGATAGCCAATGTGATCTCCTCCCCCATTTTTTAGAAAACCTTTAAATAAGATGAATGATAACAATATATTCAATGACTTTAGCCTGGTATAGTCAAACACCCTCTAAAGATTGAAACAGGCTTGATTTTATTGGAGATGTATGTTGGAGCCGATGGGGGAGTGGCCAATGATTCCGCTGTATACCTTTATTCACCAGGGTCTATACTAATCTTTTGCAGCAGGGAGATAAGCAGGTCTTCTTCCTCATCAGATAAATTATGTACAAGATCAGCATTGAACTCATCCAAGATTCCTTGCAGGACAGGATAAAATTCTAATGCCTTGGCCGTTGGGAACAAAAGATGGGAGCGACGATCATTCGGGTCCGTTTCTCGCTCAATGTAACCCGATTCCTCCAATTGTTTCACAGAACGCGCAGTGGTTGCTTTGTCAAATTTGAGTTCATTCGTCAACTGTTCCTGTGTAATGCCCGGACGCCGCAAAATAAGCTTTAAAAAGCTGTGTTGGCCCCCGCTGCCGATCCCATAAGGAGCCAGTTTTTTGGACAGTATTTTTTGATTTCGCCGGTACAGGTGGGAAATCAGCTTTCCAATCGGTTTTTTTCTCATTAAATAAATACACCTCAGTGGCTTAAAAATGGCAAATCTTCAGGTGGGACCAAGGCAAATTTTACAACAATATTGTTGCATGCGCAACTAATTTGCTGTACACTAGAACCGTCATTTAGTTGCGTGTGCAACTAAATAGTAATGGTCAACGATGAAGAGGTGCTAATCATGAGTTCAACCGCTACAGCTGCCGCAACGTATCAGGAAAATAGCGAAATCCAGAAGAAACGTTGGATGATTTTGATTGTATTGAATCTGTTTACGTTTATGTCCACGCTGGATGGAAGCATCGTCAATATTGCTCTACCCGTGTTGTCCCGCACGCTAAATTTACCCGTAGCACAGATTGAATGGGTCACAACAGCCTATTTGATGGCTATATGTACAGCCATTTTATTTTTTGGCAAGCTTGGAGATATTGTAGGCAAAATTAAAATATTCAAGATCGGCACGATCGTGTTCATCCTTGGCTCACTGCTGTGCGGTCTCAGTCATTCGTTGCCCATGCTGCTGATCTCCCGAATCATTCAGGCGCTCGGAGCATCCATGACCATGGCCAACAGCCAGGGAATCGTCACGGATATCTTCCCTTCCACTGAACGAGGCAAGGCACTCGGCCTAATCGGAACCTTCGTTTCCCTCGGCAGTATCGCGGGACCCAGCTTGGGTGGTATTATCGTCTCTTCGCTAGGCTGGCAATATATCTTCTGGGTCAATGTACCGATTGGTCTGGTGGCCGTTTTTCTCGGCTGGAAGCTGCTGCCAAAGGATCTGATCAAGGTGAAAGACAAGATCGACGTTCCCGGCAGTCTGGTGTTTGCGGTTTTTATCCTCACTTTGTTCGCCGGATTACTACTGGGACAACAGGTCGGATATGGGGACAGCCGCATCATTGCTTTGCTGGTAATTGCCGTGATTGCTTTTGCGGTATTCCTTCGGGTGGAAATTCGCCGTCCACAGCCGTTGTTGCAGCTCGCTTTATTCAAGAATCCGTTGTTCTCGCTCAGTATTCTGTGCGCTTTTCTCGTATTCGCCGCTAACTTCTGCTTTAATATCATTTCGCCTTTCTATGCGCAGAATATGCTGAACTTGTCGCCTTTTTATGCAGGGTTCCTGCTGATGCTGTTTCCAATCTCCATGGTTATCGTTGCCCCTCTCAGCGGTGCGCTTTCAGATAAAATCGGGTCTGAACTGCTCACCTTTGCCGGACTGGTAGTCATGGTAGTCGCCCAGATTGGCTTGGCTCGTCTCCATGCAGGCAGTCCCGTTCCGTTCGTGGGTCTTTGGATCGCTATGCTGGGTATCGGCAGTGGTTTATTCCAATCGCCGAACAATTCGCTAATCATGTCCAAGGTGCCCCGCACGCAGCTCGGCTCAGCCGGGAGTGTCAATTCACTGGTCCGCAACGTCGGCATGGTGGTGGGGATTACCTTAGCCACGTCGATCCTGTTTTATATCATGAGCAAAGAGGCTGGCTATCGAGTCACCGGGTTGGTTCCGGGTCACCCGGAAATTTTTCTATCAGGAATGCATGTGGTCTTTATGACTTCCGCGTCCATTTGTCTGGTGGCGGCACTGCTGACAGGCTGGCGGCTGATCGGGTCCAGACGGGCAAAGGTACAGAAGGAAAAGCAATAAAGGAGTCGAGAGGAACGAAAACGCGCATAGACAGAATAGTTATTGTGGAATTAAGATGATGAGTATTCCGTACGGAGTACGAACATGGAATAACAAGCAACATTTACAATTTGAAAATGTGATATAAGGTGGCGCTTAGATGAAGTATTGCTATGAATGTGGAACAAAACTAATCGTGAAGGAGTGTGAAGGCGAAGGCCCTATTCCCTATTGCAATACATGTCAGGTCTTTCGGTTCCCGATATTCAGCACTGCAATTAGCACCGCTGTAATCAATCGGCAGAGAAATAAAGTGTTGCTCATACAGCAGTACAATATCAAGGATTTTATTTTGCTGGCTGGTTATGTGAACAAGGGGGAATCCGCCGAGCAGACATTGGTGCGCGAGGTTATGGAAGAAGTGGGATTGCAAGTGGATGAGTATACATATATGCGCAGCGAGTATTTTGAACGAACCCACACACTGATGCTGAATTTTGTATCCATTGTGAACGATGACAAACTGGATGCTCTCAGTGCAGAGGTAGACCAAGCACGTTGGTTTACGCTGGAGGAAGCCAAGCAGGTTATTTTGAAAAACAGCTTGGCTGAATCCTTCCTGCTGACCATTATTCAACAGATCGAAGCAGGATTCATTTGAACTGATGCAAACCGAGCGGAACTGTGATCCGCAAGAGGGTCACTCCTTTCAGGACTCCATCTTATGGGCCACAGTTTGGTATGCTTGCCCCTACACTTCCACTAAACGTCCGTTCTCTTTCCAGGATTGCAGTATTTGTTCGAGGACCCACTGGTTTTTGTAGCCGTCCTCGAACAATGGGGCACGATCCACGGACTCTCCCCTTGTCAGCTTAACAAAGTCTCCATAGGCCGTATGATCATAGATTGCAGGGACAGCCCAAGACTCGTATTCGGCATCCGGGTGCTCCAAATCTCGCAGCACAATGCGGACATTTTCCCGGTTGTTGAGACTGGCGTGCAGCGCACCGAGCTCGCCATAGATATCAACTTCGATATCGTGGCGTTTGCCAATGGCATTTTTGTGGGTGATGAACGTGCCGACGGTATTATCCCCTATGATTCCATGGAAAGCAGCGAAGTCTTCCACATCTACTTTTACAGGCAGACCTGTGACCGGATCAGGCCGCTCGGGTGTAATCGTATGTAGCAGCGCCGCGACGCTTTTAAATTCACCCACCAGAAAACGGGCCAGGTCAATAATATGCGAGGCTGTATCGCCCACGACTCCGGAGCCTGCCTTCGCTAAATTATGGCGCCATGTATACGGATGTTGACGATATGGTGAGAATGCATCCATCAGATACCGAAATTGAATGTTATAGATGTTGCCCAGCTTGTGTTCATCCAGCAATTGCTTGGCATATTGGAAAGCAGCGCCGTAACGATGCTTATAATGAACCAGAAAAGGCACCGGGTTCGCTGTATACAGCTTTTTCAACTGATCCGCTTCCTTCCACGTGAGTGTCAACGGTTTTTCCGCCAGTACGGCTTTGTGTTCTTCCAGAGCAATACGAATAATGTCAAAATGCACATCGTTGGGTGTCAGCGACAGAATCGCATCCACCTCCGGGTCACGGATTAAGGCTTCATAATGGGGATATTGCTTGGAAGCAGGCAGTTGCAATTGCTTACCCAGCAGTTGAAGGCGATTGGGGTTCACATCACTAATGGCCACAATAGAAACCCCCGAGATGGTTTGCAGGGATCTAATGTGATATTCAGCGATAAGGCCCAGGCCGATGACACCCATATGAATGGGTTTGGTTGGGGAGATGGAGGTACTCATGTGATCAGAATTCCCTTCTCTTCAATTTGGCTTAATGCCTGTATCAAACTCCTTTTTGCTATGCAGTATCACCCGTAGCTTTGCAGAATAGTCCCCACAGAAACGAAAGTGGTCCATAAAATAAAAAAAGACCTGCAATTCCGATGTCGGTTTCGCAGATCTTTTTCACACCTTCTCTATACCAATTCACATTAAAAATGTACCTACCTGTTCAATTTTTAGAAGATAATCCGGAAGAGTTATTACCCGGACTCGTCACGATCATGGAGACAGCTTCGCTTCATTCGGTTAATGTAGATGATCTACTTGAAAGATTCTCAGAAAAAATTAAGGATTTTGGAAATCTCGAAGACGCTACAAATAGAACTCACTATTTTAGATTGTTATATCATCGGGCTATTTACTATGCTAAACATCTATGCAAGAAGAGAAGCGGCAATTTGAGCAGTTCCCTAGCAGGCAGGACAATATTAGGCAGGCGTATGAGAAGGGGGAAATTTCAACGACGATCGCTCTGAATAAAATAGTCATTCCAGCAACTCGTGTTGTTTCTGACATTGAGTTTATCGCCAAGCAGGTTATTTTAATCAAGGCAGGAAAACTTGTCTTGCAGGAGGAGCCCCAGCAGATTTTGGAGCGTATGAAAGAAAAAGTATTTGAAGTGCAGATAGAAGAAAACGCCTTGGCTCATGTGCAAGAGCAATATAAAGCAAGCAATATTACAAGTGAAAACGGCGGTGTCTGTGTTCGAATCGTTAGTGATAGCAAGCCGATAGAAGGGGATGTGCGATCCGTAAAGCCGAATTTGGAGGATGTTTATTTATATATGTTTGATCAGGATTCGAATTAGAATTTAGGCTCACGTCATGGTATCATCCCTGTCCAGGACGTGAGCCTTGTTACTATCTATCCGGAATAACAAACGACACGGTTGTTCCTTCATTAACACGGCTCACGATCGACAAGCCTTGACCGTACAGCTGCTGCAATCGCCGATTCGTATTAGGGATGCCAATGCCTGCTTTTTCACTCTGAGCCGCATTTTGCAATTGATTGACCTTTTCCTGCTCCATTCCCTTGCCGTTATCTTTAACTTCAATAAGGGTGAAGCCCTCCCGGCGAGTAATGGACAGCTGGATCGTACCGCCTGCGTTTCGGCTGAGAAGACCGTGTTTGACGGCGTTCTCGACCAGCGGCTGAATTGAGAGCGGAGGAAGCAGCAGCCGCATGCCCGTCTCCACCTCCCATTTAATCGACAGCCGATCCCCGAACCGCGTTTTTTCGATGTATAGATAGGCTTCAACGAGCGCGAGTTCATGAGCCAGCTCTACTAACTCCCCCGTATTGAGATAATCAAAACTAATTCGTAAAAAGGACGAGAAGGCCTCACCCAGCTTGCGCATGCTTTCCGTATCGATATCGCTTAACGCCATTAACGAATTAAGGGTGTTGAATAGGAAGTGGGGCTGGATTTGCGCTTGCAAATAGGCAGCCTCCACACGTAGACGCTCTTTAATGGATTGCTTTAGGGCTATCAATGCCCTGATCCGATATTTTAACTCCAAAGCGTCTACGGGCTTCGTCACATAGTCGCTTGCCCCTGCTGAAAATCCGGTGTAAATGTCCGCTTGCTGGCTGCGTGCGGTAAGGAGCAGCACAGGAAGCTCTGACATGGAAAACTGCTCTCTAACCTTCTGTGTTAATTCATAGCCGGACATTTGCGGCATCATAACATCGGCTATGAGCAGATCCCACTGCCTGGTCCCCAGCAATTCTATCGCCTCCCGTCCGGAACGAGCGGTAGTAATGTTATAAGGCTCCGTGGAAAGGATACTGACAAGAACATTTAGGTTGACCGGATTATCATCAACGGCAATTATATAGGCTTTGTCCTCCTTTAACAGCGGCGGCAGTGCGGCGGCAGCTTCCATTTCCCCAATGGAGTGCGGAAAAAGAAAGCCGGCAGGCACCTCATCTATTATTCCCTTCGTTTGTGCCTGAGCAATAGGGACCTGATTGGGTTCAAAATCTGCTGCGTCTGCTAAAGGCAGATTAAAGCTGAAAACGGAGCCCTTTCCCAATTTGGAGCGAACCGTCAAGTCGCCATTATGCAGCTCGACAAGCTGCTTGCAAATGCTTAAGCCCAGTCCGATGCCCTGCTCACCGCTTATTCCATCAGAGCCTTGCTCATAAGGGAGAAAAATACGCGACTGGGTCGCCTCATCCATGCCGGGCCCCGTATCGGCAATATGAATAACAGCCTGCCTGTCCCGAATTTCGGCTGAGACGGAGATGCTTCCCTCCTCGGTATATTTAAGCGCATTATGCAGCAGGTTATACAAAATTTGAACGAGCCTTTTCTCATCCGCCAATACCAAAGGCAGCGATTCCGGTATCTCCATATGCAGTTCGATTGGCTTGCTTTCCTTCATAAATTGCAGCATTGCGACAACGCCAGGAGCGATGGACTGAATGCTGAGGGGCTCCCGCTGCAAAACAATGCGCCGTTCCTGAAGCCGAACGACATCGAGAAGATCGCCAAGCAGCTGTGACATCCGTCTGCTGATCGTAATGAGCAGCTGCATATCCTCAAGGCTGCTTTTCGCAAGCCTGGTCTTCTCTTTGGTGACAACGTTATAAGCGATGTTCATAATACCGTGCAGCGGCGTGCGGAGCTCATGGGACGTATTAGCCAAAAACTGGTCCTTAATTTTATCCGCTTTTTGTAGTTGCTTGTTCAATTCCATGTTTTCTATCGAATTTCGAAAATACTTTTTAAACCAATAGGCCGAAAAGCCGGTAATAGCAAAAATAATGTCGATGGGATAGTAGACAGTCGTAACATCTCTTGCGCTCTCAGCAATACTCCACAGTAAGTTGGATAAGATGTTTGTTGCGGAGAACAGCAAGAAAATGACGTCATTATCTTTATTTTTTTGCAAAATCATCGTTCCTACTATGTATATAAACCAGACGAATGATATGAAATTAATCGTATGAAATACATTGAAATGGACGATTGTATAAGCAATATTGGCTGGTGAGACCAGGAAAATGCCGGTAAGAGCAACATTCGCTGCAATGTAGGTTTGGAACCATTTTTCTCGCAGCGGGGCCGCGTTGAAACTTTTGAATAGCAGAAGCAGAAACACATTTTGCCACAGCAGAGAGATCAGTCTAATTTTGATTGCCCATGTATAGTTAATCGGCAGCCATAACAAGAGTATATTATCGTGACTTACTAGAATCGTAATGCCAACGGATATCGTTAACAGCGCTGCGATCAACAAGGTCCTCTCTTTTGAGCTGAATAGATAGAGAATGCAAGCATACAGGCAATGAAGCAGCAGAATAAGAAAAATGAACAGCTGAAATCCAATCGAGTACCAGCGCACAAAATCAATAGTGGCCGCAGTGCCAAAGCGAATCGGAGTTACAATGCCGCCATTATAGGGGTTGTCGAAATTGGCCGCACGAATGACCAGTTCAATCTCGGTCACTCCTTCTGTGTCATAAGTAGAGGTAAAAGAGATGCTTTTGGGTGTATATTCATTTGCAGCGTCGGCTAGCTTGCCCATAATGGCAAAATTTTTTCCGTTAATTTCAATTTCCGATGCCGCCTGAATTTTTTTAAACCAGAATGAAACAGGAGTCTGAAGCGAATCAATCAAAATGCGAAGACGATACGTTCCATACCCGTACGAGTTGTTTGAATGCTGCTGAAGCGCGCTCCCCCAGTCACCTGGTACGGTAACATGGCTTGCTTCGGGTTCCTTCTCCAGAAACTCGTCTCCCGAAACAAAATTTTCAGGATAAAACTCCCATTCTCCATTCAAATAGAGCACAGGGGAATTTTCCAGATCAATACCGCGCAGGTCAAGCACGCCGCCAACAGCACGGGGCTGGTGGTCGGATACGGGAAAAACGACAGACCACGCCCATCTCATGCCGACTAATGCAGCAAAAATAAACAGCATGATTGTTATATATTTAAAAAGTGTTATATGCTTTGCCTGCATGACGTTCATCAATTTTGTCATAAATGAATAAAACCTCTTTTGACCGCTCTTTATTGTTAATCCTTTACATTATAGCATAGGATTTAGCCATTCTCTTGCTTGGCTGCTAAAGAGAGCAGGTAACGACAAAGGTATCAAGATTCTGTAGAGCTTATTTTACTGTTTTTAACATCATATAATATGATTAATGATGCGGACTTCAAAAAGTTTGTTGTCTATTTGGAATAGCCGCTGCTGCCGCAATCCCCAGGATTACGGCTTTGTTCTCGGCTACTACAGCTTGATATTCTTCTCGTCAAAATATTCCTCCAGCGTCATTCCCTGCTTGGCTACATCCTCCGCGATGTCAGTTCCCACATAACGAATATGCCAAGGCTCGTATACATAGCCAGTCACATCTTCCTTGTCCTTCATATAACGAATAATAAATCCGTATTCCGGCGCATGCTTCTCCAGCCACTCGCCTTCCCTAGAGGCTCCGAAGGATTGCTCCAGCACATTGTCTACGCTTGGACTGGACACATCAATCGCCAATCCTGTCTGGTGCTCGCTTGTACCCGGTACCGCGCTGACTTTAGAGGCATATTCCTGCCCCTTTGTCTTCACATTGTTGTTGAAAATGGAAACCTGACGCTTATAGGAACGGTATCCCGATACAGCACGCAGCTCCATGCCGTCCTTCTTCGCACCGTCGAACAGCTTCTCCAGCGCCTCTGCCGCTTCCTTCCGCATATGCCGTTTCTCATGCGGGCCTTCGAAGGAAAAAGGTACCTTCGGCTCCACCAGATCATCCGGGGCATAGCCTACAGGCAAGCTGCGCTTTTTGTTCACCACGACGGTATCAGACGTAGCGTTGGTGACAATGGCAGTCCCCCCATCTTCCTTCACCGTGGCTTGCAGCGCACTCTCGCTTCGTAGCGCCATCACGGGATCTGCCTGTCCGCTTCCTGTACCCACCGAGGCTTGTCCAGTACCCGTTTCAGTACCGCTACTATTGCCCGCATTCGACTGGGTGGCAGGCTGGACGCTCTCCTGTGTCGTCGGGGATGATTTCAGCGGCTCGCTTTCCTGTCCACCCGAACCTCCCTGCTGGCACGCTGCCAACAGCAGCCCCGGCAGGATCAGTCCCGGGATAAGCGCTTTGCTCCAGCGCTGAGGGGTCCGTTTCTGTTGTATATGTTGTTTCATGCGGGTATCTCCTCCAATATTACATTTGATGCATGGCTTGCTATGGTTTTACGTTCCCCTATTGTAACTGAACTTTCGACACTCTTCGAAGCCGTTATCCAGTTCGATGAAGCTGAATAGGCCCGAAAAAGAAAGAATAGACCCGAATTGTTAGGGAGTATGACGTTTTTGCGGAATTGTAGCCCGGGCGCGTTCAGCTACACGCTCACGTATGAGCTTCAGTGCCTCTTCCGCACGGGGCAGTCCCGGCAGCAATGCCGTAATGTCAGCTTCATTCATAGGCGCAAGCTTCTGCGACAGACGAATCTCAATGGCATGAAAGCCCGCGCCGGGACGATGTAATGCTCCTTCGGCGGCAGATTCAGCAATCCATTCGCTGATCGCCGCCGATCCGCTGCGTGCGCCCTCTGACCGCGAGGTTGGCTCATGCGCGAGAGATGCCCCCTGCACATGGGACAGTTCACCTGCCCAAGCACTGAATACGAATTCCAGCAGTGCTTCGCGCGTCATTCCGATCAGGTCCAGACCAAGCAGCGGCTCGCTTTCCAGCCCCGCTTGGAGAGCCTTCTTCGCTTCGTCGGCTGCACCAACGCCGTCCTCCAGATTGGATGTAGCCGCATCGGCTGCTACCTGAACGACCTCATCCAGCGAGAGGCAGGCTTCCCCCTGTATAAAACGGTATATGTCCCAAGGTTCCGCCTTTAGCTGCTCCAGCCATGCCGTCCGCTGTTCCGGGTCCAGTACAGGCACGGTGCCAGTCCAGCGGGCAGCCCGAGCAATCGCCGAACCGTTGTCCGTTCCGTACTCCTCTACTTCCGCCTCCCATTGACCGTCAGTTACTCGCAGCTTCACTCGCGGCCTTGTCATCGTCTTCATCCTTTCTGTGCTTACTCAATCCATATATCATTTTGCAGCGCAATCAGACCACGCAATTCATCGTCAGACATTTCCGTCAGCCAATGCTCACCGGAGCCGACAACCTGCTCGGAAAGCGCCTTTTTGCTCTCGATCAGCTCGTCGATCCGTTCCTCCAGCGTACCTTGGCAGATCAGCTTATGCACCTGCACGTTCCGGCTTTGACCAATGCGGAATACCCGATCCGTCGCCTGATTTTCTACCGCAGGATTCCACCAGCGGTCATAGTGAATAACATGACTGGCACGCGTCAGGTTCAGGCCAACGCCACCCGCCCGCAGGGAAAGCACGAATATATTCGGCCCTTCCCCCTGCTGGAAGTTGTGGACAATTTCGTCCCGTTTGGTTTTCGCCAGCCCTCCATGCAGGAAATACGGTTCTTCCCCGAAAATCCGGGCCAGCCGTGCTACCAACAGCTCTCCCATGGACACATATTGGGTGAAAATCAGAGCGGATTCTCCATTCTCCCGAATGGTTTCCACCAGCTCCAGCAGCCGTTCCATTTTGCCCGAATTTTCGGTTTTTCCAGTGTCAGCCCGGCCCGGAATGATCAGACCCGGATGGTCGCAAATTTGCTTCAGCTTGGTCAGCGAAGACAGGACAAGCCCCTTGCGGGCGATACCGATCTGCCCGTCCAGTGTCCCCATGAGTTGATCCACCACGCCGCGATACAATCCAGCCTGCTCCGGTGTCAGTACACAATATGATTTCAATTCCAGCTTCTCCGGCAAATCCTTGCGTATATCCGGATCGCTTTTGAGTCGACGCAGCATGAACGGCGAGACGAGACGATATAGCTCGCGCAGCGCCCCCTCTCTCCTCTCCCGCCATACTGTAGCGCTGACGGAACGAAGATGAGGTGCCGAGGTAACCCGGATTCAGAAATTGAAAAATGGACCACAGCTCACTCAGCCGATTCTCCACCGGGGTGCCCGTCATGGCGATCCGATGCGGTGCTGACAGCTTCATTACGCTCTGAGCCTGCTTTGTCCGTGCATTTTTAATATATTGCGCCTCATCCAACACGATAGAGGACCAATAGACCGCAGATAAATCGCTGCCGTCCCGACCCGCCAAATGGTAGGTAGTGAGAACGATATCATACTCGCGGACGCTTTCTTGAAATGCCTCCCCGTGAAGTCGCTGGTTGCCGTGATGAATATAAAGTGACAAATCCGGCGAAAAACGCTTCAGCTCCCGCTGCCAGTTACCGAGCAGCGAGGTCGGACAGACGATCAACGCCGGACGCTGATCCGTCGCGCCGATGCCGCCATCGAGCAGGCAGGTAATCACCTGAATCGTTTTACCAAGCCCCATGTCGTCCGCAAGGCAGACACCGAAGCCCAGCCCGCGCATGGCAGCCAGCCATTGGAAGCCGCGCTCCTGATAAGGACGCAATGCGCCATGCAGCGTCTTTGGTACAGGGCGCGGCTCCACAGAACGAAGCACGCCGCCCTCAACCAGAGAGGCCAGCAACCCGGCAGATTCCGCGCCGAAGATGGACAGGCCCTTCCATGAGGCCTCGCCTGCACCTTCATTTTCCGCGGCCAGATGCATCCATTCGGACAAGGTCATTTCGCCGTCTTCACCGCGCTTGATAAAACGCAGCACCTGACGAATTTCCTTCGGATCGACCTCGATCCATTCGCCTCCCAGACGTACATACGGCAAATTAGCCGCGACGATGCTTTCCAATTCCTCCATCGTCAAGGTCGTATCGCCCAGCACAGCCTCGGCATCAAAGGAAATCATGCGGTTAATACCGACCGTCGATGTGTCGGTATTCACGCCTTCCGGCGGGGTGCCGCGCTCCGCCGGACGCATTTTGAGCCGCAAGCCTGCGCGGCGGCGACCCTCCCGGCTCCAGCGTGAAGGCATTTGCACGGTGGTTCCGTTCTTTTGCAGAGCGGGTACGGCTTCCGTCAGGAAGCGGAAGAACAGCTCAGGCTCCAGCGTGAGGCCCTCGGGATAAGGGCGGCTCAACGCTTCTTGCAGTATCGGTGCCGCTTCGGCCGCCTGTCCAAGCAGCAGCAGCAGCTGTGCCTGCACTTGGCGATACACGATGGTGCCGCGCACCAGATCGCGCTCGGGATGCGCCCACAGCGCCAAAGCAGGCAGTCGCAACCCCGGCTCGGCATCGCTTTCTGCCCAAAAGGTAATGCGCCATTCCTTCACATTCTCTTCCAGTGAAGGCTCCAGACGAAGGCACAGACGAACCTGTCCTTCGATCGGCTCCTGATCCTCCCGTTCCATGACTGGCATCGCGCTTCCTTCAAGAGAAGCCGCCTGGAGAACCAACTCCTTCATCTCGGCAGGCGTTCCCTGTATCGCAACCGGGCGGGAACCTGTCAGCAGGCTGTTCCACCACAGCTCTGCCAGCGGCGATCCCCCGCGCCGATACTCTGCGCGATATCTGCTCAGCTCACGGTCGGAGGCTGCCAGCACCGCGGTCGTTTCCGCATGGATGACCGCACACAGGAAGGAATAGAGCACAATTCCCGCTGCATCCTCCCGTGTTTCCGGCTCCTTGCCTGCGAAGACGGCGGGAGCCGCCATACAGACGGCTGGCATCGCCGAAGCCAGCTCATGAAAGCGGCGAACGTCCTCCTCCTGGCGCAGCCGGGGAATCCACACCCCAACCGCCGCCTCCGGGCCGCGCCGTCGCGGTCCCGATGGACGCGCCTCTGTAAGCGATGGCGCAATTTCGCCTCGCTGCATCAGTTCCAGCGCAAAATAAGCGGCCTTTTGCCAATATTGCATTTCCTCTCCCAGCGTAATGCCCGACGCAGCACAGCCCTTCTCGTCCATACGGGTCAGCAGGGCCAGTGTTTCGCGCGGTTCCAGCGCCAAGCCCTCCAGCGTGCGGCCCAGCATGGAGCGTCTTTTGCCTCCTCTGCCTGCGACTTCCACGCGAGCCGTGTTCGGTATCCGCACCTCGGCAAGACGCAACGCAGCCTGCCGAAACGGCCGAAGGTCTCCCTTCAGCGTCAGCCTGCGGATTACACTGCTCCACGCATCAATACGTGGTTCCGACGTCTCACCAGAAAAGCAAAAAAACACATCTCCGAGCCATATTCCATAAAGCGGTTGATTCATATCTGTCTCCCGTCCAGCCTTTTGAATTATTACTCTTCATCATATACGAAAACAGGCTCTTTTCAAAACTTTATCGCAAAAATAAATGGAAAGTCATAAGTTAATAACCTTAAATATTCATGTGGTTAACTATACAAAAGAGACTCGATCTATAGGATCAAGCCTCTTTTTCATCATCATCAGCTTCCGCATCCTTCAGATAAGGATTCAGGCTGTCTTGCAGCAGTTGCCTGACTCGCATACGCAGCTCTTCCGGATATATAACCTCGGCCTCCGGCCCATACTTTAACAGGAGTCTGGATACATAACTCAATTCCTCGGGCGGAATATATCCCTGCCATTCCTGATGGAAGACATTCTGGAAGAGGGGGTCTGATTCCGCCAGCCGGGCACCAAACGCAGTAAACTTTATTTTTGACGGAATTCCCTGGCGGGAATCATCCGAAGCCATCCATTCCCGGAGTGTGGGAAGGCTGGGTAAGGTTTGTTCCAGCATGGTCATTGCGATTACCCGATCAGAACGGTACAGGATAATCCGGTCTTTGCTATGCGCTGGCATGTACCAATATCCGTGATCAAAATATAGCCCAACCGGATAAACTTCAGTCCACTTTTCCCCGGAAGCGGAGCGGTAATGCATCTTCACCCGGCGCTTATTCAACGCAGCCTCCAAAATGAGCGAGGTGTAGGGCGACTCTGCGTGAGTAGGCAGCATGCGAAAAGAGATATAATCCTTCAATTGATCAATGCTATCCTGCACATCCTGTGGAAGCCCGGCATAATATTGCTCGGATACATGCCCGCGAACCGATCCGAAAGGGATATCAGGAATGTCTTCCAGCAGTTGCAGCATGAGAAAAAGACCCAAGGCCTCGTCGCGGGCAAGATGAAGGGGCGGAAGAAGTCGATTGGGAAGCGCCCGGTACCCGCCATGAGGTCCGGTTTCGGTATAAAGGGGTAACCCGGTCTGCTGCAAATAGTCGAGATCTCTTTGTATCGTCCTGACGGAGACGTCAAAACGCTCGGCAAGCTCACGTGCCGTATATTTTTTTCGGGAATCCAGTATCCTCATAAGGGCAATTCTCCGTTCGTTCATCAGGTACTCCTTTTATTAAAAATTCAATCGGATACGCAATTTAACTACGACATGATATGTCATAAATGCATTATATCATAGGAGATAGAAAGGAGCGATGAACGATGAAGGATACAAAATCTCGCAACAAAACTGTGCTGTATATTGCCATGAGTCTCGATGGGTATATAGCGCTGCCAGATGGCTCAGTGGACTGGCTGTATGATGTCAAAGGGGACGGCGGTGACAATGGATATGCCGACTTTTACGACACCGTAGGCACGGTGCTGATGGGCAGGTTAACGTATGAGGAGGTATTGAAGCTTTCAGATGATTTCCCTTATGCCGGCAAGCCGTGTTATGTACTCACCCGGTCATTAACGAAGCATCAGCAAGCACCGCATGTTACGTTTACAGACGAAGCTCTGTCTGAGCTTGTTCTGCGTCTGCAAGAACAATCGGAAGGTGCAATATGGCTGGTGGGTGGAGGCCAGTTAGTTCAGGTCTTCATGCGGGAGGGACTGCTGGAGGAGGCTATCATTGCGGTCATTCCCAAGGTGCTCGGACAAGGAATACCATTATTTCCAGAAGGAACGCTGCCAAGTACGTTTGAACTCAAAGAAATAGAACGCTGCGGGGATATCGTTATGCTTCATTATCATATATAATTCTGTTTACAGAAAAGCCTTCGTATTTCAAGATCATGCAATCTCCCTGGAATACGAAGGCTGTATCGCGTGCTTTTGTTCATTATTTGGTCTTCAAATTATCCCACGTGCTCTGGAAATCCTCGAACAGCTTCCCGGCATCCGATTTGCCCGCCACATAGGCTTGCATCTGACTGCCGAATTCCTGCTGCGCTCCTTCAGGATAGCGGCTAAAGAACCAGCCCAGCAGCTTGTTTTCCTGACTGTATTTCACCACTTCGGCACCCAATTGGCCCATATCAGCCTCTGACCCTTTGATGCTCTTGAACGCCGGAATGAATTTGAATTCCTTGGTGATATACTTTTTACCCTGCTCGGATGTCACCATCCAGTTTAAAAACTCCTTCGCCTCGGCTTTGACAGATGAATTTTTATTAACCACCCAGTTGTTGGCGACTCCTACAAACAGCTTATCTCCGGCTGCTGCGTCTTCACCAATCGGCATAGGCAGAATACCCAGATTCAGCTTTGGATTAATCCCGTCAATTTGTACTTGGGTCCAATTCCCTTGCTGCATCATGGCGGCCTTGCCCGTAGCAAAATTCGTTACCTGAGTATTGTAATCCGTCGTCAGCGGTTTGGAGTTGCCATACTTGAGCGTCAGATCGAACAGCTTAATCCACTCGGCGAATACAGCGTTGCCCGGGATTTTCGCTGTTCCATCATTCAGTCCCTTCACGAAAGCTGACGGGTCCGGCTGATTGGCAAATGCCACGTTCAGCAAATGATTGCCCAGTACCCAAAACTCCTGATATCCATTAGAAAAAGGTGTAATTCCTACGGCTTGGAGCTTTTGGGCAGCTCCTTCCAGCTCAGACAGCGTTTTGGGTGTCTCGGTAATGCCCGCTTTCTTGAACAAATCCTTGTTATAAATGAATCCGTAGCCCTCCAGATTCATCGGCTGACCGTACAGCTTGCCATCCTTGGTCATCGGCTCCTTGGCGACATCGACCACGTCACCGACCCAAGGCTGGTCAGACAGGTCCTCCAAATATTCCAGCCACGTATCCAGCTCGCGGTAGCCTCCTACATTAAAAATATCCGGCTGCTCCCCGGAGGCAAACTTCGCCTTCAAGGCCGCCCCGTAGTCGCTACCTCCGCCCACGGTCTGAATATCAAGCTTGATTCCCGGATGGGAAGCTTCATATTCGGCCTTCATGCGATTGAGTGCCTCTGCAATTTCCACCTTGAACTGAAAAATGTGAATCGTCTTTTCCTTGGCTTCCTCTTTGCCTGCATTTTGTTCACCACCGCTACTGTTACAGCCTGCCAGAACAAGTGCAAACGCAGCGAGAAGCAGAATCAGGGCTTGGGCTTTCTTTTTAAAAGTATGCGTTTTCATATTCATGTTCCCTTCTATACTAAATTTCAGTTCATCCCACACTCAGCCCTTGACTGAGCCAGCCATAATACCTTGAATAATATATTTTTGCATGGCCAGAAAGAATACGATCACTGGCAAGATACCCAGTACCAGTGCAGGCAATGCCAAATCCCACTGCTTGGTGTACTGTCCGAAAAAGGCATAGGTCGCGATTGGAATCGTCCGCAGCTCCGCCTTTTGCAGCACAAGAGAAGGCAGCAGATAGTCATTCCAGATCCAGAGCGTATTCAAAATAATAACCGTTACCATCATCGGCAGCATCAACGGATATACAATGCGGAAAAACACACCGTAAGGCGTACAGCCGTCTACCGTAGCCGCCTCCTCCACCTCCACCGGTACGCCTTTGACGAACCCGTGAAAGAGAAAGATGGACATAGGCGCCCCGAATCCCAAATAACAGATAACCAGACCACTGATGCTGTTCATTAAATCCAGCGTACTTACGACCTTGACCAAAGGAATCATCACGGATTGAAACGGAATGACCATGGCAGCCACGAACAGGGTGAACAACACCCGATTATAACGCGTCGGATGCCGGACCATCCGGTAAGCAGCCATCGAGCTGATCAGCGCAAGCGACAGATTACTGACCACCGTAACCACGAGTGAATTCCATAAGGCCTCGGGAAAACGTGTAATGCTCCATGCTCTGGCATAGTTACTCCATACAAACGTTTGCGGCCAGGCCGCCGAATCGGTGAGCAGATCACCAAAGCTTTTGACCGAATTGACGAACAAAAAATAAAACGGAACGAGGAATATCAAAGCGACGAGAATCATGACCAGCTCGGTCACCCATGTTCCGGCACGGTAACGCTTGCTTGTTTCCACTTACGCCTCCACCTCCCGGCTTTTCGTCAAACGCACCTGAAGGCTCGTAACAAGCGCAACAATGATAAAGAATATGAGTGCTTTGGCCGTTCCTAGCCCATAACGATTATTCACAAACGCTTCATTGTAAATATTGAGTGCGACTGACTCCGTGGAACCGAAGGGCCCCCCTTTGGTCAGTGACAAATTGAGATCGAACATTTTAAACGACCACGAGATCGCCAGGAAAAGACATACCGTAACGGCAGGCATGATCAAAGGCAGTATAATTGACCTTAATATTTGCATCCGGCTCGCTCCGTCAATTTCAGCTGCCTCCAGCATATCCCGCGGCACATTGGTCAGGGAAGAGATGTAAATGACCATCAAATATCCGGCGGTTTGCCAGATAAACACGATCACAATACCCCAGAAAGCCGTGATCTCATCTCCCAGCCAGGGCAGATTGAAGAAAGACAAGTCCGTACTCTCTCCAATCGCTGCAAATCCTTTGACGAAAATAAACTGCCAGATAAATCCCAGCAACAGCCCGCCAATCACATTAGGCATGAAAAAAATAGTCCTCAGCACATTTTTTGTTTTCAGCGGCTTGGTTAAAAAATACGCCAGCAAAAAACCAATCATATTCGCAGCCACTACTCCAATCACCGTAAAACGGACCGTAAACCAGAACGCTGTCCTAAACTTGTCATCATCCAGTAAAATGTGACTGAAATTATCCAATCCGACCCACTTCGCCTGATTAGCAACTCCATTCCACTCTGTAAAAGAATAGTACATTCCTAGCATGAAAGGGATTACAATAATGATAACGAAAAATAACGTCGACGGCCCTACGAAAATCCATTGCTGGAGCCATTGCGACGATTTGGCGCGGTTCAAGCCGATCCCCCCTTTGTTGTCTGTTGGTGTCTGGAGCGCTCCTTACGGCTTCCTCAAGCAGCATGGGCGCTTTGACCATTCGATTTGTGGTTCACATGTTCATTATGTCGAATAAGCGCTCTGGAGAACACGCAAGATCGTGAACCATTCAGGGGGAAAATATTGACCTCCGGCTTGCCTTGAATTGTGAAAGGAGCTATTCGCATGAAATTCCACAGCATTCGTTCTCGCCTGATCTGGTTTCTCTTAATTGCGGTTACTCTGCCGCTGCTGCTGTCGATGACTATGACCTTCATTCTTACCAAGCAATCCTTGCGAGAGCAGGCCACACAAGAAAATGAACGGCTTATTTTTCAGGGAATTACGAATCTGGATAACTATTTACAGGGATTAAACCGCGCGTCCATTGGAGTCTATAATGATCCTCATTTCCTGCGCAACCTGGCTAAAATTCCGAATGATTACCGGGCCGTTGCCGAAATTTACACCACGCTGCAAACGATGATGAATGCTTCGTCAGGCATCGATCAGGTGTATTTGCACTCTTTTGAGGCCAGGCAATCTACGCTGATTACCAGCACAGTCCCTCTACGGGAATTCCGGCTGGCACCCTTTCCCGGCTCCATTCATTACGGCTCTTCCGGATTGTTCATCCAGCCTTCACATACGAAGCATTTGTACGGCTTTTCGGCGGTTTCCTATGCAGAACACGACACACAGCGGCAGGTATTTACACTCCATCGGGCGATTCAGAACATTCCTTCCTCAGAGATGCTTGGGGTGCTTGCTATGGATGTTCGTCTGGACCCGCTGCGTAGCATTTGCCGTCAGTTGTACAATGCAGATACAGAGGAACTGTTTTTGATCGACCGGAACGGAACGATCATATATAGTGGACAGGAAGCGTCGATTGGAACGCGCTGGAAGGAATCCGGCCTGCTTAATCGAATTTCTAAAGAAGGCAAGCACGGAGTCATTGAAGATGATACGGCATTGCAGGTGTACGGCAAGCTGGATGCCAGCCTGTCAGGCTGGACGCTCATTAAGAAAATCCCTAATCGCACGCTTTATTTACGGGCCACCCGCCTGACCCAGATCAATGCAGTCATTACAGGCGCAGCGTTGCTGCTCGTCATTGTTGCCACCTTGTGGATTTCCATCAAAATCACGGAGCCCATCAAGCGACTGACCCGCTACATAAACCAGATTCAGTCCGGTCAATTGGATGTAGACATCCGGGCCATGAGCAATGATGAGATCGGAGTGCTGTCACGCCGCTTCAGACAGATGATGGATACCATCAACAACCTCATTTTACGGGAATACAAGCTCGAACTGGCGAACAAGACACATCAATTGAAAGCGCTTCAAGCACAGATTAACCCTCATTTTTTATACAATACGCTGCAATCTATCGGAACGCTGGCTCTACAGCATGAGGTGCCGCGAATCTATTCCCTGCTCTCTTCCCTTGCCAAAATGCTCCGCTATAACATGCGGGATCATACAGTCGTAACACTTAAGGAAGAGGCCGAGCATGTAAAGCAATATCTTGATTTGCAAAAAGAACGCTTTGGCGAGCAATTAGAGGTCACTTACCAATGGGATGATGGGGTCCTGGATGATCAGGTGCCCAAAATGATTCTCCAGCCATTAGTGGAAAATTACTTTAAACACGGTGCTGATCCGCGGCTGGGACATGGTGAAATTCGAATTGCGGGCTGCCAGATTCGGGAAGGAATCGTGAAGATTACAGTGGAAAATAATGGGATATCGATTCCGCAGGCTGAGTTGGAGCATCTCCAGCATATGCTGAAACGTCCGCTGAAAGCCTATGAGGAACCGAACACCAGCGAGTCGGATTCTATCGGACTCCGTAATGTGCTGCTGCGCATCCAGCTTCACTCCGAAGACGGCTCTAATACCCTGTATGTAGACAATATTCTGCCTCATGGCGTTCGTTATACACTCGAAATTCGTACCGAAGCTCATACCGAAATTTATACTAAGGGAGAGTGACCTGTCATGAAAGTCCTGATTGTGGATGATGAAAAGCATGTGCGCCATGCCATTCGAATGCTTGTACATTGGGAAGCTTGTGGCGTGACTGAGGTCATTGAAGCCGAGTCGGGCGATCAGGCGATTGAGGTCATCACCGCCCTTTCGCCACCCGTTGTACTCACGGATATGCGGATGCCTGGCAAGGACGGGGTGGCCCTAATGGAGTGGATTCAGGTGAATTCCCCCGCGACCAGAGTCGTGGTGGTCAGCGGCTATGACGATTTTGAGCTGGTCCGGCAGGTCATCCGGCGGGGAGGCATGGACTATATTCTCAAGCCTGTGGACCCGGTGGAGATTAACGAGGCTTTAACGAAAGCCACTCAAGCCTGGCAGACAGCGGAGCAAGACCGGAACAGGCACACGATGCAGGCGATTGAGGTGAACCGGATGAGGCCGCACTATGCCGACAAGCTCCTGACCGAGCTGGTATCCGGTACGGCGAATACCCATCTTTCCATCACGCCCTTACGTGAGGAACTGCATCTTCCTGCGGCTATTCATATGTGCAATGCAGCGGTGATGAGCACCACTCAACTGAATGCCGATATGCTGGACAAATACAAGACGCGGCACACGCTTTTGGGCTTTTCCCTGATTAACATCTGCAACGAGTTTCTCGGGAATTCCCAAACCGGAATTGCGTTCCGCCATCTGGAGCGTATGGACGAAATTATTCTGCTGTATTGGGGCGAACCGTCCCGCTGGCCGCTGCTCTTACAGGATATCCACACAGGGATAAGAACGACGTTGCGGTGCTATATGCACATCGGAATCGGCTCTTTCGGTGCCTTTCCCGTGGCGGCGGCCACAGCCTACCAGGAAGCACGGCAAGCACTGTGGAAACGAGATGTGCTGCAAGCAGCAGACTGGCTGCACAACAGCTTTCTAGCACGACAAGCGGTGCGTCTTCCCCAGCTTCCCGAGATGGAGGAGGAGCTTCGGCTTAGTGCACTCAGTTGCAACGCCAGTCGTATAGCTGCGGCGGCTGGCCGCTGGATATCAGCCGTAGCCGAGCTGCCTTTGGTTACGGCTGAGCAACTGGTCGGCTGGAATCAGGAGCTGGACTGGATGCTGGCCCGCTGGCTGAACGACAGACCCGGCGATGCGGCAGGGGAGGAACTGGCAGACGAGCACGGCTCCATCCCTGCCCTGCCGATCGACAAGCGGGGCTTGCTATCCCTGCCCCTATGGCAGAAGCTGGTCGAGAACCGGCTGCTGGCAGCTGGGCAGGCCCTTACACCAAGCCATAGCCCCAGCAATCCTGTTATCCGTGATATTGCCCGCTATCTGGATGCTCACTACGACGAGGACATTTCCCTACAGGATATGGCGAGCCGTTTTTACCTCAGTCGGGAATATATCTCTCGTAAATTCAAGCAGGAATACGGCGTTAATCTGTCCGAGTATCTATGCCGGATCAGGATGGACAAAGCGAAGCTGCTGCTGTTAAACGACAAGCTACGCCTTCATCATATTGCCGGTATGGTCGGTTATCAGGACGAAAAATATTTTGGCAAGGTATTCAAAAAACTGGAGGGCGTCACGCCCGGCGAGTTCAGAAGGCGCCATTCTGTAGATTCTCAGCCGTTAACGCATACAGCACATGATCTTCCCAGACACCATTAATCTTCAAATAGTTTAGAGCCAGCCCTTCCCGGCGAAATCCGGCCTTTTCCATTACTCGATTGGATGGCGTATTTCTCGGCATAACCCCGGCCTGTATACGGTGCAATCCCAATTCATTTATGGCGTAACGTACAACATCCTTTACTGCTGAGGTGGCGTAGCCTTGTCCGTGATGTGGAGGATCTACGAAGTACCCCAGATTCGCATTTTGAAAAGGGCCTCTGGCCACGCCTGATAGCTCCATTCTGCCGATCAGCTTGTCATTTTCCGGCAAAAAAAGTCCAAACGTATATCCCTGCCCGGCTTGCGCAGCTTCAAGGCCGATGGAAATCAGGCGGGCCTGTTCTTCCAGCGTAAAGTAAATTTCAGGCCGTTCCGGCTCAAATGGCTTAAAAAAATCAAAATTTTCGCGTCTAATCTCCAATAATCGTTCTGCATCACTTACTTGTAAAAGTCGAATCCGTAACCCGGGATGGGTGGACTCTATCGAAAAAGAACCATTAGCTTCATGTAACATTGTCATTTTCCTTCTTTCTCGCTATTCATATGTTTCGTACTCACGGGACACAAGACAGGAAAATACCCCGGATGCTTGGCAGCAACCCAGGGTATCCCTTCAATTCAAAAATTAATCCGTAACAGGCATCCAGCCAGGCATCGTCGTCAGCGCACCCCACAGGTAGTCCGGAATGACCAGTTCCTGTTGAGCTTGCTTGGACAATGTCTTACGGATCGTATCTTCAGTGCCGTGCTGAACCTTCTGAACCCATTGCGGCTCCATCAGAAGCGGACGTCCCAGTGAAACCAGCGGTACACCTGTCTCCAGCGCTGCAAGTGCATCGTCCGGTGTATTCAGCGACCCAACTCCCATAATCGGCACGCGGTTTCCAACCTTCTCATGGATGAGAACGGTACGTGAACGTTCGTCGCTACGATCACGGAACGAACCGCCGAAGAAATGGTTAACGGAAATGTGCAGGTAATCCAGCCCTTCATCCGCCAGACGGTCTACGAGTACCAGCGTATCGTCCACCGTAATGCCTGGTGTATGTCCTTCCTCAGGAGACAAACGATACCCGAAGATGAACGGCTGCTTCGCATGCGCTGCGATCACTTTCTTCACTTCGTGGACAACCGCCAGCGGGAAGGTCATACGTTTTTCAAGGCTTCCTCCCCATTCGTCGGTACGAAGGTTGGAATGTGGGGAGAAGAACTGCTGCACCAGATAACCGTTCGCGCCGTGAAGCTCGACACCGTCATAGCCCGCTTCAATCGCGCGGCGAGTCGCTTCGCCATAGGCACGGATGACACGGTGAATATCATCAGTGGTCATTTCACGCGGAACAGGTGCGCCTTCTTTTTCCTCAGCAACCGCGCTTGCGCTGATCGACTGTCCGTCCGGTATTTGATCCGGTGGGCACGAACGACCGCCATGATAAATTTGCAGAATCGCTTTTGCGCCCTCCTGATGAATCGTGTCGGCCAGACGACGCAGGCTCGGAATCATTTCATCCTTGTCCGCGCCAAACTCATTTACAAAGCCTTTACCATCTGGAGTCACGTACACGCAAGCGGTAATGACCGCACCTACACCGCCGGAACGTTCACGGTAGTAAGCCAACTCCTGGTCACTGACCTCACCATTTTCATGAGACGCAAAGTTGGTCATCGGTGCCATCGTAATACGATTTTTCAACGTAACGCCAGATGGCAGGGTAAAAGTATCAAATAAAGGTTTATATTTCGGGTTCATTCGTTTTCTCTCCTTCAGTTTAAGTCAGATCAGATGAGGCTGTAAACCATGAAGCCTGCCTACTGTGACTTGCTTTAATTGCTTACTTTAATACAGTGGTTATAACAACCACAGTATAATGATCCGCCTCCATAAAGTCAAATCTAACCTTTTGACCTTCCTTAAACTATCCGGAAAATCTGAACCTTAGCCACTTGTCATAAGCCACCGACAGTAATTCAATTGTTCCTGGCTGTGCTGTCCTTTTCTTCCCGACGGGAAAACCAGGTCGCAAGCAGCGAGCCGGAAATATTGTGCCACACGCTGAAAATGGCACTCGGCACAGCAGCAACCGGATTAAAATGAGCCGCTGCCAGCGCAGCGCCCAGCCCGGAATTTTGCATCCCTGTTTCCAGTGTAACGGCTTTGCGTTTGGACAGATTCATTCCGAACAGCTTGGCAAACCAATACCCGAGCAGGAACCCGATGCCGTTATGCAAAATCACCACAGCAAAAATAATCGGGCCGGTTTCCAAAATCTTGCCTTTGCTGCCTGCGACCACAATCGCCACGATCAGCACAATAGCCAGCGTCGATACGAGCGGGAGTGCCTTGACACTTGCTTCGGCCTGTTTGCGGAACAACGATTTGACGATAACCCCCAGCACAATCGGTACAATCACCACGACGAGAATATCCATAATTAGCGACTTTGCATCAATATTCATCCACCTTCCAGCAAGCAGGCTGATCATGGCCGGGGTTGCCAGTGGCGCGATCAGCGTCGACACCGAAGCAATGGATACTCCCAGCGCCACGTCGCCTTTTGATAAAAGGGTCATTACGTTGGACGCGGTGCCGCTCGGGCAACAGCCTACCAAAATAACACCAACAGCAATATCTGGCGGTAGCTGCAATACCAATGCCAATGCAAACGCCAAAAACGGCATGATCAGATAATGTCCGACTACACCAATAGCCACATCAACCGGCCGCCGGAATACTTCACGAAAATCAGCCGAGGACAGCGTCATCCCCATACCGAACATCACGATGCCAAGGAATAGCTGTATGTATCCCTTCAGCCCTGTAAACGCCGCAGGAAAGAAAAATCCCAGACATGCAAATAAAAGTACCCAGATCGAAAAGGTTCCTCCTATGAACTTCCCCGCTTTTTCCAAACCATTCATTCTCCTATCTCCTCACTTCTAGTACTTAAAATTTTTATCATTGGATTACATATGACTGCATATAAACACACCTTTTTAATAAAATATTTGTAGCATGAAACTTTTCCCGGCAAGGACATATTTGGTAGCAAAGTGGGTATATTCATAGTATAAGATTGTGACCAGTCGGTCATTCCACGGTTCATCATTCATTGAGGAGGAGAGGCCCTATGTCACGAAGCCATTTATTGAAATGGTGGAATATCATTGCATTTATTGCTGTCATCGTTGTTAACATTCTGGCTTCCACACTTCCCATCGGCGGAAGAAGCACCGCTGCCGTATCCAACATGTACCCTACCCTGCTGACACCTGCGGGTTATGCCTTTTCCATCTGGTCGGTTATTTACTTGCTGCTTGCCTGCTTTGTTGTGTATCAGGCTACATCGGCAGGACAAACCAAGACGAGCGTTCAGTCTATCGGGGTTTTCTTTATTTTAAGCTGTATCTTCAACATGATCTGGATTTTTTTGTGGCAGTATGTATATGTAGAGTTGTGTGTGATTGTCATTATACTGTACTTGCTCTCTCTGGCTGTCGTATATGTGCGCACTCGTACGCCGCAACCAACCCTCGGGGAAATGTGGTTCGTCAAGCTGCCGTTCAGTCTGAATCTTGGCTGGATATCCGTCGCTACCATCATCAACATCACGGTGGCACTGAAAAAGAACGAGTGGAGCGGCTGGGGGCTCAGCGATACTACTTGGGCGATCATCATCCTGGTCATTGGCACCGTGCTTGCTATCATGGTCAGCTTCCCATATCGTGACAGCGTTTATCCACTTGTGTTCGTGTGGGCTTATGTCGCCATCGCCATCGAGCATCCGAACAATGAAAACGTGCGGTTGGCTGCATTCATTCTGGCCGCAATCATCCTGGTGTACTCGCTTTGGCTGTTCTTTGCCCGTAACCGGGACCGGGACTAAAGGAATCTCATCACGTATACCACAGGCATAAAAGAACTTCCATTTCCACATCAAGTGTGGATTTTGGAAGTTCTTTTGTATTCCTCAGCCTATTCGCCTTTCAAGGCGATAACTTCAATCTCCACCAGTGCATCCTTCGGCAGACGTGCTACCTCCACTGCACTACGAGCCGGATACGGCTGTTCGAAGAAAGAGCTGTATACTTCATTTACGCTGACAAAGTCGTTCATATCTTTCAGGAATACGGTCGCTTTCACGACTTGGTTCAGGCTGCTTCCAGCCGCTTCCAGAATAGCTTGTACGTTGCTCAAGGACAGACGAGCCTGCTCTTGTACATCTTTACCGAACTCACCTGTTGCCGGATTCAGTCCAAGCTGTCCTGAGGTGTAGATAAAACCACCCGCCTCTACAGCTTGGCTATAGGGTCCGATAGCGCCGGGAGCTTTTTCAGTGGCAATTGTTTTTTTCATATAGGTTGAATTCTCCTTCCTGATACTGGTTCTCCGTATTATAGCACGGGAAGTCCAAAGCCACTATTTCGCATGAATGGATTACCGCATAACAGGCCCCCCCCAAGGCACCCTGTTATGGTTGTGCTTTATTTTTTCATCCTACACGGTAGTACAGTAGGTTTACACATTTTTATCGGCACCCGTTACTGTGCCGGGTTCATCCTCACCGGGTGCCAGCTCGGCTCCGATGACCCGAATGATATCATTCGGATAAATATGTACGCCGCTCGCATGCGCGAGAGCGATTCGTACCATAGCCCGCGCGATCACCGAAGCCGGGATGGCACGGTAGGAAGCCAGTTTACCCGTCATCACGCCATCCAGTGCCTTCATGACGACAGCAGCAGCGGCCTCGCCAAAACGACGTTCCGGCCTCGTGCCCAAAATCAGCGACGGACGAAACAAATGCAACGCAGGCAATCCAATAGCGGCAAGCGCCTCCTCAGCCTCTCCCTTTGTACGGTTGTAAAACACGTGCGAATCCGGGTCCGCTCCCATCGAGGAGATGGCAAGCATCTGCACTGCACCGGCCTCTTTGCCCAAACGTGCGGTCAGAACCGGATAGTCCAGATCCACCTGACGAAACTGCTCCTTGGAGCCAGCCTTTTTCATCGTCGTCCCGAGGCAACAAAAAACATCAGCAACCCCCTCGAAGGCGGATGCCGCTTCCTGCGGCTGCTCCCAGTCGATGAGTGCCTGCTCCAGCTTGGGATGCTTGATTTCCAGCGGACGTCTGCCCACAACCATGACGCGGCTGTATTCCTTTTGCACCAACAGCTCCCGTACAACATAACCCCCGACAAGCCCCGTTGCACCCACAACGACCGCTTTACGTTCCACGATAGACCTCCTTTATGCCTGTAACCTATCTGCTCCCGCACCTGTGTTATTAGGCTAGTTTAAACGGCTGTTCGCCCGCCTCCCTGCTTTCAGACGGACACATGGGCAGGTACAGGGAAAATGTGCTTCCCTTGTCCTCCTCACTCTCCAAACGGATAAAACCGCCCAACAAGCGGGATAAATCACGGCTAATCGACAGTCCCAGTCCGGTTCCTCCATATTTTCGGTTAATGGAACCGTTAGCCTGCTGGAATGCCTCAAAAATAACATGCTGCTGAAGCTTGGAGATACCGATACCCGTATCTTTTACCGCAAATATAACCCAATCTCCCTCCTGCCCTTTTCGTTCCAGATGCTGAGTGCTGATTTCCAGCAGTACACGTCCTTCATGAGTGAACTTAAAAGCATTAGACAACAGGTTGCGCAAAATTTGCTGTACACGTTTGGGATCGGATCGAATTTCATCCGGTATATCACCATGCTCCTTCAAGCTGAATTCAAGATTCTTGTCCTTGGCAGTGACTTCAAAATGCATCATCATCAACTGCGCAATCTCGCGCACGCTGACTGGCTCACTGACGATTTCCATCCGTCCAGCCTCGACTTTAGACAAATCCAGAATGTCATTGATCAACTGGAGCAAATCATGCCCCGAGGCATAGATCAGCTCGCTGTACTGGTAAAGCTCGTCCTCATCCAGTTCTTTTCCCTGCTCGTTGATGATCTGTGCCAGATTAATAATGCTATTAAGTGGTGTACGCAGTTCATGCGACATCGTTGCCATAAAATCGGATTTATATTGGGAAGCCACCATTAACTGCTTGGCCCGTTCTTCCAAAATGATTTTCGTCTTCTGTAACTCATCACGCTGCTCTGATAATAGCTGATTCGCCTGTATAATCTGATAATTACGCATCTGCTCCATCTGAAAATCACGTAAAATCAGCGCAAATAAAAAGCTGAGTACAATGCCGATAGGCAAAGTGAGAGGGACAACTTCCGCCACATAATAGTGCCATGGAATGACGCCCAGAAAGGCAATATTCAACGTATTTACGATATTAACCGCTAAAATGGTCACCGATGCCTTAATAATCAGACGGCAGGTGGAACGACGCATCCAGTAGTTCAATCCGGCGCACAGCACGCCCAGAATGCTCATATTCAGAAAACCGGCCCACGCCGCCATATTCACACCGAAGGTAAATCTCGTAAGCCCGATCGCTACCCCGATAATAATAAGCGTATAGGAGCGGGGATACACCAACGCCGCGATAATTAACGGCACAAAGCGCAGATCAAAAATAACCGTCTCGCTAAAGTTAAAACCGAAGCAAGAGCTAACCCATCCGCCAAATACCACCAGCAGTACCGAGCTGATATATTTAAATCGCGAAGAGGTACGACTCAACCCATATTTATAAATCACGTTCGCCACATAGGCAACGGCAATCAGCATCCCCAGATTCATTAGAAACATCATTGAAAACTGCATGGAATCACACTCCCATAGCGAGAAAAATTGGATGCCAGACCTATGCTGACCGCTTTTGCTTTTCTCGTATATCATAACATGAAGCTTCAGCTTTCGACATGTCAAAAGATGCGTACATCCCTATATAAAAAAAGCGAACCGCAACGGCTCGCCTGGTGGATATACAGCATAGGGTCAACTCATGATGCCTTTGTTCCGGCGCCATTCATCGACAAATAATTCGGCAAAGTAAGGGTCCCACTGGGTTCCTTTTCCGTCTTCCAATATCATAACCGCTTTTTCTTTCTGCATACCCTTCCGGTATGGGCGGTCAGACGTCATCGCATCATACGCATCCGCTACCGCAATGATCCGTCCAAATAGCGGGATATCCTCCCCGCAGAGCTGGTCTGGATATCCTTTGCCATCATAACGCTCATGGTGCGAACGCACGCCGGGCAAATAAGGAGCCATGGCATCGGCCGGCTCCACCTGGCGGAGAATGCTTTCTCCCATGACCGGGTGCATTTTAATCTGGTCAAATTCCTCGTCCGTCAGCTTGCCATCCTTGAGCAGCACGGCATCGGCTACGCCGATTTTGCCGATATCATGCAGTAATGCCGTTTTGCGCAAAAGGTCGAGCTCCGTCTCGTTCAAGCCGCCCCTTCGCCCAATAATCACCGAGTATTCAGCCACACGCAAAGAATGTCCTGCGGTATAAGCGTCCCTCGCATCCAGTGCTGCCGCCAAGGTGGCGAAATAACTTTCCTGTAGCTGACTGTTTTTGTCTTCCCGTTCCTTCAATCCCTCGACCATGATGTTAAAGCCTTCAACCAGCTTCGCAAATTCGTCAGAGTACAAATCGCTAGCCTTATCGTTCAGGCGGCCTTCCTTCACTTCATTCATCTTTTCCAGCAAATGGTGAATTGGCTGCTCAATCTCACGGGTTAACAGCCAACCTCCCAGATAAGCAAAGGCCACACCAAATAGTAAAATCGTGCCCGCCCATAACCAATAGGAGCTGGAAAGTGCCTCATCCAGATGTTCCAGCCGAATCTGCGTAGCCAGGCAAAATAAAAACAGCGGAAAAGCACCAATCAACGTTGCACTCAGCTGAAATTTGTGCCGGAGCGATAGTAATACCCGTCCCCGAAGCGATATGTTAATTCCATATTTCTGATAAGTTCGGTCTCTAATTTCTATCAGCAACGGACGGATCGCCCTCATCGTCAAGAAAAATTCAATCATCGCGTGCATCGAAGCAACCAGACAAGCCCCTATACAGGCAATCCCTACATAATAGAAGGGCAAGGCAAGCTGTCCGGTATCAATCATCCATATGGCCATACCAGCTGCCGGGATGGAAAAACCGAGCAAATGCGGTCCCATAATACGTAACACAGACAGATTAGGCAGACGGTGAATCCGTATATACATCGCTTCTACATCCTCGAACGTCGTCCGCTTATCCAGAAAAAAGTGACGAACCGGTCCCAGATGCATCCGAAATACCAGCGTTTCACAAGCAATCATAATAATACTGGAAAAAGTAATGATCTTCATAAGACCTAAAAATTCATAATGGGCTACATTTAACGTGGAAAATATAAAAATCGCGCCCACCAACAGAACAGCTATAAACGAACCTATAATATAGTTCAGGATAACATGCTGAATAAAACGCTTATAGATCGGCAAAATGCTACCCTCTTTTCATCCGTACACTCACAAAATATCTTATTTATTCAATATCGGAGTCCGGTCGGCAAAAGTTAACCTTCTTGCTTGAGCAATCTGCACAAATCCTATAAGTGCCTTTTAATCAACCATATATAGATTGAAACACTTAAATCCGTCTACATATCTCACCTGCGAGTGTAAACATTTAATTCTGCAACATGCTGCTTAACGAGCATTGTGGATGGAAGCACTGCATTGGGAAATTGGACTATTACAATGGATGATAAAAAGAATAAAATAATTCATGTTAATATTTCTTTAGTTTGGTCTAATGGACAAAAGGATACCTTTAATTATCCAACAAATGGAGTTCCCACATATGTAACAAATCAAGGAGAAACAGTATATAGCAACTCAGGGCTTCATTCAGCAAAACTTTATGGCGGTGTCTCAGTGACAGGAGCTACTGGCTTTAACTTATCAACCAATGGAGCTAAAGTGACTTTTACAACTAAATAGCCCAAAAAGAGAACACAATTACTCCTCAATTCTTGTGTTCTCTTTTTGTCTTAGTACTAAGTATTTGTTATTGTGTTTTTATAGAGGAGGAATAAAGATGAAACTATTTGAAGAGATTTTAAATAATCAAGAACAAACAACTATCGAAAATAACAACAAGACCACTATTTTTGATAGACCTAGCATTAAAAAAATTAAAATAAATGAGACTATTGAGGAGAATCTATCAGTATTGGCTCAATTTTTTCTTTTGCCATTCGAAACAGGTGATTCAAATGCCGTTTTACATATTCCAGTTTTTGATGACGATACTAAAGTGCAAGTATTACAAGAGATAGGGTCACATTTTGAAGAGTGTAAAATCGTTGAGTATAAGGAGCATGCTCAAATTATGTTAAGTAAAGTAAGGGGTATTTCAAAAAGGTTTATTGAAAAAGTGATGGACTCTGGTGAAATAAATCCAATTGCATATAGTTTGTAGAGAAATAATTCTATGGGTATTAATTATTCGGAAGAGAAAGAATACAAAGTCAATATTGAGTTGATCCAGAGGTCATCTGAAAAATCAATCATTGAGTTGTGGACATTCTTAAACAATACCTTTATAAGAGAGGCGGGGGAATTAGTTTTACTACCGCACCAATGGTATCTAGGTGAAGCATTTAAGGATTATTTAGCAGTAAGATGTTTTGCAAGCGTATGTAAATCAATGAGAGTATCTGTAAATCCTGTCGATAAAGCAATTATGTATATATCCATTAGTTAGAATCAAAATATTATGACTTTTTTTTGAGCGGAATTTAACCGCTTTATGATCTGCCGTTGGACTTTTCATGTGGTAAATTTGTATCATGGAAAATCAAATACGGAACACACCACAGCTTTCGAGCCTTGGTGATCAGGTTGGCCAGTGGGCGTTGCCTACTATGTCCGTGAAGACAAGGCTTATGCCAAAGGCAACAAGTTGGATGGCCAACTCAACACCGCCAAGTCTCAAGCAGTTTGCGGCTCTGGAGCGCTAATACAGTCTTATCCGTCATTTTTTCCAATCTATCATCAATAAAACCAGAAATGCCTTGCATTTTATAATCGTTCTTGCTATACTATTAAAGTATGTATTAAACCCCATAGGATTCCGCGCAACAAGCTATTACTCCTAATCACCGCATGGAGCTTCTCCAAATTTTATGTATAACCCTAATGTAGAATTTTGAGCTTTTGCCGAAGATTTTCACATTCACACTGGCGCGGTCATCGGAGCCGCAAGGACGAAAGAGAGGTAGGGCTTTTGTCGTTTGGAAAATGAGCAGTGGAATCGGACTGCCCCTTATGAACATGCTGACCATATTATGCAAGGCAGCAGGGGTTGAATATATATTATGCCGTCGAACCATGAAGTTCGAGCAGGCCGTGCAGTTCACGCAAGCTGCACCCATCCTCCGGATGATCCCCGGGGGATTTTTAATGTACATATGTATCTAGCAAGTACCGCCGAGAGCATCTATGAACAAAAAAAATGACCCCGCCGATACACCGGCAGGGCCTATAGCTTGATCAAAAAGGGGTTAATAGGGTCATTATAGTCCCCCTTTCTTAAAACTAAATGATATGCACCTTAAAAACTCATTAATTTTCCAGCTTTGTGTTCTACTCTAATAATTCGTCCAGTATTCCGTGCCGCCCTGCGGCGTGGTTGGCGTAGTTGATCGCCCTGTTTCCGGGCGGGTGCCCCTGTCCGTCGAAGGCCGCTCCCACCCTTCCAGCAAAACCACATGCTGAGTACTGGAGTTATTTTCCCATGTAATATAACGCTCCTGTTCCATATGCCGCAAAGCGGCTGTAATCTCGCTGTCCCTCTTCCCCGTTTTGACGGTCAATTCCGTCATCGTCGGCATATGGCGATGCTGGGCAAAATAGTTATACAGAATCCGTAACAGCTTTCGTTCCAAATCAGGCAACATCATCTTTCCTCCCTTTCCAGGTTTCCCAAGCAACCAACGGCCAGGATCACCATCACAAAGAACGTATGTTCCCATTATAACACATAAAAATGCACCCTCCTACTGGAAGCTGCATTTTAGACTTTTACAGTCCGGTTCAAATTCAGTTTTTTTCTTTCTCCTGACGACCGATAGAACGCAGCCACCAGACGATTCCACCAACGCTTCCTAATGCCAGAACCGTCAGGAAAATAATATAGAACAGATGAAATGCACGATCACTCATGGCAATCGCCTCCTTACTATATGTATACACTTCCCAACTAATCCTGTAAACCTCTTTTTGAAATCCAGCTCTATTTTTTTCCAAACGCTCCACAACAGGTATCTTCTTGAGGTAAATCGGTACATGCTAATTAAATACAAAAAGGGCTTTCGGCAAATGACCGCAAGCCCTGATTCATCTGAGGTTAAGGCTGAATTACGCCTTGTTCTTCTTGCTATATTTAACGAAAGTAATCACAATCGTCACAGCAAACAATATTCCGGTGACTACCCAAGTTGTTAAAAATGCCATGCCCGAACCAACATTAGCGCCCATCGTCGGGTGCTTCACCGCTGTAAGTACTGAACCTTGCACCATAAATATCGTACAAAATAAAACGATGGGCACCAGAAGAATTGTACTCGCCGTCCTCCGGCTACCTGATACCACAATCACGCTTAGAGCAGAAATTACCAAAATCACAAAATATATAGCTGCTTCCCAAAGCATAGAAATGCTCACCGTCCGATCTTTTTTCTATCCATTCGTAAATGTCCCTTCTATTGTAACAGACGTCACACAGTGAACCAAGCCATAATTTGAAATGAAAAGGGGTAAACCCTGTAGGCAACGTAAATAATGTATAGTAACTACATAAAGACCTAAAAGGAGATGAACCCATGAGAAGTGCAAGCCCTTTTGTCATTGTGAACGATGTCCAGCAAACGGTGGATTATTATCAGTCTGTTTTGGGCGGAGAAATTAAAGTGCTGAACAAGCAGGAGGGCAAGCTTTTACACGCTGAGCTTCACCTGGGCAGCAGTCACATTCATTTTTCTGATTCCTACGGTAAACCGCTAAAAGCGCAGCATGTACAAATCATTCTCGACTTTGACAGCGAAGAGGAGCTTAAGCAGGCTTACCATGCACTGGCGGAAAAGGGTACCGTTGACGTAGAGCTTCAAGATACTTTTTTTGGTGCCCTGCATGGCGAAGTGACAGATCATCTCAATCACATTGGATGGGTTATGAACTATTTTAAAAACCGTCGTCCTTGATCTGTGGTTAAAAAGGAAACAGCGCTTAGAGGATTCCAAGTAAAAAGGATAGCATCGACGCTGTCCTGCTTGTTTCTTCTACTACCACCACTATTGGCTGTTAACAGCAGGCGACTTGCTGTAACCTTTGCGTACCACAGCCTTAACCTTGTCTTGGGACACTCCCAAAGATTCCAACGTATTCCCGGTTTTGAGGCACCATGCTTCAATATCTCTCGCAAAACCGAAATCGGTTGCGGTAACCTCCAGCTTTTGCCCTTCTTCCAGTGCCTTAACGGCTTCATATACCTTGAGAATAGGACCAGGACATTGCAATCCACAGGCATCCAGCAGGGTTAGCTCTGTGCCGGATCCGTCTTTGGCTTCCTCGTCCAGTTCGCCCCCTGGCAGATCAGAATCAGAATCCCGTTCAGCCATAACTGAATATGTCTTGTAGCCACCATCAACGTTTCTCACCTGATATCCGTATTGGGTCAGCATTCGAGCCGCAATATAGCCCCGCAAGCCAACCTGACAGGATACCGCCATCTCTTGATCATGGGGGATTTCCGACATTCGTCCTCTCAGCTCTGCCAAAGGAATATGGATAGAGCCCGGAATGACTCCTGCTTGCAGCTCCACCTCATCCCTGACATCAATAATAACGCCGCCTGTGCGGTAAAAATCATCGACTTCATGCCATTGCATCGTTTGGACCAGCCCATCCATGATATTCGAAGCCACATAACCAGCCATATTGACAGGATCTTTGGCCGAAGAATACGGGGGTGCATAAGCGAGTTCGATATCAGCCAGCTCACACACCTCCAAATGTCCACGAATGGCGGTCGCAATCACATCAATCCTTTTGTCTACTCCATCGACTCCAACGGCCTGTGCCCCATATATCATTCCAGTCTCCGGGTTAAAGAGTAGCTTCATGGAAATTGGCGATGCTCCGGGATAATAACCCGCATGCGAAGCGGGATGAATATGAACAGCCTTATAGGGAACACCCAGCCGCAGCAATGTTTTTTCGTTATTGCCTGTAGATGCTGCGGTCAAGGCAAAGGTCTTGATCACGGACGTTCCGAGCGCGCCATCATAAGAAATGGCCTGACCGTTCATATGATCCGCCACCAAACGACCCTGCCGATTGGCTCCCCAGGCCAGCGATACCATAGTTGCAAACCCGTGATTGCGATCTTTGACCTGAATGGCGCCTCCTACCGCATAAATGGCCGGATCACTGGTTTGCAATTGAGCGTTTACCTGAATAGCCCCGCGAAAACCAAGCTCCAATCCGCTTTGCTTGGCCAGTTCATTTTCGGGAACAACACCAATCGCCAGAATAACCAAATCCGTCTGAAGCACACCTCCCGAAGCTAAAAGGAGCCGTGTACCCTGAGCTGCAAAAGCCGCGACCCCTTCCTTTAAGCGCACCTCCACCCCGTTCAGCTTCATATGCTGTTCTACCAGTTTAGCCATTTCAGGATCTAGCGGATTAAGCAATTGTTCTCCCTGGTCGATAATCGTTACCGCAAGTCCACGCTCCCGCAGATTCTCAGCCATTTCCAGCCCGATAAATCCACCGCCGATTACAGTAGCATGTCGCGGGTGCTTTTCATCTACATATGCCTTAATCACGTCCGTATCAGGAATATTTCTTAGCGTGAATAGATTAGTAGCTTCGTTTAATCCGGGAATATCCGGTATCATCGGTTTGGCCCCTGGGGACAAAACCACCAAGTCGTACGGTTGCTCCCCCATTGTTCCTGTCATTACATCACGGAAGCGGATGAGCTTCTGCTCTCGGTCTATTTCAATCACTTCGGTGAGTACCCTCACATCTATATTAAAACGTTCTCGAATCCCTTGAGGTGTCTGGAGGAACAGCTTCTCCCGCGCATGGATCGTGCCGCCAATATAGTAAGGAAGACCACAGTTCGCAAAAGAAACATGCTCTCCGCGCTCAAACATCATAATCTCGTCTTCCTCATTCCATCTACGCAATCTCGCCGCCGCAGAAGCTCCACCTGCTACCCCGCCAATAATAACTATTTTTCTGCTCATTTCTTCCCCTCCCAATATACCCTATGGGGTATAATATATACCTGCGGGGGTATGTTGTCAACGCTATTTATTCATGACATGGACGCAAAAAAGGTGGAGGTTACCCCCCACCTGATCAACCTTAACTACTGCTGGCTGGCCGAGATCGCCTGCTCCAAATCGTACAAAATATCGTCTATCGCTTCCGTCCCGACAGACAAACGCAACAGCTCTGGCTTGACTCCGGCAGCAACCTGTTCCTCCGCATTCAACTGCTGATGCGTTGTGCTCGCCGGATGAATGATCAGAGATTTGGAATCGCCCACATTCGCCAAATGGGAAAATAGCTTCACATTTTCAATCAGCTTGCTTCCCGCCTGACTGCCGCCTTTAATGCCGAAGGTCAGGATCGCCCCTTGCCCTTTCGGCAAGTATTTTTGGGCTAACTCATAGGATGGGTGGCTTGGCAATCCAGTGTAGCTGACCCATTCCACATCCTTGTGGCTTTCGAGATATTGCGCTACCTTCAAAGCATTCTGGCTATGTCTTTCCAGCCGCAGATGGAGTGTCTCCAAGCCCTGAAGCAGCAGCCATGAGTTGAACGGTGAAATAGCTGCTCCCAGGTCACGCAGCAGTTGTACCCGCGCCTTGATAATGTATGCAATAGGCCCCACCGCCTCGGTGTATACAACCCCATGATAGCTCGGGTCCGGCTCGGTCAGTCCAGGGAAACGGCCACTTGCTTTCCAGTCAAACTTGCCGCTGTCCACGATCACCCCACCGATGGACGTTCCGTGTCCGCCAATGAATTTCGTCGCCGAATGCACGACAATATCCGCTCCGTATTCAATGGGACGCAATAAGTACGGGCTTGGGAACGTGTTATCTACAATTAACGGAATACCGTATTCATGCGCAATCGCTGCTACAGCTTCCACATCCAGCACATTGCCCTGCGGATTGCCAATCGTCTCGGCATATAACGCCTTCGTTTTATCCGTAATGGCTTTACGAAAGTTCTCCGGGTCATCCGAATCCACAAAATGCACCTTAATGCCCAGCTTGGGTAACGTCGTGGAAAACAAATTATATGTACCGCCATATAGACTGGATGCCGACACAATTTCATCCCCTGCTCCTGCAATGTTCAGGATGGAAAAGGAAATGGCTGCTGCTCCCGAAGCCGTTGCCAACGCGCCAGCCCCTCCCTCCAGAGCTGCGATCCGCTGCTCGAACACATCCGTGGTCGGATTCATCAGGCGCGTATAAATGTTGCCGAACTCTTTTAGCGAAAACAAATCAGCCGCATGCTCGGCATCCCGAAATCCATACGAGGTGGTTTGGTATAACGGAACGGCGCGGGCAAAGGTAGTAGGATCAATTTGTTGTCCGGCATGGACAGCGAGAGTTTCGAATGACAGCTTGCGATCTTCTGACATGGTTATTTCCTCCCTTGTTATACGTGCTGTAATGCGCAATCATGAATGATTTTTCAATCATTCTCGCACAAAAAGAACGAATTGGGAAGATATTTCTCATTATTCAGGTATGAATTATAATAATCCACATAGCTGTTCCCGGCCAATCCCTTGGTCTGTTTGTACATTTGGTCAAAAGGAACTTAGTTTAGTTTGGGACATGTTTCGGCAAAAAAACCAGCAAATCATTAATAGTTTTGGTAGAAGGGTTATGCGTTGCTTCATACAGTAGGTAATGCCATTCCATTTTGCTAAAGACGCGTAATCAATAGCTCTTTATTAAGACACAACAATAAAAAGGAACGCTTTTCAGCGTCCCTATATGACAATAATCGTAATTTCAAAACTTTTTACAGCCTCCTGTAGCCACGGCCTTTGGTAATGAAATCTCACCTTTCTCTGACCTGCTTCATTTGCCGTATACGTCCAAGCTCGGACACCAGATCCTCCAATTACAGTGTGGTTACCAACATAATCTTCTTTCTCAAGCAAAACCACATTTTTCTCTGAAACGATTTCTTCCAACCATGTATATCCTGTAGATGCATTTTCAAGTAGGGTAATCTGAAAGGCTTCGCCCTTTTTTAGACGGAGGATTTTACCATTGTCCTTCTCTTCAATGGAAATGATCATTAAATCACCTGACTTTCTAGTGATATTTAATAACCTGATCTCCTCCCCAATGGTGAAGCTCAACCTCTTCTTTAAACTCTTCACCCATTTGCTGCAATATTTTCTCCTTAGCACCGACTAAGGCGTCAACATTGTCGATTAGATCCGTTGCGCTATATGCTTCGAAAAAGAAATGTTCCGCTTGGGTTTGAATACGATAATCATAAGGTAAGTAGCCAAATCCATTATCTCCCCAACTTGTTCCCCAAGAATTTTTAAATTTAAACATTTGGGTTTCATCATCGAAGCCTACAATACATATGGCATGTCCACCTATAAATTCACTACTTCCGGGTAAAGGTATTTTACCTGTAGCTGCTACGTTTGGATCCATCCAGTTTTTGTATACTGATGTCCCGACTACAAAAGGGCCATTTACAACTAAGCTTCTCTGCATTGCTTTTATCGTATCCAGATTTGCATATGCTTTTATTTTATATTTTGCTGCATTTGTTTCTGCTCCAGCTTGGGGACTACCAGGATTACAGGCTTCATACTTCCAAAAGCTTTCTTCACATACTCCCTGTTTTTTCAGTATATCCATGGCTACCCTAATAGATGTCCCGTCTCCATCAGGAGTACATCGAGGTGTATTATCTGGAGTTGTATCTGCTGCTTTTGCCTTCTCATAAAGGTATCTGGGTGAGAGTCCGACATGTTTATCTCTCTCTTGCCACTCTTTCATACCTACAGCACATGAGAATCCAACGCACGTTCCTTCGTGTCCCTGATCTCTTACCGGAGTTATTTCTTTAACTTCAAATTTTGATGGAATAATAAAAGGCGGCAAAATAGAAGACATAAGAATATCCCTTTTATCTATTGGAGATGGGGTTAAGCCCAATCCCTTAACTTCTGACATTTTGTTTCCTCCTTTGTTATCAAATACTGAGTTATTGTTTCATTTTTCAAAAAAATTTATAACCCCTAAATTATCCAACATAAAAACACAAATATAAGACACGTTAGAAAATATAAAAAATTAATCACAAGGAGACTATAACAATGCCCATTAAATACGGTGTGCTAAAAGCAATTCTAAAGAATTTAAATTAGGAAAAGATGACCAGCATCTAGAAGTGCTCATGGAAGTATCGCATAGCAAAGAAAAGTTCAGATTAGCCATTAATATCCAATCACAAGCTTGGCCGTCAGAAGTTCTTTATTTGATTGGCGAAAATTTTAATTCCTCGCAAATTACCCATCTGCAAGGTATGGCAGAAGGCTTCACTGGAATCAATAAAAACAATCGGGAGATTGCCCTGGATTATGTCAGGGGCCGTCTGTTTGATCCTAAACAAATGACACCACTCCCAAATATTAAACCTGGATTGGACAACGATTTGTATGAAAAGTTAACAGACTATGTTCAAAAAGCCATTGATGAAGAAGCTGTTATATATGCTTATGGAGAACGATTTGGCCCTGAACATAAGGAGGATGAATACTTTCATTTCAAACCCGGAAATGGAGTTCACGATATTCATATGAACCAAGGTAACTCAGGAAATCCCAAATGGGAAAAAGATAATGGAGTTTGGCAAGACGGGGGATTGCTAATTCAGTTTAAAGACCATTGGGTCGCATTATTCTTGGCTTTTCAATCTCAGTCATGGTGTACTAACGATGATACAGGTTATACACTTAAAGTATGTAGTCACGAAGAACATGAACAGAAAAACGCTGTGCATTCATAGTTAAAATTACGAATCGACGACAATATAAAACGATCTCTACAAAGTAGAGAAACCCGCTTTACACAAGGCAGGGTTTCTCCTTTTTTTGAGATATAGGAAAAGGGCCCAACGTAATGATTTATAAATTTCGAAACCTGATTAGGATTTAAATGATATGGTCTTGGCGCACCTCCTGTTGGGGAATACTGTGTCCCAGTCTGAAGGATTACGTTTTAGCATATCAGTGCATAATTTCTTTCTTGTTCACCTTAACACCTGATAAAGATTGATCAAACATATCGAGAATAAAAAGGAACCTCTCAGCTTCACGAAATACATGATCGGCTAATAAAGGATGGATAATACTTTTTATTCGGCATTCGTCGATTAAATCACGCGCTGTTTTCTTAAAATCACGCAAGGACTTAACAGAGACACGGTTTTCATCAACAAATTGACTCAGGAGTGGAACGGTCTGCGACTGCGGCCGCATATGACTTAAATCAATCGCTTGAAACATCAGCGTATCAAAATCATTACTAAACTCCCTGGCTTGCTCAACCAGTTTACGTTCGGATGGATCTAGCAAATGGCCTATAAATTTTGCATGATCGGCCATTATTTTCAAGAAAAATACATTTTCATCGATAATTGCATCGGGTAATGGTTCGAGCTTTCCTGAATTGAGTTCCTCTAAACGGTTTCTGAAATAATTCGCTTCCCGGCTTATATGATCTACCAGTAAAGGGAAATTGGTTTGTCCGGGAAGCTTGCATTGCAATATAAGGCCCAATACCATTCTCTTAAACGCCCAAATATGAGTCGCTGCATTCTGGACCTCCGTATTAAACTCTTTGATTGTGTGAGGGTCAGTATCGATATTAAAATCGTGTGATCTTCTCTCAATATCCTCAAAAATAGCATGAAACTGATTGGCTTCTGTAATGAGTTGAGTATCTTCAGCTCTAAAACCTAACCCCAGAAAAAATGAATGCTCCTTCATGATCCTGGACCAAAATCGTATCTCATCTAATGAGCGCGCAACAAATGCATCCAATCATATCCCTCCTCTATGTGAGCAAAAAGTACTTACTTAGTCATATGGAATATGCCTTGTCATTATGATTATCGAAGTCCCGCGTCTCATACTAATCTAATTCCGAGGTTGTTTAGAAGTTCTGCTAGAAGATGACTTTTTTACTGGACATTCACCCAACAATATGAGTTCGAATAATGTAGCACTATATATGCAAATACATGTGGTATACAAATTTATCGAAAAAAGGAGTGAAATATTATGTTTCCTTATTCAACGGGTGTATTTCCTTATGTAATACAACCATACGATCATTATTGGCGATCGGATCAAGTAACACCTGCTCATCTAATGACCAAAAATCCTCATTGTGTAAGCAAGGCGAAGGTTGAATTGAAAAGCTTCATGCGTATGCTGTGGGAACAACATATAGCCTGGACCAGGATGACCATCCTTAGCTTGGTCTTTCATCTACCTGATGTGAACGTGGTTACCGCCCGGCTTCTTCAAAATGCAACAGATATGGGGAATTCACTTCGACCTTTGTATGGTGATCATGTAGCTCAAACATACGGTAACTTAATTAGGGAACATTTAGTGCTTGCTGCGGATCTTGTTAAAGCAGCCATAGCAGGAGATCAAAATCTGGTTGCAGCTACAGAAAAAAAGTGGTACTCCAACGCCGATGAAATTTCCGAGTTTTTAAGCCGTATCAATCCCTATCTACCTAAAGAAGAATTTAGGAAAATGTTCTACGAACACTTAGCTTTAACAAAGTCAGAGGCTGTCTCCATGATCACCAAGGATTATGAAACAAGTGTTCAGATATATGATAAAATCGAGGCGGAAGCGTTAGAGATGGCGGATACGATCACTGACGCAATCGCTAAACAATTCCCTGGAATATTTGTGTAATTACACTCATTTCAATAAAAAAGCGTGGCCTCCAAAAAGCTTGGGAGTCACGCTGTACCCATGCCTCCGCCCAGCTTTATGCAAAACGAGTCCCGAACGTAACACTGAATTTAAAGCCTACGTCTGCCTTGGAGGGGAGTGGAACCGTTGCCTTTAACCTCTCCATGTGCTTTAATCTTTCTTTTAAAATCGGGATTTTAAAATCATTCAAATTGTTCTCCTCCTATGAGGTCTGCCCGGAATTCAAACTGTTCTCGTATAAAATCTTTACTGGCGATCTTAACCGACTCCGGCGTAATCTCCTCCACCACTCCGCCATAATCCTCAAATGTCACACGTAATTCTTCATCGACGGATACAACGTATACATGTGCCTGGGTTAAAGCCGCTCCAAATAGCTCCATGTCTGTTTTCAACATTTTATATGTATGCTTCAAGACGATCACCTCGAATATTTCATTCGGTGAACAATATAACGATTCCTTCTACGACAAAAATCCCTGTAAATGCTATCCCTTGTTCCTTACGAGATTCAACTGGATGTCACAGCGCCCCTCCCCTTCCAACCATAACAGTTCATTAAGCAAAAAAGTCATGCCATCCATAGAGCGTAGCTGGTCAATGGTTTCTGAAACAACCTCCATGAGATCACGCTGAATGCCTTCTGCCAGTTGCAGCCCACCACTGTCACCATCGACGAATAAGTGTGTATGTTCGGGATGCTCCAACCTCCGCACATGACGCATCCACAAACATCCGTCCTCAATGTGAAAGAAGTAGCGTCCATCATAAAGCACACCTTCATATATTTCATACATTTGTAAATGGTCAAAAGGTCCATATACCATTGCCACCCATTCTAGTATGGTTGATTTAGTCTCCATTTTTATGCGCTCCTTCTTAGTGTTTATCCGTCCAACTTGGTAAGGGCTCCTGACCATCAAATTGTGGCAGCCTCAACTGCCCTCTCAATAGCAAAATCCCAAATTCCCTTCTTACCTATGATTTCAATAAGTTGTGATAGGACTGCTTCATGTTCACTCGCGTAGAATTGCGGATTAACTTGCTGTACAATAATGAAGAACCACTCTAATTAGATGCGAATTTTCGTACTGCCTTATCATCAACTATGTCAATAACGAAATTGTTTCCATGACATGAATTAACATAACAATTTAACGTTATTTCGTTATTAATAATATAACCATATAACGTTATTGTCAACATCTTTTTGCGTTATCTTTTAGTTTCACTTAAAATCAACACAAGCATAACTAAGCAAGAATCAAGGGGAAGGAACGGTCGGTTATATGTCAAAAAAAGCTATAATCGTGGTCAAGCTTGGAAAGATTCTGGAGTCAAAAGGAATGACACAAGGGACTTTATCTCAGTTAACAGGATTACGCCCAAGTACCATTAGTGAAATTGTCCGTGGCTCTCGTAGTGTTTTGAATAAAGACCATCTGGCAAAGATTATTGAGGTACTTGAAATTACAGATATCGGAGAAATTATTGAAATTGATTACATATCAAATGCCAAAGAAAGTACTGAATAACCCAAAAAGGACCGCAGATGCTGAGGGTCCTTTTTACGTTGGGACAGAGTTTCTATTAATATAGAGCGATATATTATCGAAAAGGACATTTTGTCGATAGTCAGATAAACTTTAAGCTGAACCAATTCACATTTCATCATTAATTATTAGAATCTAACTTAATTTTTTTGATAATAACAGAAGCGTTTACGTTTGTTTGTGTGCCACCAGCCAAAGTCTGAAGGCCAACCGCAGCAGCTGAACTATGATTTCGCAGAGTAAGAACATCGCCGGCCGCTAGAGCGATTATAGCTTGCCCATTGTTTTGCTGAGTGCCGGCACCTGAACCATATACGGTTCCTATAACCAGGGCGCCATTTAAAAATAGTGCGAATTGGTTGGGTTCTACACCCGTCACGGAAAAAGTAACCTCATACTTGCCCGGATTGCTAACTGCAATCTGAGTGGTTCCGGGGGTATGTGTGATTCCAGGTGAAAGATTACCGTTTGTATCAAAAATAACATCAGTCTCTACAGGAACAGTTTGAGCACTTACATTATAAACAATTCCGGAAACTATTGGGGGAAAGATAGGGTATATGATCGCCATTAGATTCACTTCCCTATTTATTTGTATGTTTTAGTAGATATATACGAAACTAATACCCCAAGGGCGTTTAAAATGAAAATGCCGAAAATCCAAAACAATAAGAATTGTCGGCATCTCATCAATAAGGAAGGATTAGTTTACAACAAATTCGATTACAATTGGAGTCGCAGGATCGAGTGCGTCACCACCAGGAATGGTGATCGCAGTGGTGGTAGCGGTTGAAGTATCACCTGTTTGAATCTGTGCATTAATGTAAAGATTATAATACGCAGGTGCAGTTGGGAAGGCTGTGGCAGCAACACCGGTGTCATTGGTGGTGGCTGTTGCAAGAATATTATATGCAATGCCAACACCTGTTCCGGCTCCTGCTGTAGTAGTAAACCTTCGGGAAGCCATAAAGGGTTTTGTAATTGGCATTTATATCACCTCTCTTTCCTGAATCTCTATTAGTAAATGTCAGAGATTGAATAAAGGGAAGGGCTAATCATGTGGTTAATTGCACATTTTAAAAGGTTACTTGAGCAAAGAATTGAATTAGATCACACCTGTTGATTAACCACTAAATGGTAGAAAAAGAGCCGTCAACACGGTAAAATGTTTGTACCCCTACAAACTTAACCGAAAGGTGACGACTCCATGAAAAAGTCTATCACGATCCCATTGATCCTTCAATCCATTCTGACACCGGAAGAAGTGCAAAGCGTTGCCAAGGGAGCAGATTATGAAGACAAAGCCCGTAAATTCGCAGTAACCCACTTACTTCAATACTGGTGTGTAGCTGCCTTAGAACAATGGGACAGTTATCGTTCCGGTGTGGATCATGCCGCTCGCAGTGGCTTACCTATGGTTCATTATTCGTGTTTTTCCACCAAAGAGGCCGAAGTCCCCTTTGCTATATTTAAGGAACTTCTTCATCGAGTCATTCACAAGTGTAGCCGAGAAACACGCCGAAAACTTACGTTTTCCAAAGAATTACTCCTCATCGATTCGACCACCATAACAGTGGGAAAAACACGACTACCCTGGGCTCCTTATCACGGAGAGCGTTCTGGCATTAAACTTCATGTCGCTTTGCGAGCCCAAAATGGGCAACCGCTTCAGGTCGTCGAAACGCTGGGTTCCAAGCATGATGGCCCCATGAGTGAAACGTTGGCTCAACCGGACTACATTGTGGTGATGGACCGTGCTTATGGGAAACTGGAGCGTCTGGACGACTTCAAAATCCAAGGACAATCCTTTGTCATTCGGCTTCGCGACAACGTCCATTTGGATAAACCTCATGCCCTTTCCCGTCTCCAAAAAGCAGATTCTTCTGTCATTCGGGATATCACCTGCCAGTTGGGGACACCGCAGTGTCGTTCCAAGCAACGTCATCGTGTGGTGATGTTTCGAGATTTTGAAGGTCGAGTCATCCGAGTCGTTACCGATTTAATGCAGGTCACAGCGGAACAAATCGCACAGATGTATAAAGCTCGATGGCAGATTGAGGTCTTTTTCCGTTGGATCAAGCAACATTTGAATATTCCAACGCTGTTTGGGAGAACCGAAAATGCGGTCTATGGGCAACTCTTTTGCGCGCTCATCGTTTATGTCCTGCTTAAATGGTTATTTGATGCCGCTCAAGGGGCGTGGCCCAAACATGCCATTCTTTCCTTTGCTCGATTTTCTCGTCTTTTTCTTCTGCAAAATCTACCGGTGGAATGGCTGATCCAGATTCAGCATGTTCTTCCTAAGCGTGTCTCTGCTTCTATTAATCAAATTACTTATTCTGGTTAATCAACAGACGTGGAATTAGATCAATGTAATGTTAGTAGTACAGCCTTTGACTCAAACAAGCTGGACTATCTAACATTATTATGTTGACGGTGATTGTGAGAAAACCAAATCATACCGTGGGCGCTTAATGACGCATCGTCAGTTTAATACTTTATTTTCCTATTCTACAACTTTATTTTTTTCGAACAATAAGAGCTATATAAGTTCAACTAATGATTTTAGGCTTAATGAGTTTTCGTAAGGAAGATTCCATGCGGACGCACAAACGGTTAATGATGGCCCATCTATCTTTGGAGATCTCGGCCACCGTATGATAAAACACATTGTTGATGACATCGGCTTTTAGCCATTTCCATAGCCCTTCGACTACGTTAAACTGCGGGCTATACGGGGGCAAAAAGGAGAACTTCAACCGATCTTTCTGCTCTTCCAGAAAAGGTTGCAGTAATTTCGCATGATGAATGCGGGCATTGTCCATCACCATCACCATTTTGCCTGTAGGGTATTTCAGGAAGGCTAAAAACGTTTCAGCTGTATATTGCTCATCTTCTTGCCATACGATTTCCCCGGTCATGTAGTCCACATCGCGAGCAATTTCACGCCGCGATGTTTACCGATGGTCGGAATGACCCGTTGCTTGCCTTTCTCGAACCAGGTTCGCTGTAAGGCTTGATAGTCCCGGATCATGCAACAAATGATGGATTTCGTCGTTCATGAGTCTGTTTTTAACTGGGGGAACCGTTCGTGGACAAACTCCTTTGGCCTCACTTCATCGGCTGCTTCCAGAGTATAGGTTGGTTTGGTAAACCGCAGATCCAGTCGGTGCAGCAGTTTGGCCATGCCAGCAATGGTGTAGCTTCGTTCAAACTCACGCTTCACATAAGCGGCAGCCAGAGCAGGGTCCAATTGTGCTTGGCGGGAAACCCGACTTCATGCGGAAGTTTTGTGATAATGAGCTGCTTGAGCTGCTGTTGCTGCTCGGCAGTCAACTGTTCGGGAGCGCCTGTGGAGACGCCCGTCACCAAGCCATCCAGTCCTTTCTCTTGATAGGATTTGATGTAGGTGTTCACCGTTACAGGACTTCTGCGAATGATCTCCGCAATTTCGGTCACCGACATCTGTTTCACAGCATGTAAGTAGATCGTCTGATAGCGTTCATACATCCGACGGTTTTTCTCTTGACCCAGCCGCCTTTCCAATTCTTGTTGATCCGTTGGTTGAATTTCCATCATCATCACTCGTCTCGTTGATTTTCCTTAATCTATTCGACGTGCGAATCGGAAATCCATTCCAAGATTCGTGAAACTTTAGTTGAACTTATATAGATTGAACTCGTAAAATTAAGAGCCCCAAAAAGGTGGAGATCCGAATGACGACGCAACACGAAACTATTTTGGGATACTGCTCCTTGCTTTCCAGGATACTTTCCATTACCGCGATTTCATGTTGTAGTGCTGCATTTTGTTGTTCGTATGCTGTTCCCATTGTCGTATCCCTCGGATTTCCCATTTAATGAAATACTAGATAGCGGATTTCTGCAAAATGCCACGCGTGACGGGCCGCTATCTCTGCCGAGGGATACTCTGGAGGAAGATGAGGACGTTTGTACGTCCTTCTTTTAATTATGATCATATGAAAAGCCGTCCAGTAAAAGATAGCAAATTTCTCGATTATTTATATGCAAGATATCTTGCTATGCTAATTGTGTGATAACAAGATGTGCTGAAACAGGTCTTGTTCCTCCAGCGAGTGGAGTAATAGTAAGTGCAGTGGAATTGCCAGCAGGATTTCGAACAGTCAGTATGGAATTAATGACCGTCGTTTGCACTATAGCCATTTCTACGATTTGCGATGTACCTGTTGCACGTCCGACTACAGTATAGGCGAGATCCGCGCCATTGAGTGTCAAGATGAGTTGTCCAGCTTCGGTTACGCTAACCTGAGAGAGCACCTGATAAGTCCCTATTGCTGCTAAATTAAAAGAGCTAGGACCGGTTCGGGTAATAGTAGTCCCGCTGGTAGGGCCATTTTGCGGAAAACTTACGTCTGTACCCGGAGCAACAGTTGCTGCATTATCAGGAGGCATCAAGGCAAAAAAATCTGCAAATCCCAATACTCCCCCTGCTGCTCCTGTTGCGCCAGTGGCTCCCGCTGCTCCCGCCGCCCCTGCTGCTCCTGTTGCGCCGGTAGCTCCCGCTGCTCCCGCCGCCCCTGCTGCTCCTGTTGCGCCAGTGGCTCCCGCTGCTCCCGCCGCCCCTGCTGCTCCTGTTGCGCCGGTGGCTCCCGCTGCTCCCGCCGCCCCTGCTGCTCCTGTTGCGCCGGTGGCTCCCGCTGCTCCCGCCGCCCCTGCTGCTCCTGTTGCGCCGGTGGCTCCTGTCGGTCCGACTGGACCGCCCGCTGGACCAGTTGGTCCTGTGGCTCCCGCTGGTCCCGCCGCCCCTGCTGCTCCTGTAGCGCCGGATGGTCCCGCCGCACCTACTGTTCCTGTTGCGCCGGTGGCTCCTGTCGGTCCGACTGGACCGCCCGCTGGACCAGTTGGACCTGTAGCTCCGGATGGCCCAGCCGCCCCTACTGCTCCTGTAGCGCCAGGAAAGCCTTGTGGGCCTATAGCTCCAGCCGGTCCAGGTACTCCTTGAGAACCTTGTATGCCTTGTATGCCTTGTGGGCCCGTAGGACCAATAACTGTCGGAGTAGTAATATTCACTTCTGGTGGGGGACATTTTACCTTTACTATCTTCTTAATAACTTTTCGGCACTGTTCTTTTCTTTTTCTTTTCCAAGGGAATACAGTTTCTATTTTTCCTTTACGACATTTTTTTTTGTCTGAACAACTCAATGCGTACACCTCCCTATAAAGATAGTTCAGTGTATGCATATTGTTAGGTTTAGACATGGACGAACAACTAGTTTTTACTAGACTGGAACATATATCTAGAAAAAAGGCTATAAACCTGAGAGGATGGCCCATGAATACATTACAATGTCCACACCTTCTTCGCGTTCCGCAATATTCACCCATGTTCATATCCGGTGGACGCTATTTGTGCCAACGTTAGTTAGGCTGTCTGAATTGATTGGCCTGCCCTCTCCGCTACGAATGTTCCTGTACAACACGGGGCGGTTCGCTGTACTCCAATCATGGAGGTGGAGAAGGTAAATCCTCACGGGGCTGCGATGAAGAAAACGCACTCCCGCTTTTGAGGAACGCCTATCGTGGCTGAGTTGAGAAAGAATAGCTGCGGCCTGTAGCCAATCTCTCGAAAGCGAGACAGCACCAAACTGACGAAACCTAAGAAACATTGGGGATTCAATTGCAGGGGAGTCTATGAACACCGAAGAACCCACTTTACTAGACTAAAGGTTAGAAGAATGTTAGAAGATTGTCCAAAATCACAAAAAAACGCGGCCTCCAAAAAGCTTGGAAGCCGTGCTGTGCTTGAGTTTCATAGAATGCTGGTGAAGGGAATTGAACCCCCGGCCTACGCATTACGAGTGCGTTTAATCTCCGCTATCGTCCCGAAACCTAGACGTAGCCTATGACGGACATTCAGACGATGACCTACGGATTGTACGAAGCCCTACGGTTTGGTATTTTAGTACATGACGATTATACCACGGGGATATTGTCCGAGCAACGCGTCCGTAAAACGAAGAAAAAGCGCTCGCCTCCGAAGAGACAAGCGCTAATTTATCGTTACATTGAATACAAGTCCGTAACGTAATAGTCCGTACAAAAACCACAGGATGATGCCGCCAATTATGAAACCGGAAATTAGTCTTGCGTATAGCTTATCGACTTTAAACGGAAACATGTCCCAAAAACTCGGATCGCCGTCGTCCTCTTCTTCGGCTGCTTTCGCCGCTACTGCGGATTCCTGATCTTTCAAACTGATCCTCCCCCTCCGTTATCTCACGTTTACCTAAATAATACCATCGGACTAGTCCGTTGTCACTACGAATAAACGAAAAATAGCGGACCCACCCGAAGGCAAGTCCGCCGCTCTTACCGGAAATTGTCTTTCCCTGCGATCAACTCATCACGTATTTCTCGGTAATCCTTCCTAAGACGTATAAGTGAGCTAATCGCAGTCTCTACGTCTACAACCTTTCGCAAGTCCTCGGTACTAAGAGCGTCGCGGGTTGCCTCGCCTTTTTCCAATCCGTACATCTCACGAAGTCCGACCGTGTCCGTATCCCACAAGACCTTATACACGAGATTCGTGAATGTTGCGTACTCAAGTCCTCTATCGTTCTTGAGGCTACCGTTATAAAACGATTGGATCGAGTCCGTGAGACGACGACGTTCTCGTTTAGATATCTCACGCTCGATCGCCCATTGGCGTTGATCGGCGTCCGCAATTTCTTCCACGTTGAGGAGGTAGTTGCGGATAGATTTCGCGACTTCCGATTCCGTAAGGAGCATACCAATACGGAGAAGGCCGCGCCGGTTAATTAACGTCAGAGAGCTTATACCTTTAAACGCTCCGTCATCCTGCATGAGCGTCTTGAGTGCGTTCAAACTCTTCCCCTTCAGTATGCGGACCTCTGCGTACTCATTAAATTCCGCTCTGTTTCTCCTAATTACTGATTCTATCGTAGTAGGTAGTACCTCATAATACTCCGCAGCAAGTTTAATTGTAGCCTCCGCTGTTCCCTCTAGCAGAGTAACAAACTTTACCTTATCCATGACGTCGTCCTTAAAAACCAAATCATCCCGCATGGACTTACTCTCCGTGAGGATGAGTTCGTTTCGCCCTGTAAGGTCATACGAAACCTGCTGAACATTTTTCTTTCCTTTTGCCATATAGACACCTCCCCCAAATTGCTCACTATTTCGACAAATTGGGAGGATATACCTTCGGAACGTACGTTCTAAATGAAACTTTTTTACCAAGTCTATAGAACTATGTAAAAGCGGACCCACCTACGCAGTATCGCGCAAATGAGTCCGCATATACTCGTCTTACTTCGTTGTCTCTTCCGTCTTAAACGTTGAATACACACCAGTCCCGATTAACGCGTACGAAACGATGTCTACTCCGATTTGCCACGTTCCGAAATCCGGCGCAACTCCGTACTTTTCGAGGACTTGATACGCAAGTCCAACGACGGCTGCGATGAATAACGGATTAGTTAAACGTTGTTTCATAATTACGCCGCACCTCCCTTCGTGCCAAATACACCGGCGCGATCGAGTATCGTAACCATCCGGTAGAAATCGTAAGAACCGTCGTTTGCGGTATCTAAGATCCCCGCCGCCTTTGCGTTAACACACGCCCGCTCCGCCCACGCCGGCACCTTTGCAAGCTTATTCGTAGATTCCAGCGCGATTACACGATCCTGCAACGCCTTAAATGCGGCTTTTTCTTCCGTTGACATCTCGTCATCATCCTCCGATTTATTCGTTTTAAGTGCGTCAATCTTCGTCAACGCTGCGTTAAGTTGCGTCTGACTAGGGCGCTTGCCTGCGCGGAATTGATCCGTAGTAAATCCGAAGACCATCTGTAAATGAGGCATATCTACGAATTTACGCCAATCACCGCCCCACTCGAAGCCAAGCCGCTTCGCTTCTTCGACAACCTCGTCCCAGTCTGGTAACGAATCCTTATCGTCGTCCTTCAACGTATCCCACGAGACGGACCGCCCATCGCGAAGTAGTAGCGCAAAGTCTACCGCGTATCCGAAGTTGTGAATCGAATAGCCTCCGCGTACTTTCGTTACGATCTGCCCGGGTTCCGTACGTCCTTGCGCGTACAACGCGTCTTGTTCCGCATATGTCCGCAACCCCTGCGTAATGACGATCCACACGCCGCGCGCATAGCAACGGTCGATAAGCGCTTCGGCGGCGGCTTTGATTACGGGCGCTACGCCTTCGAGCCGTTTCGCGGATTTGACACGGACTTGTTCTAGCGTTAGATTGTTCGCCATATTAAGTTATCCCTCCCGTTTAATTGCCGATTTGATATCGTTAACGTCGATCGCAAGCGTCTCGTACTGCTGCGCCAACGTTTCAAATTGACTCGTAATGCCCTCCGCGAGTTTCAGTAGGCGGTCCTCTCGTTCACGCGCTTCCGAATTGATGCGAAGCTCACGCTCGGCTGCTTCGTCTTGGATGCGGGATTCACGGGCCTTGCCGTCGTCCTGAATGCGCCGGGATTCGCGGAGTTGATATAAAAAGAGCGCAACAAAAAGGACGGCGAAGATACCGTCCTTGAGTGCTGCGTTTATTAACGTTTGTTCCATTCGTTAAGCCTCCGTCCTTTATTCGTAAGCCCACCATTCATAGGCGGATATTTTGGCGATTGGAGAACCGCCGGCGTACGCGTCTATCCTGCTACCGGATAGTTTTACGCTAAACCCTTGTATCGGAGGTTCAAGGTACCCGGCGTTGACGTAGTTATTACGCCAGCCTTTAGCGGACTTGTTGTCGTTAAATACGCTGGAAGTCATTAAGATGGCGTCTATATGTCGCGTACCATCCGTTTCAGCCAACACAACACGTATAAACACGCGAGTAACGGTAAACGGCAGACTAACGGATACGGTCATTTCCACTCCGACAGCGTTACTCGTCGCCTGTGCGCTTTGTCCGTTGAACGTGCCGCTGGCAAACCTTTTGACCGGAAGATTCGTTACTGCCGCAGCCAATTCAGCGAATGAGTTGCTTGCATTCGCACTACCGCCCTTGCCGTTGATTGCGCCAGCAACAGCGCCTTTACCGTCAACGACAGACGTAAAAAGGTCTTGTGACCACGGACCCCATGTGCCTGACTTCCTCGTACGCATATAAAACGTAGCGTCACCGAATAGACTGTATAATTTCTGGATAACGTGAGCCCCATCAGTACTGAGCGCCATAACTTCAATATATGCCCAATTACCTAAAGCCGAGCCTATTGGACAGTTGAGCAAACCCTCCCCAGTGTAAAACCCGTTTTTAATAACATTGTTGAGGTCTGTGCCAGCAGAGAGTTGAGTATTAATACCGCCGTCTCCTGTCAACTTATGCTTTTGCCAATTCGAAGCAGTGTTGCTCGTGATTTCCTCCGTCCACGCCCTCCAATCCGTATCGTTAAATGATACGCGAGTGTATACACGTCCGGGGTTGTCGTGTGTATAGTAAATTTGAACACGCAAACCATAGTCCCCGTGAACAACAAGCTTTCCGTAAGTGTACGATCCAGCGGGGTAATTAGAATATCCCGCCCAATTAGCAACCGCCACGGCATAGTTACCAGATAATATTGCGGTGTTCCAGTCGTTTGGCGCGTTTCCTCTATGTCTGTAAGCACTCGCCGCCAAGTCATACGTAGTTTTCAACGCCTTGGCCGTCGGAGCTAACGTTTCAGACGTGCTATTCGTGGCGTTCGTGAGCTGCACGATCCCCTTTTGTGTTAGACTCGCGTCAACCGGGTCCTTTACGTTAAGCTGATCCGCAGGCACCTTTCCGTCCGCACCAAGCACCGCAAGCCCACCCGCAACGCCCACCTTCGCGTCCACCGCCTCGGCCAGCGCATTCATGTCGCGGGGAACGTCCGCTGTCATATTCGATTCGATTAGTGGCAGGTCGAGTTTATCCGTATTTGCCATTGTCTAAAACCTCCGGTTATATATGTCATCGTACGTTTTTCCCGTTGCGGTGACCTCTCCGTACGTTTTCTCCGTTGCAAGCAGCTCCGCATACGTAAAAAAACGGAACACGTAGTCGATTGCGAGATGCGCCGGGATAATCTCGCGTAACGTCTCTTTCAAAATGTCGATCTGCGCAGGCACGCCAAAAACGCCTACGAACGTAATCGTAAGCGTGTAACTTGCGATATTCGGTGTTACGTCTACCTCTCCGTTCGCATACGCGGACGCAACGTTTTCAATTAACTCCGCATTTACTCGGCCGACGCCGCGAAGTTTACCACGCAAGACCTCGCGCCGCTGCTCGTAAGTCTTCGTTGGGTCCGTTGTAATCCCGAATATGCGTTCCCAACGCGTAAGCCCCCACGTAGCCGAGCCGATGTAAAACTGGTCGAGTACGTCGGAAGCGGACGCACTTATACGCGCCAGTTCTTCCGCTTCTCGGTCGATAATGTTTCCAGCGATACGGGATTCGTCGTAATAACGCGGGAGAGAGTCGCGCATGAACTGGCGAGTTTCCGCTACTGTTTTCGTCACGTAATTGTCACCGTCCCAAGCACCGCAACCTGTCCGTCGGCGACGATGATATTGCCGGTCGTACCGTTAAGCGTTAGTGACGCGTAATCTCTGACCGGAGGTAGGTCGATGACCACGTTGCCGATCTGATTAATACGGACGATCGGGTCCGCGAAAGCCAGCGTTTCGAGGTACGCGCGAGATCCCGCGGTGACCAACGCTTTCACTTCGTCCAGCGTAGCGCCCGGCGCTAAATCTACGTCTGCTACGATGTTAATCGGCACCTCTTCCGCGCCTACAACGGTAGCTACCGCACCGAGCGGAGCTTGCCCTTCGCCGCGCCCGTCCTGTGTCGGATCAATATACGTCTGCGCGGCGGTAATAATGGGCGCGTCAGGTGCGGTCTTATCGTCTCCGAGTAACACGACTTTAACGGTACCAGCTCCGCTCCAGACCGGATAAACTCGCGCATCCGCAACGCCTGGGACTTCACGAGCCCACTGTCTGTAGTGATTTGCGTTGCCCGACGTGACCGGGCGGCGAGCCCTCTCGTAGTAGCGATCCCTGAACGCACCGTCCGTCTCCCCATCGACTCCGCCTTCGAAATTTACCGGATTAGTAACCGTTACAATTCCGACAAGATCGCCCACCATCGTATTGACTGCGCCAATACTTACGTTACCGGATGCGCCCGCCTCTTCTGCTGTAGTTGCTACCGTTGCATTGGTGCTCGCGATTGTTACGTCAGCCGTCGTTACAAAATAAACCGGAACGGTCGCGCCTGTTGACGTAATAGTACCCGCAGGAATAACCGTCCCATCCGGTCCCGAAAACGTCAATGTACCCGTCGCCTTTACAGCAGGTTTACGCGCAAGTCCATAGTCGGCTGCGCGACGGTCGAGGTAATCATCGCTTGTTGTATCCGTAAAGCCCAACGTGAGGACCGTGTCCAGCTCCGTGTAAAGTCCGGTCATTTCGATAGCAGGCGGACTTAACAAATCGTTCGTAACCGAGCCCTGCCGTTTGTCGATATCCTCCGGAGATGCGTCGAGCATCCGCTGCAATATCGCCTCTTTCGTTTGATCCTCGTACATTACACCGTCACCTCCATCGGAATTTCCTCTCCGTCCACGTCAACGTAAAAAGAGACGAACAAATTGTCCGCCTCCTTCGTTATGTCAAATCCGTATACATCGTCGATCCTGTCATCGTAAATAAGTGCTTCGGTTATGACGCGGGGAATCTCCGTTTCAAGCAGCTCCATCGGAACGTCTTGACCGATCAAGTCTTCGAGCTCACACCCGTAGTCCTCATCGTAAATCGAGAAATGAAATCGTGACGTCAATATCGCTTTGAGGATAAACTGGCGGATTGCCTCGCGCCCGTCGATTATCCCGCCGACTGCTCCGCTATCTAAATCCAACGCGTACGTCCGGCTCGGTTCCACGTCAGTTTCCGTAACTACGTCAAGGTCCTCGCTCAAATCAACGTCAACCGCCGATAATGGACTAAGCGCCATCGGCCGCACCTCCAATCCGCCCCAACACGATATAACGTTGTCCCGCGCCAAACGACGCAACGGCCACGCGATCGCCCGCCTTCAGCGTATCGTGAAACGTAATCTCGAACTCGCCGGACGTGAATGACCCGAAGTTAAATACGTCGCTGAACGCCTTCGAATTAACAGGCGCAGACGATTCCGTTTCCTTCGTTACACGAGTATAGCGGTTGAATTCGAGCGTAGTCGGCTCCACCGCTTTAACGGACACCTTCCGGGTGTGTTCACGCAAGTGCTCCGGAACAATTACGTCGTCTCCGTCGAGTTCGATTTTCATGTTATCGACTTGTACGCGGAGAGCTGGCGGAGGGGCGATGATCGTCGCGTATTCGATATCGACCTCTACGTTGTGTCCGAGCTGTTTAATAACGTCGCGGAATTGCGATACGCCGCCTCCGTCTATTCGTTCGATCATTTCTTCGCACCTCCTCGTATTGACTCCATCTCCGCTACGGTATCGAGAACTTTCAGCGTTGACCCACCTGAAGCTGCTTTTGTGGTCTTTTTCTTCGCTTTCTTTTTCTTCTTCTTGGCCGCTTCTTTCTTCGGTTCCGATTCTTCGTATTCTAATTTCGGCAAATCGTCCGTTTTGCTCAACGTTAGCGACATCATATGTGTACCGTTTGTAAACGTATGAGTATCCGCATTTACGTAATAGCCGCCAACAATATCCGTCATGCTCTCGAAGGCATAAACGGCAGTTCCCGCGACGACTTGCGTAATGCCTAGCGCATCTACGGACACGTCTTCGCCGACTTTGCCGAGTTCCTTTAGTTTGGCTTTCGCAAGTTGTTGGATCTGGCTGGCGGTTGCGTCCGAATCTGCGGACTCTACGTGTTGCATCATTCCGTATTTTTTAATCAGCGCGGCATCCTTGGCCGTAGACGTAATCGGCTTTTCGTCCGTGCCGCCCTGCGCCTTGACCGCTGTCCGCATCTCCTCAATCGACTGAGACCGTCGCGCTGACGTAATGTTAACGCCATCTTCCAACATCCAGCGGACAATTTCGTCCTTCTTCTCACGCAAAAAAAGCTTACCCTCGCGCGAGTAAACGAAGAATTTACGATTATTTTGCTTACGTGTTTCCGTCAGTGCCGTCGTAATCATATCCCACAACGACATGTCACGTAGTATCAACTTCGGGATAACGTAGCCCGTGTTTGCAACGGTGCCAACCGGAATCCCAAACGATTTACAAAGCGAGGACACGATCGCACCAGCCGTCTTGCCGACGAATTTCTGCGTATCTACATTTTTCGTGAGATATACGTTTTCATCGTACGCAGTAATCGTCGTGTCACCTCTATCGTCAATATCGTACGTAAAGATAACGCCGCGGAAGAGACCGACATCATCTACGTAAAAACGCAGTTCCTTCCCGAGTTCAAACGCGATCCGCTTGTCGTCCGCATTTAGTGTATTGGAATACGAGATAGACAACGTGCGGTGAGGCTGCGCTACATCTCCAGACCATGTTGCGGACTTGACGAGCGGCTCGATCCAATACTTTCCGTCGTATAACAGCTTAATTTGCGTAGCCATTACGGAATCACCAACTTTTGCCCCGGCTTAAGTACGTTTGGATTCGGCCCGATTGCGGACTTATTCTTCGCGTACAGTTCCCGCCACCTGTCGCCGTTGCCAAGTACGTCCGCTCGCTGCGCGATCTTCCATAGCGAGTCACCTGCCTTGACCGTATACGACTTTGCCTTAACGGTTGCGTTCGGACGCTTTGCCGCCGAAGTAAGCTTCGGCATTGTTTTCGACGCGGAGCCCGTAAGCTTTTTATTGTCCGATTTCTTTGCGATGTCGATAAAAACGTGTTCTTTCAGCGACAACGTATAATAGATATCGCCCGGCTCACCGCCGCGCTCTTCGTACTCAAAACTTCGGATAGTAACCGCGAAATTAACGGATGTTCCGGTGATGATAAACCGGGCCGGCTTACCGCTGCGCATCCATCGTTCGATTATCGCGACATATTCGCGCGGCGCCTTCAGATTCGTGTACGAACAATAGCCCGCGTTGTAGTCCCGCGGGAAAAATGAAGACATCGAGAACTCACGGAGGCGTTGATTGCCGATTATCGTGTACTCGCCGAGATTCGAAATCTCAACGTCTTCAAACCCGTGGGTCATCGTTGTTTGGATACTCTCGGGGTTGACGGGAAGCCATAAGACTTCCGCTCCGTTGTTATACTTGAGCCAAAACTGCAAAACACCGCCTCCTATCTCGCTAATTGAAACGCTAGTTGACGCGCTAGTTTATCAATATCTGCATCCTCGCGTATCGTCGTACCGTACATGTTAATTACGACACCGCCCGCTCCGCCTTTTCCGCGCTGTTGGTCGCGCCACTCGGACGCCTCGTGCTTCGTGAGCACCGCTTCGTCCTTGTGGAGACGCGCAGGCATGTCATTACGCGGAACGGTGTCGATACCGCCAGCAAAGCCGGTCGCTCTACGGAAACCCGCCCACAGGCTCGTATCGTTAGGGTCTACTTTACTCGACGGTGCCTTCAGCTCCGTAGGTCCTTTTATTACGGGCGTTCCCTTCGGCGTGCTATTAAGCTGCGCATTATACTCCAGCAGACGCTCTCCACCCGCCGCGCCGCTAACTTCACGTAACCCTGTCCGCAGAAAGTCGATTGTGCTCTTAACCCACGGACTGGCAGCGATACCTAACGCTACGGTAAGCCCTATCGGGTTAGGTGCCTTACCTGCGATAAACAAACCGAGGATAAACGCAAACTCCGGATTATTGACAATCGTGCTCGCAAAGTTCTTTCCGATAGCCATTGCGGAGTCCTTCCCGAATTGCGCAAACTTTTCGGACGCGCCTCCGTTCCACCAATCGGATAGAGTCTTTTTAACGTCATCGAAAACGAACGCGATTTTACTCTTAATATCCGGAAGCTTGTTGAACTCCGGATTGTTTATAAAGTGCGTCTTCAAATACGCTTTCGACGTATCGACTGCACGTTGCATGGCGGCAGTAATTCGCGGTGTATATTTAACGACAAACTCCGAAGCCGCCTGCGCCAGTCGTTTTAAGATCGGCATCGTAGGAAGCAACGCGGAAATCTGCAACGTTTCGATTGCGCCCTGGAACTGCTCGACCGCACCCGCTGCGCTGTCCATCTTCTTAGTTGCTACTGAAAGCGCGGTTACATTCGCCATTTCCTGCTGAAACTTCTTAACGCCAGCCGCGCCTTCTTTGAAGAGAATATTACCGGCACGTATCGCATCGGACCCGAATATCTGATGCAAGTAGTATTGACGTTGCTCGTTCGTAAGCTTCCCGAATCGGTTCTTTAACAAGTCCGCTACTTGCGCTAGGTCTTTAATCTCGCCCTTATTATCGTAGAAAGCGGAATGAATCAGGTTGCTCGCTGTCAGGAATTTCTTCGTTTCCTTCGTGGCCTTGGACGTTCCGACCTTGAGTCCCGTCTGCGCTGCGACGTATTTCTCGATGTCCTTGGTGACCGCTTGGACGGAAGTACCCGTTGACTTAATGCCCTTCTTGCTCATAAAAGCGAGTGCATCCGTAGTATTTACGGTCAAGAGGTTGAAGTCTTCGAACATGCCGTACGCCTTGTCCGTTGCTGGAACCAAGTTAGACAGGAACGTCTTCAGCGATGTACCCGCGTCTGCGCCCTTTAATCCGTTATTCGCGAACAGACCTAACGCTGTATTCGTATCCTCAAACGACATCCCTACGCCATCAGCGACGGAACCAACCGCAGCCAAGGAATAACGCAAATCGTGTACGTCAGTCGCGGATGCGTTCGCGGTACCGGCGAGAATATCCGCAGCTTGCGCCGCCTTTAGCCCATCTTTTTTGAAAGAATTGAGCGCGGTTGACATGATCTCCGCAGCCTCTGCCAATCCGAGACCGCCCGCTGTTGCGAGGTTGAGCGCCGCGTTAAGTCCGCCCTTCTTACCGACCTGTTCGACGCTCATACCTGCTTTGAGTAATTCCTCGATCCCTTGAGCGGCCTCAAGCGCGCTATATTTCGTTGCAGCGCCTTGTTCGAGCGCGAGTTGTTGCATAGCTTTCGTCTGCTCATCGGTCGCGCCCGTTAACGCCTGTACTGTCTTCATTTGAGCCTCGAAATCCATCGCCTTTTTGATGGAGTCCGCCGCGAACGCGATCCCTGTAGTAGCAACGCCAATCCCCGTTGCTGCTACACCAAATTTCGTCATATTACCGAACGCTTTACGTAACGGGCGGGACATATCGTCAATCAGCCGCAAGTGTCCGATTAAATCGAATGAAATCGCAATTACCTCCTTCCTGCGGTGATTTACTTAGGTTTTTGTTCCTTCTCTATCTGAATCAGCATCGACGCGTACATAAAAAACCGATGCCTTCGATCTTTCGCGTATAGCTCGTCGGGCGCTATATGGTGGCGTTGAAATATCTCATGTAGCATCATCGCCTCTATGTCGCCCGACTTAATTAGTTTTTTGCGTCTTCAACGAGCTCCGCGTCCTCTACGAAACCGGAAAGCGCTAGGATAGACTGGATCAATCGAGAATGTTCACCAGGTAATAGCGCCTTCTTTACGCAATCGGATGCGTCGGAAGCTTCGTAATGGTCTCTCAGCGCTTTGTCGTTAAAGTCAGGATCGACGGCACTTTTTACGATCAAAAGACGGTCGAATAACGAACTATCCACCGAACCGTCTTTACCAGTCGTTGCCTGGGAACGTGCCCGTTCGATTGTCTCTCCGTCGAGCGCCGTAATCGTGAAATGCGTTTTCAGTCGCGGAATATAAATCTCTTCCTTCAAATCCGTCGTCGCTCCGAGTAACGCTTCAAGTCCTTTAGCCATCTATGTCAACCTCCGTTTATTTTCGAAATTAAAAAAGGTCCCGAAGGACCTCCGTATATTAAGCTGCGCGAATTTTATCCATAACCTCGTAGCCGCTGAACAAGAACGTAAGCTCCTGCTCAACGATCGAACCGACCTCGTAATTGATAATCGGAATCTTATCGAACGTGACGTTTTTCAGCCGCACCCGATAGGCTCCGAACGATTCGGGGTCGTCCAGCTTGATGACGAGTTCCGTAGTAAATGCCGGGCTCTTATCGTCCGTAACCTGCGCCATCTTCTCGATCCATTCCGACGTAACCATGTAGCTCCCGATTGAGCCGGAGCCCTTCAGCGACGTTACCTTATTACCGATCCAACGCGTACCCGCGAGCTTAACGTCCTCGAAACCGATCTCGATGTTCGCCTCGCACGAATAAACGTTGGACATCCAGTTACCGTCCGCGTCGTTTACGGCTCCGTACGCGCCAGAAATGACGCGTGTAGCATCTAGTACCATCTATTTTTCACGCTCCTTTATACGTTCACCGTGATGAAGATACGTTCCATTGAATCGACCTCTACGTAGCTAATTGCGAGGAATACTTGGTCGCCTACGGATGGGAAATTCGGATCAAGTCCGACCGCAGGTCCCGACAGTACGCCCGAGATTTCCAAGCGTTCCAGGTACGCCTTAATCGCAACCATCAACGTGGCCTGACCGTCAGCGTTGTTATTGAGCTTGCCGATGTAATTGTCTTCCGCGGTTTTGGTAATGTCCGTAGAAATCGCCTGACGTGCACGCATATTGCGGACTTTTTGCTTCGATGTAACGAGACCTTGCTTAACCTTCACGCGAGTACCGTCGTTAACGAAAACAAACGAACCGGCTGTAAGCGCTGCGTCAAACTCCGTCTTGGTCAAGCGCCGAGTCACGTCGTCCGCCGGTACTTGCGCGTAAGTAGTCGAGCGGTTAATCGCAGTTCCCGCAATCAAGCCGGCCACCCACGGAGCGAACGCGGACGAAAGATACGTTTTGGTGCCGATAACCACTCCGCTAATCAAGTTGACGATGTAGTTGTCCGCGTTAAGTACGGACCGCGCATTACCAAGCGCAGGATCGGCGTCTGTTGCTGCATCGCCTCCGATTACGGAGATAAAGTGCTTGCCCTCCGTCCGATTACGGATTGTCCACGTCTTGGTTAACGCTTGCTCGTCCGCGTTAAATTCACCGTCGAAAACAAACACGTTAAATTCGCGAGCATCGTAAGCCGCACGCATATCCGTGTAGTCCTCGGCGACTGGCGTTTTCGGCATCGTATAGACGAGCACGTTTTTAGCACCGCCCTGCAACGCAAATAAGATCGACTGGATATTAGCGCTCCCGAACGTATCGGATGCGGCTTTCTCCGTTTCGACCGTGTAAAACGTCTTGGCGGTCGCCTTCGCACCGTAGTTAAGCAGCGGAATTGCGACCGTACCGCGTGCGCCTCCGTTAATCTGCGCTGCGGCCGCTTCGACATAATTGATGTACAGCCCCGGCTGAATTTCTAATGCAGTTGGATCCCACGAACCTCCGGACATCTAAAAACCTCCTTTGGAAATAAAAAAGAGCGCCCATTGGGACGCCCTGCTTACACGTAACGCGGATGTATGTGATTGATTTTGTCATATTGCTTTTGCGGCTTCTGCTCGCGTACCGTCGTCTGCAAAACACCGACCGTCGCGTATATCTTGTTCTCCGTCAGAACCGGTTGACTGAATCCGAAGCCCTCAAAGCGCATATGCACGTCAGGCAGTCCGCCCTCTGCGTAAATAGCCGCGCTCAACTCGGACATAATCGGCAGCGTCTCCTCCGCATACTTTGCGAAATGGATGATCTGGTAATCGCGGTCGATTCGGTAATGCATTCCGGTTTCAAGCGTCCGACCATCACGCAAAAAGCGGACAACAAAAAGCCCCGGCGTAGGCTGCTCCGGGACTGTCTGCTTCTCGTATGTTGCGGTCGTGTATTTCCGCTTTATGAACGCCTCTATCGCTTCAATCTCGCTAATCAGCGCCATATTACAGCCCCTTTCGCCTGATAGCCGCTTTAATTTGGCCCTCGATCATACGCTGCCACTCGCGCTCATTCTCTTCCGCAGGCTTATCCAAAAACCCCGGAACAGTTCCCGGCGTAGTTGGATTGCGGAAGGAGTCGCCGTGCTTTTTCGGAAACTCGTCGTTAAGATACGTAGCGTAATCGAACTTACGTTTACCTTTAACCTCGATCGCAGACGCGCTGATCTCGCCTACCCATTTATCGCCCTGCTTCGTAACGTCCGTCGATATAGACCGCCGCAACGTACCGGTCTTCAGCGGAGCAATGTCCGTAGACTCCCGCCGCCACTCGTCCATAACGTCTTGAACGCCTTGCTTCGAACCGTCGGCCACCGCGTTCTCCAGTCGCGAACCGTAGCCCTTGAAGAATCGTCCGATAACGCGCTTAATGAACGGAGCCCCGCGTGTGGCGTCAAAATCAAGTCTGTTTACCGCCATCTATACGTTCACCTCCGTTATTAGCGCCTTACCGGATAACCCGCGTTTAGGCTGGATTGCGATTGGCTTGCGCTTAATCGTTACGCCGAGTTCGTTTGTGTACGTAACCTCGTCGTCGTACGATACGTCCGCCAGCTTGTCGATTAATATCGTCATGCTTGATACCGTTTCGTCTCCGAATTGATTCGTAACTGTCTTCGTCTGCTCGGAAACGCGTGCGGATACTGTTACTTCCGCTCCGGCCGATGAGTGCCCCCACCCGCTGCCTTTCGCAGCCTTCGTTATCGTTATTGTTTGCCGCATGGATACGAGTGGCACGTCACATCACCGTCCATTTCGCGGAACGCTTCGATATTTTAACGCCATTTTCCGCGCCGATAAGGTCGAGTGCAGTCTGCGGTATAAACTTACGTAGATCGTCGTAGGGCATCGTCGTACTTCCGTCCTTAAACGTCACGTTAAACACGCCGGTCAAGCCGAATGATGCGGTGCCCTGACGCTGGAGACGCCCGGTATCGTTGTAGAGTATCGAAAGTACATTCGCAAACTCGTATGTCGCCGCGTCCGGAATGACGTATTTCGGATAAGCTGTTGTGAGCGTTCGTCCTGCGACGTTTAACATTCGTTGTTTTCTCGCAGCGTCACTCGCTTGCCAATCCTCTACGTCAAGACAAGACGCGTTAATGTACGCATCTGCCGCTAATATCGTAGTTGCCACGGTAACACCTCCGTTTATTCGTCGGAGGTTTCCGCTTGCGCCTTCTTAGCGCGTGGTTTCTTCGGTTCCTCCGGTTCTTTTTCGTCAATACGGCTAATCCAAACAGGTACGAGCACGTCCAAACGTGCTATCTCGCCGGCATCCTCGGTTACATAAACTCCGCATACGTCAAACTCGATGCCGTCAAGGGAGTAATGAGGGCTTGCGTGGTACTTCGCCATTCGCGTAGTCACCTCCGTTAAATATAAAGAGGAGCCGAAGCTCCCCAATTAAGACACCGCTGTGCTAATGTTATCCAGGATTGCGATCTTCTCGCCCGCATTCTTGACTGTTACACCGTACTCGCCGCGAATCTGACGAGCAACAAAGTCAGCGCCCGGTACAGTAGCGTCCACGTCATGCAGCGCACGGCCGCTCAGTGCGTCGATGGACAGGATATCGCGGTCAAACAGTGCAATTTTATTTTTCGGAAAGTTCGGATCGACGATGACGGTTGCTACGGAGCCGCCCACGATATCAGAAACGAACGTTTGGATCTTATGGCCGGTAGCGGTGTCCGTGCGCTCAGTCCGAATCGTATCGGAAGCAAATTTCGTGATTTGACGAGCCCCCGCGGTGTTAGTCAAGATGGTGTTTACCGATCCGCCACGCAAGTAAATTTGTTCGGACAGGTCGTTCAGAAGCGCAGGGGTAACTTCCTTACCCTCGGCATTCTTTTTCGCAGCGCCTTTCTTGTCCGCAAAATAAAGCAATCCGCCTGTTGTACGAGGCATACCAGCGGCACCACCAATACGGCGACCATAAATCAACCAGTCATTCATCTCGCGTTGCATTTCTTTTAGACGCAATTGTACTTGGTAGTTCAGCTCATCCGTAACGTTATAAGTTCGCACGTTCTGTTGTGTACCAGACACTTGCGCATAACGCTCGATGATCTGCGTCACATTGTGATCTACGAGACGGTCATGACCTTCATCGACACCGGGCAGCGCACCTTCCAACTGCGGACGGGCAACGATGCGAATCTCTCCGCCGGCTTCGATCGCTGCTGCGTTTGTGCCATCGTAACCACGGACAACGGTAATGACGTCACCAGCTACGGCAGTAACACGCATATACTCCTCGCCAGAAACTACGATCGCATTGACGCGGAATTTGAGTCCGTCACCTTCAGCGACAGTGATTGCCGTAGCACCTACCGCAGCAGCAGAAGCAGCAGTTGCGCGGTTAGAGTTGAGGTTATCGGACATCCATTCGAACTTTGTTTGATACAGAGAGTTGGAGCCTAGCCCCACAATGCCGAGCAAGTTTGGTGCGTCCTCGATAATTAGGGAAATACCCGCTTCGAGTTGGCGCACTTGGTCCTGAAAATCGTAAGTTCTCAACATGTATAAACTTCCTCCTTATATTTGGGCAAAATAAAAAGCCTCGGATTTTCCGAAGCTTTAGCGCGTAAGTTTATTGGATAGCTCGACGACCTTTGCGAAGTCTCTGATTCGTTTTGCCTCCGCAAGTTGCTGCTCAAGTGTACGTGTTTCCTTGTCATACGGATTTCCACCGGAAGGGCCTCCGATTGGCAACGGTTCTTTTTTCGGCTGCTCAACCAGAAACGGTTTACTCGCGATTAACGCATTTACTACGTCCTTGACACCGTTGATACTTCCGTCATCCCCAACGGACGCAGTGCTCAAATCCGCCAGTACATACGCGTCGTCAATCGCGTCTGGTCTAACGTTTAACTCACGCGCCAACGTGCGAAATTCAGCCTTAATGAGGCGTTGATTAGCGGCTGTTAGCGCTTGGTCACGCTCAGCCCTCGCAGTCTCCGCAGCCCTCAGTGCTTCGGCTTTTTCCGCCTCAAGGCGTTCAGTTTCGGTCATTTCCGCCTTCTGCCGTTCTTCATCAGCAAGCTCTAACTCGGTCAATTTCGTTTTAAGCGCGTCGTAATCTGCGTACTTCTTACGTTCACGGGCGATACGATCCGCAATTAGCTGGTCGAGCTCCTCCTGCGTAAAGGTCTTCGAAGGCGTCGGATCGGCTGGCGGGTCCGGCGTTGGGTCTGGATCACCCTCCGCAAACAGTTGTAGATTTAGCGGATACTTAACGTTGATTGTTTTACTCATATGTCTCCCCGCGTTTAAGCGCCGCGTAGCGCATAGTATCCGTCAGTTTTAGGACGTATCGTAGGTCCGTTATTATTTCGGATTTCGTACGGGCATTAAGACGTGTCGGCAACGTGGATGAAATATCTCACGCCGAGGTAGGTCACCGTAATACGGGTAATCACCGGGGGCGTCCGGCGTTAGCTTTATAATCCGCCCCTCCCAATTACGGCACGCGTCTTTTGCTCCGTGGCTTGATATCTGCGCATAATAAACACCGCGGCCAAGCGCTTCGTTTATCGTAGCTTGGCGCTGTGTTTCCGCCATTTTCGTACGGACAAGCATATCGACATAGGCTTCCGGTTTCCAGCGGCGACCTTTTGCGTCAATGATCCCGGTATCGACCGCATCGCCGAGTACCTTACGCATTCGATCGAGCACGTCATGCTGAAGCGTCGTGTTTCCGTTTATTCCTTGCGATAGATTCGCGCGAAGCGACTCCGCAAGAGCCTGGCGTATAGCCGCTTTCGTTTTGCGATCCATATTCGCAGTTACGGCGAGCACATCCGCGTGCGTGTCTAGTATTGCAGCCGCCAACATATCGCGATTAGCTCGGTTCAGCTTCGCTTTTTCCGCAGCTTCAAGTAGCGTTTTAGCAGCGCCAAGATCAATTAATGCGCGCTTTACGCCATCCTGCGCGGCTTTCGTAAGATTGTCCTTCACCCATTCCTTAGATTCCGCGTTCAGTTTCGCGAGAGCTTCTGAAGCTTCCTTCGCGGCTGCATCCGCTGTCTTGCGGTTAGCTCCCCGCGTAAATAAGCGACTGACGGCGGAACCAATAGCCGAACGAGCACGCCGAAAAGCCCCGAGTAGTTTAGACACGGGGCCATCGTAATTCGGATCGTCCATTAGGCGTCACCACCTGGGTCGTCGTGATTAAAAATAGAAGCGTCAACAGTGCCCGAAACGCGCTGCTCGTCTTCGTCAATTCGACGGACAAGCTCGGCTGCCTGCGAGTCATCTACGCCGTCTAAATCTTTGATTGCGTCAGTAACCGACCATGTAGGTTTACCACCAGTGCGCAGGTTAGCGACCTCTGCCGCTTCTTTCTCGTCACGCGGAATCCCATCGCGCCAGGTAATCGTAGGGTACACTGCTTCGTACGCTGTGAAATCGTCGACGCCGTCGTTGGCGTGGTTCTCCAGTTTCATCGCCTTCCACAACGCATTACGTAGGCCCCGATCAACATGCGCTCTAATGCGCTTTACCTTGGACAAGATCGGCATAAACCGGGCTTTAATCGCGCCAGCGTCCGTATGTGATGTTCCTGTTCCGCCTTTATCAGAGGCAAGCGTCGTCCCAAACAGCCATTGCGGCGTCTCGCTGATTTGGTAAACAAGGCCAAGAAGAATATCGAGCTCTTTAAACGCGCCCTCCAGTTGAGAATTCCACGTCATATAACCAGGTGTTGCGTCGTCCTTGGTTACGGGAATATAGCGCCCGCCGCTGCGTACTGTCGCGTCGTCGTCCTCCTGAAAATCGGGTCCATACGCGGTTGGGTCGCTGTGCTTCCACAGGATATAGTCAATCTGTACTAATCGGTCGTTAATCGCAGCCAGAACGCTCTCCAGCTTTTCCGTACCGCTTTCCCCGCGCCAATCTGCGTCTGTCGTCTTATACGGGACATGCTCGACAAGCAATTCCGGCATGCCTGTCGGCACAACGTCCTGCTCCCGTCCCGTCGGAACTGACTCTCCGATGTTATACGTTGGAATAGGCGCTCCCCATCGGTCATCGACGCCCCGTTCCGTAAGCTCATACCTTTCGTACACGATATAGCCCGGTATATGACGCTCCACGTTTAGGTACGGCGTCTCTGTAGTCGGGATTCCGGATAAGAACGACATAATTCGGCTGCTATTCTCTATCTCCCACTCTACCCATGCGATATTTACCGCCTTAAATCGCTTCTTAGAGCCGCGGGACAGCTCCGGAAATACAATTGAAGCGTCTACGGGCTCAATAATCGGCTCCAGCGGTGCGTCCGGCGCATCCAAACCGAGTTGCAGCGTCTCAGATACGTCCGCACGTTGTCCGTAGTACGTCTTGAGAAACGAATCGCCCCGAAAGCCTGCTCCGATTACGATCTCGTGGATCATCTGCGTTAGGTCGTTCTCTTCAACGATACGACTTAGCGCTGTTTGTTCGGGGGATTCCGGATCATCTCCGGTCTCAAACGTGGGCGCCTCACCGACCATCAAATCCGCGGGCTTCGTCAGTAATACGTCCATAAGGTTGACCGCGATAAATAACGTTTTGAGCTGCGGCGCAAACGGCGTATCTTTTAGGAGTCCGGAGGCGCGATCGTATATCTCAACGTGGCGCCCTTGGTAAATAGCCCGTCCGCGATCATACTTCGCCAAGCGAGGAATCTCATAAACCGGCGGATATTGAGCTCCGGTATAAAATAGTTTCGTTTCTCTTGCGTCATAAAACTCCGTCACAAAGATCCTCCTTTCGTGGTATAATTTCCCTATGATATAGAGGAGGGATATTTTTGAGCTTCTTTGATAGACTGGACAGCAAAATAGAAGAAATTGAAAGTGATCAAGACAGAAAACAAGCGATTGAAGACAGGAAACACCTTTTAAGTGAAATCAGAAGTGCTTTTCAAGAATTGCGAGAGGAGGCTGCAAACCAAAACGCGGATTTTAGCGTCACACCACCAGCATTAGGTACCGATACCACTTGGTTCGTACAATATCAAGGTCGCTCCTTTGCTGTATTCACTGATGAGGTTATGCACAACCTTAAAGAGAACCAAGGCACTGAGGTTAAGTCAGCTATCGAGAATATAATTATTTCAAAAATAAATTAGGTTACATCCATTTCGGCTTATTCCGGAGCTTCTTCCGCCCCGTCTTCGCAATACTTACGGCCATTTCGAGCGCATCCGGTAAGTCATCGTGGCTACCGGACCCGTACAACTCGAATTGCTCCAGTAATAACGAATGTTTCCGCGAAAACTGAATAGCGCCGCTCTCGATATCCGGGAGCAGCGCTTCTATACGGAGGTCCTTACGGGACCGTTGATGTATTTCCTTAACGCGGGTCTGAGCGGGATAGCCCGCAGTCCTTAACGCTTCCTTTAGCTTCTGGACGAAAAACTCCTGCGCAGCCTGCGCTTCCGCCGCGATTGCTGTCGGCTGGTATTTCAGCGTCTTCTCGACTATCACGCGCATAAACTCGTCTGGCTTAACGCGTTCCCCATACGCATCAATCACGTACTTCGTACCGCTCTGTTTGTGCCGTGCAATCGTAACAACCGCAGAGTAGTCGCCCCGTGTTTTGCCCATTGCGAAGTCGATTCCGAGATAGACGTCGTACTCGGAAACCGGACGCGGATATTGCGAAAATACTTCGTCAAGTTTTCCGTCCCAATACGTGAATGTTTCCGGATTGAAAATCATCGACTCCGAATCGACCGGATTGTTCATATACTCCGTGTTGAACGCCTTTGTCCCGTTATCCCATTTCCACGTCATCAACTTCCACAATGGCTGCGCTTCCGGCCACAGCACGGTAGCTCCGCGATCCATTTCCTCGTGATTCATCTTGTACAGCGCCCTTGCGTCCGCAGCTCGATTCGGATTATCTCGGTCGGTATAAACGAGGCGACACGCTTCCCATAAATCCATACGCTCAGGCCATTCGATAACCGCGCGATAGACTCGTGACTTAAAGTCTGACCGCTTGTACAGTACGTTTACGAGTAGCGCCTCGTGATGGACCGTTGTTCCCATGTATACGAAGGCTGTACGCTTACCTTTCGGGTCACCGAGCGGAACGACAGTCTGTGCGAACCAGTCACGCATCTTCTGGCGTAGTTCCGGAGTGGCCGCGTTAGACTTGATGTCCTCCAAGTCGTCACATACGATCAAATCCGGACGGACACCGTTCCAGTTACGTCCACGAAGCGCCTGGCCGGTCGATGCCGCTTCAACCTTCGTTAGCATTTTCGGTACGCCGTTGTCTGTCGGCTCCCACGCGATAAACTCCGAGGAATTATCCTTCGGGTTCTCCTGTTGTTTCGGAGACAATAAAGGACCAAAGTCCCTCCGCAGCTTCTCGTTATGCTTGAGCTGCATTGATATCCAGTCCAGGTTACCGCTCGATACTGCCGGCGTCTCCGATATGATAATTTCGTACTTACGTTTCCGGTACACTATTTCGCGTAGGGGAAACGCCTTGGAAAGATACGTAGATTTAGCGTGAGAACGGGGCGCAGCGACTGCGACCTTATCGTTGGTATTAACGTTAGATACATCGTCCATTATCACGCTAATTTCACGGTGAAAATCAGGCGCATCGTCTACGTCTGTTATGTCGAATCCGTCCCAATTACCCGCGTTGCCCGGATTTTTAGCTTCCGAGAAGTATTCGAGAGCGAACGCAATCAAGTCCGTTTCAGCTTCGTTGATTACGCTTAACCGCTCGTACTCCGAAAGCTGCGTCTCTATCTCGCTTTGATCCTCGGCACTTAAGGCGGCGATATCTACGCCATCAAGTGCGTCAATTAGATCGGCCAGTTCGTCTATTTGCGCTTCCCGTTCTTCCCGACCGATCCATTTTCCGTTAACCCAAGCGATAGATACCGCCTCCTCCCTTAGTTTTGACGTAGATTTAGCGTGAAATTAGCCCGTTTCGTATTTTCCGAATAGTCTCGTTAGGGTCAACGTGTTTAAACGCTAATTTCACGTCAATTTATAGGCAAGTGCTGCGAACATAAGCGCGTCATTGGGGTCTGCCGCATATCCGTAGGCAAAATGAAACGGCTCCGACTTGCCGACTCTCGCGTAATACACCTGCCAGTCTTGATCGTAAGTAACGTAGGATTTCGGATGTAGCGTAAGCACCTCCGCCAAACTTTCGAAGTGTTCAGCGAACAATTTAGCGCGATCTTGCGGTGACATACCTCTAAGCTCGAACCAATCCATACGTTGCACCTCCGTAAAAGTCAAAAGTTAATTTTGATACGTGGATTATTTGCGCACCAGATTCCGGGCCGCGCGAGGGGGCGCTTGGGGGTACGTCGTTTCTTCACCGTAACACAGCGTTAAATCACCGCAATTTCTGCGCCGTTCCCCTTCTTCGTTCTCTAATCGTAAAGACTCCGATATACACCGAGTATGCACGTACATGTTCACAAAATACGCGTTATGTGTAAATGTCTGCGCTCGGAACCCGCGCCGTTACTGCGTTCAATCTCGTTGCATAAATCCGCGTTATACATTGCATATACATTTCCAGCGCATAATACGGATAACCCGCGTTGCTATGCGGATTAGCCCCGTTACATACTGGAAGATTATACGTGTATTTCCCGTATCCCCTATCGCGTTTATGCACCGCTTATTCAACGAACGAACGTCCGAGATACGGTGATATATTCGTAGTGTAACGCGGTGTTACGGTGAAGCGTACGGGTGAATTCGGAAAGTTTCGGGGAGGGCGTGCGTCGGGAGCTTCGTGTAGGCAAAACGCACCCGATCCGAAAGTATCCGAAGGCACCGCGCATAAATCGCTTCTTATATATACGCGCCTATTCCGTATCTTCGGAATCGTTCCCCTTACGCACCTTAAACGCCTCAATCCGTGCCCTCAGCGCTTCTACATCCGTAGCATTCGCATCCTTCGTTTCAACCTCGACCTTATCCGTCAACATCCCGTTAATTTGAAGCACGAGTTTAGCGGCTGCTGCGTTACCCTCACGGATAGCCCATTCCGCCATAGATTCGACTACTTCCGGTAGCTTAGCGCTATTGTTACGGATGATCGCACGCTTTAGCTCCGCATCAAATGTCGGTGTCTTACGCCAGTTCTCCAACGTACGCGCAGTAACTCCGCAGATAGCTGCGATCTCTTCGAATGTCTTACCACCCTTATTCGGAATAGATAACCACTCGATAGCTACGTACTGCTCAGCCGTTATTTTCTTCGCCATACTTACGCCCTCCCTCCGTGTTTTTAACGTGTAAATAACGCAAAGAACCGCCTCTCCTACGCTCAGGCAAGGCGTAGAGTAAGACGGTTAATTTCACGTAAATCTAACGCTTAAATCCATCCGCCTAATCCCCCGCGATTGAAGCGCAGTAATACGTATATAAACCAGAATAACGCAGGAAGTGCGATTATAAACGCGGCTGCCTTTGCGAGCTCTATTGCGTCAGTCTTCGAATCACTCCGTATTTCTACGTACGTAAGCATAAGTAACCCCGCTAAAACTAACGCAGTATGAACGCATAACCAAACGATTAATAACGTAACCATGTACGCCCTCCTTCCGCTCACTGTACGTTCGCTTACCGTTTATAAAAGATACTGCGCGTCGCTTCGCTCCTTGCCGTCGCCTATCGGCTCCGAACGCGTATAGAGATTATTTATCAATATACTTTTCTGCGTGATACACAAGGAACGAAGTTCCGCAGTGTCGGACGAAGTCCGGTATCAAAGACTAAGAATAAATTTGACCCCCTAAAACGCTGAAACCCGCGCCGCTCTAAGGCGGAAGCCGCTTTTTTAGTGTTCGCGTTTTTACCGATGAAAGACCGTTTTTGTTCGCGTTTTTACCGATGAGGAATTACGCAGCCCGTTTCGCGAAGTTATTTCGGATGGAAAACATCTCCCGCAACGTCGCGTCTGGCTTCCCGTTCTTCCGGTAGAACACGAATGGATTGATCTTGTAGTAACGATATTTTCCGTAGGACACTTCGGCAAATACGCACTGATCCCCGAATTTAAGATTACGCAGCTTCGTATAAACGGATTTAGCGGAAACCCCCGTAACCGTAGCGATATCCTCTTTCGTAAGCGGTAACGTATTCTCAACGTCTCTTTCGTAAGGATTCGCGCATATCGTATTCGTTTCGAGGTGTATGTAGCGGAGCAATTTGTACACGAAGCCGAGATCCTTTGCATTAACCTCCGTATACAGCTCCTTCACCTTCGCGACGAACGTTTTGACTACCGCGAGGTTGTCCGTTTTACCTTGGAAATGGTAACGCGGGTTCAGCCGATAACGGTCGCCACACTCGTAAATGACGTCGTGATCGGTCATCTCACGAAGAAAGTTATGTAGCGCTGTCCGTCCGAGCTTCAGCGTACGCATGATGTCCGCGCGGCTCATTGCGGTCTTGTCCGGATTCTCAAGGATTGCGTCATAATTGACGAAGCATTGCAAATAAAGAAGGTATCCGCAATTCTTATCGGATACCTTCTCGGTTACTTCGTCGATATTATGCATATTTGTAACGGTAAACTCCGGAGCGCGTCCGTTTGTCTGTATTTTTGCGTAAGATTCACGTTGTTTTGCGGTAGTAATGCGGTCACCTTCGTTGAGCAGCGGTACATTATCGTAGACTTCGCCCGTTTCCGGGTCAATTAGCGTTTTGAATTCGGCCATATTCGTAGCTCCTTTACGTGGAATAACGTAAGGGTGTGCGGAGTGTACCCGCAACATTCTACTTCCTCAATATATATAGTCATGAAATCAACAAAAATATAGGTATACAACACAAAAAGACGAGGAATTTACGCAAATCCGTCGAATTACTCACGTATGAAAACGCTAATTACTGACGTAGAATTACTCACCGCAGCACTCACACAAGCACGTGTTACAGTTTACGAAAAGGACGGACGAATTGCAGATTACGGAGGTGTGATCGAAAAGTATACGCCTGAAAGCGTAAAGATAGCGGGAACGTATTTTAGGCGTGGAGAATACGTATTTAAGGCCGAGAGCGCACGAAAAAAGCCGGAATAGCTCCGGCCTAGTGCGTTATATTAGCGTTGAAAGCTCCGCCCACTTCCCGCCAGCGATGCGCACGTACAAGCGGCCATTTGCGTAGCGTCCTGCGCAGAATTTACGTTTATTCATTGCGTAAGCACCTCCGCGTATTATTTATTTCGGAATACAATAACCGCGACAATTATCGAAGCGACTAAAGCCGCAATACTCACGATCCACGTTAACGTATCCATACGATTACCTCCTATAGAGGGGCCGTAGCCCCGTTTTATCTCTCTCTAATTTCGAAGTAGCGCTTATGAATCGGTGCGAACATCTCGTAAAGCTCCGCCTTCTTCATTCTTGTGCTGCGCCGTTCAATTCCCTGCCAGAACGACTCGTACTCTGAATCGGGTATCTGTCCTTTTAGTGCAAATAGTGTGTTCTCGGCTATAGCTATTACCTGCCACTTTTTCATGTTAACTACCTCTCACCCGCGTAAGGCCGCCGCCAATTGTATATGTTAACCTCGTATGCTATGATTGGGTATAGAAGGCGCTATGTAAGCCGCCCTCTACCAAGGAATCCTTAACGTCTGCGCCGCACGCGTCGTTTACTGGTTCCTTTTTTCTTTTTATTACGGCGATGTGTCTTCCAGATAGCAAGTGCTGTAGCCAGTTGTAGGATTGCCGTAACAAGATTAACCCAATCTTTCATATTGAAGTTCTCCTTTCCGATGACTCTTCGTATGTGTCATCCTTATACACACATTATACACTAATGTATAATCATTAGTCAATAGTTTTGACAAAAGTTTATTTTTCCTTTATATTAGGTATATAAAAATGTTCGGAGGAGTGGCATAATTGATTAAGGTGACCCCCAAGCTAAGCACTATATTGAAAGAACGCGGACTCACGCAAACTGAATTAGCAACGGCAGCGGGAATCCCGCAGGCAGCTATATCTAGGTTCGACCGAGCCAGCCAAGGAGCATACGCAAACATTATCGCCATTGCCCGCGCGTTAGATGTGTCAGTTGAAGAGTTGTTTGATATAGAAAACGAATAGAATAAATTATTGACTATTCACTTGTGTATAGTGTATAATTGACTTATGAAGTTAATTTTACTTTTGAAAGGAAGTTATACAATGGAAGAGATAAAGCAATTACTAACAGCCTTAATCGAAAGAGCTGACGTAACGAACGCCAAACTAGACGGTATCGAAATGCGTCTATCCACGTTGGAAGGCGAAGTAAAAGGCGCGAAGGAAGAATTAGCAGACGTAAAGGGTAGCGTTGACTTCCTCGTCCACAAAATGGGCGAACACGATCGTGATCTCTACGTTATCAAAACGAAGCAAGGGTAAACAACGAGAGCGCCGCGTAAAAACGGCGCTCTTTATAGTACGACTACGCTGCGTACAAATTAAGGATCGTAGTACTTTGCGTAAACTCCTCCGTTAGCTCTCCGTAGGTATCGTTAAGGTTGTACGTAATGACCGGACCGGGCGCAGTATCCTTGCGGTATTGTACGGCACGTACTTTATTACGAATCTTCGCGTTCTCGTCAACGTACATTAACTCGTCGATGGTCCGAGTACGTCTATTTGGGTATCGGTAGTCCCTGCCGTCGGCTCCGACGCACTGAGCCGCTTCTAACGATGTCTCTCCCGACATATTAGAATCTTGCCCGCGTCCGCCGTAGCGCCTACGGTCTAACTGCGTACCGCTCAAAATGGGATACTCGTTATGTTTAGTTTTGTGAGGGTTACTATCCCGCAGGTCGTCGAAAAGAATCAGGTCGCTAATTCGGTCTAGCTGAATGTGGTCCGGGCGGACTCCCGTGTATTTTATATAGGCATCGATTATGTTTTCGGCTTTTCTTGCCCTATCTTCGTACGACGTCACAGACGCGCCGGCTAGGTGTAATAGTAAGGTGGTGTACTCCTCGAATTGCGACTTGTATTCCTCCGTAAACACATCGACTATTGACATGCCTCACCGCTCCTTTGCGATTGTATGGCTTTTTGATATTCGGCATCCGCGTCCGCCCGGACGTAGGTAGCTATAATAAGTCCAGACTCCCCCGAGACGTAATACTTTTTCCTCTTAGCCGCATACTCGTTGATTTGAATGAGAGTAACTCCGTCCTCTTCGTACAGGATAACACCGTCGAAACCTTCTTTTGGGTAATCGTAGTAGACTGGCTGTTTTTCTATTGACCGTTCCCTCCACAGTCTTTCTTGATCGCTAATCACTACGCTGCAACCCCTTCCTCGGTATGCTCACAGACAACCTCGCCATAATCCCAACGCCGATATACCGCCGCAATTTTCTCCACTGCTTCATCCACGGACTGCTTAACGGTCGGCTGCGTAATCTCCATAATAGCCGCCGCTTCTTTCTGCGTAAGGTCTACGCCATAAACCCACGCAATAGCTTCCGTTTGCCGATCCGTCAAGCCTGCGGAATTAATAGCGCTATGCAAGTCGATTAGGATATCGCTGGCCGCCGTATCGCCGCGGAAGCGTGCGGAACTAATCCGGTGACGATCGCGGAGGAGGGAACGTACCCCCGCTGCGTCGTTTAGAGCGTATTTTACCGCATAACTGCGGTCAGATTTTGCGATGTCTACTTTAACGTGCCCCATTCGATATACCTCCGTTTTAAGCCGATTTCTTCGGCTGTTTTCGCTTATCAACGCCCACGCCGTCAAATACGCACGGTTTCATTTCGATAACGTCCTCCAAGCGGTCGAGGACTGCCTCCTCCGTTTTCTCCGTTATAACTCCGAATCCGTTGAGTTCTTCGAGTAACTCCGCCCGCTGTTCCTCCGCCATCTCTGCGATCAAGACGCGGGCAAATCCGAGTTGAAACAGCATGGAGCGATATACCTTCGGAAATACTTCACGAAGATACCGTAAGTACCCCCGCCGTATCGGAATTGGACACGCCATGCAACCAGTACGCGGCATAAATACGTTTAGTCCTTTCGCGACTAGATATTCCGCTGTTACTCGGTCAACAACGACGTCTTTTCCTGTGTAGGCGTCGTCAATTACGGCGTTCATATCGTAGATAGCGTTGTAAGGAAGGTCGTGCTTACGGACGTAGTTCCATACGTCCTCTTGTCGGTTGTTTCCGTAGTTAAACGAGTCAGCAAGCGCGGTCCACCAAAGGATAGGGCGACACACCCACGTTTTCCACGTGTGGGACGAGTAGAAATAATCTCCATCACGGCGGGCGGACATCCAACGCTGGCGAGACTCACCTGCGCGGACTCCGTTAAACATAATGTGCCAGCCGTTTTCCTTGATGGCCTTACGCATCGGCTTATGTTTGAGCGATCCGCAGCACTTTTCAACTACGGGCTCCTTATTGCCCACGCCGCCGCTCCGATCGCCCTTGCGCTTCAGGAGTGTATCGACTCCGTTTTCCTCGTATATCTTCCGAATCGTAGTGTCCGGACGTGCTTCAACGAGGTTAAGCGACCATTCTTCCGTTAGCTTTTTCGCGTATAGACGTGTCTGAGGGTACTCATTCAGCGTATTGTTCCAGACAGTGTCGAACGAGATGCCAAGCTCCATCGACACACGTCGAACGAGATGAAGTGTCAATAGTGAATCGACTCCGAACGAGCATGATACAACTACCCTCAATGCGTCTCCGTACTCTTCGATCCCCTTACGTAGCACTGTCCGGATGAGGTTGAGCGCGCGTTCCTCTTTCCACCCGAGTGTGGCCGTTTTGTGCCATTCCTCCGCACCCACAATCGACGCTTTAAGGAGTCGCGTATTTACCGTAGTTAATGCGCCGTAATCTTCCAAGTCACGCCGCCTCCTTTGTGTGTTGCGCCAGTCCGTTGTAATATTCGCTAACAGTGCGATCCTGCCACGTGAAATCAAACGTACTTACTCCGTCAATTTCCTCGCCAGCCCCAAGCGTAAGCTCGTTCCATCGGTACGGGCCTTCTGCATATGTTCGGCTTGCATCACGATAGCCGTCCCCGTCGTTGTTGGCGTGCTGGAACATAAACGCGGAGACGTCTTTGACGCTGTGCCACGAAGGTATATGCGGGTATAGGTTAGAGCGTATTAAGTATTCGTCGGTAAAGTCTTCGAGTAGCTCATCAAGTTGCGTGAGGCCGTCGCCCCACTTATCCGTACTCTTGCCTTGTTTGTCGTAACCAATATCGGTAACTTGCGCGAAATAGGCGGGAGTCTGTCCTGCGAGAAACTTTGCGTTAAACTGCGTGATATCCTCGTACCCGCCGCGCCTGAAGTTCGATCCCCAACGGTTTGTCGCAGCAGGGATAAGCGGAGTTCCTGGCGGTGCTTTCCGTACGATTAATACCTGCGTCGGAATCGTCGTACCGGTCAATGCGAACGTCTCGCCGGGCAACCCGATAGTAGCTACGTGCCAGCACGTTTTATAGAGTAGTTGACGCACCTTTTCCGCATAATTCGCGTAGTTGAGGCCCAGCGGAAGCACGAACGCGAGGTAGCCGCCGGGCTTGGTCGCCTTGATTGCGAGTTCGATAAACGCGACCTCCGACTTTCCCTTCGCGCGGCCTTTCGTGACACGTAGCGTCTCGAAGGTATCCGGTAAGTCGTCCAATGCTATATCGAGATTGACTCCGTACGGGGGATTACCAATCACATAATCGTAATAATCGCGCTGGGCGTGCATGAACGCGTCACCCTGGATTACGTTAGCGTGCGGATAAATAAGCGATGCAACTTTCGCGCTCGTCTCGTCCAGCTCCAGCGCTGTTATTTCCGCATACTCCGGCATATGTTCGATGAATACTCCGGAGCCCGCGGAAGGCTCAAGAAAACGCACGCCGGGAGAGAATGACCCGCCGGATAATCCGCATAGAGCCTCGACTATAAACCGCGCAACGTGTGTCGGCGTGTAAAACGCACCGCCTGCGTATGCGTTCGGCAATAACCCTCCCGTTGACGTGTAGTTATCGCGGAGAAACTGAACGTCCTCCTCCGTTATTTCTTCGCGCGGCTTCGCGACAATTGCCATACTTCGGACGTTTCCGTCCCATCTTGCTCGCGATGCTTTTCCGATGGAAATCTGCCTCCCTTTTTCGTATTGAGCGCAGCATCAACGTACTTACGCTAGGTCACTAAGTATGCCGAAGCCGCCGCCAGTCTATTGTGAATTATTCATACGTTGATTTTTGCGAATACTTTACGTGACTTCTCCGCCATCTCCGACAACGCCGCGTTCGTGTACTACGCTACACTCGATCCAAGCGTGCTCACACGAATCATGCACGAGGATAGGCTCCGGGTCATATACGCTAGTAACCGAATCACCTACGTAAATCTCGCCGCCACACCAAGCGCAGTGAGCGGAAATGCGTGGTTCATCGCGCGGGCCTGGCGGTCGAAACCGATCCATCGACGTCATCCTCGCCGCCCTCCTTCCCGTAAACACTTCGCAGGGCGGCCGCATAACCCACGCCATACCCTGCGTCATATCCACGTGAATAACCGTTGTTAGCCGCTTCTTCTACGGCTTTGCGTACACGCTCGTCGAACGTAGTCATTCCTGCCACTCCCCGGACAAATAAGCGAGGATCTCGTCAATTTGCGCGTGGAGGGCTTCGAGTGTTCCGCTATTGTCTACGGTGAAGTCCGCTGCGTACCCGTCGAGCGCCGTTTCCGTATCGTGCACGAGGTCAGCGTAGTTAAACACGTCGCCGGATTTGATTGCGCGGTCGATACGAACGGCGTCCGGAGCCTCGACGCGGATGAGTACGTAACCGGCGGACTTGAGTGCGTCGTACTCGTTTGGCTGGCGTACATCGGAAACGACTGCGCGGAATGGACGAGCAGGTACGGAAAGTACGACCTCACCGTTCGTTACGTACCCATGTGCCCGCCGCAGATATTCCGGGATGCTGTCGCGGTCCCATTCGATTGCTTCGAAACACTTCCGCACCCAAATGTCCGGATCGCGCTCACGCATCGTCTGCCCCAACCACTGGTAAAGTTCGCGCGGCTTCTCATCGGGTGCAGGCTCACCGAATAACTCGTGGGCGTAACGTTTTAGTTCGTCGCCAAACGCAAATTGCATGTAACCGTAGTTATCCGTAAGATAACGAGCTACTTCGTCTTTTCCGCTGCGGAGACGGCCAAGAAGTCCGATGTTGGGTAGCGTAGTCATTCGGCGGACACCTCCACAATACGGACAACTGCGGACGCGCTGGCTCCCTCGTCCATATTATCGACGAGTAATTCCCGGACGTCTTGAGACATCTGCGAGAATCGCTCCGTGAGTTCGCCATCGGACAAAGCCGCGAATACTTCCTCGCCCTCTGCGTCCAGTACCCACTCGGCCGACGCACTTATTACGAGCTTTTTACTCATCTGCTGGCACCTCCGTCCATTTATCATTTTCGTCGACGTACCACGCTAATTTTGCGCTTCTCTCAATAACGCCGATTCCGTAGTGATCGAGTCGGCGGCCGAAATGATACCGCAGCGCTCGTTTAGCGTGTGAAACGTGCTTATACGTCTTGTCGTAAATGACTTCGCTAGTTTCGCGGTCAATGATTGCGTAGAGTTTGTCGGTCATATTAAGCCGCCACCTCCTCGCGGGTGTCGTCGATGACTAATCCCGAATCATCTACGATTACTCCGTGTCTTGCAACCTCGGAGTCAAGGCATGCCTCTTGGGTCCCATGCGTATGCTCACACCATTCACCCGGAGTTATCGTATAAATATCTCCCTCATACTTAACGCGATCGTACATCCGAACCTCCGTAGGCTTCGGAACGGTCAGATATTCCGCAGGCACTTCGAGACCAAGCGCACGATACAGCGCTATTGCCTTTCCGATGTGTGCGTTAAATACGTCGCCTGGTGCGCACTTTGCGGTTCCACGTTCGCATACTTCACCGGGAAAGCACGCCCACTCTGCAAGAGCTGCAACGGTCCTTTTGTCACGACTGACTACGAACCGAATCGTCAAGGGTCCGTGATCTTCAAACGCAGGTATATCGCTAGTTTCCCAACCGAGTCCGCCAACTTCCGTAACCAACCGCTTAACGTCAGCCTTCGCACGCTCAACGATATCGTCCCGACGTTGCTGTCTCGCAGCTTTTATGTTCTGCTGCGTAGTTCTGTGACGTTTGAGCGATGCGATAACTTCCGTAGGTGTCACGGGTCGCGTCCTTGAATACGTCGTCGCCGCTTCCTTCAGCGCAGCAACCTCCGCTTCGAGTTTGCGGACATCGTACGCAATACTCTCGTCCATGATGTCGATGTCCTCCTGTGCTACGCGTATGTCGGTGCCCATACGCCGGACCGTTTCCTCTAACGTCTCCAATCGTAAGGCTAACGCGCTGATCGTAGCGGCCGCTTGGTCTTGCGCAGACTGTTCGGATAGGAGTGGCGCGGCGGTTAGCGGTTCGAGTACGCGGTACTCTCGGTGATAGAACAGCTTTCCGCTAGTGCTAGTCGCCAAATCCACGCCATCGTTTACCTGCGCAATTTCGAAAATGTCTCCGTTATGATAATCGGGAACATGACGACTGCCTTCCCATCTCGTTCCAGTTGCATCCGTCACGATTACGCGATCGCCTATCGTGGCCTTACGGTCGACCATGCGGAATCGTTCCGTACCGCTGATACGCCCCTTAATCGGAAGGTGAACGGTATCCGTCGGTTCCAAGACTGTGTATTCTTCGTCAAATACGTGGATATGCCCGTCTCCGCCCCATCCTCCAGCCGTTTCAACCGTCCGGACTCCGCCAGTGTCCCGAGCATGGACCGACATCACATCTCCCAACTCGTAGTCACCGAAAGATCCCTCTAGCTTGACGATTTTAATACGTTCACCTTCGGCTGCTTTCCGATTGACTTCGCGGTACTCGCGTTCCGTACCGTTGAGGGATTCGTCGGGAAGTACGGTGATATTCTCGCTGTTATCGTCCGTCTCAAGAATGAACCAATTACGGTAACTGTCCCCACCGGAGTCCGGAAGCTTCGTGTAGCCCCCGAAACCGCGGATCGTATATAAACGGTCATCTTCGTGAATAACCTCGTACCGCTCACCTACCGTTTGTCCAGCTACACCAGCCGTGTGACAACGCAAATACTTCGTCATATAATCCGCTCCTTTATGGTTTCCGATATATTAAATAAGGGGGAATAGCAATGAATGAAAAAGAAGAAGAGAAAATTAATAGGATTAAATTGATTTGTAAGAACTATGAAACGACGAGTGATTCAGACTTAAAGGTTCTCGAAAAGTATTACCTTGCTGAGGAAGATAACGCAAAACAAATGTCGTTGTTAGGTTCGTTGATAGCCTACGTGATACCGCTAGTCTTACTGACCGTGAATAAGCTCCTAGGTGACGGGCGAGATTGGTTTGCGATTTCCATAGCCGCTGCATACTTCTTAGGAGTATCCGGTACCCTGGTAGCTGCAACGGGGCTTCACTGGAGGACCGCCACAAATCTACGCGCGATCCAACTCGTTATGGAAGAACGCGAACGTTTAGCCGTCGCTTCCCAAAAACAACCGCCCGCCGAATATCCTTTACGTAGACGTCGATATGTCCGTCAGTAATCCGACCACCTCGATCCCAACACGTGCGGACTCCGACGCCTTCGATATCGACACGTGTACCGAACGGGATGGACTTCGGACAAGCTGCGGTTACTCCGTTCTTGACGCGCCTACCTGACGCAGTAATACCGTGTGTTGGCGTGAATCCATCGCCGAGTGCGTACGCGGTGACCACGTAAGTAGAAGACGGGGAATTGCCTGTTTTCTCCGTCTTTACTACGGGCGTTGGCGTCGGCTCATTCGGAGGATTGAGTGCGACTATTACCGCGATGAAGAGTTCGATAAATGTCCGCGAGACTACGCCACTCTCCTATTCGAATAAATTTACGTCGACCGTTTCGATAATCCGCGAATCGTTCAAATCGTTGACAAGTACGCCATACTCACGCGAGTTAACGTTGACCGCCGCTGTTAACGTATCGCCTTCGAGTCGGTCTGACCCGAGTCCTGCGATAATGACGCCGGTAATCTCACCGCGCCGAGCTGCGGCCGCCCAAGCTTCGAGTACGTCGGCGACGGCGTTGGGAAACGGGATGACTTCGGCTAGTTGCGGCTCGGTTACGGGCTCAAGCTCGAACACGCTACGCAATAAATACGACAACTCCGACTGTGACTTCCGCACTGACGTACCCTGCGTAAGGTTCTCCGCTCGGAAATACGACGCGTAACCTCCGCCTTTGTATTCAATATCCGTTGATAGCTGAATTTCATCCCCGACACGCCAGTCCGCGAAAGTCTTAGCGCGAGTCTTGCGCTTAACGGCTGTGATTTTGTACCGTGCGCTTGTTAACGTTATTTCGTTCATGCAGCGCCCTCCTTTTCGTGCTTCCAGACAGCCCTACGCCCTTCCTCAATCTCAGACTTCGTGATACCCTTTGATTGCAGGAGGTGCTCTACCACTATGAAATTTATAAACCCATGCGACTCAAACCTATATCTTCGAATAAATAAAGACTGTACATGGTACATGTCAAAGGCCACTAGACAATCTTTCGGAGTTGATGGCGAGCCCTTCTCTCTCCGAATCATATTTAAAGTATCCGAAGTGCCTAATAATTCATGTATCCTAGTAGGGTCACTAGATTATTTCCCCAACAAACGTGAAACCTTCGTCTTCTCAAAGCACGGCGAGTCGCGAAAGAATCCCGACGCTACGTACCTATACGGACACATAGGAACTCGTTACCAGTATTACGGAGTTGTTACGGACACATTCGATAAACCCCCACTCTATCTATTCGGAGCCGTTTAGCGTATAGCCTTGTGAATTACGAACGTCCAAAACAACGCGCAGACTCCGAGAATGAATCCGACTGATATCCGTTTCAATTAACCGCCGCCTCCTCGTAAGTTGCGTGAAAGATATCCGGCTTACGTGGATAGAACTCGCCCGCTACTCCTTTGATAACGAAATCTCCGTCGCATACGACCATACGTCCTCCCAACGTTTGGATGAAGTGTTCTGAACCGTCCCATTCAAGCGGATTTGATCCTAACGCGGCTATCACGTCACCGATCGTTGTCTTGCCGTAGATTACCTGGATTGCGTCTACCTCAACGGGTAGTTTCCGGTATTTAGGCACGTGCAGCCACCTCCAATTGACGCAGTCCTTCTTCCGTTGTAATCCCCGTATGTCCGAATCCGCCCGCCCCGCGCTCCGTCTCCGAAAGCTCGCCATCCGTCTCGATGAGATTGACGCGAGGAATCGGTAAGATGAACGCCTGAGCTACGCGGTCACCTTTACGGATGATACATTCGCCACTGAGCAGGTTCACCCCAACGGCCTCGCTTCCGTCAATAAACGTCGGCCACTCGCAATATTCGTCGATGGGCAAATCTGTATGGCTGTTATCGAACATCATCGCAACCTCACCGCGATAATCCGAGTCAATCACGCCGATTCCGTTTGGTTGCCGCAGCTTCGTCTTCAGCGCGACTCCTGACCGCATCGCTACGATCATTACGTAGCCCTCCGGAATTTCGAACGCGAGGCCGAGCGGTACTTTCTTCGTCTCGCCCGGCGCAATGATTACGCCCTCAACCGCTACGAGGTCGAAGGCGGCCGCGCCGGGCGTTGCGTATTGCGGGACTTTTGCGTCCGGATGTAGACGCTTGATTTTAACGTTCATTTACTCGTCCCCCTCGATTCCGTATCCTACGAAGTTTATAATTACGATGAGTAACGCCAGTATCGAGTCAACGCGATCCAACGTATAGCTTCCGGCAATTACCGATATAAGGACACCCGTCCAGTAAAGCGCGCACATCCAGTTTAGTACACGTATAGCCATTAGGCCGCCGCCCCTTCCGTAACAACGCTGTAGTCAACGTCAGTGTCGTCGATAATTGCGAATTGATCTTCGCCTATCCATCCGAGATCGTGCGTATGTCTCCACGCTTTGCCGTGACCACTTGCGTCGTACTGCTGTATGCGACTTGTTAACGTTGTCTCCCACGTATTGGTAAAGTAACGGTCAATTACGATCGCACCTACTCGCGGCTCATCCGGTTTCGGAGCATCCGTATACTCGCTCGGCACCATTAGGCCCAACGCGCGGCGGAGTGCAATCGCCTTGCCGATTTCTGCGTGGAATACGTCATCAGGTGCGGCTTTTGCGATACCCCTTGCGCGGACAGCACTTCCGCCTCGATACGTAATACACGCGGTTACTGCGCGTTTTTCGCAGTTAACGTAAAACTTTACGCGATAGAAATTCGAGTGAAATGGAGAAAGTTCGGGTAAGCGCGAGTCAACATCGCGTCCTATACGCTCCAACTCCGCTACGTCAGCGCGTGCTTTTTCGATAACGGCTGCGCGTGTTAATTCGGCCGGCTCCGTTTTAGTTACGTTAGATGCGCTGTCTCCGAGAATAGTGCGAATCGTATCGGCGTTGTCTCGAATGAATTGCGTAAAAGCGTCGGCTAGGGCTTCGTCAGAACCTAACGTCGCTACCGGTTCGAGTACGACGTATTCCCGATGAAAGACGCCGGGTCTGTTTCCGTTGATGTCGGCGTATACTCCGCTACCATCGACTTGAAGGACAGCTCCCTCAGCGCCCTCTCCGTAGCCGTACGCGAATTGCGGATTAACGATCCTAATTCGTTCCCCTACGTTTGCTATGCGGTTAACCTCACGATAATTCGTCATAATGCGAATCGCCTCCGTTTTAGTTTTGCGTTACTCGGCGGTTGTTTCCGCCTTACACTACGTTTGTTTCCAGCGGAATGTATTTCGCACAGTTGAGCGTAATGTTTTCCGCCTTTCATCTACTTCAACGGATGAGAAATGCGTCTCGCACACTTTTACGAAAATAAAAAAAAAACGGAGAAGCCCGAAGGCCCTCCGTTTACTTCCGACGCTTATCCGGTGCTCTCGCTGGTACCATCCGCATTAGCGCGTCAATCTTCCGCAGCTCAGCGTCCGTCAAATCACCGAACTCCGAAGCGTGGCGCAAAAACGGGTGTAGCCGAAACGTCCGTAACATCTCGCACATAACTACCGAAGACATACGTACACCTCCGTTTATCTAATCGGACACGCGCCGCCTTCACATCCATCCATCCCGTCAAGATCGGACTCGCCCGTTGTTTCATAACGTTGTAGCAGCGCCATATCGAACGGGCGCATAGCCGCGGCCAGCTCTTCGTATTTCTCACGTGTGATCGCTTCGTAAGGCGCAAGGTCGTACGAACCGCCGTCCAGCGCAAGGAAAGACACCGCTGTAAACTCGTCCCAACGCGAATATACGATTTCCTCGGCGATCTCCCACTCGTGCGGGCGCACCGTGATCGTGTTCGACGAGTTGTGTTCGGTGTAATACCGCTGAAAATCGAAATACGTATCGAGTTGTTCGGCCGCGCTGACGTCGTCCTTCGTACGCGCTGCGCCAGAAGCGACCGGAAAGTCGATGACGTACGTACGTGCGTTTTCCATACACTCTAAATACGTTTCGCCGGGCGTACCGACTTCGGGATTTACCGTCCAGCCGAGGTCGATAACCGCTTTTGCGAGCGGATCGGCCGCGTTAATACGGATACGGCGAATATAATACGGAGAATGCGACCAGTGCAAGCCGGATGAGACTCCACCCGCCACCTGCGAAATCGTACCTTCCGGTTTAACCGTTGTAACGAGAAGAGGTGCTGACACACGTAGTTCTTTTGCGTAACGGTCCGCTTCTGAGCGCGCGATTGCGCCTAGTTCTTCTAACGTTTCCGCCTCGTACCCGCCGACCTCTCGCGTTACTGCGGCAAACGCATCCTTAACGCCTGTGAGCGACGTGCCGAGTAGTCTGTCGCGCTGCTGAACCGTATTCCAATGCGGAATCTCAAGCTCCGCAAGAGTCATACGCATACCACAACGAGCGGACAAGGCTTGCGCCTCCTTCAGCGCGTCCCAATCGAACGTTGCATCTGCGCGGACAAACGCCGTCAGATTAACGGTCGTCAAGTTGCATACGCCGTACGAATCGAGAAGGATTTCCGCGCATGGGTTTAGACCTTCCGCATTCGGACGACGTCTACGCGCTTCCTCCAGATTTACGAAGCCCGGCTCGCCTTCCGCTTGCATCATCGTAAATACAAGGTTAAGGAACTCACGCGAAGGTTGCTCCGTAAATGCGATCGAGTTATTCGACATCCGGCGATGATGCAACGGACGGGCATTCGGATCGAACGTCGGTAAGCTCTCCAGGAATCGCGCCTCCTTTTCGAGACCGAGCGCGCGAGTCTTTTCGATTACCTTCGCGTGCTTATCTGCGTCCCAAATACCGTTGAGTCCGTACTTTGCGAAGATACATTCGTAGTCATCTGCGTCCATAAGGAAGATTTCCGCAGTACGTCGCACGCCCCCGACCACTACGTTATTACCGATGAGGTTTCCGATATCGAGGATGTGAATCGGGCGTACCTGCTGGTATCCGCGAGGATCAGCTTGCTGTAGCGTATATCCGGTTGATTCGTGATCAAACGGAGCCATTACGTCATCTAGCGGAGCCAGTCCCGGGTCGATCTCATTTTTGAGTACGCGATCAATCCCTGCGAACATTTCACGTAAAGGCTCCGGACCGGACGCCGTACCTCCGAAAGTGTTCAGACGCTCGCCATTTGGCCGTACGGAATTATACGAAATCTTAATCGTATGGATGTGTTCGTATTCCGGCTTCGTAAGGATATCGAGGTACAGGCGCAAGGACTCGACCCACCCCTCCTTACTGTCGCCTACGTAAATCTTCGCGTAGCCGTTCGCCATATCACGAAGCTGCGTATGCTCGTAGCGCGCGGCCTTCGGAACGGGCTCATACTCCGAATGAAGTAGCGTCGTGTTAGAACGGATAGGTGCGAGATTGTCGGCCATTTCTTTTGTACATTTGAAGCCGGTACCGGTGCCGACAAGCAACAAGTAAAACATGTCGCCAAGGTCCGACCACGATGCAATATTAATAAACGAACAGTTAAAATTTGCCAATGGGTACTTCTCGGCGACACCGTTCTCCGCGCCTCCGACCCACAACGTCCGCCCACTGAGGAACTGCCGCAAATGGAACATATTTTCGAATAGTAGCTCGGCTTCTTTACGATGCCACTCGATGGCCGCACCGTATCCGATTTGGTCCATATGCTTAACGCCGAGGCCGAAGTTATATTCCGTAGCGCGTCTGACGGTTTCTTTCCACGTTTCGCGTCGGCCTTGTTCCGGGAGCCAGCGCGAGTATGTTCGTAAGTAAACGAAATGGCCGAGCGGATTCATTTCCGCAGGAAAGTCCGGGTATCGTCCAATAAACTCATCCGTTAATAATTGCATGTTAGCGCATCTCTCCCATTCTCTTTTCTACTTCCGCAAGCTTTGCGCGTGTCTCCGCCAGTTGGCGCTCGTACTCCGCGACGTCGAGTCTCTTATAAACAAGCGCGTGTGTAAGCCTGCCGATCTGCTGGTGTAGGCTAAGTGCATAGCGTACGTAAACGTCCTCTTCCTCCGTCATGACAGCGCCACATCCGCGTACTTCCGCACTAACGGACGGATAACTCGCGCAATATCCTCGTCAGCCATTGCGTTCAGCTCTGGCGTGTCCGTCAACTCTTCGAATCTTACGATTTCAGCTTCGGTAAGGACTTCGGACGGGTCGCCGCCTACGTCCTGAAGCGTAGACGATAACGCTCCGCAAATAATCAACGCGTGTAATTTTTCGTCAGATATTACGTTACTCATTCCGCAACAGCCTCCCGTAGTAAATTACGTACAGCTTCCTCCGCATCCTCAACACGGCCGGGAACGCGGACATACACATCCAAGTAACCGCCGGTGCTTGTATACACCTTCGCCCCTATTCGAGTGCCTGTCGTCGCGACACGTTGCACAGTTGTTGAATACATTTCGACGATATCGTAGTCAATCTCGGTAACGTAAATTCTCGCACTCACGCCGCAACTCCCTCCGTATCTATTAAGCCCTCACGTATCAAATACGCCAGCGCCACCGCACACGCATCCGAGTCGTCATATCCCGTTTTAAATACGTAGTCCTCATCTAGCCGCAACAATCTCCGCACAGCCTCCGCTACTTCCGCCTTCTCTGCCTTGCCATTTCCAGCGACTAGTCGCTTAACTGACGTAGGCGCTAACGCAGGCTTTAAATCCGCCGCCTGATATCCGTAGGAGTACAACGCACGATCTGCCGCAGCCCACGAGCTGAATATCGTTTGCGTAGCGCGCTTATTCCGGCCAGCCGTAAAGTCCTCGCGAACAACGTGGTCGAACGGACGATGCTCGCGTACAAATTGCGCTACGAACGACTCAACGATGTAATTACGTACGGCGTCCGGGTCGTCGGTCGACGTTGCAACGGAAGAACAAGCGACGAGATACGGTTGCCTGTTCCGTACCTCAATCGCAGCAATGCCAGGCGATAACGATAAGTCGAGTCCGAGTACGCGTAACGGCCTAGGCCGCGTCGTCTTCGCCAATTCGCAACACCTCCGCTGATTTCTCACGGATGATCTCCGCCATCATCGCCAGTTGCTCGTCGGCCGTAAACTCGTACTCTAACCGCTCACCCATATCGTAGAGCACGCTTGCATCCTCGTCGGGCAGTAGCCCTCGTAAGACGCCCCCGTGCTTAGCGAACGCTATCAGTAACGCAGATAGGACGATATAATCACGCGCGTCATAAGCACGCTCAATCTGCTTGCGTTCTTCTAGACGTTTACGTGCGTCCTCTTTATCCTGGCGTGTAGCCCTGAATACTCCGTCTTTCTTTGGCTCCTCTTCGGACTTCCCCTCCACGAATCCCGCTGCGAATGCCCAAATCGCAAGCAGTGCGAAGATGATACGCGTCCACCAGTCCGAGTCCCCTCCGAAAATTAACGCTAAGGCGAGCAATCCGCCGAGCGACACCGAGAACACCACACCTACGTACATAACTCCGTTGCTGATTCTTCGTCCGTAATTCATTGCGTCATCTCCTTAACGTAATTTCGATTCATCAAACGGCTCAAACGTTATCTGTCCGGGACAGCTCTGCATTTTTCCGTTGCGGAAGTATTTACGCCAAATGTCGCCAGCCTCTTCACCATCGCCGCTCAATTGGAAAAGAACGTCAGGGAACCGCTTAGAGAATACGCGCATATCCGCCTCGTGTTCGTACCATTTACACGAGTCAGCACATTCACCGATAGCGAACGCGAGGTCATCTTCGTCCTCGATCGCCTGTCGAACCTCGGGTAAATCCGGAGTTAACTCAACGCTGTAATCCGTACTGTATCCCATTTACGCAGCCTCCTTCGTTTGACCCTCCGTCACTTCCGCACGAATCCGCATAATATCCGCCAACGCCTCGCTCGGTCCGCGCTTCTTCCAGTCCGGTAATGACGAATGATTCAGCGCGATTACCTTGCGTTCCAGTTTCGTGATTTCTGCTTCGGTAAGAGAAACTGCGATCGTGCGCTTGAAGTCGTTAAAAAGCCACTTATCGAGGTCGAGAGCTGGCGCGTCGCCCGTTTCGGCTGCGTGAACAATGCCCGCAAAATGGTCGAGTACGTCGTTACGCATCTCGTCCGTAATGTATAAACCGAACGCCAGGATATCCGGGTTCTTCGCGAACTCATCTTCCGTCATATTCCACGACTTCTTCGAACCGTTAACGTAGAGGATGACGTAATAATCGACGTCGTACATTACGGAGTAGCAGATGCATTGCTTAACGTGGTCCTCCTTCGGACCTTTCCGTGCAGAGAACCCGGACGTCATCGAATACGTTGTCTGCTTCGATTTGATTTCGAGACCGACACGCATTATTTCGCCATCTTCGGAAACGTAGAGCATAATGCCGTCGCATGTACCGTAGAGTGCGAACGTCTTCCCTCCGTGTTCGATTACGCGACTAACCTTTGCGAAGTCCTCGAACATCGGCTCGCCGCGACCGTTATATTCAAACGAAAACTTTGACGGAGGCTGCGGATTGTGCTTATCTGCGAAGAGGATATCGCGTTGGATCGTATCTCCGATCGCTGTACCTATGCGGGTCCATCGTCCTTGGTGCGCGGGCTGGCCCGTCTTCTCCTTTTTGGCCCCGCGCATCTTTTCGTAGAGGCCGCGAGCATCCGCGTTAGCTGACGAAGGAGAGAAATACGGAATACCTCGCGGCGGCCACAGCTTGCGGGATTTATCCGTAAGGAAATCCGCATACCAGCGATGAATCTGTGCGACGAGAGCATCGTCGTATACTTCGGGACTCTTATGCCAGGCGTTAAGGTGAAGCGTGAAGTCTTGCGCGATTTTATTTGCGAGTTCTTGCGACAGTCAAACCGCCTCCTTGGTTTTCGTAATCGTCCGTACAATCGCACCAGGCGGTACGTAAGTCAACGGTCTTTCCTCGCTGTCAATCACAACATTACTATATGTGATTCCGTTAACTTCCGCCTTCTCTCGCAGGATTGCGTAAAGTTGCAACGTAGCCTCCACGTCATTCATAGCGCGGTGGTGGCCGTTTAGTTCAACGCCATATCGTTGGCATACATCCGCGAGACTTGCGGATTCGTCTGGATCGACTAAGCGGGACATGGCGCGAGTGCAGGCGAACCCTAGCGTAAACATAGGCAACGGCGCAAAGGATAAATCAAACGGAGCGTTATGCACGATGGCGGTCGACTCGATTAGGAACCGGCGTAACGATGTTCTAACGCAAGCTACGTCAGGAGCACCGCGCAAATCCTCTGTCTTAATCCCAGTCAACTCCGTGATGAACTCCGGAATCTCCACACCAGGCGGCAGCGCAACGTACGTCTGGAATCGTCCAATTTCGCGGATATAACCGCCGGGCCCAACTTCCGCTCGGATAGCGGCAATTTCCGTAATGTGATCGGTGGTGGCGTCAAGGCCCGTTGTTTCTATGTCAATTACCGTTACGATTTCGTTCATTTACGCAACCTCCTTCGTTATTACCTTCCAGCCGTAAGCGGAGCCCTTCTTCGTCTCCTCTAGCGTACGACTCGTCAACTGAAACCCGTTAATAAAATCAAACACATCGGACATATATAGCGGATAACGCTGGCCGGATCGTGTATCCTCTACGATAAGCCCCGCACTTGATCTCGAACTGAGCCAGTCAACAACCGTGAAATCGCCGAAAACTTGGCGTTTGTCTCTTGTAGCCTTGCGACAGTAACAGCGGCAATCGTAGCAATATCCGCGCTCATCCTCGTTACCGCACTCAGGGCACATGAGAATGTTTATCTTGCCGTTAGCCACCTACGCAGCCCTCCCCGAAACATATCGAATTGTCGTAACTTCCTGCGGCACGACTTCCTCGATGTTGACCGAAAAATCTCCGCCATCCTGCATTTCAGTTGCGGGAACTTCACGCCAAACGGAGAAGTACGCGACCTTTCCGTCGTCCTGCGTAACGCGGTATACGTCCGTTTGGTAGTTAGTCCAGCGACCACCGTCTTCAAACGAAGAATCGATTTTCTCACTCACGTACCCTACCGGCTTGTAGCGGTCGAGGATCGTGTCAACTTCTTCGTGCGTCTCGTCCCACGCCTCACCCTCGTACTCGCTTCCGATCAATTCACGCAGCTTCTCAATTACGTTTTCCATTTACGCAGCCTCCTCGTACTTATTCGCAAATTCCGGTAGCGGACAGCAATTCTTGTAATCCCACTCGTCCGGCCCGTACTCCTGCATCCAGCGCGGTTCAATCACGATATCCGTCACGAGCGGTACACTAAACGTAACTGTCTGCGTCATAATCTCGTCGATAAGCGCGATCGTCTCTCGCGTTAATTGTTCGTTAGGTATCGAATTTTTGATCTCATCGTGAATGGACGCATTAAACTCCCAACCCCGCGCTCGACACTCTTGGGCGTTACGGATACCGATTCGTTTCAGCACATCCGCGCCAGTCCCTTGAATCACGGCGTTAAATGACGCGCGTTCCCAATATCCGATAAGCCCGCGCTTCTCGGACAACACGTCGATTTCGTCCTGAATCCGCAGCATCTTCGCGGAATCTAACACACTGAGTTTCGGCTTATTCCGAAGTGCTTTCCGTTCCGTATATAGCCGGATCAGGCGCTGCTCATTCTTGGCCGCAGCCGCCGCAGCACTCTTGTAATCCGGAAATCTCCGCTTACGTCCGTCCAACGTTTCGACGTAACCGTGTTTACGCATAAACTCGCGGATGTCCGCAACCATCGTTTTAAACGACGGAAAGGTACGGTCGAAATTTTCGAAGAACATCGCAGCTACGTCATCACTAACGCCCATCTTCTTCGCAAATGACTTCGGCGACTGATCGTACGATACCGCGAGTTGACCTGTCTTCATCATCCTGCGTGGTTGGAATGTGTGCGTCGGGTCGTACGCCTTATCTACGCAATACTCCTGGGGCAAATCGAAAGTCATCATCGCCATCGTCGTATAAAGGTCAACGCCGTCAACGAAGATTTGACGCATGGAGTTATCGCCATATCGCGTATACATGATGTGGCTCATTATTCTAGGCTCTATTTGCCCTAGGTCAGCGCCGACGAACGTAGAGCCAGGGCGGGGTATAAACTGATTACGTACAGAGGTTCCTGCGCCCTTTGACGGCATATTCTGCAAATTCGTGCCTTTAGGGACTTTGCGCTCGTCAGTGATGAGCTTACGGACGATAGCGTGGTAATTTGCATCAGTTATCGTGACCAAATGGCATACCGTCCTTATCGTAGAGTGGTGACATGCCTCCTATTCCGTTCGATGTAGTACTAGAACTTAGCGCTGCGTAATAAATGCCCGTCTCCTTATCTCTTACAGTAGTTATCACGGTAGTTGTATCTATAAAATCCCGACTTATAAACTCGAATCGTATGTTCATAGCAGTTTTTTCTTTAACGCTATCCGTACTCTCGCCACAAGCTGTCAGTCCGAACGTTAGTAATAGCGCTACTAACCCGAAAACCATCTTCTTCATATTCGTTCCTCCGTTTCAAACTCACGTAATATATCGACTGGACGTCCGCTATAACCCGACGAACTATAACGTCCGGTCGCGGTCCCTCCTGATTTAAACTCCGTGTGAATCCGACCGTCTGCTTCAAGAGCTTGTGGTATTTTCATCACGTACGTATTTAGAAGCTTCTCATAAGCAGCCACGGTCGCGAGCGGCTTTAACGCTTCTTCTTCCTGGTAATACGCCTCCATAACGTCGGCCGCAGTGCTCCGCGTTTTACCGCGCTTGAACTGTCCGGTCCGATCACGTATACCGAGATGGTCATAGATGAGATACGCCAGATGATTACCGTTCGTAATTGAAAACTCCGTAACGAACAAAGGCGCGTGTTCTTCATCTGCCGGCGCTAACTCTTCCGCCTCTAACTCCGCGAGACGTGCGACTGCGTTCGTGTACTTCTTCAGCGAAGTTTTCCCTGCCGCTTTACATTCCGCGATAATTGCACGCTGTTTCTCGGTCGCTTCCTTATTACGTGCGATCCGCCGACGTTGCTTTTCGATCCAGTCCGTAATCTTACTTGCGTTTAACGTACGGTCCATCTTACGTACAAACTCAGGTCCGATATCATACGAAGTAATTACGTCCTCACGCGCTTGCTCGAGTAACGGCGTAAATTCCGCTTCGAGCTTCGCAAGCCCGTCGAGGTCAACGACGAACCCGGACCGCGCTAAGAATACGTCTGTTTCCGGTAGCTTGGAGTCAATCATCGCGTAACAATCGAGTAGCTTACCGGAACCATCTGCGGAAGCTGCTTGCGTCATTTGCTTGTACTGCCACTCCGTAAGAGCCCATCCGTACAGAACGTCTTTTATCGCATAGATTCCGACAAGTTCGATACTAAATGGAGCCGGCGAACGGTTTCCGAACATGTCCTCGAACGTGTAGATAGGTCCGTTAATTCCGAAGAATCTTCCGTACTTTGCGGTTAGCGGCTTGAGGCCGAATGACTCTTCGTGTTCGTTAAGCATTCGCATCGCATCTAGCGAGTCCCATACACAGCCGTGAATCTCGTAGCCGTCCTTAATAGCAACGTGTAAATCGTAACGCGCCGATCCCATATGAAACGATTTGCCGTGGTTAGGTTGCGATAAATACGGAGAAATCGCCGCAAGCACTTTCGAACGCGTTAGTTGACTGTCCGTAGATTTGTGCGCACTCATATCGTCGAGAAATTCGAAGCCGGCTTCGCCGCGCATGTCGACGTGACCATACGGAATGTAATAACCTTCGTTGAGTAACGGAAGCCACACGGAGTAACCGATCGAAACGTCAATGTACGTATCGACGCCGGTACCCTCGAAGTCATTCGCGGTCATGGACTTTACGCCAAGTTTCGCCCACCTGTCCGGCCACTCGCGCATCTGACGGCGGCACTCCTCACGTAACCGCTCAACGAACGCTGGCAACTCGGAATCACACGTAAGTATATGAAAGTTATCCGGTTTAGTCCGTAACGTCTCCGCGATCCTTTCCGCCCTTTCCCTCCGATGCGTATCCGCCAAGGTACGCTCGCCCGCTGCAACTACGTCAGCCTTCGTTATAGACCCTCCGCTAGAGCGGAAAGACGGGAACTTGCCTGTTTCCCTCGTCAACGCTACTTTTACCGCCTCGACTGCCTTACGTTCGCGCTCCGTCAACGACATTGCGCTAATACGTTCGACTGCTTCGGCTGGCGTTTCTTCTGCGGCTTTCTTACGTTTGGCTGCGTCGGCTACACGTTCGGCTATGTCCGGGTCTGCGGTTGGCTGGCGGAGATTAAGCGTTAATTTAACGTCAGCCATGAATGCGACACCTCCTTACGCTGCGGCTTTCGTAGCCTCAAGTTCCATCCGGTCAAAGCGTTGTTCGACCGGAGTGACTAGCGCCGATACTGATACGAGCCAACCGACTTCGGTTACGCTAACCGACTCAGCACCCCCATTGTCTCGACGTACAGTCACAAGCTGTCCACGTTTCAACGGCGCTCCATACGGTCTATCTACGACGACAACATCGCCCGCCTTAAACTCGTTCACCTTACGGCCAATCGCAGCCCACTTCGCAGTCTCTGCGTCAACGCGTTCGAGTTCGTCCTGCGTGTAGTAATGGTGCGCACTTCCGCCAACTACTACGGACCTAAACGGATTACAATCCTCGTCATCTCGCACGACCATCACGATAGAGCCCGTCGGAATGCAGGCTTTCGCAACGAGAGTACGCGCATATTCGCCGACTTTGAAACGTACGGGCTCCGGTTGTGGCTGCTCCTTCTCCCCGTCAGAAACGAGAGTCAATTCGGTTAGTAGTGCGATCCAGCGTTTTTGCGCCGGGAAATCCACGTAAGCTAAACCGGCTGCAATATCACGTACTGTGCCGATATCTCCGTTGCTTACCTTGCCCCATTTGTAGCGCGGAGTCTTGCCCTCTTCGATCGTAAGGCGGACGGTAGAACCGACTTCAATCGTGAGTTTTGCGAGCTGTTCCGGTTTTGCGTAACCGTAAGGGATATCACCGCCGACAAGCTGAATGACAGGCGCGTGACCGTGCGTTTCGCAAAATGGCGTATCAACTTCGTAAATTCCTCCGTTGTCGTATCCGTTCAGCGGATGTTTACCGCCACCGCTAATCAAACGCACCTTCTCGCCTACTGCGAACTGACTCCGCGGGTCCGTAGTAGTCGTTTCAGCCGCAAGTTTACGTTTAGCTTGCGTTACCTCTTCGTCGGTTGCGCGGACTACGCTGCTCGCAAACAACCACCCTGCGTATTTTCCCGATAATGATGCGAGTTTGTACGGGACTGGGCTGCGGTCGTCCTCTTCGATTACGTAAATCCCGCCGATAATTGCGAAGCCATTTCCGGATGTAGCTTTCACGTGATCTCCGACCTTTAGTCGAGTTTGCGCCAGGAACTCCGCTTCTGTTGCGGGCTCGTACTCGTCCGGACCGAACCAGTCCCCGGATACGCCACGATCGTCAGCGGTTTCGCCCCGGTACGGAAGGAACTCAGACTCGTCGTCCTCTACGATTTTTACGATCTCGCCGATTTTAAATCCGTGCCCGCGAATCTCGCCCGTGATCTTAGCGTAATCCCCAACGGTCAGCCATCTAGGTGCGGGTTCCTCGGCTGTTACGGGTTCAAGCACGACGTACTCCCGATGAGCAATGACCGCACGCTCCCCATTAATAACCGCCCACACGCGCCCATCCTTCGGATCGGCCTCAGCTACCGTAAGCTCAGCGCCATTATCGTACGGATCGGACGCTCGCATTCTATCGATGATACGGATACGTTCGCCTACTTTGGCGTAACGTTTAACCTCGCGATAGGCAGTGCCGATCTCCGATACTTTCGCATACACTTTGAACTCTTCGCCGCAAAGGTCGTGGTTGTCACCGTCGTTATCTTCAATTTGCGGGTCACCGCAACCGTCAATCTCTGTCACCGCGTAAAATGCGCCTTTCGTAACGTAGTCATCCTCGTCGTCGTATCGGATGATATCGCCAACTTGCGCGTCACGGTCGACTTTACGGTACTTAACGCCATTTACCTCTACGTCCACAGCCGGTACAGTTACGTTCAATTTCGCCATTTAATCGGTCTCCTTTAGGGGCTCGTTGGCCCGCGTTTTATTGGACTTGCGTAATCTTCCGTAAACTACGACTAAGCTACGAGTGCTAACGCTGGCGCGTCCGGCTCGGGTTCGTCAAGATTCCGATTCAACGCGATGGACAACTCGACCCAACGCTCGGACGCCCGTGCCTCGCTGCACCAATACTCGCTCAGGCATCGGTTCTCGAACATGAACACACGCGGAGTCTCGCCATCGACCGCCCACACGCCAACGATATAGTCAGCGTCGGCTCGATCGTACGTCGTGCCGTTGCCTTTCTTCGCGTAAACTACGAGGTCCGCGATTCCGTCACTGCGCTCGCGATCCGAACGTCGACGCACCGTCTTGACTTGGATCTTAACGTGGCGGCCCGTAAGTGGCTCCGTCGCTAATACGTCGTAAGCTTCCGCTGTTTCCGACGTGTGGATGGTCCACCCGTTAGCCAACAGCGCAAGACGCGCCGCCAGCTCCGAATACTTGCCGGTAATTTCCGTTTGATGTGCCGTATTACTCACCTCCTTTACGTAACAACCCGCCGACAATAGTGATGATGACGATAAGGCCAGCCGCGTTCAGAAATCCGAAACTAAATCCGAATACGAACGAAATTAGGAACGCCAGCACCCACGAAAGAAAGGCGTAAGCTCCGAGTGTCAGCAAGATCATGAGTAAGAACGCTTGCCACGGACCGAGTTTACTGAGCATATTCCGCGCCCCTTTCCGGATAATTTACCGTGCCCACAACGTCGTCAATCTCTAACGTCGGACGAGCTACGGTAATTTTGACGTAACCTCTGCCGCGAAGTGCGTTGGTATAGCCCTCCGCGTCCTGCTCCGTTACTCGGTACGCGACCGGTTGCCTGCCGTCATTTTTGTCCGCGATTAACCAAACATTGCCCATACACGCATCTCCCTTCGTAATTAAAACGGCAAGTCCTCTTCGCTGATATCGATAGGCGCATCCGTTTGTTGCGGCTCGGTCGGCGGAGTTTGTGCGGCTGCTCCGATAGACAAGCCCAAGCGTGAGATATCGAAGCCCGCGATAACGAGGTTCTTTATCTGTTCCTCCTCGTCGGCTACGTACAAGCACGTCTCGAACGATTCCATATCGAAAGGTGCGTCCGCCAGCTTTTCGAAGTTCTTACGTTCCTCGTCCGTCAGGTCTTCGTCTGCGTCGATAATCGGAGACAACGCAACGACTGCGTTTGTGCTCGTACCTGTCTTCGAAAGTTCGAACGCGATCGTGCCGAGTTTCTTTGCGTACTTTTCGATAACGGCTTTGAGCGTTTTCTCTTGCTTCGGACTCAGGTCAACTACGATGTCCTTGCCCGTCGTCAAGTCGAAAAATGCACGCAGGAACCGTTGTTTACCGCGATACAGATACGCTTCATCCGTGATCTTCTTGACTGCGTCCTCGCTCGCGCCGCCGTCTTTCGCAGTTTTAGCGTCGGCATACAGTAGTTCAGCCGCCTGATCCCAAACCGTCGCACCGGACTCGATGTATCCGCGAGCATTACGTACAGCTCCGTTTTTCGGAACGAACGTGTTTACCTTCTTGAACACGCTGTAACCGTAATACTCCGCGACGTCGTTGACGGACTTGACTCCGACTTTGAACGTCGTACCGGACTTGAACGATACAATCGGGCTTTCTTGCGTGCCTCCATCGTTATTCGTCGCTGCCGCAGCCGCTTCGCCTTTACGTGTGAAAATGGACATCCAATCACGTTCCCCTCGGTTAATTTTCGGACTGTATTCTTACGTCCGCTACACGGCACCGACGTATTTGGCAACGGGCCCCACCCCGTACGTCAATACCGCGTAGCCGGCGTAAGAAATTCCGGCTTTCTTCCTATTAAATAGCGTAGTCATGCAACGTAAGCTGCGACCGCCTTCGCTACCTTGCGTTTCTCGTGGCGGATGTTTTCGATATCCGCGTCAATTTGCGTAAAGTATTCGTCTATTGCAGAAACACGAGCCTGCATTGCGAGCTTGACGGATTGGCTACGAGACTTCTCAGCGCGCAATAAACACGAAGCCCGTTCGACTGCCAATTCGAGCTTAGCGATTGTATTGCGCTTCATCGTCGCGACCTCTTTGCGCTCAATCCTACGCAGCTCCCGCATTACAAGCGCTTCAACTTTACTCCGGATTGGGGCGGCGACCTGATCGCTTGGGTAAAGCGTGATGACTGCGTCTTGATCTGGCGCAACAATAAATGTAACGTGATTCTTCGCGAATAATCGTGACGGCTTACCCTCCTCGGAAACAACCGACGCCACAAAACGAGCTTGACGTAAGCCGCTCCGTATCCATTCCTCGGCAATGCGTTTATCTACGCGAAACGCAGATATCGCTTTATCAATCGCGTGCTGACTTACGGAAATTTTCACGCGATCACCCGGCCTTTTAGCAGCGGATGGATATCGAAAATGTCCGAAAAATCTTCGTAAGTCGAGACGTTTCCGTTATATAAAACGTTTGGAAATCGTTTATATTGCGAATTTACGTTGTTATACGTATTTAAATTACGGTCATATTTGCGTTTCATTTTAAACACCTCCGGGTATAATAACGTTGACAACCGTTATCAATGCTGGTATTATGCTAAATGTGTGGTAAGCGAATTACCAGAAAAAATACATAATGCATATACAACGATTTTGTTTAGTGAATGATTCATTGTGTTATAATGCATTTAAGGGATAGTCGGGCCTCATGCCTGAAGCTCCGACTCCCTCTGTTATACCGCCAAATATTCGCCTATCTCACCGAAACGATTAGCGTCGTATCGTCGTGATAGCTTGCGTAATTTGCGGCTAACAGTCTCGTGGTGTATTCCTAGCGCTTTAGCGAGCGCCGTGATGGAATCGTACTGCGAAAACTTCGTTACGATTAGCGTCGTAACATCATCGACCTGGGTAGGGTCCGAAAGATAGGCGATCAGTTGACGCTGATCGTCTTCTTTCTTTAATACTCTGTCTTCAACTAGCTCACTATCCGCGATATTGAGTGTTAGCGCACTCTCTTCGGATGAATCAATGCTTAATTCAAAACTCTCGGAACGGCGAAGTTCAGACCTGAGAAAATCTATCCTTGCGTTTTTCAATGATCTGGATACCAACTTACCAAAATTTAACGCTCCGTCTCTAGCTGTTAGTTTTAAGATCACCGAGTCAAGTATCTCGTCGGCATCATCTATACTACCGAGACCCGTTGAGGTTACCCTTCGTCTATTTTGTCTTTGAAATTCTTCAATAACTTCTTGATATACGTTATTGAAGTTTTCCGGGGTCTTGGAGACAAAGAACTCATTGGCTTTTTTATTTAGTTTTTCAAAACTCAAGGTTACTCACTCCTTAGTTATGGCTTACATATACTACAACGGATGAGAAATACGTTTCGCACACTTTTAAGAAAAACTTTTAAATTTATTTGGAGGCATTTATGGCTTATACAGTCATTAAATGCCTGCTCGGAAACTTGCTTGATGATGTTGAAATGACACAAGCGGAATTATCGCGACGGACCGGTATCCACAAAAGCCAGATTAGTGCGTATATAAACATGCGCTACAATAAAAGCATGGAAATTGCACACGCACGTCGTATAGCGGAAGCTCTCGGTGTAGAGAACCCTTACGATCTGTACGAATGGAATAACGGTCAACCGAGCGGGCGCACAGACGATTAATTCGATCTGTGTGCCGTAAATGGACGTGATTCACGTCCGACTTGTCGCCCGTATAGCTTCCCCGGTCCAGTGACTATGTTGACTCTTTTAGTTTCGCGATGACGCCGCGCTTAGTGGCGCCCTCACATAATGCGTTAACCCTCGCAGTATCTCCAATCTCATTTAGGTCCTTGGCCGGGTTTGGTACGTAAACATCGTATAACTCACAATACCCACGCATCTTATCAGCTACCTCTTCGCGTAGTTTTACGCCCGCCGCGTCATTATCCGTCCCGATTAACAGTGTCTTTACCGGAGACCTGCGCAACAATTCTGCTTTCGCATCTGTAAACGCAGACCCTCCGACTGCTATCGCCGGTACGCCGCAGCTCCATGCGTACAACGCGTCTATTTCCGATTCTACGAGTAACACACGCTCAATCATACGTGAATAAACGATGTGTATCCCGTATATCATATTCCGGACTGGAGCGCCGCCACGCGCATACCAAAACGCCTTACTCCACGTCGCTCGCCATTTCACGTTTATTGACGTCCCGTCCGGAGAGTGCCACGGCATAACCACCGCATTTTTCGCGCGATCAAATCCGCAACCGAACATACGTTGTATTTCTGGCGATATGCCTCGGCCTGTTAAGTACGGGATTTCCTCCGTGCGGTACAGCGACAGATCAATCGGTTTCGGTTTAGGCGGCGGCTCCAATGGTACTAGCTTTAGGCGCAGTCTCGGCGGGCCTGCTTCTTCCACGATTCCGGTCGTAAGCTCCTCGCGGGATTCCTCGTACGTAATATTCCTTATAAACGCGTACAGCTTGATTGGACCACCGCGCGACCACTCCGCGTCCTCTGCGCCAAGATCCGTCCAACATCCGAAAGCGGGCGATTCTGGATCGGTAATAAGCGAGAATGACGGCGTGCTATCTTCACGCATGCCGAAAGGTGATGTTGCGTTGAGGCGTCCGCGATTATTCGGTTGAATACTGCGCCAATCATAGGACCAAATTGCGGATAAGAACGTGTCGGCGTTTATGGCGCGCACATTGTTCGTCCTCCTTTCTTATTGCTTTTCGTTCTCATTTGTTGTATCCTTTGCATAAAGCATTTTTTGAACTTTAAGTTCATAGCTACATCATATGGAACTTAAAGTTCAAAGTCAACCCTTCGGAGGAAAAATAATGAATAAATTCTCAGAACGTTTTGAACAACTTAGGATAGAAATGAATCTCTCGTACCAAGATGTCGCGAACGCTTTGAATATAGGAGAGCGGGCCGTACGTTACTACGTGTCCGGAAAAAGACTACCAACTGTTGAGGGCCTGTGTATCCTCGCTAACATGTTCGGCGTGAGTACCGACTTCCTTCTCGGATTGTCTGACGAGAAGTAGGCGCTAAAACCCGGCCACTCCCGCAAACTGCTCCGTCAGTGCCTTGCGATCAGGCTCACGCAAAACTCCGTAATCCATTAGCGCTATTAAGTCTATCGTAAACCCTTCGCCGCCGTTCCTCCCCTTTTCAACTCCGATTTTGCCGTTGCCGTTCGTCGCATCGAACGCAAACAGGTTCGTGGCAATCTCCAGTACAGCTCCCGTTGTCTTTACTTGGTCGCGTTTTGGTAGCTTTATCTCGCGATCCTCGCCTGCCTCGACTTCCTGTTTCTCTGAACGCGCCTGGATCGTGTATATACCCACAACGTCATGTGCGCCAATGATCGCCTCAAGTCTACGCGCAGCCTGTTCCGCAGCGCCGCCTGTGGTCTTGTTTGAGTTGCGACCGTAAACATCCGCGAGCCCGTAGAACGGATCAACGACTACGGCGTTTATTTCTGGATGTTCCGTAAGCTCCCGATCTAACTCGTCCAAAGTACGCGTTAAATCATTGTCGCCCTTTGCCTGTAGAATCAAATTACCCGGATAGTAGTCGTTCACTTTTGCGGCCATCTCTAGCAGATACTCCTCGACATCACCTTCGAGTCTGCCCGAAAGTATGTCCTTATTCGGAACTCCAACTTTCACTATAAACTCTGAGGAAGATATTGCCTCCTCGCGCGCAGTAATGATTGAAAGTAGGCGAGAGAACCAGGGATACCACTTTACTTCGTATGTTTTCACGAGAACATTGGCACCTTGTCGAAGTAATTCGTCAACAAAGACAGCGGAGAGATACGTTTTCCCACGGCCCGATTCCGCCATGATCCCGTAAATGTCCCCGGAGTACAGACCGCCAATCTCCGCATTCAGTGACTCGAAAGGGGTGCGCCAAAGTGTGAACGACTTCCCGGCCTTCCTTTTTTGGTACTCTTCCGAAAACGCACCGGCGAGGGTATCGAAGGTATTCCCCGCCGTTTTACGAACACCTGTTCCCGTTTCCAGTTTAATCCGTTCGACCCGTTTCGTCAACCACTCCGTTAGTTCTGTGAATGGGACGTTCCCAAACTTTTCGCCTAATTCATCGTTAATCATTTTCGCAAACTCGCGATTGCCTACGTCTTCCTTCATCTTCCCGACTAGATATTCGTAACTGTCGGTAACTCCGGGTATATACTCAACGTCCGGACAATTCGCGACAAAGGTTGCATATGAAGGCGTTTTCCCTTCGTTCTCCACGGCGAACCCATTGATGAAGTCGAATGCCTGACGCTCGCTCTGCGTTGGAAAATCCGTGCGCTTTACGTTGTATTTCTCGATAGCTAACGAATTTCCCGAATCAATTAACCGCGACATAAATTGCTGACTAATTATTGACATTACTCACACCTCCTGTTTTACAACATCCTTAACCCTACGTCAAAGTCGATTTGGGACGATTTTACTATGTTACCACTTCGACAAAATAGTAATTATACGTAAATAATTGGACACATTTAGGTAAAGACGCATACATAGATGTGCAAACATGTGTAATCTTTCGACAAACCGTGTCGAAATAAGGCTTGGAAGATTAATGTAACTCGTATTTACGCCGTTTTTCTCACGTTTACGTTTCTTAACCCGCGTTTACTCCCGCCTACAAACGGCACCACTACGCACATGTCCTGTACTCTATCGGCTAGTCTTGCGTCAAACACCGTATTCAAGTCGTCGATTGTTACGTTAGACGTGTATATCGTCGGTAAGCCGTTCGCCGTGCGGTAATTGACGATGCTGTGTAAATCTGCGCGAAATGCATCGGTTGCCGACCGTACACCTATATCGTCCAATACTACGAATGGCGTGCGGCAGGCGCATAACTCCATTGCGTAATATTCGGCTGCGTGGCGTTCCGCTGTTTCCGCTGGCACGTGTGATCGATTGAACCCGAGGAATAACGTTTGCCAAGCGTTAACATCGAGAAAGTATGCGCACCTTTCCAGCGGCTGCCTGTCCCGCTGGAGCGATCCGATATAGTGGCGCACGACGTACTCGTGTAAAACCGCGCTCGCCGACGTAGTTTTTCCGGTGCCAGGAGATTCCGAATAGAGGTATAGCGATTTTATACGCTCCGTTGCAACATCGAATTGCCGCTTGAACGTGTTAACGTACGCGTCGATGACCTTATAAGCCCCCGCTTGATCCTCTCTTGCCGGAGAGTTTTGGAGCGTTACGCCTGCGTACTCTTTCGGGACACCTGCCGCTGCGATTCGCCCACCTGTTCCGTTGAATCCGTGAACTGCGATCCAGGACGAACAGAGGTTATTACAGCTTGTTCCACCTGCCTGAGAGCAATGCGTAGAAAGTATGCACTTGTCTGCGTTAGACATTGCGTTCCTCCTCACATATTTAGTTTAGCATCTTTTAAGAATTTGTCCGCAACTATTCATATGATACGAATATTTATTGACTTATGAATAAAAATGTGCTAAAGCCATTCGGCGAGTTCCTCCGCAGCCATCCCGCCATTAACTACGGTCATCTCCGCTTTTTCCTTGCGCTGCCTGTCCGCAAGGATACGGGGAATTACCGTGTTTAAACGGTAGCTGATCGCGAATCCTGCCGTAAGTATCGGATAGTCCGGCGTGGGCTTATATTCACGGAAAATCTGCGTGAAAGCTTCGTGCAAAACGTCTGCTCCGTGCTCTGCCAAAGCACGTTTAATTGCGCCCTGCTCGAAACCCCAGTTACGCATCGGTAGGTACGTCTCGACTCCGAAGTGCTCGCGGTTCAAATCGGCGAACATTGCGTGGACGGTTCGTACGTTCCATTGTGAGTGCGGTAGTGTGCGCCAGGCTGTACGGTCGATTTTCTGCTTCTTTGCTTTAGTAACCACCATAGCACCTCCTTTGCTATTTTGTATATTTAGGAAAACTGAGAGAAGTGTAGAATACGCGATTTTAAAGAAGATCCCGTCAGGGGGCTGCCTCTATAAATGAACTAATTTCACATTTTCCTCCACATGGCTCCTACATTATAACTTGAGGATGTAAGTCAGACACAAACCGCAAAATCGCTGATTTTCTGTTTTTTGACTAGAAGGAAATTCCAATACTTAAATTAAGTTTGTATACACTTCTAGTGTTATTACGTATCTTAATCTATTTTTGTATACAAAAAGCTAGCAATTAAATTAGTAATTAACTATAAGGAAGCAGATTATGAAAAATCATACTAGCGATGAGATGTGCATATGCTGATTCGTATACAGACTTAAATTAAGTTCCTTATGGAATTATATAGTAATTATTATCTAAACTCGTTAATGCTTTAGTTTTCTCACATTTTCATTTCGAGCAAATATCAAGTATTTTCACCCGTCCCCCTCCTCTCTTGAAGCTTCCTTTTCTTAGTTGCCTAATGCTGTAAGCACAGCGACTTCTAGATTCTTTATTAGATGTTGTCATTAACTCATTGTTAGACGTTGTTATTTATTTACACACCGGATAAATGAGTTTATAGACCTACTCATCTTGAACAGGAAATAGTATTGGTTGAAGGTCCTTCACTAACCTCCGAGCATAAACGCGATCCTGAAAAACCGGAAGTCCAACGCATTGTCCCCCGTCCCATCTTGCGACGTCATTTCGTGCTTTTTGGAACACGCTCATCAACCGATCACGTAATTCCGTGTTCTCCTTTTCTGCCGCGATCGCCCTGCGTATTGCTTCCGGCCAGCCTTCGCGAGCTTCAGCGTGGAAAACTGCGTCCTTGCGACGAACAAAGCATCCGATGCCGTCCGTTAGGTTGTCGACCCAAAAGCGAAGTTTATCGTTACCAGGCCATTCGTGCGGAACAGCATACAGAGGACCCTCCGTTGTTGCCTCACAAAGCGTCAGGTCTGCGTCTAAGTCTCGCATTTCGTTACCGCCTCCGTATTATAGATTGATAGGGTAATCCTAGTAAAACCGCAAATTCAGCGATTACCGAAAAATAACTACAAGCTCGGGATGTACGCAAAAGCGAACTTATGTATACTTAAATATACATATGTTTCCTTAAGCGTACCTAATTACATCGAAAATAGGTATTTTGTGCTCACTGTTTGTTAGCCTCTTACTGTAAAATTCTCCGCCATACTACCGTTTTCTCACGTTTTCATTTTGCATAAATTATCACGGTAAAATGACGGTAGAAATCGGTCTTTATCACGACTGCTCCAGGACGTCAATACCAAGCATATCGAGTGTGTACTTGATGCCGTCCGCGAACGCGTAATCCTCGGGAAACGTGTCGTATCTTCCGGTACCTTCGCTATGCCGTTGGTGAGTGCGCGCGATCTCCGCCCACATCTGCTTTCGTGCTTGCTCTTCCGTTATCTCACACTCATACCCGTTCACCAGCGCGGTCAGTATCGTTGTGAATGGAATCGAGCGGAGGGTAACGATAGACGGACCGTTGAACACCTTCTCATCCAGTACCACACGCAAGAGCCCTTCCGTATTATCTGCGCCAAGTATGCCTCGTACTTTCTCGATCGCATCCGCAACCTCCGTGGGTATTACTGGTTTATTGACGTTTGACATTTACGCTATCCCCTTCCGTATTTTTATTGCCGCGATACCATTCGAGGATATCGTCGACCGTTTCGAATTTTGCGTTATTCATGTTGCGATCAACCTTTCGTTATAAAATCACACGGCTTCGTCAAATTTACATCCTGCCCGTTCCTCAAATGCCTGCCGTTGCTTAAAGCGCTGGTACGCCTCCTGAGCGCTACGAGCGCGGGATATCGGCGCACCTACCCGCAAACATTCCGCAATAAATCCGTAATCCGTGTCGCTATATGGAAGCCCCGACGTACACAAACGCCAATGGACGAGCTCATGTAATAGTGACCCGATTACGGCTTCTTCGGATCGAGACGCATTTACTACGGCTGACATGCGTACCTCACGCAAGGAGTCATCCTCGGTGGTAGATCTAAAGCACGCCCACCTATTCCGCCAAGGACGATTAACCAATACGAGAGTTCCCGTATAATCAACGCCCCAATGCTTGCGCGCTAACTCGTTCGCGATCGAAAAGAGCCGCGCTTGTTCTGCGAGTAACTCCGCTTTCTTCATCAACATTCGCCTCCTAGTCCCACCACGGTATCCGTCGTTGAATACGAGTAACAGCGTCCGGGTTTAGTTTAAGGTAGTTAGCTACGTACCTATCCGCGTCACTTCGGTCACTAAAAACACGTAATTTTCGTTCTTTTGTACGTCCGAATAACCCCTTCCGCATTTCGTAAACAACGTACTCCCAACCCACGCTGTCACCCCCACGTAATATCAAGCGCCTGTACGTTCTCGAATATATAAGCCTGCGGGCCGTATTTACGTTGCGCCCACTCTCCCGCCTGCCTACGAGACTCGGCGTAAACAACCTCCTTGATCTCGGTCCCTACGTAAACTACGAACGTGCCCGGTGCCATCGGTTTTCCTACGCGTATCATTTACACGTCTCCTTTACGTTAAATTAGCGCCTTTACCCGTTACCCTACCGAATACCCTCGCCTGACCGTTACGCGCCTAATCTGACGTTAAACTCAGGCGTTAATCCAGCGTTAATCGCATCGGCAAGCTCCTGCGTAGTCTGTCGCAAAAGGCTGCCGATTTCCGCAAGGCTGGACGCGCCTGAAGCTGCGACAGTACGCATACGGACCGAATCGAGTAACGCCGCCAAGCCGCCGGACGTTAACGGATAGTAGCCGACGTCGTCCCAACGTTCGCGGAGTTCCGGAGCTGGCGCGCCTTCGACCGCTTTATAACCGGGCGCTTTCGTGGGGTCGACGAGCTTGCGTTGACTGACGATAAACTGCGTTCCATCTGAGCGTAGTGCGAAATTAGCGGTTAGTTGTACGTTCATTAAGTAAAACACCTCCGAGATTATTGTGAGGAAACGTGTACGCGTCGAGTACACACACGACGAGACAGAAGAAAGATAACGTTACGGATGCGAGTAATACGGCGGTTATTTTCATACGCGATTACCCCCGTTTACGCGGACTTAGAACGTTTGCGCGACCGCTTCGACTTCCGTATAGCCGTTCCCATTGATGCCGCCTTGTCTATCTCGCGTTGGATAACCTCTACGAACGCCTCTGTGTACCCATCCTCTATTAGCGTATAGACTTTCCGACCTTCTGGGTGAAGATATTTGAAAACAGTTTTCTCACGAGGTCTGTAGCCTGTAGCGGCTTCTAATTTGTCGAACATAATCTTATAGACTACTCCGAAGCTCTTATCATCTGTACTTAGGTTGCGGACATCGGCGTATTTATAAAGAAGCCTCGCTACTTTACATCTGCTCTTTTCTCTGACTTGATCTTCAGGACTCAAGTCGTCAACGTTGTCCGGAGCTCCATAATGGGGCTCTACTTTGTACCCCTTAATGCCTGACTCACCTGTAGCGGTGAACTTAAAGGACGTAGCTCCGTCTTGCATGGACTTTAAAATAGAAGTAGCTTCAAATAATTCCCGACGCATCTCGGACAGGTCATCATGAAACGTGACAAATTGCGATTCCTGCCGAACTACGATACTTCGCAAAACTTCGTTCTCCTGAATAAGCGTCCCTACCTTAGTCGACAGTTCCGTAATCTCTCTTTTATTTCCCGTAAAAAATTCCATATTAACACTCCCCCTCGATAATATTGTAGTCAGCGTCAATAACGTCAGTCCGGGCGTATTGCCCATTCGGGAACACGGATACTAGGTCTCGTAACGCACTGACCGCTTCCGTATACTCACGTGCAGTTAGCGGGTCTAATGTCACAATAGCGCTATTGTACTGCGCCATATAAGCGTACCTTTTCGCAAAGTCGCGTACGGCTCGGCTGAACGACATTACTGACGCGGTTAAGTCCTGCGTGTTGGTAGCGAACGCGGCCCGCCCCAAATCGTCAATGTCTCCGTACCTCTCCTCGTACTTTCGTAGCCGTTCGGATATGTTCGGATCGGCCACGTACTCCGTTCTTGGCGGTTGCGCACGCACAGCTTCGAGCGTATCGCACATAAGGCCGTAATCGTCCTCCGCCTTCTCAGCGCGCGCCTCCGCTTGTTCTCGTGCCTCGCGTTCGACCTTCAGCGCGGCTTTGACTTCGCGCAGTTCACGGACGGTCATTTCGTCGACGGTTTTAGTCGCGCCAGTTGACGGAACAGTGTGTAGAGACGATACAAAAGATGTGCGGTCGATGTCGGATGGCAATCTCGAAATTTCATCCAGTATTCCCATCGAAATACTTCCCGACGTCGGGAACTTTGTATCTCCAAGACGCTCAGCTATCTTCAAAAATCGGTCTGCCTGTGAAGATGACATTTCGATTTGCCGTAACCATACTGTCCAGCCACCGTGTGACTCAGTAAGTTTGGTTTCTTTAACGTGTTTTAATCGGCGTCCGATTTCGAAGATAGCTTCGCCTGCGACGCGCTTGTATGCGTTGATTTCCGCAGTTATCGTAGGTAAATCCGTTGATAGAGTTGCGACTTCACTCACGTTGACTCCTCCTTTAGTTTTAGTTTGCGGTGATTACGTCAGGTCATCGAAAATCGCGATACGCCTTGACCGTAGCAATAATGAGATACAGCGCCCACATTCCGAGAGTGATACTGATCCACGTAGCGGCTTCTTCCGACGCGACAATAACCATTTGTACGAACCTCCTAATTTGTGGTATAATTTACCTAACCTTCGAACCGTGGACGAATTAGTGATCATGCCTGAATCCCTAATTTCAGTTTGCGTGAGAGGAGGCGAGAGAATGCTAATACATACGGCGGGTCTTACCTTTTGGTTAGACGCTGACGTTATTACCTCTACCTTGGGGTACGTCAGTCACTTCGCATGTTGTTTAGCCGCGAGACCCTTTATCCGAAGACTCTTTGGATAGGGTCTTTTCTCTCTTCTACTGCACTAAGCTCGTAATTCGCTTCGCTCATTCTCGCCGTCGACTCTCGTCTCCGTACATCTTTTACGCGTGATAATCTTTTTATTAACTTACGCCGCGTAGTATGAAAGGAGGCAACGCCGACTGAATAGCGAAGCGTATGTTTTATCTAGTTCTTAGTGGCTCTTGCTAAAGGTGGTTATAGTTAGTGTCTTCGATAGCCATGTCGGTAATCACCATGTCGGTATTCGCGGACATGGACGCATCTAGCCGGTGTCAAGTACGTCCGGCTCCGCATCGAATATCGCAAGCTGACTAATCGGAAGCACCGTATACCGCGTATTCTGCCACGTACCCGTTGGCGACCTCTCGCGTACTGCTCGGATAACTGGGCGTCCGTTCCAGCGATATTCCGTCAGCTTCTTAACGTATCTATTCGCTGTCTGCCGATTGACTCCGAGATACCTCGCGATCTGATCCTGCGTAGGGTAACAGTTGCCAGCCGCATCCATAAACGAAGCAATTACGCATAGCGTCGTCCAATTTTGCGCACCCATGCTTGCGATGAGTCCCGCTTTAGCTGCGTCGACGTACATCTTAACGAAGATACGCGTTTCGGTTGCGCCGGATGTGATGGAATATTCCGTTTGTGATTCGACGCTGACGAGGCGTTGTGTATCGGTCATGCTGCGTCCTCCCTTCTGTAGGATACCGAAGCTATAAACGCCTCCATATCCGCAATTAAATCCGTACGTCCCACGCTTCTCAGAGGTGGGTATAACGCTGTTACATGAACAACTGTCGCAATCCCGATTTGTTCCGCTACCGGCTCGCCTCTTGCGTAATATACGGTTAGGTTATCCGTCTCCTTTGCGTACTTCTCGAGCGTCCTACACCTCGGGTCGAGTATCGAATTGGCGCTTAGCTTGGCGTCGATCCACTCCGTTTCATTAGCGATGAAGTCCGGAATGCACACGCCTACTTTGACGTGATATCTGACGTCTGGATAAATAGCACGTAATATCTCGCCGAGTCTTCGTTCAAATTCGTGTCCGAGCGGGATGGAGTCGCGGCCTTTGTATCTCTGACTAAGTGCGTATTTGTACGAGACTTTGTACGCCGCAAGAAATTTCTTATATGTTCCGTAGTGCTTACGCAGGTACCCGTAAAGTTTCGGATAAGTCTCCCGCAAAACTCGCGTAGGTAGATTATCAAACGGGTAGTGTTCACGGTAGAAATCGTCTAGCGCGTCAATCTCTACTCGTTCCTTAATCTCCTGCGATACTTTACGAAAAGTGAAGTAGTCTAAGTTGTAAATATCGCACACATGCGTAACATCAGCCGTTTCTACTACTCGGAAATCGTCGGTTATTTCAAAACACCGTTGAAGCTCGACTTCGCTAGGTGTTCCGTTGCATTCGTATAGTCCGTATTCACGAAGCGCTTGCGTGTAGCTCCCGAACGAACGCAGCGCCTGCTTGCGGATGCTGCCGTACTCCTTTGCGGAAAGTTCCTTCGAAATGTTGGTAACGTCGATTCCGCGATCTATTAACTCGTCGATCTTTGAAAGCACTCGCTCCTTACCACCCATTTAATCGCCCCTCACTACGTTTTTCCCCATCAAAGTAATCCCGCACAACTTCGTAATAATTCCGCCTTCAGTTACTACAACGGATGAGAAGTACGTTTCGCACATTTAAAAAAAAATAACGCCCACCTCCGAAGAGATGGGCGTTATCGTCCGTATTATTAACGTCTCTTTCCTACGCGAGACATTCCGAGTCGTGAAAGTGGGGAATATTGCGCGTGACTATCACGCATAGCGCCCTCGTTTACCTTGACGTACCCCTGCGTGGTCTTAATATCAGCGTGCGCTACGATCCGCTGTAATGTGAAGAGGTCTCCGCCGTTAAGTAGGTAATTTGTGCAGAAGTAATCGCGGAATCGGTGCGGAGACACCGGTGTTGCTTTCCGATCAATACCTACTTTGTCCGCGTACTGGCTTAGTCTCTTTCGGAATTGGTCAGCTTTTAACGGATCACCGTAATTCGCCAGAAATATGAAGTCCGTATCAAAGTAAGCGCGGTTCTCTTCCATGAGCTTAATCAACTCACGTAAAACACTCGACGAAACCGGAACAATTCGCGGCTTCCTATTCTTGTTCATATGGCCGGGTAATCGAATGCAACGTGAAGCGATGTCCAGGTGGGCCGACTCTAACCGCAAAGCCTCGTTAATTCGCAACCCCGTATCCGCAAGTAACAACATAAGCGTACGGTCGCGGAAGCCCGCAAATGTATCAACGTCGGCAGCTTCGATTAAAGCTCGGAGTTGTCCGTCGACGATTACACTTTTCTCCTCGGTATCCTTGCGCGGTGACTTCAGCTTCTCCGCCGGGTCCTCTTTCATTAATCCTTCCGACATCCAAAATTTACACATTGTTTTCAACGCGCGGAGCCTTGACGCTACTGTGACGGGTGAAAGATTGCACCCTTCTACTCGCCGTTCTGCGACCCCATCATATTTTGTCCGTTCGTAGGACATGTAGTTCATATACTCGCGTAAAAGAGCCGTATCAAGTTGCCCTACTTCATTTATCTCCGAATGGCTCCCTATAAGCCACTCCCGAAAATAACGCCAGTAGCTTTGATAGTCTTCGAGTGTTCGCTTCCGTAACTTCTCCGCTCGTTTAGCGTTGTAGAATAAGTCGAACCCCAACTCAAGCCCGATGACACCGGCTCCTTTTTCAGACCGCCCATTACGTCGTTTAGCGGTGACCGCCTTACCCTTACGCGGATCAATCGACATAGCAAAAAAAACCTCCTACAAAATACCGTAGGAGGCTCCGTGTATACCGCATTTCAGCGCCGACGTTCGTCTGATTTATCGCTAGGAAAACGTTGACCTAGCGTCTGCCTATCCGGAACATTCAACGAGTGACAAACGTTGATATGACGGGAAATTCTAACGAAGAATGCTGGTGAAGGGAATTGAACCCCCGGCCTACGCATTACGAGTGCGTTGCTCTACCCCTGAGCTACACCAGCAGGTCAGTGTAACTGACAACAAAAACTATTATACTCTTACTTACATAAAAATCAATCACTTACATCCACTTTTTCAACTAGGATTTGGATTTAGTTCGGTAACGTTTCCTGTTGCGGTGCCAGACAGTTTATCTGCGACGGAACGAAGCTTTTGGCGACTGGAGGAAGGCTTGTCACGGCGATCATCAATTTTGACCGAGGTGGAAACGCGCTTGGCTCCTGACAGGAATGGCGCTTCGTGCAGCGCAGCAATAGCGGTGAACACATCATCCAACGAACCTTCAATAATCGTACTCATGGAGGTAAGCTCATAGGTAATTCCTTTTTGCGTTTTCAACACTTTTTGCATCTGGGCAACGTAGTCGCTCAGGCTCGTACTCCCCGTTCCAATCGGGATCACTGTCACTTCTGCAATGGTCATCGCCAAGTTCCTCCTTTAATTTAAAATCTTCACTTCTTTAAAAATCTAAAACCTCTGTCCGATAAAGCAACCTTATTTCATAAAAACAGTCCATATGTATGCTGCTTGTTTCTGTAGGAAACATCTTTATCATTCATTGTACCGTTCACAAAGCCTCAATTCAAATGCAGCCCGCGACTTCTCTGCAAATTTTGAGTTTCCATTCCTTTTCCTTTACGTATGGCTTCAAATGTTGCTATAATACTCCTTGCGCTTATTTGAAATTTTAAGTTTCTCGACACAACATGTTGGGTTAAATATTTGTAAGACGTCTAAATGTAGTGATGTAGCCGATAAATCGTACGGGAACCATCTTCCCCCCCTTCATTGGCAAGCGCATCGCTATTTCTATGTTATTGGATTACATACAGCCCCAAAATGCTGTCTGAACCAAGCAAGTAACCCGGGAATTTTCAGCGTCGTTTTTCATTTTCACTGTCATTTATTTTCAAGTTTATCTCCCAAGTCAGGAAAGCGAGGAATTAATCCCATGCCACAACTCGTAACGAAACCAAACAACCGCCAGTTGGCTTTTGATGAAATACGCATTTCCGTATATGCCGACCGTGTGCTCAGCGGATTGGACAAGCTGGATAAAGATCGCCTGATTCGCGGTGTGGTCAGCAAGCTGCGCCGGGACGAAGTCACGGGCGACGAAATCAGCAACGCGTTTGCGATGGCTGCGCTTGAACTGGTCAGCAAGGAAGAACCGGACTGGAAATTCGCCGCTGCGCGCGCTTTGCTCACTTCCTTATATAAAAAAGCGGCTACTCACCGCCGTTACAAATCCTATGCGGACGAGCCTTACGGCGCTTTTTATCCGCTGATTACCGAGCTGGTCAAGAAAGGCATCTATCGTCAAGAGCTGCTCGACTACTACACCAAGGAGCAAATTGACGAGTTGGGTGCATCCATTTTGCCGAAAAATGACCTGCTGTTCGATTATATCGGGCTGTTGACGCTGTCCGAGCGTTATCTGGCGAACGATTTTGACGGACGGGTGATGGAGCTGCCGCAGGAACGTTATATGATCATTGCAATGTACCTGATGCACAAGGAGCCTGCCGACAAGCGTATGGAGCTGGTGAAGGAAGCTTACTGGGCGATGAGCAACATGTACATGACGGCGGCTACGCCAACCATGTCCAATGCCGGGAAAAAGGTCGCCGGACAGCTCTCCAGTTGCTTCATCGACACTGTAGATGACTCGCTGGAAGGCATTTTCGATTCCAACACCGATGTAGCCCGTCTCAGCAAAATGGGCGGCGGCATTGGCGTATACCTCGGTAAAGTACGGGCACGTGGCTCCGACATCCGTGGACACAAAAATACAAGCTCCGGCGTCATCCCGTGGATTCGCCAGCTAAACAATACAGCGGTCAGCGTAGACCAACTGGGTACACGTAAAGGCGCAATTGCCGTCTATCTGGACGTATTCCACAAAGATATTCTTGCGTTCCTCGATCTGAAGCTGAACAACGGTGACGAGCGCATGCGTGCACATGATGTTTTCCATGGCGTATGTCTGCCCGATCTGTTCATGGAGCGGGTGGAAGCACGTGGCGAATGGAACCTGTTCTGCCCGCATGAAGTGAAGAAGGTCATGGGCTGGAAAGATGACAACGGCCGTCCACTGGGGCTGGAGGATTTTTACGATGAAGGCTTTGGTACAGGTTCCTTCCGCGAGAAGTATGAGGAAGCGTCACAGCATCCAATTCTCTCCCGCATTACGGTGCCTGCTATCGACATCATGAAGCGCCTGATGAAATCGCAGTTGGAAACAGGTACTCCGTACATGTTTTACCGCGATACTGTAAACCGTGCGAACCCGAACCGCGCCCACGGTATGGTATATTCTTCCAACCTGTGCACGGAAATTATGCAAAACCAATCGGCGACCGTGGTGGAAAAAGAGGAATTAGTCACCAAGGATGGACAAACACGCATTGTCATTTCAAAAATTCCTGGCGATTTTGTCGTCTGCAACCTGAACTCCATCCATCTGGCTCGCGCTGTTCCGGCAGGTGTGCTGGATCGTCTCGTACCGATTCAGGTACGCATGCTGGATAACGTCATTGATATCAACAACATTGAGGTGCTGCAAGCACAATATACGAACAGCCAATATCGCGCAGTCGGTCTGGGTACATTCGGACTGCATCATCTGCTCGCACTCGAAGGCATCCGTTGGGAATCCGATGAAGCGGTAACCTATAACGATCATTTATACGAAAAAATTAACTATTTGGCTGTAAAATCGAGCATGGAGCTGGCGAAGGAAAAAGGCCGTTATGCCAAATTTGAAGGCTCCGACTGGTCTACCGGGCATTATTTCACGTCCCGTGGCTATACAGACGGTACTCGTGAAGGCAAATTTGTCACCACGTCCGAGTGGAGTGAGCTTGCGGAAGAAGTCAAACAAAACGGTGTCCGCAACGCATGGCTGTTCGCCATTGCGCCTAACGGTTCCACGTCCATCATTGCAGGTTCTACGGCCAGCATTGATCCATTGTATGAGCTGCTTTCCTATGAAGAGAAAACAACCTACAAGATCGCTAACCCTGCACCGGACTTAAACGAAAAAACGATCTGGTACTACAAAACGGCTTTCCTGCTGGATCAGCATGCTTCGATCAACATGGCCTCTGCCCGTCAGCGTCATATTGACCAGGGCCAAAGCTTTAATCTGTATGTGCGCCCGGATATCAAAGCTACTGAATTCCTGGAACTGCACATCCATGCCTGGAAATCAGGTATGAAATCAACCTATTATGTACGCAGTCGCGCACTGACGATTGAAGAATGCGATAGCTGTGCATCCTAATATAAAGAAGGAGAGAATCTCCCATGCAGTTACAAAAGATTTTTAACACGGAAGCACCTAACCGCTCTACCCGCATTATTGAAGGCGAAAACTCCGGCATTCTGAATTGGAACGATATTCGCATGCCGCATATGTACAAGCTGTACAAGGTGCTGCTGCTCAACCACTGGATTCCGGATGAAATCCCGATGTCCAAGGACGCATCCCAATTCCCAACACTGGATGCCGAAGAACAGCGCACGTTCAAAATCAACATCGGCCTGCTGGCCGTGCTGGATTCCATGCAAACGATGTTTGTCGGGGATGTAAAACGCTACTTTACCGATTCCTCACTGGAAGCTGTGTCGGCCATTATCGGGCAGCAGGAAGTCGTGCATAACCAGTCCTACTCCTACGTGCTGTCCTCTCTGGTATCGGATCAGGAGCAGAAGGAAATTTTTGAATACTGGAAAAATGATCCTGTATTGCTGGAGCGTAATACATTCATCTCGGACATTTACCAGGAGTTCCGTGATGAGCAAAATCCGCAAACCTTTTTCCAGGCGATGGTGGCGGACCTGATTCTGGAGGGCATTTTCTTCTATAGTACGTTCGCTTTCTTCTACAATCTGGCCCGTGACCAGAAGATGATGTCGACCAGCCAAATGATCTCGTATATTCAGCGGGATGAAAATCAGCATTGCTACTTTTTTGCCGAAGTGTTCAAGCAATTGCTGTCTGATTTCCCTGAGCTGGACACGAAGGAAAATACGGATTATGTCTACCGCATGATTGACCGCGCAGTGGAGCTGGAAACAAACTGGGCGCATTACACGCTCAAAGAGGTTCGCGGCATCGACTTGAACGAGCTGGGCGATTATATCAAGTACATGGCGAACATGCGCCTGAGACTGCTCGGTATGGACAAAGCCTACGAAGGAGTAGACGTAAATTGTATGCCTTGGATCAAGCCGTTCTCGGATGAAGCGCTGAACGCGACAAAAACAGACTTTTTTGAAGCAAAATCGCGCAATTACGGCAAGGTCGGAGACGACAACGGATTTGACGATTTGTAAGAATAGCTGTAGATCATAAGTATAAAATAAGGAAGTGTCTCACAGGCCATCTATGGTTAGAGGCACTTCTTTTCTTTTACCTACTAAACATGCATCTGTGCTGGTTGTCCGTGATTGGCTATTTGCAGCTTCAGCTCATCCATGATGCATTCGGCCGCTTCCTCGCCAGCCTCGACACATTCAGGCCATTTTGTAAAATCAAACGCCGCAATATGTCCGACTTCAGGGCGAATGACAACGTCTGCAAGCCGGAGACTATTATACTTTCGCTCGGCGGTCATCAAGCTGTAAGAGCGGTATACAACTTCCACCATATTGCGCGGCGGCTTCTTTTCATGTCCCCGTGCCACATCAACAGCAATCACTAAACAATCTGCTTCCCGACTCATCTCTTCTACAGGCAAATTGTTTAATACCCCTCCGTTGACCAGCATCTTGCCTTCATGCATCACAGGAGCGAATAAGCCGGGAAACGCCATCGTAGCCCGCAGTGCTGTCACCAAATCACCTTGTTCAAAAATGAATTGCTTGCCTTCCAGTAAATCGACAGAAACAGCTTTAAAACGGATAGGAAGATCCTCGATCTTCTGCGTATGCTGTCCATGCTGTTGCAGCAGCTCATTCACCACCGTATTCATGCTGTTACCGGCAATTAAACCACGATGGCGTATGCCGATATCCAACAGACGGTATTTAGGTGTCTTTTTAATACAATCCAAAAGAGCATCCGCAGGAACACCCGCCGCATAAAGTCCGCCAACAATGCCGCCCATACTCGTACCGACGATACAATCGACCTGAATCCCGTGTCTTTCGAACGCTCTCAGTACCCCCAAATGAGCAAGTCCTTTGACTGCTCCCCCACCCAAAACCAATCCTGCCTTCGGCATATGCGCAACCCCTTTACATGTATTTACTGTATGCGTACATACACAAAAGACCCAAAAACTAAACGTAAGGAGGCAGCTTCCTCTCCCCACGAATGATTCATTCCTGTTATATTCAAAAATGAAAAGCCTCGCTTAGAAAATCGGAAAGCAACCCTTTTTCCTCGTCAGAAAGATCCGAAATGGATTGCAGAAAACGGGAAACCAGCTCCGTAATTTCAAGGCCCAGTTCATCGTTCATCGTTTGTACGGCCATACCCAACACACTGCCAACAAACATGGTCATGCCCATTTCCTTGCTTGGCGCTGTGAGGACAATCTGCTGAATCCAGGGACCTCTTTTACCTCCCAGCTTCTTCAAGTACATCAAAAGCAGCCCTATAATATAGGCGCAAAAATTGATTCTGACACTGGCTTCAGGAATTTCAGCCCAAATTTTTCGGACCGCCTCATTGGGACTTGTGTTGTTCAAATCCTTGAGCAGTCCCGAGATATTCTCGACGGTTTTTTTCCAATCCACCAGATCCACTAATTCATTCCGGGACTGGTTGAACAAATCCGAAGCTTTATCTGTAGGCACAAATACAACCTGAGATCGTCCGGTTACCTTGGCATTCACCTCGTAGCTGCGCGTAATAAAACCAAGCTTTTCAATTTCTTTCAGCATGTCATAGGCCGTCCATTTGCTAACGCCTAATGATTTAGCCAAGGCTTCGTAATGAATGGGTAAATTCGTTTTTTGATACAAATCCACTAATGTATGCAGAAATTGCAGACGACGTTTAGTAAGTGACACGGTAGCGTTGTATACCTCCCTGTGTATCCCCTGCGAATAGGTTCTTGGGTTTTTTGTGTCTAAATCTTAGCACTGAATATCTATATAATCAAGCAGCAGGATCACTCCAGATTCCTCCGTACAGCAAGCTGCTCTTTGCATATTTTCTTTTTCATTCGCCTGTGTTATATTTTTATCCATACTGTTTTTTGGTTTTTTTGGTCTTTACGGTCTTTTGTGTGATTATTTCATTGGAGGGAAACATAAATGCAATCAGCACTCAACCTGAACGGGGTTACAATTACAGGTACCGGATTCTACGTTCCGACATCCCTGGTAACCAATTTGGAATTAGCCGCATCTCTGGACACATCCGATGAATGGATCAGCCAACGAACAGGCATCCGTCAGCGATATATTGCAGAAGCATCCACGGACACCTCTGACCTTGCCGTCGTTGCTGCAACCCAGGCTTTAAGCCGTGCCCAATTATCCCCGGAAGACGTGGATCTCATTGTTGTGGCGACTTCAACTCCTGATTATGCCTTCCCCTCCACAGCCATGCTGGTCAAGCAAAAGCTCGGAAGCCGCGCACCTGCATTCGACTTATCGGCAGCCTGCTCCGGTTTTGTGTACGCCCTTTCGGTCAGCAGCGACATGATGAAATCGGCCGCCTACCACAACGCTCTGGTGATTGGAGCAGACAAGTTCTCCAAAATCATAGATTGGCAGGACCGTAATACTGCTGTCCTGTTTGGAGATGGGGCAGGCGCTGTCGTCCTTCAATCTCGTCCTGGTGCTTTCCCATGCTTCTCCTTGTTAGGCTCGGAAGAAGGTGGGGCAGAAGCGCTGACATCCCCGGTTACAGGCCCCATCACCATGCAAGGTCGAGAGGTTTTCAAGTTTGGGGTGCGTATTGTGGAATCTATGCTAACTAAAGCTCTGGAAACATTGAAATTAAGCATTGATGATATTGCTTTAATCATTCCACATCAAGCCAATATTCGAATCATCGAGAGTGCCGCTGGCAAGATGAATATTCCTCTGGATAAATTTTTTGTGAATATCGAAAATTACGGAAATACGTCAGCGGCTTCTATTCCCATTGCGCTTGCGGAAGCCATGGAACAACAGCGCATTCATGCCGGTGATATTGTGATGCTGGTCGGATTCGGCGCGGGTTTGGCATGGGGCGTACAAGTCATTCAGATCGCATGAATTCTCTACTTAACAGAAAAGGCCTTGGCCCAGTTCTATGAACCAGCTTCGCCCTTTGGGGATGGGTTCAACAGAAACGGGCTAAGGCTTTTTTGCATAAAAAAATCAATCAAATATATGATTATCTATTCATTTTTAGTTCATTCTGCTTATCCCTTTGATTGTCATCAGCGGCTTTATTTTATGGACCACCAAACATTCCATCAAGAACGCATCCTTATCCACCTTGCAGCAAAATAACGAAGCTCTCGTGACCAACATCGCCAAGCTGATGAAAATAAGAGAGTTGTCCGAAGTATCCCACAATCTGACGATCCTGTCTGACAATTTTAAAATAGTCGCATGCCCAGAACCTGAGAAGTTCACTTTCGTCCGATATGGTGCATACATATACCCTAGAACCGTATAATCCAATCCATAGCTCCACAGTGTATCAACGCTGCTCACGATGGAGGCATTAACGCTGTTTTCACTTGCTTTGTATAGGAAGGATAGCCGCCCGTATGCTGGAGCATTTCGATTTCACGCAAAATACGCGGCAAGTCAGCGACCGAGTTCATGACGATGTGGGCTCCTGCCCTTTTTAATCCGTATACGCTCTGTCTGCGCCGTTCCTCAGCCACTCTGTCGTCGGATTCACGGCTAGTTGCTTGCGACGTGGTCAGCGCACCTTCGCTATGATTCAACACACCTATTGTCCACACACCGGCATTCCTGCCCTCTTGCATATCAGCTGCCGTATCTCCTACTTTCACAATATCGCTAAGCGGGAAAACCTGTAAGCGGTGTGCAATCTCATAGATCATCCATGGATAAGGACGCCCTTGCGAAACTTCACAGGGAGCTACTGTGCAATCCAGTGCATATGGGGACTGTGCAGGCGTAAAAACGTTGCCCAGCATCTCCATCGGGCAAGATGCGGTAGCGCCTGACTGAATCCGCCGATCCTGCAGCTCATTCAGCGCTTTATCGATACCGAAAGTGGGCTCAGCTCCCTGGATCAAAGAACGGAGAACAGGCACAAGCTCAAGATAAATATGCTCAATATCCGTTCTCCCGGGATGCGTACCGAAGCAATCTAGCCATTTTTTCCGAACCTCTGAAAGTGCCAGCACATTCGCAATATGATCACGGATCGGTAATCCTCGCCCATAAGATGCCTGTTCTTCGGTTACCTGAACACCCTTCCATCTGAAAATATCACGTATTCCCTGGATTAAGCCTCGTCCTCCGGGGTCCAACAATGTACTTTCGAGATTAAAAATAACCGCTTGTATCATGCAATCCCCGCCTCTCCGTAACGCGGCTATCCGCTGTCATTATTTCTTAGGACCATGATACACAGCTAACGTAAAATGAAATGCCATAAAGCGTCAGCGGAGTGTAATTGAAAATAAATTCCTTGATTGGTTGCAGATTACTGATTGTAATGAAGTGTACTAAGGAGGAATCGCAACATGAGACATCCATGGAATGAATATAATCCCAAGATGCCTTGGCGGATGGAGCTGGGTTGTTATGCGCTGAATAAACTGGCTTGCGGAGGGCTGGTGTTTGGCCTGATATGGGCCTATTGCTATATAGCAGAGGCGATGACGGGGATTCCTGTAGCCATAGCAGGCAATAACGGTGAGCTGACCGCGCAGCTGTGGGCATATGGTTTTGCCCTACCGGCAGCTCTTGCCGCCGATGCGCTGCACGACCTCTTGCCCTGGCTGCGAAAGCCGGAGCGGCTCATCCTGTACCTTGCCGCAGGATTCAGTATCTTCCTCCTGCTTGGTTCTTTTATATCCCCTGAAGGAGCGGGCATCTCATGGAGCAACGGCATCGCGGGTACCGTGATTACATTACTGTATTATCGGGGAAGGCATTATGCGGGAAGACCCCGGCTGAGTAGTGGATTTGGGGTACAGATCATCCTGGCCTTCCTCCTGCCCTTGCTGTTATGGTCTATAGGGCTTCAATAATATCACCCGCAATGACCGAGGCGGCATGCTGGCGATGACGCGCGGCTGTTTCTCCAGCCGCGCCGTGCAAGTACACGCCAAAGGCTGCTGCCTGTGAAGCGTTCAAGCCCTGCGCCAGCAAGCCTGCGATGATCCCTGTCAGCACATCACCCGCGCCGCCTGTCGCCATCCCGGCGTGGCCTGTCGTGTTGACATAAACCGTACCGTCCGGGCACGCAATGACGGTACGCGCTCCCTTGAGCACCAGCGTGACCCCGCGTGTCCGGGCATACTGCCGGGCATGAGCGATGCGGTCACGCTGCACCTCGGCCGTCGATAGGCCCAGCAGACGAGCCATCTCGCCGGGGTGCGGCGTCAGTACAACCGCCGCGCCTCTCGGCTTCCAAGCCTCAAGCTCTGGCCCCGCCGCAGCGAGGATGTTCAGGGCGTCCGCATCGAGTACGAGCGGGCCGCCGTATTCTTCCCACAGGCGGCGCAGCCAGCCGGTGTCTCCCGCGAAGCGGCCGAGGCCGGGGCCGACGGCCAGCACATCGCGCGCCTGCGCGAGCTGAAGCAGCTCATCCGCGGAGCCGGCGTTCCACTCGCCGTCTCCACCTGCGGCTGCGGCAGCGAGCATCAGCTCCGGCGCGGCTCCGATGAGTCGCGGCAGCAGCGCCTCGGGCACCGCCCACGTCACTAGGCCGCTGCCGATGCGCAGGGCGGCACGTGCGGCCAGCAGGCCCGCGCCGCTCATGCGCAGGCTTCCCGCGGCGACGAGAACGTGCCCGTAGGTGCCCTTGTGCCCGTCCGGCACGCGGCTGCGGCTCACGTCCACGCCCAGCGCTTCGCGCAGCATGTCGCGGTCAGGAGCCGTAGCTGTACGCCGCGCTCACGGGCAAGCCCGGGCGGAACGCCGATGTAGCGTACCGTTACATCGCCTGCGGCCTCGGCGCCCGGGTATTGGACGAGCCCACACTTCAGGCAGGCGAGGCATACGGTGACGCGTGCGCGAATGCACGGCTCGTACAGTGCACCTGTGTCGGCATCGAGGCCGCTGGGCACATCTACCGACACAAGCGGCACGCCGCTGGCATTGGCCTCGCGAATCAGCGAGGCGTAGGGTTCGCGCGGCGGGCCTTGTGTGCCCGTGCCCAGCAGGGCATCGACGATGCCGGAGGCGTCGCGCAGGTCGAAGGCATCCCGGCCGTAGACAAGGACCGGGATGTGCAGAGCCGCGATGGTATCGCGTTGCGCTGCTGCTTCGCTGCGCAGCGTGTCCGGCGACTCGGCGTACACGACGGTGACGCGCAGACCCGCATCCGTCAAATGACGGGCCGCCACCAGTCCGTCACCGCCGTTGTTGCCTTTGCCTACGAGAATATACCAATGCTCCCGTTCCCACACGGCATGTCGCCCGTGGCTCCAAGGCTCCGTCCGAATAACACCACCATGTCCCGGCGTATCCCCAGGACCTGAGTGGGCGACCTGTTCACCATAGGCTGGACCTTCATCATATCCTTGCTTGGCAGCATCTTGCCCCACTATATATCTGCGTTCCATACCGTATGCTGAATCCACGTGGCTTTCCGAGAAGCCCTTATGGCTCCATCCACTTTCCAGAGCGTAGAGCTTCAATACCTCGTCAGCTACCGCACGCCCGGCATTTTCCATCAAGGTAAGGGCCGGGATGCCCAGCTTGTCAATCGTATACCGATCCAGTTGCCGCATTTCTTCGGCGGTCACAATATACATACTTCTTCGCCTCCCGTAGTGCCATCCTTTTTTTAATATCCAACCGTAAAACGAGAATTTACAAATTCCCCTTCTACCAGCTCATCAATCAGGGCTACTGCATAATCCTCAACCGAGATGCGGCTGTGACCCAATTCATCAACAACTACATGGTCCAAGCCAATGCGAAACTGCCCTGTACGCCGTCCCGGCTCAATGATTGCGGCAGGACTGCAATATGTCCAGTCCACATCCGCAGCACAATACAGCTCCAGTGCATCGGCATGTGCGGCTGCCAGTGGCTTGACTTCCTCCGGAAACTCGGCGGTATCCATCAGACGTTCACCGTTTTCCGTTTTCAGGCTACCGGCTCCGCCAACCACCAGTATGCGCTCTGCGCCGGAACGCCGGGTTCCTTCCAGTAAAGAACGGGTTGCTTCGAGCAATTCTTCCTCAGCTCCAAACTTGGGACCATAAGCGCTGATCATGGCATCATGTCCTTTGGCCACGGCTGTTACGGAATCAGGATTCAGAATATCCGCTTGAACAACCTTCAAATACTCACTTTGATCCGTTACACGCTGCGGATCACGCACCGCCGCCGTCACCTGGTACTTGCGCTTGATGGCCTCCTTCACCAATGCTTGACCAATGGTTCCTGTTGCTCCAAAAATAATGACTTTCATCTGTCCTTGCCTTCTTCCTGTCTATGATTTACTTACTATTACTTATCCGCTTTAGCCTCAGCTTAAACCTGCTTCTCTTACAGCCCGCCCGGCTGCCGCCAGTACATTCCTTCCGATCCAGGACTGACCAACTGGAAGCCATATTGCGCATACAAGCGGTCGGCTGGCTTGTCTGCGATCAGCGTCGCAAAGCTACCCGCCGGAACCTCACGTTTCAAATAGGACATAACCTCTTCCATAAGCATACGCCCGTAACCTTTTCCCTGATGGGAGGGCTTGACTGCAATATCCGTAACCAGAAAGAAAACACCGCCATCACCGCTCACCCGGCCCATGCCGATCAATTCCTGCCCGATCCGCAGCGTCACCGCAAACAGGCTGTTCGGCAGGCCCTTGGCTGCTGCTGCTTCCGTAATCTGCGTCAGACCCGCCTCCTTTCGCAGTGCCCGATACTCCTCTACAGATGGAATGACGTACTCCACGCGAAGCTGTCCGTCCGGGTGATTCGATCCTCTATGTTGTTCTGCGGTATTTTCTATATACTCGTTCATGCTGAATCTCCCCTCCCTGCTTGTAATCTTGTCTATTTTACCAAAAAATACTTCATATATCTCTGTCAGACGTGACCAAGCCCTTGAAATGCCTGTGTAGTCTGTGCAATAGTGTAGAAAGAACAATGGAAGGAGGGATTGCGGGTGTCCCCGACGGACTTCGCGGCATTGGCCGCATATATCTCACCCGGTCTGATTGCCGTCCTGCTGGCATTGGCTTTGCTGGTATGGCTGTATGTTCACAGCGCAGCCCAGCTTCGAAATTCGCGTCAGCAGCGGCTGAATGAATTACAGGAATCGCTACGTATCTACGGACGGTTGGCAGGCTATCTCCAAACCTCTACTCAGTACAGCTTAAGCAGCAACGAAACACGCCAGCATCAGAGTGGACTGATTCATGCCCTTCAGGAAGCGAAGGCTGCTCCCTATTTAACCCCTCACCTTCAGGAACAGGTTCAGGCATCTCTAAGAGAATGTGACGCATTCCGCAGGGAGTTGCTTCTCAAATCACTGGAGCGCGAAATGAGCAAATTGATCGACGAACGTCGGCTTGTTCTGCTGGAATCGCATGCTCCGGGCTGGGGTACGGCTTTATGGAAGCTGCTGCGTCCCGCAGCCGGGCCGTTGGCGCTGGCGGGTATAGTGTGGCTAATCTCACGGCTGATTGTGGAACTAATGTCGTATAGTACTATCTATCCTGGTCTGCCCGAAGCCGTGCCATCTGCCTCATGGCTCATAGGGTGTACATGGATGAGATTTGTTTCCGGCTTGATCGCCCTGCTGTACGTATATCGGTTGATGACCCTGCGCAGACAAAATGATCTGGATGTGACGGCATCCCATTTTCCAACGAGCCTGTTGTCCATGGTGATCGCCGCCGTTGCCCTGTTTCAATGGATCGGACCGGAAGCTTCTCCCTACATACTGGCTGTGCAGCTTGTCTTGTTTTTGATCGGCTTCCGGCTCACCCGGGGCCGCTCACGGAGTGATCGCCCTTATGCCGGTCATCCTGGCTTGATGAAGGCCGATCCTTCTCAACATCAGGAAATGCACACGACAGACAAAGACAACACGTCCGACTCTTCTTTGGCGGAGGAACATAGCCGTTCCTAGACGGCAAGCGATGCAAGATCGTTTACAGCATGAACGTTAAAACCACATCCCATCACAGGACATCCCGACAGACACCGAATGGTTTTATGGGGTGTCCTGTTTTTTGAACAATTTTAGACTTTTTGAAGGGTTAAGCTTGTGCCAGCAATCAAGGAAAGGGTATATTGTTTATATAAATGTAAATCATATCGTTTTTTATGTATGAATATTTGAAAAAAATCCATATATGTTAAACTATCATCAATTGTTGATGTGCGTTAGAATTGGAGGAACTATGCAACTGGACATTTCTGAAAAATCACTTCCCGTATATGAAGCGCTGGCCAGTGAGGTTCGGCTGAACATGATTGTTCTGCTTGCGGAGAAGCCTATGAATATACGCGAGCTGGCGGAAGCACTGGGACTAAGCAGTGCCATCATGACCATGCATGTCAAAAAGCTGGAGAGAGCGTCCATTATTTCGACCAAAATGCTGCCCGGGCGCGGTGGCGTTCAGAAAGTATGCTCACTGGCTACGGACAAAATTGAAATAGCTATGCCCCGCTATCAGCAGGATGTACGGCAATTTCATCAGACGGAGATTTCCGTCGGGCACTTTACGGATTTTGAAATTCAGCCGACCTGCGGGCTGGCTACCGTCGAGAAAATTATCGGAGAATTCGACGAGCCTCGTTCGTTCCTGGACCCTGAGCGCTTCAATTCCAAAATTCTGTGGTTTAGTCAAGGATATATGGATTATAAAGTACCAAATTTCCTCCTGTCCAGCCAAAAGGCCGAGGAGCTGGAAATTTCGATGGAACTATCGTCCGAGGCCCCTTTTACCAACGACAACTGGCCTTCGGACATTACCTTTTTCCTGAACGATGTGAATCTGGGGACTTGGACCAGCCCGGGAGATTTCGGCGATAACCGTGGGAAATACACACCTGCATGGTGGCCTGATTTTATCAACCAATACGGTCTGCTCAAAAGACTTCGCGTTACGTCTAAGGGTACCTTTATGGACGGCAAGCAAATATCCGATGTGACCTTAAGCCAGCTGCTGATTGACCAGAAGCAATGGAAATTCCGAATTGCCATTCTGGATGATGCCCAGCATGTTGGAGGAGTTACCCTGTTCGGTACTGGATTCGGTAACTACAATCAGGACATTCTGTTCCGCTTGTACTACAAGCCTGCGGAAAACCATACGAAAACAGCAACAGTAGAAGCTGGCGACAGCAGCAAATAAACTTTCAGAGCCTGTTCTTCTCAGACCCTAAAACACTGCCCTTTGCCCCATGCGTTCATGGCAAGCAAAGCGCCGTGTTTTTATTTTTTTATCTTCTTCTAACGTGCCTTTTTGCCATACGCTATGACTGCCGCACAGGCTCAATACACACGGGTGAAGGAACTTCCAGCACATATCCTGTTCGAGTCAATCGTCCGTCTTCGCTATGAATAGCAAAGGATACGATGTTATTTCCGTCCTGATTCGCGACAACCAGATACCCGGACAGGATGTTGAAGTTACGCGGCGTGCTGCCAAAAGTCTCCACCCATTCAACCGTCTCCAGCTTGCCGCTGTCCAGATCGACATGGTACAGCACGATGCTGTTATGCCCTCGGTTTGACACATACAGATAGCGTCCACAAGGCGTAATCCGAATGTCTGCGGCTGTATTTTCCACATCTATGATGCCTTCCGGCAGCGTGGACAAGCTTTGCAGCAATTGAAGCTCCCCGTTGCGTTCGTTGTAGCTAAATACAGCGGCAGTATTATTCAGCTCGTTAGCCACAAAGGCATAGGGACGCGAAGGATGAAAAACCAGATGACGCGGACCGGAACCGGGCGGCAACTCTGCCTCACGATGGGTCACCAGCTTCCCGTCTTCCGTCAAACGGTATACCACAATCTGATCCAGCCCCAAATCACATACCATTGCGTACTGCCCTGAAGGATCAGGAATAATCGAATGCGGATGTGCCGCATCCTGACGGTCCTGGCGAATACCTGAGCCGGTATGCTGGACCTGCCCCGACATTTCCGCCAACCCGCCAGCTTCCGTCACCGGGAATACCACGGCATTGCCGCCTGAATAATTGGAAGCCAGCACATACCGTCCATCCGCTGTCACTGAGACATAGCAAGTGTGCGCCCCTCCGCTCCCTTTTCGATCCAATGGGTGCAACTCTCCCGTCTGCGCATGTACCTGATATGCATACAGCTCGCCTTCCTCTGTCTCGCTGGCGGCATACAGCTTGGTCCCATCCGGGTGCAACGCCAGAAATGAAGGCCGCTCGATTCCTTCCACGCCTCCAATGATACGCAAATCACCGTTTTCAACATGTAAAGCGCATACATAAATTCCTCTCTCATGGCGAGGCGCATAAGTTCCTGTATAAAATAGCTGTTCATTCCACTCTTTCATCGGCTCTCGTCTCCTTTGGGCTGTTGCCCAGATTTTTTCGAGCTATATCTCATTTCTGTGTCTTCCTTGTAAACTTACCATGCATTATTACCCACGAAGCAGTCGTTTCATTAACCATTTCTCTATGTATACCAAAAATAGTCTCCTTCGGCGCGACCCGTGGTTCACAAGAACGTCACAGATCGCACCAAAAGAGACTATGTTTACAGGAAAAATAACATTAAACCGCTGTCGTTTGTGTACCTTTGCTGTTCCATTTTACAGCCAGTCCCAAACTAAGGATGAGAATAACCGCCCCGAAAATGTACGGCAGATTGATATGCACCTCAAACAACGTACCCGCCAGCGCAGGTCCCAAAATGTTACCGATACTCATATAGGCATTATTCATCCCGGCTGCAACTCCCTGTTCATCCCCGGCCATTTTGGATAAAGCCGTATTAATGGCTGGTCGCAGCAGCGACGTTGCAGTAAAGAAGATGAGCGATACCCCGAGTACATAATAAAAGTTGCCAGAGAGCAGCATAAGCACAAGAGAAATCGCGGAAAACAGAAAAGAGCCGATAATAACACCTTTTTCGCCAAAACGATTCAACAACGGACTGATCACAACCGCCTGAATTATCGTTCCGACCAGTGCCCCTACCGTAATAATGATAGCAATATCGCGCTCATTGTAATGAAACTTGCCTGTCACGAAGAAAGGAAACATCGTTTCAAAATGCGTCAGCCCAAAGGTTAGGGTGAAAATCATAATCAACAGCATGAAGTACGGCTTGCGAAAAGAAAGTGCAAACTGCTTAATGACATTGTCGCGTTTGACTTTGGCATTCCGGAATTTCAACTGTTTCTCCATCGACAAGGTTTCGGGCAGCAAAATCAACGAAACCAGGGCAGCTACACCCGATACTCCAGCCGAAACGTACAAAGGCGTGCGTATCGAAATATCTGCCAGCAAGCCGCCCACACCAGGACCGATAACAAACCCGAGAGACATGGCCGCGCCCAACAAACCCATTCCCCGACCGCGATTGTGTACCGTCGTAATGTCGGCAATATAAGCCATCATCGGAGGAATCATAAAGGCAGCCCCTGCGCCTCCGAGCAAACGGGATATATACAGCATCGTCAACGAATGCCCTATGGCAAATAATACTGAAGAAATCGTCATGATCACCAAACCGATAATGATCATTTTTTTGCGTCCATATTTATCGGACCATTCACCAGCCAACGGTGAAAACAGAAACTGGGTCAAGCCGAATACGGCAACCAGGTAGCCTCCCGTTTCACCAGTGCCTCCGAGGGAACCCATGAATTTGGGGAGGATCGGAATGATGAGGCCAATTCCCAGCATGGCAATAAACATATTAATCATTAAAATGACCAACGGCCCCATTTTCAATTGTGATTCTGACATGTTGCGTGTTGTCCTCCTAAGGTTATTTATTTCGCATACGAAAATCTTATTTTGCAACTATTAGTTCAAAACTCTTCACTATATTAATAGACCCACGAGCAAATAACAATCATAAATCACACTTAAATATTATCAATAATCTGAAATAGTCTTAGCAGCTTGCATTTGGCATCGTGGAGCAGGTAGATAACTCTTCTGCATTAATTATATACAAACATGCGTTCTATATACAATGCACAAAAAAAGGAACTACCAGGATAATACTGGAAGAACCCTAATTTTAAATTTCATGCAAAGGCGCTTGATCCCAATCTGCTATATGCAATTCGTAAAAGTTACCTATCGTGCCATTCCGTCCATTAAGTTTTCCATGTACATTTTTTAATTCAGCTTACATATTTGACTATGACTACAGGCATTCCATTCTTTTTAGTTCCACTTGGCATTTCAATCCACGCACTCATATAGAGTGCGACGGGCCTTTCAGCTTGATAAAGTCGGGGATGCAGTCAAAATTTCAATCCACGCACTCATATAGAGTGCGACCTCGTTCCGTTTCTGCCTTGTCTCGACCTAACCCATTTCAATCCACGCACTCATATAGAGTGCGACTGTCTATAGACCTTAACAATTACTATTACGCACATACATTTCAATCCACGCACTCATATAGAGTGCGACCAGCTATCGCGATGCACCGGGCAAACCATCCTGACACGATTTCAATCCACGCACTCATATAGAGTGCGACTGATTGCAGGGGTGCATGAACACGGTAGCGCTAAGATATTTCAATCCACGCACTCATATAGAGTGCGACAGCGAAAATGCAGTAATTCATACCTTAATGATATAAATTCCATACATTTTAGCAAAAAACGATGCCAAAAAGGCTTGAATCAACCATTGACTTCTACTGAAGAAAACTAATTTAATGTTTTTCGACAAATTTCGAGGTGCGAAGGATCCGGGGTTTTTATGTGAGCTTCACATTCGCACCTCATCAAAAGAGCAGTATACTCATTTTATTTTCCCTTATACATATACCATAAATGAGCATGATAACCAATAATAAGGTGCAGATCCGGTGAATATTTGAGCAAAAAGACAAAACTTCAATCTCATCTGCTTGGACCAACGTATAGGTCACCTTCTTGTAGCTAAAGTCTAAGTTGTACGAGTATGGATAGCTCTCTTGAGGTTCACCCATTCCTTATTGGGGATCTTCGAATAGCTCCTGCATCATCTTTTCCTTGTTGTTCAGAAATTGTTTCATGATGATGAAATGATCGGTTTCCTCCAGCGTCCGGGTGTCTATTCCTTCATGTGTCAGGTGGTACAGGACGGAGTCGGGATAGGCCATCAAAATCGGGGAATGCGTAGAAATGATGAACTGCGAGCCCTGCTGTACCAGCTCGTGGATACGTGCAAGCATGGCCATCTGGCGCAGGGGCGATAACGCAGCCTCTGGCTCATCCAGAATATACAGCCCCTGACCTCCAAACCGATGCAAAAATGCGGCAAAAAAAGACTCGCCATGCGACTGCTCATGCAACGATTTTCCTCCATAGGAGTCTCGGATGGGCCGGCCCCCTCCTTCCCGATCCAGCTCGTCGATATGAGTCGCCAGATTGTAGTAGCTTTCTGCACGGAAAAAGAAACCGTCCCGCGGCTTGCGGGCCCCTCTCACCAGCCGGACATACTCATGCAGCGAGGAATGCGTGGCCTGTGTAGAGAAATTAAAATTTTTGGTGCCGCCCTCCGGATTGAATCCCCACGCGACCGCTATCGCTTCCATAAGCGTTGATTTACCCACACCGTTTTCTCCAACAATATAGGTAACAGACGGGTGAAATTTCAGCTCATTCCATTGATGCATGGCTTTTAAGTTAAATGGATACCGGCTTTCGTCAGCATCCTGCGGCCACATCAGCTCCAATCGACGTACAAAAAGATCACGATCCCACATACTCATTTCCGTTCAGCTCCATTACCAAGTAAATGACTAGGTTTTCCATCATTATATTGGAATTATTTACGGCAATCAATCCAAAATCCAGCTTTCGTAACCCTTCTGTTGTTATTCAAGCGTTTAATACAGGTATAATATATAGTAGCCTGTTCATGGGCATGATATCTCCGTGTATCATTCAGAATCTATTTCATTATTTTTCAGGCAGGTGAATCTATGAATTCAAATCACAAACCGATCCAATCCTTTAAAATCGTACAGTTCATGATGACCATCTACAGGCAGCGGCTGACACGTATTTTGCTTCCGCTGGCTGTATTGGCTTTTATTATATGGGAGGCCGGACGTGAGCTGAAAAGCTTCAATCTGGCACGTATGCTTCATGAGCTGCGGCGAATGGATGCTACCTTTCTCATCGAAATCGGCTTGTTCTCACTGATAGCCGTGGCCGCCATGAGCGCATACGATTACGTGATCAGGCATCATTTCAAGCTACAGGTCAAGCCCGCAGCGACATTCCGGTACGCCTGGATTTCGAACACCTTCAATAACGTCTTTGGCTTCGCTGGCTTTACAGGAGCGGGATTGCGCACGGTGCTGTACAAAAAAAGCGGCGTGCCGCTGGGAATCATCACCTCTGCGGTGGTGTTCCTTTCGCCTGTAGTCATTACCGGGCTTTCTTTGCTGGCCTGGGGCGGGATTGCCCATCTATATCCGGTACAGCCCGTGCTGGATGCTCATCCGTGGCTTCATTGGGCGTTATGGGGAATGGCGCTGTACCTGCCACTGTTCCTGATTATGCAGCGATCCAAACGGTACGCCACATGGTTCAACAAGGGAGCAGGCCAGCTTTCCTGGTTCACCATCTCCGCCTCCATCGGCGCTTCGCTGCTGGAATGGCTGCTGGCTGGCCTTACCTTTGCATGGATCGGCTCGCACTTGTTGCATGAGCTGCCGATGAATGCCGTGTTCGGCATTTATGTAATTGCCGCGATTGCCGGGCTGATCAGTCTCGCGCCGGGAGGAGTCGGTGCCTTCGATATTATTGCCCTGCTCGGGCTGCAAATGGCAGGCGCCAACTCGGATCGAGCATTGGCTGTGCTACTGGCCTTTCGCGTCTTTTATTACATCATTCCGTGGTTGATCGGCCTCGTGCTGGCTGCGCTGGAAATGATTCCGCGCAGCGAACGCCTGAGTCAACTGGCAGAGACAAGTTGGGAAACCTCTCTCAACGCTTGGCAAAAGGTATGGGGCTGGCCTGGTCAATTCCGCTTTCTGGCCGACCTGGGGGTATGGGCACTTGGCAAGCTGGTACTCATCTCCGGTGTAGTGCTCCTTCTGTCGGCGGCTACGCCTGGTCTGCTATATCGGCTGCGTTTTGCCGAGCATTTGCTCAGTCTGCCCGTCATGCGCCTGTCGCATGAAATCTCCGTCATCATCGGAATTATGCTCATGGTGCTGTCTCACGGAATATCCCTGCGCATTCGCAGAGCCCTGCGGCTGACGCTGGTACTGCTGCTTGCAGGGGCCATTTTCACCTTCATTAAAGGTCTGGATTTCGAGGAAGCTCTATTCCTGTTGTTCGTAGCGCTGATGCTGTGGATCTCGCGCTCTCGGTTTTATCGGGTTAGTGCGCCGCTGAATCGGCACAATATTTTAATCTGGGGCGGATTGTCTCTGCTCGTGACCGGTGCTTACTTTATGATTGGGGCAGGCTCCAATACTGCGTTTATGCGCAATCTGCACGCCAAGGTCCATCTGGACTTTTTTATGAATCGCAGCGATTACGGGGTTACAGCGGTGTTCAGTCTGATTTTGGCGTGGGTGTTCCTGACGGTGTATTTCTTCCTCCGTCCCCAGCGTGGAATCGGCAATCTACCTGACTCGCAAGAGCTGGATAAGCTAAAAGAATTTCTGGCAAAGCAGGGCGGCAATTTGGTTTCTCATATGCTCTTTCTCGGCGATAAATATCTGTATTGGACCAAGAACGAACAAGTGGTTATTCCCTATGCCCGCAGCCGGGACAAACTGATTGTGTTAGGTGACCCCCTCGGTCCGAAGGAACGTGTGAGCGAAGCGATTCAGGAATTTCAGCGCTTCGCAGACCGATATGCGTTAACGGCTGTATTTTATCAGGCATCACCAGAGTATTTGTCCATCTACCATGAGAACGGCTATCGGTTTTTCAAGCTGGGCGAGGAAGCGCTGGTGTCGCTGGTGTCCTTTACACTGACAGGTAAAAGCAATCAGGTGCTGCGCAGCGCCAAAAACCGCTTTGACCGCGAGGGGTACACGTTCGAGATGATCCAACCGCCTTTGGATGGAGCATTAATTGAGGAGCTTCGTCACATTTCGAATATCTGGCTGGATGGACGGAAGGAGAAGGGCTATTCGCTTGGCTGGTTCAAGGAGCCTTATCTTCAGTTAGCCCCGATTGCGCTATTAAAGGACACTGAAGGAAAGATCATCGCCTTCGCGACGATGGCCCCTGCCTATGACCGTGGACAGACGGTCTCCATAGACCTGATGCGTCATCTGCCCGATACACCGAATGGCACGATGGACTACTTGTTCACACGAGTGATCGAGTGGGCCAAAGACAGCGGGTATACAACATTCAATCTGGGCATGGCTCCGCTGTCCCAAGTAGGACAAAGCGAAAAAGCGTTGCGCGAGGAAAAACTGGCCCGGCTCGTTTTTCAATACGGAGGACATTTTTACGGCTTTCAAGGGCTTCGCCGCTTCAAGGATAAGTTCAAGCCGCAATGGGAGCCACGCTATCTGGCCTATCCAGCTTCTGTCTTTTTGCCTATTCTGACGCTGGAGCTGGTATATATGGTCTCCAAACGCTCGGATTAGGTAGAAGCATTTCTTGCAACGAAAGCATAACAAAAGGGTGTTCCCCCAACCACGACGGTTGCAGGAACACCCTTTTTATGTTAAAAATTCTTCTTAGAAGCTCCCTTTTACAACAACTTCAGATAATGGGAAGCGTCCTGATGGACGTGCTGGTACTTGTGCTTTACCTACAGAAATAAGTATGGTTGGCAGGTAACGTGCAGGAATGTTGAATTGCTCGATCAATTGCGCAGGAATGAAACCACCCATAGCGCAAGTGTCATAACCAAGCGATCTAGCAGCCAGCATAATGTTTTGTGCCGCAAAAGCAGAGTTCAGGACCGCTGCATCGCGAGCTACTTGTGCGTTTTGGTAAGCACCGTTGATTTGACCTACCAATGCGTCACGGATTTCCGCGGGCATTGTACCAGCGTCTACCGCTTGATCATAAATCACAGCGTTACGGTTCGCTTCCAGATCACCCAAAACGGCAATGGTCACAGAGCTTTCCACTACTTGCCCCTGATTGTAAGCGATAGGCAGCAACTTTTGCTTGTCAGCTTCGGTTTCAATCACGAGGAATTTCCAGTGTTGAAGATTCCAGGCAGAAGGAGCTTCTATCGCAGCTGTCAAAATAGCTTCCAGGTCTTCCTCTGGCAATTTAAAATCCTTAACATAACTTTTTACCGCATGTCTTTCACTAATGACAGACAGAGTTTCGTTTTTTTGGATACTCGACATTCTGGACACACTCCCAAGTTTCTCATATTATATATATCTGATCTTGAATCCTTATTAACTTCCCAAACTATTGTAATTATAAAAACGATAGTGAATGATGTCAATATGTTTAAGTATGACCCTGCACTCAAAATACAGTACAATATGGATAAGACATCCATATCAGCAGATGCCTGCTGATCGGACAAGACACGGTGAGTTCATTTTGTTCTTATTTGAATCCAAAAAGGAGCGTTACTATGATTGGATCGTTTAAAAAAACAGATATAGCTTTGTTTGCCGCCTGGGTTGTGGCTTGTGTGGCCACATTAGGCAGTCTGTATCTCAGCGAGATTTTGGGGTACGAGCCTTGCAAGCTGTGCTGGTTTCAACGCATTCTGATGTATCCCCTAATCCTTTTGCTCGGAATCGCTTATTTTCGGGGAGATACGGGAATACGTCGTTATGTCATGCCGCTGGCTATTATTGGAGGCGCCATTTCGGCCTATCACTTTACGATTCAGCGTATCCATGCAGCCGCCAAAGCGGCTACGCAGGCTTCAACCTCCTGTGGCAGAGTATCCTGTGAACAGGATTATCTGAACTGGTTTGATTTTATTACCATTCCTTTTCTCGCACTCATCGCTTTTATCCTTATTATTGCAGCCATGGGGTATATCATGCGTCAGGAGAAAAAATCGGCGCAAGGAGAGGTACAAGCAGAGAATCTTGCATAAGTATGATAGAGGCCCAAGGACGTGGGGTCAGTCACCACAATCGAGCGTATAATCCGCTTGCCGGAGGAAAGACTGTAACTAAATATATCCATTACATATGTGGTATAATGAACAAGATTTGCAGTCTGGCCAATAACGCTTACATTTCTTATAGAGGGGGCCCAGTCCATGATTCATATCAGCACCCCAATTCTGCAATATGGCGCAACCTTCGGCATGATCTTGATCGCTGTTTCGGCTATTTTCATCCGTATGAAGACAGGTCATCGCCCGGTTAATGCCAAAAAGATTATCATCCCTCCGCTCGGTATGAGCACTGGCTTTATGATGTTTATCGTGCCAGAGGTACGAGTTCCCTGGCTTTGGGCAATGGGTGCTTTTCTGGTCGGCTGGTTTATTTTCTCGTATCCGCTGATCCGCAGCACCAAGTTTGAGATGCAAGAAGGACAAGTTTTTGTACAACGCTCACGCACCTTCTTTTTTATCCTGATCAGTCTGCTGATCGTTCGCCTGCTGCTGCATGAGTTTATCCAGCGCTACATTACCATTCCACAGACGGCGGGGCTATTTTTCATCCTCGCCTTCGGGACATTGCTGCACTGGCGACTTCGTATGTATTTTCAATATCGTCAGCTTAATCCGAATGAGGCAGAAGTCCGAATCTGACAAACAGATACTCGCGTGCTGCAAGCATGTTGTTGCATACACCCGAGCATTTTGCAACAATCCCAAGAGCGATTTCAAATCAGCAATGTATAGATCGAAACGGTTTAGTTCGTCTATCTATTGTACTTTCGAGCGTTGGGAATCGAATGTTACAAAATGCTGAACCCAAAAGACACGATCTTCCAACAGGAGTCGTGTCTTTTGGGCTTGTTATAGAGCTGCATCACACCTGCCCGGAAAAAGCTTCCCGATTGCGCCCTTCCGTCTTCGCAGTATACAGCATCCGATCCGCCTGCTCGATCAGCTCTTCGCACTGACTCTGACGCTCGGAGAGTTACATATCAGCATCACTTACTTTGACTAGCACCTTGCCCAAATGATCTCCCTTAAACAAGGCGAGAAAAGGCGAATATACATAACAGCGAGGTGCCTATGCTAAAAGAGACTGCCCTTTGGACAGCCCCTTTTCTGTAATACGCCTACCTGGTTTATTGCTGTGTCAAAATGATCGGGCCGTCCGCTGTAATCGCCAGCGTATGCTCGTATTGCGCCGACAAACCGCCGTCCATTGTACGCGCCGTCCAACCATCCGCATCCACTTTGCTGCGGTAGGTGCCCGTATTCAGCATCGGCTCAATTGTAATGACCATGCCTTCCTTCAAGCGCGGTCCGCGATGCGGTGGTCCATAATGCGGCACCTGCGGTTGTTCATGCATATCTTCTCCGATGCCGTGACCGATGAATTCGCGTACAACCGAGAAGCCTTCCGCTTCCGCATAGGTTTGGATCGCATGGGAAATATCGCCGATCCGGTTACCGATTACAGCCTGCTCAATCCCTCTGTACAGGGATTCCTTGGTAACGTCCAGCAGCTTTTGTGCCTGCTCGGAAACATTACCCACTGCATACGACCAGGCGGAATCCGCCAGCCAGCCGTTCAGGTTTACAACCATGTCAATCGTCACAATGTCCCCGTCCTTCAACGGTGTCTTGTTCGGGAAACCGTGGCAAATGACATCGTTAGGCGATCCACAAGTCGCAAACTGGTAACCGTTGTACCCCTTTTGTTCCGGCGTTGCGCCATGCTTTTTCATAAACGATTCCGCGAAGGCATCAATTTCCAATGTTGTAATACCCGGCTTGATCATTTTGGCAATTTCCCGGTGGCAAGCAGCTAAAATTTCGCCAGCTTTCTTCATATTTTCAATTTGTTCTTTGGTTTTAATAATAATCATTAAACGGTCTCCTTCTTTTCCGTGTTCGTTCCACTTTCACTGCTGCTTTTTTCTGCTTCTTTTCTGCCTCTATTGTAACGCTAAAAGCATTGAAATGGAACCGATGTCCATTGACACCGTTTACAAGTATCTTTTACGGGGTATATAATACTTCATAACTTGTATACAAGTATGCCCGAAAGAGGCAACCGAAATTTCCAGATAGGAGTATGCACATGAAATATCCGTCAGTCTGGCTACAGGGTGCATCGCTTGGTGAAAGGATTGCTTGTGAGCTTCGACTTCAGATTATCCGTGGTATGCAGGCACCCGGCACGGTATTATCTGAAAATCAGATTGCTGCCGATTTTGGCACCAGCCGTTCTCCTGTTCGTGAAGCGTTAAAAGTGCTCTCCAGTGAAGGATTGCTTCGCTTGGAACGCATGGGAGCGATTGTCATAGGCATGACGCCCGCTGATATGGAGGAGCTTTTCGATGTGCGAATGCTGATTGAGCATTTTGTTGTACAAAGATTTGTACATAGAGACAATGCAGGGTTGGTGACCGCTTTAAACCGGATGATTGATAAAATGGAAGTCGCTCTCAAGCACAGAGACGTCGTTGAATTTTCTCTTCAGGACTTCAATTTTCATGAGACTCTGGTGCTGGAAGCAGGCCATACTCGTATTCTCCACACCTGGAACGGAATGAGGCAGTTGATCCTGACGGTCATGCTGGCTGCCACAGAACAACGCTTTACGTCCAAGATTGAAGAATCCCAAGTCACGATTCACAAACATCGTACCTTTGCAAACGCTTTAAACCAAGGGAGCGCTCAGGAGCTGTCCGAATTTATCGAGGATCATTACCGGGACACCCGCAACGCGGTAAACGACAGCGTTCTGTCCCCTTACCGCAAGAGTCTGTCCTAATCTGCAAAAGGTATAAAAAGAGCCGCTGCACCACGCTTTATGTGTTCTAAGCTGGCGCAGTTCCTTTTAGACTAAAGTTGTCGACAAGTATACATGTACTACACATTAACGCATAAGGAGGCACTACTTCATGAACACCCTATTCGGCTTGAGCCATAACGCTTCACTACTTACGTGGGCGCTAATTACCATCATTCTTTTGATTTTGCTGATTGCCAAGTTTAAATGGAATCCCTTTGTTTCACTACTGCTTTCCTCCGTATTTCTCGGGCTGGTTAACGGGATGCCGGGACATGAAGTTACTGCCTCCATCACCAAGGGCCTTGGCAGCACGCTTGGGTCCATCGCCATCGTCATCGGGCTGGGCACCATGCTCGGTAAAATGATGGCAGAATCCGGCGGTGCCGAGCGTATTGCCACCACACTTATGGACCGGTTTGGTGAAAAACGTGTCCATTGGGCCATGATGATCGTAGGCTTTATCGTGGGTATTCCGGTATTTTTCGAAGTTGGCATTATTTTATTAATTCCGATTCTGTTCACGGTCGCCCGTAAAATGAATATGTCTCTGCTGAAAATCGGTATTCCGATGCTGGCGGGGCTATCGACGGTACATGGACTTTTGCCGCCCCATCCGGCTCCGATGATCGCGATTGAAGCCTTTAACGCCAATATCGGACGCACGATAGGGTATGCGCTCATCGTCGGTATTCCTTCCGCTATTATTGCAGGTCCGGTCTTCGGTGCCTGGATTGGCAAAAAAATTATGGTCAGACCCTCCGAGAAGCTGGACGAGCAGTTTACAAATACAACAGGACGGCCGCTGCCACCTTTTGGGATCACATTGTTTACGATTTTGCTGCCTGTTATCCTGATGCTCAGCGGATCGGTCGCTGAAATTGTGGACCCGTCCAATATGCATTCACTTACGGTATTTTTCAAATTCATCGGTGATGAGGTCATGGCGTTATTGATTGCGGCTGTGTTTTCTTTTTTCTCGCTAGGCTATGCACGTGGTTTAAAGAAAGAGGATTTGTCCCGTTTTACCAGTGAATGTCTGGCACCCACAGCCTCTATTATCTTAATTATCGGGAGCGGCGGTGCATTTAAAACGGTATTGATCGACAGCGGCGTAGGTCAGGCCATTGCAGCGGTGGCTACGGGGGCGCATATGAATGTAATCGTGTTTGCTTTTCTGGTCGCTGCGCTCATTCGTGTAGCCACCGGGTCCGCTACGGTCGCGATGACGACAGGCTCCGGTATTGTCGCACCTGTGCTGGCACTTACACCCGGCGTGAATGTCGAGCTGGTTGTCCTTGCTACAGGGGCGGGATCGCTGATCCTTTCGCATGTGAATGACGCCGGTTTTTGGATGATCAAAGAATTTTTCAACATGACGGTTCCGCAGACGCTCAAATCATGGACCGCGATGGAAACCATCCTCTCCCTGGTCGCCTTCGGTTTGATTATGCTGCTGAGTGTGTTAATTTAACGATAATGAGCTAATAACGGTAAGTGAAGGGGAGATTGAATATGAAAGACACTCGGTATATGATCGGCGTTGATATCGGTACGACCAGTACCAAGGCGGTACTTTTCGAAGAAAACGGCAATATTGCTGCCCAGCATCATGTAGGCTATCCGCTGCACACACCTGAGCCGGATGCGGCGGAACAGGACCCGGAGGATATTTTCAAAGCCGTCGTGACAACGGTGCAGGAGGTCATGAAACAAAGCGGAGTAGCAGCCGAGCATGTGCTGTTTGTCTCCTTCAGTTCGGCCATGCACAGCGTTCTGGCGGTGGATAAGAACGGCAAGCCGCTGACCGCCTCCATCACGTGGGCAGATAACCGCAGCGCCAAGTGGGCTGAAGCGCTCAAGCATGAATACAACGGACATGACATTTACTTGCGCACCGGGACCCCCGTTCATCCCATGTCGCCGCTGACGAAGCTGATGTGGATTACACGGGATTTGCCGGATATTGCTGCACAAACGTACAAATATATTTCTATCAAGGAATACGTATTTGTCCAATTGTTCCAGCAATATGTCGTGGATCATTCGATTGCATCCGCTACCGGCCTCATGAATTTGGAGCAACTGGATTGGGACGAGGAAGCACTGCGTATTGCCGGTGTGACGAAGGAGCAGTTGTCTGAGCTGGTGCCGACAACTCATGTCCTGAAGGGACTGGACGCTACCTGTGCACATGATATGGGCTTGCTGGAGAGGACTCCTTTTGTCATCGGAGCCAGTGACGGTGTCTTGTCCAACCTTGGTGTGAATGCCATCAAACCGGGGGTTGTCGCTGTCACGATCGGTACCAGCGGAGCCATCCGTACCGTGGTCGATAAGCCGTTGACCGATGCCAAGGGACGTTTTTTCTGCTACGCATTGACCGAAAAGCTGTGGGTGATCGGCGGCCCGGTGAACAATGGCGGCATTGTGTTCCGCTGGATTCGCGATGAATTTGCAGCCTCCGAGGTGGAAACCGCCAAACGACTGGGGCTTGATCCGTACCATGTGCTGACCCAAATTGCGGAACAGGTACGCCCCGGCTCGGACGGCCTGCTCTTTCTCCCGTATCTGTCCGGTGAACGTGCGCCCCTGTGGGACCCGAATGCCCGCGGCTCCTTCTTCGGCTTGTCCCTGCGTCACAAAAAAGAGCATATGATCCGCGCCGCTCTGGAGGGTGTGCTGTTCAACCTGTATACGGTTATGCTGGCCATGGAAGAGGTCATCGACAGACCTTCGGTCATTCACGCCACTGGCGGATTCGCACGCTCGGAGCTGTGGCGACAGCTCATGGCGGATATCTTCGATCAGGAGGTCATTATCCCGGAAAGTCTGGAAAGCTCCTGCCTTGGCGCAGCTATTTTGGGCTTGTACGCACTGGGACGGATTGATTCGCTGGACGCTGTATCCGGTATGATCGGCACCACTCACCAGCATAAGCCCGTGGCAGAGCATGTGGATATTTACCGTGATTTACTGCCGATCTATATCCGTATTTCGCGTAAATTTGAAGATGAGTTCAAGGATATTGCCGAGTTTCAGGCCAAATCCTTAAAACCTTTAAAATAGTGGAACCCGTCCCAACACCGCTGCGTATTACCGTTTCATAAGAACCTGTCTATGTCAGAAAACGATCTAAAAATCAGTTGGACAGGATAAGAAGGAGGATTAGACGATGCTCAAAAAATTACTGCACCGCCTGCTACATTCCACCTCTCATTCTCATAAGCGGAAATACAGCAGCTCGGACCGTTATTACGAACGTAAACGCCGCTCTTCATCCGATTTAGGATACAAGAACAGCCATAACGGGCACCAATATTATAAGGACAAACGCCGTCATTACTCCAGTTCGTAAGTAAAGAGCTGCGACGAATGAAACCAGGCATAGGAAGGAAGCCAGTGGCTCCTTCAAACCTTATAAAGCGAAGACCCTTCTCATCAAGGGCCTTCGCTTTATTGTTGTGCGCCCGGCGTTATGCAGGGCAACATCTGTGCATTTTACAAGAAATCGTCTATTAACAAAATTACAGAAACAGAGTTTTGGATATGATTACCAGCAAAATAAACAGAACCAGAATCGCTCCTACAGAGGTCCAGGCTCCGCCGTACCCCATACCGCCCATCCCACACATATGACTCATTTACAACACTCCTTTCGCTCATTTACAGGATCATTGTATGTAGATACGGTCAGATGCGTAAGGGGGGCATTACCCCATTTTTACGGCGAATGCCCGTTATTTTTATGGATGATCTTTATGGACTAGCCTTCCTGCTGCACCAACGCCTTCTCCAGCTCCAGCATAAACTGGCGACTATGTTCATACCTTGGGCCAATCTGAAAAAGACGTTCCAGCAGATGGCGTACAGGTGGACTCAGCTTCAATTCTTCCTGCCAGCTTCCCGGCGGTTGATCCGGTTGAGGCTCGTAACTGCTATACAGCATAAAAAGCATCAAATGCCCGACATCGTACAAATCGCTGTAGATGGCGACATCCTGTCGTTCGGGTGCACGCTTTTCCAGCATAGATTGGGTAAATACATCCTCCTGCTGCTCGCCCATCGCCAGTGCAAGGCCAAAGTCGATCAGGTACGGTTTCCCTTCGCGGTGGATCACATTGGGAATGCGGATATCCCGATGGATGTAGCCCTGTTCATGCACATGCAGAACCCGCTCCATTAGCTCCAGGGTGTAGACGATACATTCCTGTTCGGTAAAAGAACGCCCCTGTTCAAATATAAGCTCCTCCAGCGTCATACCGGAGATATATTCCATGACCAAGTACAGTTCATTCCGATGCTCCGCACTTTCGAGCAGCCTCGGGATATAGGGATGTTCCATTTGTCGCATAATGTCGGCCTCACGCTGCAACAGTTGAACACCTTTCGCCCGCTTGCTCGGTCTGGGTAGCTTGACCGCTACTTCCTGCCCATTATGCTTGTCCAGACAGAGGTAGGTCAGACCATAGCTTCCCATACCCAGCAGCGAAAGAATATGATAACGTCCACCCAGCAGATCGCCAGGCTGTTTCGGGTAATCTATCCAAGATTCGTAAGCATTCCGTAACCAAGTAAACATTCTAATAACCCTTTCCTATTCACCCTGCGGCATGTTATATATGTGGCTTGCTCTAGTCTTCTTGTATGCGCCAGGTGCCCTAAATCCATTCACTCCGGTCTGTTCCGCTATTATACCATCCACAATAAGACCACCAGAACCGGGAAGGTCTGATGGTCTTATTGTGGATGATCTATGCCTCTCTACGTCTGCGTGGTGCCAAACCGAGCCAGGACAGCAGCGAACCGCGGGACTTACGCTGTCTGCCCTGATAGGTGCGCAAATTGGTAATTAACTGTCGATCCCGTTCCTCTTCCACCCGTTCTTTCATCCAGCGCTTTTGGTCCTCCAACTGATTGGAAAGGTTGATGTTCTTTTCCACCAAACGGCTATGCTCAGTTTCCAGCTCTTCCAAACGACTTCGCATCTCCAGTAGAGCACTCTGCACCATAATCTGCATCTCCGTCAGTGCTTGGGACTCTATAGGCTCCTGCGTTTGTATCTGCACTGGTGTTTGTTCCAGTTCTTCTTTTTCCCTCTCCCTTGTTTGCTCCAGCCTGTGCTCAATCGTTAGCGCCAAGGTATGCATCTGTTGTTCCTGCACGCTCACTTCATCCTCTAATCCTGCCGATTCAAGAGTAGCAGCGGCTTGCGCCTGCATTACAGACTCATCCCTGCCCTCTGCGGCAGCCAATATTTCCTCCCAGGTTGCAGCCAGCGACTCACCATCCGATACGGGTGGCAAGCGGACACCTGCATCCTCGATCTGGAAGGGTGCGGTTACCCTCTCAAGCACCACTTGAACCGCCTGCTCCATCGTCAAATGTTCCTCACGCAACGCCCCTCGCATCAGCTTCAAGCACTCTACATCCTCTGGACTGAACATTCTCGATTGATTGGCGGAACGCGGGAACACATAGCCCTGCTCCTCCAGCGCTGCCGCATATTTACGAAGGGTACTGGCCCCGATTCCCAACTGCTTTGCCGCTTCCGTCGTCGATCTGCTTTCTTCCATTGATCATTACCTCCCCGGATGGTATGGAAAGAAATAAGCTTGTATATGTACAATTCGCGGAATCAAATGGAAACCCTTTGGCAAAAATGTTCTAATATTGCGGACTGCTAGGAACCTTTGTCATAAGCGAATATTTTATAAAAATGCAAGAAGCGACTTCAAATCAACCATATACAGTCGGATAAACCAGCTGAACATAAAATATGACAAAGTACGTGGTACCTCGCCTAGTCCCCATTCAATAGGGCGTCTTTCTAGAACCGTCACATAAATGTCACACTTCACATGATCCTATGGCATAATTCCTATCATCAATGCGTCGCAAAGTACAAACAATGCGGATACCACCTCAAGAGAAGCTACTCACTCCCTGCAATCCACACCTGCAAAAACACTGCGTATTCCACGTATTCTCTATATTTCAGCATATATATGTGCCTCTGGTCATAGTTGTTTTTATATTTTTCGGAATGAAGGCAAAACAATGGATATTTCCAAAAGCCCAGCAATATGTTATGTTATGTAACGTAAAATGGGTTTCAGACATAATTTATAGCACATTAACGTTCGCTGGAACGAGGAGGAAACATAAATGAAGGGGAAGGCAAGGAAAGTAGCTATTGTCGGCGCGGGTATGGTCGGTTCGAGCTGTGCCTACTCAATGGTCAATCAGTCCATTTGTGACGAAATTATGATGATTGACCGCACATATGACCGGGCTTTGGCCCATGCACTGGATCTGTCTCATTGTATGGATTTTACGTCCACACGTACCAAGGTACATGCAGGAACATATGCAGATTGCACGGATATGGACGTTGTCATTATTACGGCTGGAGCTAACCCCAAACCAGGTCAAGATCGTCTGTCCGTACTGGATGATGCGGTGATCATTACGCGCGAAATTGTAACGGCGATTATGGAGAGCGGCTTTGACGGCATTTTCGTCATTGCCGCTAATCCTGTCGATATTGTGACCTATCTTGTACAAAGCATATCCGGTCTGCCACGCAACAAGGTGATCGGCACGGGCACCTCCATTGACTCGTCCCGGCTTAAAACGCTACTTTCCGAGGTGTTTTCCATAGATCCGCGCAGCGTACAGGGGTATGCTCTTGGCGAGCACGGCGATTCCCAATTCGTTGCATGGTCACACGTTACCATTGGCGGCAAGCCAATCCTGCACATCCTGCGTCAGCATCAGGAGCGGTTCAGCCACGTCGATCTGGATGACATCGCCCGCAAAACGAAGGATGCAGGCTGGGAGATTTTCACTCGCAAAGGTGCTACTTATTTCGGTATTGCCAATGCGCTGGCGTATATTACCCGGTCCATTTTAAATGATGACGGTAAAATTATAGCGGTTTCTGCCGTATTGGATGGCGAGTACGGGCACACGAATGTCTGCACAGGTGTTCCGGCGATCATCGGCAGCAAAGGAATTCAGGAGGTCATCGAGCTGGAGCTAAGCCCGGAAGAACAAGCCAAGTTCGACGCCTCCTGCCGCTTCATCAGCGATAATATCCGTGCCATGTCGGGCTTAGTATAAAATGTGTCATACGCCGGATTGAGATGTATTATCATATTTTATCAATCCGGCGCGATTTGTACTTCAAAAAAAATCCACTTATCCAATACACTATCTTCATTCTAAAAGCTGTAGAGAGACCATGATATTGAATCTGTGGTTCATAGCCTCAATACGTATATTTCCATCGTATTTCTCCGTAACCCTTCGAATGTTAGCTAATCCGTTTCCGTGAAAATCAGGCTCTTGTTTCTTCGTGCGAAAACCACATGTGAAATTCTTCATCGTGTTAATAACATTCATAAATTTTTCTCAATGAATGTGGGTAACAATCCACAATATTCGCCAAAGGTATATTCTAATGAGTTGGTATACTCAAAGACCGATAATTCGACACTTCATCACATAATGTTGCCAGGATATTTCCAATCTGTGGTAGAAAAAGATAATAAGGCTTATGTACTATACATAGACGGGAATGGAGAAAACGTTGGTATTTATGTAATTGATCTAAACACAAATAGTTTGCTTCATAATTATTCTGTTCCAAATCATAAGTCTCAGGAGCAAGCATATTATCCAGTGGGGCAAAATAACGGATCGTCCCTTCAATGGTTTCATAATCGTTTAATCGTCATGCTGGATGGAAATCGTCCGGGTATTCAGGATCGGCCTGTCATATAATAATAAAATTATGGTATGGGATGATTCCTTACAAAACGTTAAAAAAATTCTATTAAAACAGAGTAAAGATTTTATTCAAAAAAAAGAGACTGAAAGAGGATATATATCAGGTACACATATTTCTGGAAATTCAATTGATATATTATATGACTTTGTTAAGAAAAAACCTTTGGACCGAGTCAGAGAAATACGACGCTACAGTTTAGAGACAGGTTCCGAGGAGGCTGTCATTCCCTTGAGCTATCATTCCGATAAAGAAATGGTTCGTTTTTTGGGCACAAATTAGCTACGAAGTTGCCACACTCCTTCAAGGCGAGGTGTATTTATGATTTATTTAGTTTTTCACCAACTGAACCCCCTTGTCCCCACTCTGCTCATCTGCCCTCTAATCGCCATTATAATTGGAATTATGTGCGCAATTCTCCATTCGAGGGTTCTACTGGCTGTAGGTGTAGCTCTTTTACTTCCCCTCCTGTTTATCACAACAAATATTGCTACCTTTAAATCTAACCTGGACGCATGGGCGATGTACGGTATTATTTATGCCCTGACGACCTATGCCGCATTTAGAATAACTTCCCGAGCTAGAAGTTGACTGATCTTTATGTACCCATGCTGAAATGTGACCCGGAAGAATGATAACTTTAAAACAAATGACCCATAAGAGGGTCATTTGTTTTAATAGAGCCCTTGAAAAAACAGATAGAGCTGAACCCTCATATTCCGTCCTATATTTCTTTACGACGGAATACCGTCAGGCCCGCAATCCCAAACACAGCAAAGCTGCCCAGGACAACCGTAATCAGCGTATCGGCTGGTACGATGAATGCCCCGAAGCTGTCTCTTCCGGCAGGCATCATCGCCAGCACAGGCTGTACCCACGGATAGTACGGACCGTAAGTCTGTGAGTTGGCGACCAGAATATTGGGCACTGTGAAAACAAAGTTCAAAGCGAGCGGCGCGGCAAAGCTGGACCACAGGAAAGACACCATCAGCTGTAACGCAGCCAGCGGCAGACAGGCTACCCAGCCTGCGAGCAGACTTTGGGCAATGATTGCCCAAGGGATCGGCCCGTTCATGTCCTGCACAGCTCCGACACCCAGCAGCGCTCCCCCGAACAATAGCTGAGTCAGCCCTACCAAAGCCATAATCATCGTCAGCTTGGCTACGTAGAGACTGGTGCGGGATAATGGCAGCGACAGCAGTTGCTTCCAGCCGCCGCCCCCATGCTCGAATCGGCAGACCATGGATGCAAATACGGCGGTCAGCATCGGCATGAACAGCAGCGCATGCACTGTGAGCATGCTAGATAACAATGCCAGCCAATTCCCTCCGGGGGTCGACAGTAGTCCGATCAGAACGGCAATCGCCGGGCTGACGAGCGCAAGCAACCAGACGGGCGACTTGGCTATTTTCAAACGTTCGACAGAAAGCAGTCGTACATATCCTCCGAGCATTACGCCACATCCTTTCTGCTAAAATGAGCCGCCGTCAGCAGACTGAGAAGCGCACCCATTCCGCAGCCAATGGACGCAAACATCCACGCTTGAGGTGCAGCCCATGCGAATCGGGGCCAAGCCAGCGGAAAATACCCAGATAGCTGGGAAGCAAACAAGCTGCCGATGCCTAGCGTAATGCCCAGTGTTACAGGCAGTGCCTGATTATGAAACGTGACTGTTAGCCACAACAGTAGTACGAGAATGGGCAGTGTACCTCCCAAGGGCCAGAACCCGAGCCGCAGCAATTCTCCTATCGGAGCAGGCTCTCCCCCGAAGCCAAGTATCATGCCCAGTCCCCACGTTCCAACGGTAAGTAGCAGGCAGGATACACACAGCATCCCGATAGCCAGCGTCAGCTTGGCCATATAGACGCTGAATCTGGAGATCGGCAAGGCCAGCAGTTGCTTCCATGAGTTGGACGAATGCTCCACATTCGCCAGCATGGAAGCGACCATCGCGGCCCCTAACACCAGTGCAATGGGAACAAAAACAGCGATGTTATCCATCAAGGCTTCCCACAGATGACCCTTGCTGCGCGGAATCAGATAATCATAACGAAGCCCGAAATTCAGCGCCTGCATCGCCACCAGCCCAAGGGGGCCAAGGAACACCAGAAACCAGATCCCCTTCCTGCGCGCTTTGAGCAGATCCGCAGTCAGCGCTCGCAGCATCATAGGGAAGTCCCTCCTTTGCCGACGACCTGCATGAACATATCCTCCAGGGATTTTCGGCGTTCCTCTACCCGGTATATAGCATGCGTATTTTCGACCAGCCTTCTGACCAGCAGCGCTACAGCCGCATCATTCATGTTTTCAAAATCCAGAGCAGCCCCGTCCCTCACCGAATGATAACCCTGCTCACGTGCAATGAGCTGGGCTGTTTCAGGGTCCGACGTCACAATACGAATCCCCCCTGTGGATTCCTGACGGAGATTGTGAATCGTATTCTGGAAAACCAGTTCTCCTTCGCGGATAATTCCCACCGTATTCGCCATATGCTCCACTTCGCTTAGCAGATGGCTGGATACCAGCACGGTGATTCCTCGTTCCTTGGGCATCGCCTGAATCAATGCACGCATTTCCTGAATGCCCTCCGGGTCCAAACCATTGGTAGGCTCGTCCAAAATAAGCAATTCCGGATTGCCTAGCAGCGCGGCGGCGATACCAAGCCGTTGCTTCATGCCCAGCGAGTAGCCCTTGACCGGGCGTTTGGCATGCTTGGTCAGTCGAACGACTTCCAGCACGTCCGCAATGTTCTCCTTGGGCACATTTAAAATGCGACGAATAGCCTCCAGATTTTCCACTGCGTTCAAATGACCGTAATACGAAGGGTATTCGACCAGCGAGCCGACTTTACGCAAAATATCCAACTTATGTTTGCGGATATCCTTACCGAATATGCGGATCGTTCCTCTAGTCGGGCGAATGAGTCCGAGCAGCATACGGATGGTTGTCGTTTTCCCCGCTCCATTTGGGCCGAGAAAGCCGTAAATATCTTCCCGCCCTATTTTCAGATCCAGCTGGTTAACCGCAGGACGTCCTTTGTATAATTTGCTGAGACCGTTCGTTTCAATAATGTATTCGTTCAAGTTCCTCACCTCGACACCTATCGTAACGTGCCAAGTTTAAGACCAAGGGAACTCTTAGTTTAAGTTTTGTTTAAAAAACGGATTTGTGTCCCGGCGGATGAACTGACAATGTCCCTCTCCAGATTCATTTCACGGGCCAGCAATTCAGTAATCGCCAAGCCAATCCCGGCTCCTTGTCCACTGGATCGCTGCCCCATTCCCGGTCCTTTATCCGTAATGACTAATGCCTCTTTCCCGTTATGTTCCTCTATATGGATACCGATATATCGGCCTGAGGCGGCGTGGCGAACTACATTTTGAAAGAGGTTGTCCAGCAAACGACGGAAGCCCTGCTCATCCACCTTCCACACGATACTATGCTCAGGCAAATCGATATCCATCTCAAAGCCTTCCTTTTCCCAAACCGGATACCAGCTGGCCGCACACTCCCGCACCAGCCGCAGGATATCACGCGATTCGTTATTCAACGTGTATTTGCCGCTGGAGAGAAGATTATAGGCGAGCAGGTTGTCGATCAGACTTCCGAGGTCTTTTAGCTTGTTTTCCATCAATGAAATAGACTGTTTTCCCCTGCCACTCAGGTTTTCGTCTTCCAATGTGTACAGGTGGCTACGCACGACCGTAAGCGGCGTCCGAATATCGTGTGACAGATCAGCGACCAGCCTTTTTCGCAGTTCTTCCTCTTGGCGCTCACGTCCCCGGCTCTCGGCCAGTTGCTCGACCATCTGATTGAACGCTTCCTCCAGCTTGCCGATTTCATCCGGCCGTCCAGTGCTGACAAGAATGGGCAACCCATCCTCTCCCCGTTGTGACATAGCTACCTGAAGCCGCACCAGTCTGCGCCGAATGCCTCCAAAAAACAGGAGAGATACGAATATAAAAGCTGCAAGTATCAGTAAAATAAAAAAGAGGTAGTACAGCATCATGCTATTGTCCGTACGCTGCTGATCAAAGAACGAGCGAGGAATTTTTAATACCATATAGCCCTGATTGGCGTTCTTCTGACCATCGCCAATAAATGAAACTACAGTAAATAAGTCTGAATTCATGGCTTGCTTCATAAATACAACAGCCTGCGTCGCATCCCATTGCTTTGGAACGTCAGGTTGTGCGGGGAGCTCCAGCCTTGTTTTCCCCCGCTGCATCCACCCAAAATATCTGTGAATCGGGAAAAGTATCTCCCTGTATTTTGCGTAAATGGATTGAAATTTGCTCCGGTGTGGCTTCTTTTAAGGCTACGGCTTCACGATGCCAGCTATCTTCGGTCCGGGAACTGGAGGGATAATGTGGATTTGCAGGCTTCATATCCGTAACCCAACCAGACAAGACACTACTTACAATTATCATAGTAGGCAACATGATCGGCAACAGCATCATGGCAACCACAATAATGATCAGATAACGGAACAACAGCGAATTTCGGAAACGTGTTCCCTTTCGCAGTCCGTTCATTATGCCTTCACCCGATAGCCTACACCACGGATCGTCTCAATGATGCGGGGAGTAGCGGGATCAACCTCCAGCTTTTCACGCAGATGCCGGATGTGGACCATTAGGGTTTTGTCCCCGTCGATATATGGATCGCCCCACACGGCTTCATACATTTGCTCCTTCGTCATAATCTGGCCCAAATGGCGCAGCAAATAAGCAAAAATATGATATTGCTTGCCTGTCAGCGTAATTTCTTCCCCGGTATCACGGTTCATAATACGGTTATCGGGAGGGTACACTGTCAGATGTCCCAACTGCAAGGATTCCTCGGGCACCGTACCTGAACGACGCAGCAAAACCTCCATACGTGCAATCAGCTCGTCCGGATGAAAGGGCTTCGTCACATAATCGTCGGCAAAATCCAGCCCTTGCAGCTTATCGTCAATGGAGGTTCGGGCTGACAGCATAAGAATCGGAAGCTCCGGCCGCTCCTTCTTGAGCCGTTTTCCAATCGTAAATCCATCCAGACCAGGTAGCATCACATCCAGAATCACAAGCTGGCATGTATGGGATGCTTCCACAGCTCCATCCCCGCTGCGCAGCCACACCACAGCGTAATTCCGCTCTTCCAAATACTGATGCATCCAAGCGCCGATATCCTGATCGTCCTCGATATATAACACATTTGTTTTCATTGACACACACCTACTTATCGTTTTTCTTTTATGTAATGGGCATTATAGCATTTATGATACATAACCCGCGTAAAAAGGTTAATAACTACCTTATACGACATATGCTATATGATTTCAAATTCTACGGCTCGCAAAAAGGAGGAATGCCATATGCTGCTGGAAGCGATATACCACCATCCGAAGCGCAATTGGGCTTTTGGTTATGATGATGCAACCCTATTTTTACGGCTTCGTGTGAAGAAAAATGACCTGACCGCTGTGCACGCTCTCACCGGGGACAAATACGACTGGGATCGTACCCGACAGCTCATTCCGATGTCCAAATTCGCCACCGACGGCAGATTTGATTACTACCAATGTACCGTAAAGCCCACTCACCGCCGACTGAAATATGGATTTTTTCTGGAAGACGAAGAAGAACAATTATGGATGAACGAGAACGACTTTACCACCCAAGAACCTCAAAATGCAGACGGCCTGTTCCAATACCCGTTTTTGAATCCAATTGATATTCTCAAACCACCTGCATGGGTGAAGGATGCGGTTTTTTATCAGATTTTCCCGGAACGCTTTGCGAACGGTGACCCCTCTATAAGCCCGGAAGGTGCCGAGACATGGGGGGACACGCCGCGGACCGACAATTTTTTTGGTGGCGATCTACAGGGGATCCTAGATCATCTGGACCACCTGAACGAGCTGGGGATTAGCGCCCTGTATATAACGCCTGTCTTCAAGGCGACGACCAACCATAAATACGATACCGAGGATTATATGGAGGTGGACCCGCATTTTGGGGACAAGGAGACGTTAAAAAAACTGGTAGACACCTGCCACGACCGGGGAATCCGGGTACTGTTCGATGCAGTGTTCAATCATTCGGGACGTACCTTTAAGCCGTTCGTGGACGTACTGGAAAAAGGCGAAGCCTCCCCTTACAAGGACTGGTTCCACGTACATAGCTTCCCGCTGGAAGTGGTGGATGATACACCGACCTACGATACCTTCGGGCTGGAGCCGATGATGCCCAAGCTGAACACTGAGCATCCTGAGGTGAAGAAGTACCTGCTGAAGGTGGCAAAATATTGGATCGATGAGATTGGCATCGACGGGTGGCGGCTGGATGTGGCAGACGAGGTGGATCACGCCTTTTGGCGAGAGTTCCGCACTACGGTCAAGCAGGCCAACCCGGATGCGTACATTCTGGGTGAAATGTGGAATGAATCGTCTGAATGGCTACAGGGTGACCAGTTCGATGCGACGATGAATTATCCGTTCACTTATGCGGTGAATGATTTTTTCGTCAAAAAAGAGTCCGATGCCCAAAGCTTCGCCTTTGCCATCGGACGGCAGCTGGCCCGCTATCCGCAGCAGGCCTCTGAAGTGGCCTTCAATCTGCTGGATAGCCACGACACGCCACGCCTCCTGACGCTGTGTGGCGATGACAAGCGGCTGATGCGGCTGGCCGCTCTGTTCCAATTCACGTACATGGGCGCGCCCTGCATCTATTACGGTGATGAAATCGGTCTGGATGGAGATGCCGATCCAGGCTGCCGCAAGTGCATGGAGTGGGACCCTGACAAGCAGGACCGCGAGCTGTTCGACTTTTACCGCGAGCTGATTGCGCTGCGTAAGGAGCACCCGGCACTGCGTGCTGTGGGAAGCCTCACTTTCCTGGAGGCAGAGCCGGAAGGCGCATCCCTCGCCTATGAGCGCCGCAGCGAGGAAGAGATGCTGCTCGTGCTGTTTAACCGTTCCGGTAAGAGCCATGTGTTTGAGCTGGACATTCCCGAGCAGGAATGGGAATTGGCTTTTGGCGAAAGCCAGTGGTCCGCAGGAGCGAAGGGCTTACGCGCTGAGCTTCCAGCCTATGGCTACGCCGTGCTGAAGACAATGCCTGCGACGCGGATGGAATAGACGCTCTCCTTTTAATAAACGGAGTAGTCTCATCCCTTGAGGCTACTCCTATCTACATACAAACATTCCCAAAACGGTGATATAATATATTCAGATAATCGCTGATTTAGCATCCGGATTGTGAAAGGGGTGGTTTATTTGGAACATACAACCACGATACGCACAGAGCTGGAGCAATTCATGGCACGAGAAGACCTAAGCATTACGCAATTTTGTGAAATGGCGGATGTAGAAACGGAAACAGTCCATGCTATTCTGGGCAAAAAAATGCTATTCTCGGTAGAGCAACTGGATCGGGTTACATATGGTATGCGACTGAATCCAGGCCACTTTTATGGGCATTACATCGAGGAATATTTGGTCCAAGCTGCCCATGATTGGCGCAATATTAAACCTTTTTTATACCGATGTGAAGAACTGAACAAGCTGGATTGCATTCAGCAAATCAGCTATTTAGGGTTGAATAATGCGACTTACGCTCCTCTGTTGTTCGAAGTAGCTGAGGATTTTTTCAAACATGACAAACATGCCGCCGCAGCCCTTCTTTATAAAAATATCGTCAAAAGGGAGGGGGGCCGACGTTCAGAAAGACTGGCTTTGTGCCAGTATCGCTTGTTTATTCTTGGCCTGGGGCCTGATAAAGAACAAAACGTGGAGGCTGCTAACCGGGTTTTTACCCTTTTGGATCAGCTTGACGACATCGACCGACTCGACGCATTAAGAGAACTGGCGAATGCATATATACAAGGAAAATTTTGGGATTTATCCAAGGACCTGGCTCAGGATATGGACGATGAGGCTAATATTCAATACCTTCTTATGCACCAGCCCAATAAAGTTAATCAGGAACCACTCAAAAAGCCACAAAGACCAATGTTCTTTTATATGGCCTATTCTAACTATCTTCGTGCGAACATTTGTGAGGCCCAGGGAAACTACAAGCAAGCACTACAATATACGTATGCGTATGCTGATCTAAGCTGGGTGAAGGAGACGGATGAGGAAACTCAATACTGGCTGAACAAATGTAAAGGATGGGCACGGTCCAGTCTATTTTTATATAAAATGCTAACCGGAGATGTAAGCGCTATTTTGGATTATGTTAAATGCATTGAAGCTTCACAAACGGAGCTGATGCCGGGATTGTTTAAAATCGTCAGAGCCGCCAATCAACAGAATATCAAGGTAGACTATTTTCTTAAAAAGTTCGACACAGACATTGCAGCCTTTATTGCGCGGGAAAAAGCTATTGTTACGTATACGCACAAGATCACGCCAGATTTATATATTCTTTTTCTGTATGAGTTGTCACACTATTATTTAAGCAGAGGGGCATTTGACGTTGGTTTTCGGTATCTAATCGACGGTATGGAAAAAGCCTTTGAGGTCAATAATAAATCCTGTATCATTAAATATATTGGGCTTTATGAGCATTCCCGATTATTTGCGTCCCGTGAAACTGATGCAGAATATAAGAGATTAATGGACGGAATGTATTTGAACGATGATGACTAACTCAGGCTAAACTCAAACAACGCGCGTCGATTGAGTATCGGCACGCGTTGGCTACATAACTTTTTTAACAGATTATTTATTTTGAATATCTGTTCTTACTACCCCGACATCAGAAGCATTGATAGAAATGGGGTTGCCACCTTGTCCAGACTGAGCTGAAGAAGATTGTCTGACGTCTACCGAAATTTTCTTATTTTTAAAGCCGCTTCGTCTCTTTCTTCCCAAAGCAATTACCTCCTTAAAATACGTGATTTTCCTTTAAATCTCTCATTTGCGAGTCCCCTGTTCAGACGGATATAAACCATCCTTGAGTCGATCTCAACTGCGAAGAGATATGTTATATGAATATGCTAGAGTAGGAGAAGTTGTATCGGCGAATAGTAGATCATAGTAGAAAAGAGGCTGAGGGTTGGAAAATACCTGGTGCTTGACCTTGTAGTATACTTCAACGTTTATGCTTGATCTAAAGGATGGAGGTATTACATCATGAGGACACTTGAGATCGCTGTGCTGCTGGTCAGCTTGGCCGCCGCAGGCGTTATTGTGTTTAGAAAAAGAGAAAGGCGGCTGGATACAGCCGTATTATCTTCCCTCGTATTGGTCGTACTGCTGCATGGAAATATGGATCATTTTCGCTTGCAAATGCTTCCGACCTATCTTGTTGCATGGATACTGATCCTCGGATTTATCCTTAGAATCATCAAGCCCCAAGCTAAAGAACGTCTCCAAACTCGAAAAAATATATATATGAAAAAGGGGCTGCTAACTATGGTCGTTATGGCTTTAACAGCCGGATCTATGTACTTGACGCATGTATTGCCTGCCTTCTCGCTCCCTGAACCGACGGGGAAATATGCTATTGGCACCATTTCGCAGCATTTGACCGATCAAAGCCGTGACGAAACCCTCAGTGCAGTACCTGGCGACAAGCGGGAATTGATGGTCAATGTCTGGTACCCTGTCGACCCCGATGTTGCAAAACAAAAACCCAAAGAGCCCTACCCTGCTGAGCTGGGAGAAGCCATCAGCCTTGTATTCGGAATACCGAAGCAGCTATTCAGTTACCTCACAACGATTCCTACGCATGTCGTCCAAGGTGCGGAGATATCAAACGCTGAGGCAAAATATCCGGTGCTGCTGTTCTCACCCGGCGTCCGTTCTACCCGTTTCCAGAGCATGACGGCTGTGGAGGAACTCGTGAGTCATGGCTATATTGTAGTGGGCATGGATCATCCCTACTCTTCAGCTAAAGTTTCCTTCCCTGATGGTCGGGTCATTCCCTACACGCCGGAGCCCGAATTCCCGACATCGGCTGAGCTATATGAAAATAACGTAAAGGGTGTCAGCATTCGCGCAGCCGATTCCCGATTCGTGCTGGACACGCTTACGACATGGAATACACAAGATCCTAACGGATTGCTCGAAGGCAAGCTGGATCTGGAGCATGTGGGCATATTCGGACACTCCTACGGCGGGGCGACAACAGCTGAAACCTTGGCGCAGGACCAGCGTTTTAAAGCGGGTGTCAGCCTGGAGGGTGGATTCTGGGGAACCGTCGCCCATACCGGATTGCAGCAGCCCTTCATGTATATGATGACAGGAACCACGGCCGAGAGCTTAAAACCGTCGGTTACGAAAAAAGATAAAGTCTTTTATACGGAATTTGCCCCCGATCTAAAGTCTGTCATGACCAAAAGTCAAAATGATACCTATTATTTGACGGTTGATAAGCTCTTCCATCAGAGCTTTACGGATCTGGCCCTGATTTCACCCTCTCTTTTTGCTAAAAATATAGACCCTGTGCATAATATTGATATTACGAGATCGTATGTACGAGCCTTTTTCGACCAATATCTTAAAGGTGAACAGCAGCCGCTATTAAAAGGCGCTTCGCCTGAATATCCCGAGGTGTCGTTCGATCCAACGTATACGAAAAAGAGATCATAGCTGTTTCTGATATAAAAGTAGCGATTTTACTAGAAAATCGGAGGTTCAGGCATGGAGGGAATGACACGGGGCGAGCTGTCACAGCGTACCGGATTGAGCATGGCAACCATTCGTTATTACGAGAATAGTGGTGTTTTGCCTGCTCCCAAGCGGGCTGCGAATGGATACCGCATATATACGGATGACTATCTGGTAAAGATCAAGTTTATTAAAGATGCCAAATCATTAGGGTATTCACTTAGGGAAATACAAGAAACGCTCCAACTGCTCAGTCAGGAGATGGACGAAGACACATTGAGGGAAATTGTTCAAAAAAAGATTGTTGAGATTGAAGCCCACATAGACACGCTGCACACCCTGCAATCGTTACTGCTGGGCTTGCTTAAAGCCCCTCAGACCGATATCCAAAACTATTTGAAATCATTTCATATCCCTGAATAAAAAACACAGTATAAAGAAACTTATTTACAAATTGTTCGTCTATATCCATGGAATTATTTTCTATAAAATGAAACCCATAAAGGAGCATTGAAATGAAAAAAAAGTTAGCATTAGCTTTACTACTGTTATGTACTGCATTCACAATGACGAGCACAGGCTTCGCATCTAGCAACACGCCAACTCTTGAAGTTTCTCAAACACCTCTCGATTATAATATGGTTATACCTGAAAGTGACGGGAACTTTCATGATGGCTTGCTATTTGCGGAACAATCCAACGGCTCGCTTGTGTACTATAACGCGAAAGGGAAAGAGGCCTTTACCCTTCCCGACTATATTTCACCTGTCAGCGATTTTAACGAGCAACGTGCGCTGGTTAAAAACAATAAAACGAATCTGTACGGCTTCATTAACACGAAAGGACAACTGGCTATTCCTTGCCAATATACAGATGCAGGGAATTTCTCCGAAGGCTTGGCCCACGTAATAACAGCAGATACCAAAAGAGATTTCCTCATCGACCGAACAGGAAAGAACGTTACCCGTTTGACGCAAAAATATAGCTCAGATTATCATTTCACATATGGCTTGGCTCTGGTATACAATCCAAAAGGCGATAAAATCGGGTTTATCAATAAAAAAGGACAATTAGCTATTCCTTATCACTATGCCACTTCCCGTGGATTTTACGAAGGGCTGGCTCTGGTTAAAAGCAGTAAAGGAATGTATGGGTACATTGATACGACAGGGAAAGTTGTTATTCCTCTGCAATATAAATCAGGGGGCGATTTCTCCGAAGGGCTGGCTGCCGTGCAAAACACCAAAGGTCAGTGGGGTTTTATCAATAAGCAGGGAAAGAACGTTATTCCTTTTCGGTATACGGATGCGAGTTATTTTAGCGAAGGTTTAGCCGCTGTTTATAATCAAAACGGCAAAGTCGGTTTCATTGATCCCAAAGGAAAATTGGTCATTGGTTATCAGAAATATACCCGAGCCGAGTCTTTCAAGGAAGGCATTGCCCTCGTGGGTGTTGGAACGAATTCTGACGGTAAGTTCGGCTACATTGACCGCCAAGGCAAGCTGCTGACCAAACTTCAATATTTGAATATATCCTCCTCTTTTGCAGATGGCTACGCCGTGGCATCGAAAGAACAGGGTATTGCATTTCTCCTTACCAAGCACTTACCTTCAAAGTAAATCTTATAACCCAAAGGTGCGGAAAGCATAAAGCCGCGCCTTTGGGTTGTTTACTGCCGCTTTCAGCCTAATTAATCGTGCGTATAAAATTTCACTCCTGGCAGGTCTGCCGCCTTCCACGACCAATTGATCGTTTTACTGTTAAAATTAGAAGTGCCTGCCTGTGCAACCTGTACTTCTTTCAATACTGTAATGGATGAGCCTTTAGGTCTGACCACCACCACGTGACCATGACCTGTCTCTTTTTTGATACCGATTGTTGGATAACCGAGGTTGGCCCTTTTTTGAGCGTCGCTGAATGTGACAGCGTACCAACCGGGAGCTTTTTTATTACTCAATGCATCTGCCATTTCATTAGCTATACCACCAGGCAGGGCGGCCGACATCTTCTTCATTACATCTTGTGCAAATTCGTTACAATGAGTAACACCCCCCTTAGGTAAATAATTGGATTCAACATTTAAAGAGTCAATTGCTGCTGCATAGGTTTTGGCGGTTCTTTCCATATTTGTTTCCCCCTAAAATGGTATTGAAGAGATGCGATGGAGTCGCTGTACATCGGAATGGCTCCACATTCATTGGATGTCAGCATCATTTCCCCCCACTAATATAAGTAACTACAGACCTTCCCTAACAACCGCAAGTCAAAATATAAGAACGATCTTTGCTTCTATCCACGTTTCGAACCCCAGAGGACGAAGCTTCGGAGCAGTGCTGACCTTCCCGCCGAAGTTGCTCATGATTTACACTATGAAATCGCCAAGCCGGGCTTTGTCGTCCGCGACGAAAAAACCCGCCAATATTGGCGGGCTCAGAACTAAAAGTTCATATAATCCTTATAAAAATCAACCCCTGCGTACTTTACGGGACAGTAGGTTACCCAAGGACTGAACAACTTGTACAAATACAACAAGAATCACGACGGTAATGAGCGTAACGACCGTATCGAATCGCTGATAGCCGTACGATATCGCCAGGTCGCCAATCCCGCCGCCACCGACTGCGCCTGCCATGGCAGTGGCTCCAATCAAGCCGATTGCGGCTGTCGTTAACGACAGAATGAGAGAACTGAACGCTTCGGGGAGCAAGAAGTAACGAATAACCTGAAAAGGGGTCGCTCCCATCGCATCGGCTGCCTCCAATATGCCCGGATTCACCTCCAGCAGCGAATTTTCGACCAGTCTGCCGATATATGGCGCAATATAGAAAATCAACGGAACAATCGCCGCGCTCGTCCCAATGGATGTATTTACAATCAGACGCGTCAACGGAATGATCGCTACCAGCAATATGATAAACGGCAAGGAACGAACAATATTAATAATCGGATTAAAAATACCGTAAAACCATTTGCTCTCCAAAATTCCGCCCGAACGGGTAATGACCAGCAAAATACCGATAGGTATACCGATCAATGCGCCAATGAATAACGAGATGCTGACCATGAGCAAGGATTGATACAAAGCCTCCCACAGTTGATCCCAGGTTATAGAGGTTCCTGTAATCATCATATGGCCTTCACCTCCTGAATGTTGACCCCTTTGCTCTTGATAAAATCAACAGCCTGCTGGACGGCATGCTCCTCGCCGCGAAGTTGGATTGTCATATAGCCAATGGTCGTCTCTTGTATTTCCGTCATATTGGCAAACAAAATGTTCACATAGACCTCATGCTGCCGAATCAATTCATGAACCACTGGCTCGGAAGCAGACTGTCCGATAAATTCCAGCTTGTAAATCCGCTGTGCTTCTTGCTGCTCGAACGTTTGCAGCACACTATCCGGCACCTTATCATGAATAACCGTGCGCACAAAGCTTTGCGTCGTCTGGTGCTGCGGCTGTCCGAATACCTCCAGCACATTGCCCTGCTCGATGATTTCACCTTTTTCCATCACAGCTACCTTGTTGCAAATCCGCTGAATGACTGACATCTCATGCGTAATGATCAGAATGGTGATCTTGTATTCCTTGTTGATTTTGCGAAGCAAATCCAGAATCGACTGCGTGGTCTGCGGATCAAGCGCCGAAGTCGCCTCATCACAGAGCAGGATAGACGGGTTGCTCGCCAGCGCCCGGGCAATACCGACACGCTGCTTCTGACCACCAGAAAGCTCACTCGGATAGCTGTTCGCCTTGTCAGACAAGCCTGTGAATTCCAGCAACTCTTTTACCCGTTGCTCAATCTCCCGTTTGTTGCGCTTGAGCAGCACCAACGGAATCGCAATGTTGTCGAACACCGTTTTCGACTCCAGCAGATTGAAATGCTGAAAAATCATTCCGATCTTCTTTCTTACCTTCCGAAGCCCTGATGTCGAATAGGTATTCAACTGCTCTCCTTCGACAAGAACCTCCCCGCTGGTGACCTTCTCAAGACGGTTAACCAACCGGATCAGCGTACTTTTACCTGCGCCGCTGAATCCGATAAAACCGAAGATATCACCTTTATCCACTTTGATATTTATATTTTTTAGCGCTTCAATGCTTAAGCCTTTTCTCACATAGGTTTTGGATACATTTTTTAGTTCAATCATTACTTCTAGCTCCTTCCGATCCCTCTAAGAATGTAAGATGTCATTGAGCTGTTTGCATCCCTTTATCGTTAATCCACTAAATCCGAGTATTCTAGTAAGTTTTATAAAGTATACTACTTCGATTTAATATTCATGTCAATATGTGTTTTTTGAGGTCCAACGATTAAACTTTAGCCCTGAGGGCATCGTCATCTAACTACAGGGATTGTCAAAACCCATATTCGTCCTAAGGTTGAGAGCATTTTTTGCATAAACAGGCGTGGTATTGCAGACGCTATGGAATATGCCGAAGCATACACACCTTGCCCAAATGGGACGGAAGCGGAGGAAGTTAAATGAAACGAATATTTGCCTTGTGGCTATGCGTTGCGGTTATGGGGATGTTAGCTGTTTCGGGTGAATCCGCGCTAGCTGCTCAAACTGTTGACGAACAGCCTTATCATTTTGGATTCAAAAAAAGCAAGGGGGGCGAGCTGCCTTCTATCGCACAGGAGGGCTTTATGCACCTGATTGAAAAACAGGGGGGCATCTTTCTCGGAGATACTACCAAAAAAGAAATATTTCTCACGTTCGACAACGGCTATGAGAATGGATATACGCCCAAGGTGCTGGATGTATTAAAGGCCAAAAAGGTTCCGGCCGCCTTCTTTGTAACCGGACATTTTGTGAAGGATCAACCAGCTTTGATGCGCCGCATGGCGAGTGAGGGCCATATTATTGGCAACCATTCATGGAGTCATCCTGATATGAGTACCATTTCTTCGACAGAGATCCGGTCTGAGCTGGATCGGGTACGAAATGCATCGGCAGAGCTCACCGGACAAAAGGAAATGAAATACGTCCGCCCGCCTCGCGGCATTTTTAGCGAAAAGGCATTGGCCTCCTGCCGAGAAGCCGGATATACGAGCGTATTTTGGTCTGTGGCTTACAAGGACTGGGACACAAATATCCAGCAGGGAGCAGACTATGCCTACCAACAAGTTATACGTCAGCTCCACCCTGGAGCAGTCATTCTGCTCCATTCCGTATCCAAGGACAATACCGAGGCGCTGGCTTCGATTATTGACGAAGCCCGCAAGCAAGGATATGAGTTTAAAAGCCTGGACGACCTTAAGGTTAAGCATTACCAATAAAAATAGCTGAATTGGATGAATGGCTAAATATAATCAGCCCGATCCACACTGTGTACAGCAGACAGTGTCAATCGGGCTTTTTGCTTTACAATTAAGGAAGGTAAGGGACCATATACTTATTTTAAGGTTAGCTTATACACCCTTGCTTCATAAGGGCGCAGCTTCAAAGCATGCAGATTCTCCCCTTGCGATGGTTCGTAGTTGGACAGAAGCAGCTCCGCTTTGACGGCAGGATAGCCCTCCTCCTCAGGCCAGTGGAACATCGGGTCATGATCAAAGAAATTCAAAATGACTAGCAGATGCTCCTTCCCCAACGTGCGGGTAAACACATACAACTCGGTATCCAGCGGCAGCAGCAGCTTATATTCACCATAAACGATCACCTCATGTTGTTTACGTAGGGCAATCAGCTTACGATAATAGTGAAAAATCGAATCCGGGTTATGTCTTTCCGCCTCAGCGTGGATGTGCGTGTAGTTATTATTGATTTTCATCCACGGCTCTCCATCGGTAAACCCGGCCGCATGGCCTCCATTCCACTGCATGGGCGTCCGCGCATTATCCCGGCTTTTTCTCCAAATTGCCGCCATAATCTGCTCTTCCGGTTGGCCAAGCTTCCGTTGCTGTTCATAATAATTCAACGTCTCCACGTCCCGGTAATCATCAATCGACGAGTAAGCGATATTCGTCATGCCGATTTCCTCGCCCTGATAAATGTACGGCGTACCTTCGAGCATATGCGTGAAGGTTGCCAGCATTTTGCCCGACTCCACACGGTACTGTCCATCATTTCCGAATCGCGAAAGGGCACGCGGCTGATCATGGTTGTTCAGATAATTCGCATTCCAGCCTTCCTGATGAAGCACCGTCTGCCAGCTACTCATCATTTTTTTAAGCTCTACCAGTGTCCACGGTTTGGGTTTCCATTTTTCTGTTCCCTGTCCCTCGGCATCTATAAACATGTGTTCAAACTGGAAAACCATATTCAGTTCATGTCGCTGATCCCCCACATAATCGAGCGCCTGTTCAGGGCCTAAGCCTGATGTCTCACCGACGGTCATTAAGGGATACCGCTCCAGCACCCTTTCATTCAGCATGCGAAGAAGCACATGCACCTGTTCCAAATTGGAAAAAAGCTGATAGGCCCGTACCAATGTCCGTTTCTCGGGATTATTGGCGTCCGGCAGCCCTTCGGTTTTGACAATATGGGCAATGGCATCAAATCGGAAGCCATCGACTCCCTTTTTCAGCCACCATTCCACCATGCGGTACAGTTCAGCGACCATTTCTTCATTGTTCCAGTTGAGGTCCGGCTGATGCTCGGAATACAGATGCATGTAATATTCGTCTGTAAGCTTGTCATATTTCCACACAGAACCGGAAAAATACGATTCCCAATTGTTCGGATATCCGCCATTTTTGCCTGTTCGCCATATGTAGTAGTCTCGTTTCGGATTATCCTTGGACGAGCGTGATTCTGTAAACCATGGATGCTCATCCGAAGTATGGTTTAATACCAGATCCATCATAATCTTGATGCCTCGTTCATGCGCCTTGTAAAGGAGTTTATCAAAATCCTCCATCGTTCCGAATTCATCCATAATGGCATAATAATCGCTAATATCGTAGCCGTTATCATGATTGGGCGATTTGTACACCGGACAAATCCAGATGACATCAATGCCCAGCTCACTCAGATAGTCCAGCCTGGACAGAATCCCCTGTAAATCTCCTTTTCCGTCTCCATCCGAATCCTGAAAGCTAATCGGATAAATCTGATACACAACGGCTTCCTTCCACCATATCTTTTTAGGCATGATTTCCTCCTGTGGTTTCCCTGTACATCCAATAGCATATGCTCTTAACATACACGCAATACCTGCGGACGAATCGTTGGTGTGACGCGGAAAAGGAAGTTTGAAGCTTGCTTCGACGCAATCGCAGAGCCATGATGAGGCATTCGAATTTTTTTGAAATTTTTTTTAAAAAAACAGGTTGTAAAAGTTACTCTGGCGTTACCTATATATATGAACCGCCCATATCCATAAGCCAGAAGAGGTCCCATTCTCTAAATCAAAGGAGGAACTCACATGAACCATCGTCCCAAAGAGCCAAAGGATCTGATTGTGGAGTCGGCTGTGATCCCGCCAAATATCAATGTGGATGTGGAATCAGCCACCGAAGGGGGAAAGCGCCGCCTGATGCTTAGCGATAACCCGGAGACGCTCACCCCCGTGACTGTACCTGCCCGGCAAGCTACCCTGTGGCATGACGTGGTGCGCACGACAACCCGGACGGTCAAGCATCGCATTTTCGGCTGGCATTACAACAAAATCGACGCCCCCGTCAAACTGGGCATCACTGTAGAGAATAAAAGCGATGCTGCGCTGGAGGTACGTCATATCGAGCGGGCTTTAGAGATTGCGCCTGAGGATGGTAACTGGATTATGGATGTCGGGCAGAATATTGCCAAAAGCTGTTTGGCGGGTACGATGAAGCGCTTGAAGCCGGTAGACCGTCATAAATTCGGCAAAGGTACAGCGCTGCTGGAAGAATTCGAGCTGCCTGAAGGATCGCTGGCCGGATTCACCTATGATCTCACTGTGGAATATGCCGAAGGCCACGGTACGTTGGACTATGTAATCCGCACCGTGGTCAGCAAGGATATACAGACCGACCTGCGCGGGATTCATGCGGAGCCGCTACCACCCGTACCGCCGCCGCAGGCGCATCCGCGCGGTACATGGTCCTTTTCCGAAACAAACGCGCGAATGCCGGAGTACGTGATTGGGCAATGCGCCAACTACCGAGCATGTGCCACCAAAAAATTGAACGGTGAGACTCCCGCCGATCTACTGTTTACCGGGGCTCGCAGCGAGCTATGCCCTGCGCTTGATAATCGTGGACAATTCGGTGTCATATATAACGCTACGATTCCCATCGTTAACGACGGTCACGAGGAACGTACGGTCCGCATCTACGCCAATCCGCGTGGGGGAGCGTTCGCCGGGTCTGTGCGTGTGGATAATCATGTATATGGTATCCCTCTGCTACGAGATAATACCAAGGTATGCCGATTGGCTGATATCAGCGTGCCCCCCGGCAAGTCCAGCTATTCTCTAAGTTTTATGATTGCAGGCAGCGCAACCACGCCGTTGGGCCTGTACGTCATCACACTATAGCTATACTCACGATGACTGGATAGCGAACATAGGGCAAAAATTTTCACAGGATATGGTCTGCGCTATAGTAAATGGAGTTGTCCCAAAGGCTGGTTTTAAACTTAATTGGACAGTCTACGCTTCGTCATTAGTGTAAAAAAAGCGCGAGTCCAAGGGTTATTTTCCCCCTGTAACTCGCGCTTTTTGGATCAGCAGAATAAATACCGCTCTATTTGAACCGCTGGACCTGCCTCGAAGGCATAATGGTCAACTCCGGAATGTTGACATGCTCCGGCTGCTCCAGTGCATAAAGGGCAGCTTCTGCAACATCATCAGGATGCAGCGGCAAAACGCTCGAAGCAAACGCCCGAATTTCCTGCTCGGGATACCCGGCCACCTGCGAAAATTCCGTCGCCACCGCCCCGGGGTGGATCGCAGTTACACGAATTCCTTGCGTACTGGTCTCCAAACGCAATGCGGAGGCTATGGCGCTAACGCCGTACTTGGTAGCGCTGTATAGTCCTCCTCCGGCAACCACTTCCTTCGCTGCAATAGAGGAGACAATGACAACATCCCCCTTGGCCTGTTCCCTCATTGGCTGAAGCCCGTACTTCAGTGTCAGGACAAGACCGTGCACATTCGTCTTGTAAAGCTCCTCCCATCTTTCCAGATCCACTTCTGCCAATGGGCTTCGATACCCGAAGCCGGCATTGGCAACGATAATGTCAAGCCGCCCCCAGCGTTCAAGAATGGCGTGGACCGCCTGCTGTACGTCTTCAGCTTTTTGGATATCGGCAGGTATTGCCATGACCTCGTACAATTCCTCTTGGTGCAAGTCGCGAACCCATTCGTCCAATCGCTCCTGACGGCGTGCCAATACAGCTACATACGCGCCTCGCTCTGCCAGTTTTTTTGCAATCGATGCCCCAATGCCGCTACTTGCGCCTGTTACCAAAGCTACTTTCCCGGCCAGGCTTTCCTTCGCTTTCCAGGATAATTTCAACTCATCCAATATCATGTTAAACCCTCCCAAGCTTATTTGGTTAAAAGCACGCGATGAACGCCCTGACTGCCTCCAGGAGCTGTGCCTATATATAAATATCCGTCATGGCTTACAACCGTGGTTACCCCATAAACCGAGCCTTCAGGATCATGCCAGCTTCCGATGAGTTTACCCTGCGGATTAAGCTCCACAGCAAGCCCATGCTTCACAGGTGCGCTTGCACCGCTGAGCAGCGATTGAGGCAATTTGGCCATCATTCCAGCCAGCCACGGGCTTTTATGCATCTGATCTACAAAGGGAATACGTGTCGTGAAGAGACCGACCCAGAAGTGGCCTTGATCATCACGCGTAATGTTATCCGGAAAACCGGCGAGATTATCCGCAAAAATATCCGAAGTCCCCTTCTTTGGCCCTTTGAGCCAGTATCTGGTCAATTGGTAGTGATACGACTCTGCCACAAGCACAAAATCTTCGTCCGCAGACAAGGCAACCCCGTTCGCAAAATAAAGGCCTTCCAACAGAACTGTCGTCTGCTTGGTCGCCGGATCATATTTCAGCAAACGTCCATGTGGCTTGTTCTCGGCGATTTCTTTGAAGACTACACTGCCATAATTGGAGGTGTCAGAAAAATAAATGGTACCATCTTTGGCAATATCCAGCTCGTTGGCCAAATAGATCGGTGTGCCGTCGACTTGATCGGCCAACACCGTCACGTTTCCGGAAGGATCTACCGATAGCAGCCCCTTCTTAACATCCGTAACGATCAGATTTCCACTTGCGTCAAACATAAGTCCATTGGGCGTTCCTTTGGTATCTGCATAAAGCTGGGCCTTTTGCGGATTGCCCTTTGTATCAATGGCAGCCTTATAAATTTTCCCGTCGGAGTCTCCCGTATATAAATTTCCTTTCTTGTCAAAGGTGATAAATTCCGGAAACTTAGGGGCATCTGTAACAAGCTCTGCGGAGCTGAGTTTGTTGTTTTGTTGCCATGGACCCGCTTGTTCAAAAGAGGGGGCCGTAGGTGCAAGCCATTTTGCAGGCTGGACAGGGGAAGGGATGAGCATAAAAATAACCACTCCCAGAAGGATTACCGCCAGCAGCGATAATCCGGTTCTGCGTACCCATTTACGCGGTTTCTTATTCTTTCTTCCTTGAGAATCTTTGACAGACAAATCAGGTTTACTGGGCATTAGAGTGCCTCCTATGTGATGTGAATAATATTTATATTTGAACGACGATTTTACCGAAATACTGTTTTCCTTCAGCCAAAAGTGCGAAGGCTTCGCCGATTCGGCTGAGCGGGAATACCCGGTCGATGACAGGATGTAAACGATGGCGGGAAATGGCACGATTCATGTTTTCGAAATGTTCCCGGTTACCGACTTGGCTGCCGCGAATCGTCGCAGCCTTCTGCAAAATGCTGGTGACATCGAACTCAGGAATGGTCAAGCCCGATAAGAATCCGACCATGCTCACAGTCCCTCCGGTACGAAGTGCATTGATGGATTGCGCCATTGTTGCCGCTCCCCCTACATCCAGGACATGGTCGACTCCGCCGCCTGTCAGTTCCAGAGCCACCTTATCCCACTCGGGAACTTCCGAATAGTTGATTGTCTGCCATGCGCCGAGAGCTTTTGCCCGTTCCAGCTTGTCATTGCTGCTCGATGTGATAATTACCCGTGCTCCCGCCATCAGAGAGAATTGAAGCCCAAAGATGGAAACACCGCCTGTTCCTTGTAAGAGCACCGTATCCCCCGCTCGCAGCCCGCCGGATTCCATCAGCATGCTCCATGCGGTTAATGCCGCAATCGGCAAGGTGGAAGCCTCCTCCCAAGAAAGGTGATCCGGAATGGCGACGACCCCTTCTTCATGTAGAACGATATATTCAGCCGCCACTCCACTGAGCGGGCCTCCCAGACTGTCCTTTAATACCTCCGCTCTGGTGCTCCCGCCAATGAATTTCTGTTGGAAATTTCCCGCTACCCTTTGTCCAACCTGAAATTTTGTCACCCCTTCCCCCACAGCCACAATTTCACCCGCTCCATCGGATAACGGAATGAAGGGAAATTGAATGCCGATCGGCATTACTCCATTAAGTATTACCAAATCTCGATAATTAAGAGACGCTGCCCTTATGCGGATCAGGACTTCCAGCCGTCCCGGCACCGGTATGTCGAGTTCCGTCAAGGCTAACTCTTCAAAGCCAAAACCGTTTTTCAGTTGCACTGCTTTCATTTTGGTTGTCCTCCCTGTAATGTTAAACTTTTTACCTAGTATGGATACAGTGTATTGCGAAAGAAACACTGTTTCCTATACAATACACTGTATCCATTTGTCTTCAAAACGTCAATCTTTACTTTAAAAATAAAACATGTCGTAACTGCCTCCGGTTTTTTAACGTTCCTTACCAGGTAAAATTGGAGGCAGGGTGGCTTTCGCTTGCCCATAACTTGCTCAGGTGGGCAAGCATAGACCAAAAAACGCGAGTTGCAGGGGTGAAAAAACCTCTGCAACTCGCGTTTTTTTACATTAATGGTGATATAAGCACTGTCCAATACGGTTGAAATTTGCTTATGGGACAGCCCTATTTAAAGCTCCACTTTTTATAGACTACGTCTACTTAAATTTGTTTCTGACTATATTACGCTACTAAGCATAAAATTGGAGGGCGGATTCGGATTCGGCTTACCAAATAAATAACCCTGAGCCAGCGATACTCCTGATTCACGACAAAACTCAAAATCTTCCATCTGCTCGACTCCTTCAGCCAGCACTTGACCGCCAAAATGAAAGGCCGATTCCACGATCCCCGTAATTTGTCGTTGCTGGTCACTGTTACGGTAGCAGCCATTAATTAAACTCCGGTCAATTTTCACATAATCCGGCTGGAGCCGATTCATCAGCTCTGTCGTAGAATACCCTGCTCCCACGTCATCCAATGCCACGGAAACTCCCCCTTTTCGATATTGTTCAAAAATTCGATGCAAAAAATTCAGATCATTTATTTCTTCCGTCTCTACAACTTCAAATACAAAATCCTCCGCATTCATGCACAACCGGTCAATCGTCTCAAAGGTATGATGCAAGCAGTAGGTCGGATTATAAATGGTGGAAGGAAGAAAGTTAATAAAACGTTTGATTCCCGCAGGAAGGCATGTTGCACTTTTTTCAATCGCAGAAATACGGGCCGACCGATCCAGATGAGCGTGTAATCCGGCTTCACGTGCGATTTCAAACAGCCGAAAAGGCTGAAAGGGTCTCTGTGGATGTGACGGACGCAACAAAAATTCAAACCCGATAATGTCCAGCTTGTGGTCAATAATAGGCTGCATATGGCTGGAAAAGCTCTGATCCACAATAACATTCATGACATCTGGATGCTTGATTCGTGCTTGCAGTTGGCTGAATGGAAGCCAATCCTCATACCCTTCGACATGAAACGATCCGGTCACCACAACCTCTATATGTAACAACCATTCCTTCGGCAGACAAGCAAGTCTGTCCATCAATTGCTCCAGCTCCGCAGGACTGTCATAGCGAAACGCAATGCCGTCCTCGCGCCCTTGTTCCTGTTTCATTTGTTCCGACAGCATACCCAAGTTGCCCAGCACTTGAGTAAGCGACACCCTGGAATGCCTGATTTTCAGCAATCCCTGGTCCTTAATAGGTAATATGATGCTGCAATTGCTGCAAGTCATAATGGTCCTCCTCGGAACAATTTTCCGGTTTTTTCACCATTATATCACAAATAACTAGAACAAAAGAACTATATAATTACGTGTTTTTACAAAAAATAAGGTTATTTTCGGCTACAACCTAGGACTTAAGTGTATATTCGACAAAAAATAAAGCCTTTTGCACCATTTATAAATTCAAGTACCGTTGTCCGTGGAAACTAAAAAGCAGCAAGTCTCTCGGCTACGGAGACTTGCTGCTTCATTTTGAATTTAAATGGACCCAGAAACCCAGACTTATTTGGAAGCCTTCGGTTTGGTTGTTTTAGCTGGTTGAGCTACCGCAGGTTTGGTTGCTTTTACGGCAGACTTCGCTGTTGCCTTCGCTGGAGTCACGGTTTCCTTTACAGGAGTCGTTGCTGCATTGGGCTTCGCGCCAGCTTTCAAGCTGTATTTTGCAAAGCCGTCAGCCGCGCTGCCGAGGAATGAAATTTGCTGGTTTCCGGCAAGCACGTCTTTTGCATCAGGCGAGGATTCGAAGGTAACCTTAGTCTCACCGAAAGGAGCAATAGACCAGTTGCCATCCGCAGCCGGATTAATCGTTCCGTTCGTACGGATGTAATCAATAACGACTTGGCGGCTTTCGTCCGGTGCTGCCATCACAATGCGTTTGCCATCCGGATTTGCCAGTTTGGATGAGGAAGCACGATAGTTGTTGGTCGCTACGATAAATTTCTGTGCAGGATCAATTGCTTTCCCGTTGTATTGTAAATCCTTGATACGATGAGCAGAAGGATCAATAACGGTTCCCTTGGCATCATATCGTGCAGGCTGAGTCACATCAATCTGGTACTTCACACCGTCAATGACATCAAAATTGTAGGTAGGGAAATCTTTGTTAATCAGCGATTGTTCCTCGGTTTTCTTTGGATCGATATGGTTGAACTGGCCCGCAGACCACTCCAGCCATTCCTGAATTTCAGCACCGGTAACTTCTACGGCCTGAACCGTGTTCGGGTACACGTACAGATCGGACACGTTTTTAATGGCTATCGTGCCTTCAGGAATGTTGGTGTAATACTCGGCACCGTTTCGGCCACCAGCCTTGAATGGGGCGCCAGCCGACAATACGGGAAGATTTTCGTATTCGGTCCCTTTAAGATGGTTCTGTACGTACCATTTTTGTGCATTCGTCACAATCTGAATGGATGGGTCATCCTGCACTAATGCAAAATAACTGTTAATCGGTGCGGTTGTGGTTCCTACCGGTTGACGAACATAATCCAGCGTTCCTGTATGCTCTTCCTTGATCGCATCTACCAGTTTAAACTCAGGATTCATCTGCACAGCCTGAGTTTTGGGATTCACAACCGGACGCACTTCAGACTGTGAATTTGTTACGTTCCACTCGTATTTTTTCTTTTCCAGGGTCAGGTCAATAATACCTAGCTCCTTGCCCCATGAGGAAGCTTCTACAGCCGGCACACCATTGATCGTTCCTTTATCCAGGTCTACACCGCTCATTTCTTTAAAATCAGGGCCGGGGAAGGATTTATGCGCGTGTCCAAATAAAATAGCGTTAATTCCGTCTACCTTGCTCAAATATTTAACGGCATTTTCCATCATCGGAGTCTGCGGTACATCCTCATAACCTGTGTGTGCCAGCACAATAATAATGTCAGCACCCTCGGTTTTCATTTGAGGAATAAACTTTTTTGCCGTTTCCACAATGTCCTTGGTAACGACCTTTCCCTTCAAATTGCCTTCATCCCATTGTGTAATTTGGGGCGTTACCAAGCCAATCACGCCCACTTTGAGCGTATACTCTTTCCCCTTCTCATCCGTTACCGTTTTATCAAGAATCCGATAAGGGGTAAAATAATTTTTAGTCCCTTGGCCCCCATCATCGTAATACACATTCGCATTTACGTAAGGAAAATCAGCTCCCTTGAGTGATCTTTCCAAAAAGTCGAGACCATAGTTAAATTCGTGGTTCCCCACCGTAGCCGCATCATAGCCCATAAAGTTCATCATCTTGTAGACTGGATGGACACCGCCTTCTTTCTCGAAGGTTTTGCTTCTGGCCATATAATCACCCAGTGGATTGCCCTGCAACAAGTCGCCGTTATCGAACAACAGGCTGTTTCTCGTTTCACTGCGCGCCTGCTGGATCAGTCCAGCTGTGTTAATCAAGCCATATTCGTTCGTTTCCTTGTCCGCATAGTAATCGTAATTCATCAAGGCCGCATGAATATCCGTTGTTTCCATGATCCGCAAATTCACTGTACCGCTATCCTTGGATTCGCTGGCAGCCCAAGACGGAGCGGCTGAAAACACCAGCATGTTACAGGCAACGACTGCTGCTGTAAGCCCTCTAAACCATTTTTTATGAAATATCAAAATATATCCCTCCTCATTAAGATGTAGGCCTCATACACATACTTTTGCACATATATGTAAGCTTTGAGCCCACCATTCCTATTTTAATCCAACGCCGGACAAAAGAGTAGTCATTTACTCCATTTATTTATGAAAAAATAATTAATTTTCCGCAAACATAAAAACCAGCAAACCTCCCAAATAACTCGGAGAATTGCTGGTTTCCTCATATTCTATCCAATTCTATTTCTCCCACACCTGACGTCCGGTTTGCTTACCCACATACTCAATACGAGTCGGATTCACATCCAGAATGACATAATCGGGGTCATCCGGGCCAGAAAACCATTCCTTCAACGAATCATTCCACACTTGTTTGCGGAGTCCCTCGTCAGCCGTTACCCGGACAGTAGCCTCAACCTCCACGACTTCCTTCGTACCGCCAACCTCATAGCCCAGCAGCAGATAAGCGTTTGGATTATCCTTCAGCTCTTCCACCTTATGTGTTTTGCGATCTGTCGCGAGATGAATGTTCAGCCCTTCGTTAAAAAGAGCCATATAGCGCACCTTCGGCTTGCCGCCTTCTACTGTACCCAACGAGCAAAATTTGTTGTTATCCAAAGCCTTTACAATGGCTTGTTCCAGTTGGCTGCGATCCAATGTTTCCGTTTTACCCACGGTACAACAACTCCTTTTCGCAAATTAGAATTCCTGTGAATGCCCATGCCATGATCCGACACCAGCTCATCAAACCATACCTGCGGCAGTTCTGTAAAACAACATCAACCGATGGGATCATGGTCATTTTCAGAACAAAGCTCACAGTAAAAGTGTACCCTAGCGTACAGCAAATGAACCGTCACTTCTTCCCCAATGCTGGACAGACCCGCCTTCTAGGCATATAATCGTCGTAGTAAACCCGAATTGAATAACCCATTCGACTATACAATGCCAGGGGTGCTGGAATCGGCCGGCTGAGAGTGTGTCCCAAGACACTGACCCTTACAACCTGATCTGGGTAATGCCAGCGTAGGAATGCTTAAGCAAGATGCGCCCCTTTTTTCTTATTACGGCGGGCCATCCCTTACTTTGGTATATACAAGCGCAAGCGTCCCGGAACATCGGGGCGCTTTTTTTGTTGAAGATGATGTTGTTGGAACAGATAGCGTCCGGCAGAAGTTATTTTTGTAAAATGGGAAACATAAGCTGTCTGATCCGACGGATTACGGGTAATAAAAGGAGAGAACACAACGATGAAGCGCATGAAAATGTTAAGCCTAGGGCTGATCAGTCTGTGGCTCATGACCCTGACTCTGACCGCCTGCGGCGGAGGCTCCCCCTCTGCACCACAAGGCGCGGCTCCTGCCGCCAATACCCAAGCGACCTCCCCGACCAAGGGACTCAAGGATGTTAAAGTCGTGCTCGACTGGACGCCAAATACGAATCATACGGGACTCTATGTCGCCAAGGACAAAGGATTTTACGAAAAAGCAGGCTTGAATGTCCAGATCGTTCAGCCCGGTTCGGGCGGAGCCGATCAAATGGTTGCTTCCAATGCTGTACCTTTTGGTATCAGTTATCAGGAGGGAGTCACACAAGCTCGTACGCAAGGGGTACCGCTCGTATCCATCGCTGCGGTCATTCAGCATAATACATCAGGCTTCGCAGCCCCGGTTGACCGCGGGATTAAGAGCCCGAAGGATTTTGAAGGTAAAAAATACGGCGGCTGGGGTTCGCCCGTAGAAGAAGCGGTCATGAAATCCATCATGGACGCAGACAAGAGCGATGTAAGCAAGGTGAAGATCATCAACATGGGTAATGCCGATTATTTTACAGCCGTGAAGCGGGATATCGACTTTGCCTGGATTTTCTACGCATGGACCGGGATTGAAGCCCAACTACGGGGTGAACCACTGGATATGCTGTATGTAAAAGATTATTCCAAAAGTCTGGATTACTATACACCCGTCATCGTGAGCAACGAACAGACCATTAAAAATGATCCCGAACTGGTCAAGGCCTTCATGGACGCGACCGCCCAAGGCTATGAATATACCATCGCTCACCCGGAAGAAGCCGCAGACATCTTGACCAAAGCGGTTCCGGAACTGGATAAAAAGCTGGTACTCGCCAGCCAAAAATGGCTAAGCCCGCGTTATCAGGACGATGCCGCCCAATGGGGCGTACAAAAAACGGAAGTATGGCAAAACTACTCCGACTGGATGTACGAACGCAAGCTGCTCAGCAAGCCTTTGGAAGTCGATAAAGCCTTCACAAACGACTTCCTGCCCAAGCGTTAATCTTGTAAATCGAACTTGAAAGTACCTTTGTGCCACTACGCAGTCGGTTGATGCTTCCGAAGCGAGCTTCCCTATGGAAGGCTTTTAAAGCGACCGCTAACGCTTGTACAGCACCATTCCGTCCACTTCGTTTTTATGTTCATTTTGCTTTTGTAAAAATGCCACACCAATAAAACCCAAAAATATGATGGTTTTAAGGTGGTTGGCAGCGCAGCGGTTCATTTGAATCTGGAGAAGCGCAGCGTTCGCCTTTGCCGTGGGATTCTTACCTTTTAAATTTATTCAATGAATCCCACGGCAACAGCGATCGTAAGATCAAATGAAACGCGGAGCGGTCTCACCCGCCTTAAACCACCATATTTCCCTAAAAACAATCCAATGAAGGACAGGTGAATTCACATGGCTAACACACTGCTCAGTATTCAAGTAATTCCTAAAACCCCCAATAACGAGGACTCTTACGTATATGTAGATACGGCAATTGAAGTTATTCAGCGCTCCGGTGTCAAACATCAGGTGAACCCATTGGATACGACCATGGAAGGCGAGCTGGACGAGCTGCTGAAGGTGGTTAAAGAAATGCACGAGGCACTGACGGAAGCAGGCAGTCCAAGCATCATTTCACAAATCAAAATCGCACATAACCCGCAGGGCATCAGCATGGATAAGCTGACCGAGAAATATCGCCCATGAATCCGAAAGGCAAAAGCGCATCCTGGTGGAAAAGCGTATGGCCGCCCCTTGTGGCGGTCCTCTTCTTTTTAGCCGCCTGGCAGGGGGCGGTTTCCTATTTACATGTTGAATCCTGGTTACTGCCAGCTCCGTCCCTGATCGTGCAGGAAGGAATGGCCCAGTCGGCGCTGCTTGGTGCCCATACTTGGGCTACCGTTCGCTTAACGCTGGCGGGATTTGCTATCGGCACAGCAACTGGACTATTGATCGCCATTGTTCTTCATACCATCCCTTTTCTCAAATCGGCTCTGTATCCGCTGCTCATTCTTAGTCAAAACATTCCGACCATCGCTCTCGGCCCATTGCTGATGGTGTGGTTTGGTTTTGGCGTGTTGCCCAAGCTGATGGTTATTACACTGGTCTGCTTTTTTCCTGTGGCTGTAGCGGCCATGGACGGGCTGACGAGGACGGACCGCACGATGATGAGCTATATGCGCATGTCGGGCGCAGGCCGTATGGCTATTTTCATGAAGCTGGAGCTGCCGCATTCCCTGCCACAAGTATTTTCGGGCATCAAGATTGCCGCCACCTACAGCGTGATGGGCGCGATCATTGCGGAATGGATCGGAGCCAGTGAAGGAATTGGATATTATATGAATTTGCAAAAATCAGCCTACCGCACGGATCTGATTTTTGCCGCCATTGGCATTATTGTTACACTTAGCTTGCTAATGTTCGTAGCTATTCTACTGCTGGAAAAATGGCTGGTACGTTGGAAACCCGACCAGGAATAGCTTCCAAATGGAACCAAAGGATACCAAAGAAAGGACGTGGCGCGTATGAGTCTGCATCCTACTGACTTATCACCGCAAAATATGGCTGGTGGACAACGAGCCGTGGAACCGCAGGAGCATTCTTCCACTTCTCCAGCCTTGGAACTGGACGGTATTAGCCTGGCCTTCCGGGAAAAGCGAAGCTCGCTGCCTGTATTGCAGGATGTATCCTTGAGCGTTCGACCTGGGGAATTCGTCTCCCTGATCGGTCCGTCCGGCAGCGGCAAAAGCACGCTGTTTCACATCATCGGTGGGCTGCTCAAGCCGCAGCTGGGGCACATCCGTATGAACGGACAGGACGTGACTGGGGAACGCGGGCATATCAGCTATATGCCTCAACAGCCCGCGCTTTTCCCGTGGCGTACCACGCTGGACAACGTGCTGCTCGGGCAGGAAAATGCGCGGCGTAAAGATACAACAGCGCAGCTCCGGCACAGCAGCGAACGCGAACGCCGTAAGGAAGCCCTGCAATGGCTGGAGCAGGTCGGGCTTGGCCCATTCGCTAAGGCGTATCCGCATACGCTCTCTGGCGGCATGCAGCAGCGGGCGGCTTTCCTGCGCGCGCTACTCAGTCCGCAAGAGCTGATGCTGCTGGATGAGCCGTTCAGCGCACTGGACGCGCTGACGCGCGGAGACATGCAACAATGGCTCCTGCGGATGTGGGAGAAGAACCGCCGCTCTGTGCTGTTTATTACCCACAGCATTGAGGAAGCGTTGCTGCTCTCCGACCGTATCTATGTACTGTCAGCACGACCTGCTTCGGTGATACACGTCGTAGACGTTCCCTTCCCTCGCCCTCGCAGGGAAGAAATCACCCTCGACCCGCGCTTTATCGAATGGAAGCGGAAAATGACAGGCTGGATGCGCGAGGAAAAGCACAGACTGGAAGGCGACACGGACAACACTGGAGGCGTCCGTGAGGATACTTCAGGTAATGGGGCGAAGCCGTTATGAATGACTCGAAGGATAAAAAACTGGACACGGCAGCACCAACGACGACGCCAGCACCCGCGCCTCTAATCGACGCGCACATTCATGTGGATAGCTATCCGTCTGAGCAGCAAGAGCTATTGCTCGCTTCGCTTGCAGATAGCAGTGTCGAAGCCGTCATAGCCGTGTCCATGCATCTCGCCTCCAGCCGGGCCAATTTGTGCTTGTCTGAGCGTTTTCCCGGGCTGGTACGACCCGCCTTTGGCTTTCATCCCGAACAGCCTCTTCCACCGCAAGCTGAGCTTAATCTGTTGTTCGACTGGATGGACAAGCATGCAGAGCATATGGTCGCCGTAGGTGAAGTCGGCTTGCCCTATTATAATCGGCTGGAAGCCTTGGAGAGAGGCGTTTCCTTTGACCTTGCTCCTTACATAGAACTGCTGGAACGTTTTGTCCGATTTGCGGGAAAACATAACAAGCCGATTGTGCTGCATGCCGTCTATGAGGACGCGGACATTGCCTGCGATTTACTGGAACGCCACGGCGTCACGCAGGCGCATTTCCATTGGTTTAAAGGCTCTGCCGCCACGACCGAACGCATGGCCCGTAACGGCTATTATGTCTCCTTCACACCGGATCTCTTGTATGAGGATGAAATCCGAAGTTTGGCAACACAGTATCCTCTCGGTCAGGTGATGGCGGAAACGGACGGCCCTTGGCCCTTTGAAGGGCCTTTTTCCGAACAACAGACCCATCCATGCATGACCGCCGAAGTCATTCGGGCGTATAGCAAGCTGACAGGTCAAAATGAAACTGTTGTTCGGCAATTATTTTATGACAATACGAGACGCTTTTACGCACTGTCTAATTTATAAAGTCGTTTACAGCATAAGCAAAGAACCTCCGAGTACGCATCCTATTGCCAGCGTAACCGGAGGTTCTTTGTATTTTTAAGCCTGTGCATGGATCTATAAGTTGTGAATAGGTCCCTGCTTTATTTTTATGTCTGCTCTACTTTTATTGCTTCAAAAATCCCTTTTGCTCCAAAAAAGACTTCATCTGCAAACGTGCAGGCTCGGTCAGTCTTGCTGCCATCTGCTCTGACCATGGGGTAGACCGCTGGCCACCTGTGCGTTCCTTCAAATATTCAGCCGATGTGTGATCATACAGATCCACAGCTTTCATCGTCTGATTTTTGTCGTAGCCGTTCATATGCAAAACACCGGACAGTGGAAGACGTGGACGTAAACCCTCTTCCTGATCCGGTACACCAATACACATACCGAACACTGGATATACCAGCTCAGGCAATCCCAACAGCTCGGATACCTCGGCTATTTTTGTACGGATGCCCCCGATGTAGACAATGCCCAAACCGAGTGATTCGGCGGCTACCGCTGCATTCTGTGCAGCTAACGCGGCATCAATGGTCGCAACCGTGTAATTTTCGACGGAACCTTCATAGGAGGACTTGCCCGGTTGATGGTGAACTGTGACCTGCTTCAAGCGGTACAAATCTGCACACCACACGAGGAACGCCGGGCATTGCTCAACGTAAGCCTGGCCACCTGCCAACTCAGCCAGCTTTGTTTTCAAAGAAGGCTCTGTAACGGCAATGACGGTATAAGCCTGTACATTGCTGGACGAGGAAGCCATCTGGCCTGCTCCCACAATAGCTGCGAGCTGCTCGTCAGTAACGGCATCTGACTTGAATTTTCGTACAGACCGATGATTCATCAACAAGGAAATCGTATCATTCATGACTGCTTCACCCCTAATCCATAATATAAGCTCTTTATCTGCGTCAAGCTGTGAGCATACGAAGAAATTCTTGCATGCTTGCATGGCACTCCTACAAATATTATGAAACTTTAGCGTAGGATAAGCAACCCGACAGGATGAAGGGTGACAGCATTGATAAAAAAAGCTGAACATAGCAAAAAGGCAAGCACGCTGGAGGTTAAATCCCTGCGTACTTGCTAAGAAACAGTCTGTTTGTATTCTAATAATGTCGCTACCCAAATCTTATAAATATTATATGAGTCAAAGTTCTTTCTACATCCACTCAGTACCTTAGTAAGTTTTTCAAAAAGTCAGTAATTTCTTTGACTGGTATCAGGCCCAATGTGCTTGAGGAAATCCAATCATTGTCTTGTATAGAGACTTGATTTGCTTTTCCTGGCTTTAAAATATTAGCTATGCAACCAACTACAACTTTTGCCTCGTCTGTTACTCCCCAATTATGTCTATACTGATCATCGATATTATTCACATAGTTTAAGGCACCTTTTAAAATCTCTGGATACACAACTTCAGCACACTGAATTAATGCATCCTCCAATGTGCCTTTATCTCTATTATTAGGGAAAACATGTATTCCTATACGAGGGATATTTTCTATAATCTCACCTGGAGATCCTATATTCGAAAACGCTAAGTCGTCATCTCCTAAAGTCTGAATTATATTTTGACAACTTATCTTGGCTTCTTCATCATCCGCGTCAATCAGAACGCCAACTGCACTTAAAAAACCATTTTCCTTCTTCAAAATATTTAACAAAGTTAACCTCAACACTTTTGCTATTTTGGTTATTCCTCCGGCAGAGTGTACAGCGACTGAGAAGTTGTTGCTCTGAAAGAAAACTGGAATAGAAACTCTTTTTAGTAAATCGCCTTCAGGAGGAAAGTTCTTTGGTATTATATCTAGCCAGTACTCGTCTAATTTAGAAAGTTGTTGAACTCTTTTAAAACCATTCGATTTCAAAACTTTCCCCACTACTTCAACATCGTGAGGACCTTCGACAACCAAATATGCATATTCCATTTTGCTTACCTCACATCCTGACCCAGCTCATATCTCAATGAGTACATATCCTCACCTATAAACCTTTTTGAATATGTTCTACTATCCGACGAAGGTTTCTCTAATCTATAGGTAGTAAGCTCGTTTAAATTTTCTGTATCTGCTGATAATATCGCATCAATGGCTTCTAAACTATGAGTTGTTACAAACAGCTGTACATTAAAATCTTTACAATTGCTGACAAGCCAATCAAAGAACTTTCTAAATAGTTTAGAATGTATAGCAGTTTCAACTTCATCTATTAGCAACACACCGTTTTTAGACTGTAATATAGCGGTCGCAATAGTTAAAATTCTCCGCACACCATCACCATAGACCGTAATCGGAACATACCCCATCGTCCTATGCTTAAAATAAGGAGTAGATCTGTTGCCATTAGGATCTAATATCTCTATTCCCTCAATATTCTCATCAAAATCTTGAAGTAAGTTGATGATACTATTTTTATTCCCCGACATAATAGTTGCTGAAATCGCTTTTGCTGAGATAGGCATTACACGATGATCCACAGGAGATACCAGATTTGTCTTGAAAATAACATTTTTCCGATCTCTTCGCATAACTCTTTGTGAATCGGTAATCAAATACTTTTGCTCTACTTCATCATTGAGTACTTTAGTTCTAAACATGATTTCAACTGCTCGTTCTTCTTCTACTTCTCCAATTTTCTCCTGTTGTTTCACACTATTCGTTAAATCCATAACAGATGTTTCATGACATTCAATATTACATTCTATAAATCCCGATTCTAATTTCGCTCCTAAATTAATACGTTCTCTGACTAACTCATTAACAGTCCCGTAAAATGCAACTGGAAAAGTCCATAGAACAGAGTCTACTGTCGATAGTTTCCGAGATAATATTGAAAATGTTCTATCTCTCCCTTTAGAAGTAGCAATAAGCTGAAATATATCCCCTGGACTTGTTATTAATTCAATACTTTCTAAAATGGAAGTCTTACCTACATTATTTTTCCCCACTAAAAGATTGAACTGACTTAAATTTTTCAACTCCAAGCCTTTAATTCCACGAAAATTTTCAATATATAAATCATTTATATGATTCAAAATTATCGCCCCTCCCTAACGTGCTCATACTTCATTATATTCCTCATTATTGACTAAATACTTTTACAATATAAAAAACCTTTAGAAGAATTATGTATCCTCCTCTGTGAATCGTGTAATTCCATTCTATCAAAGAACCGTTACTTAGGGTTTGAATTTTAAAAAGGGTTGCCCTAAGGACAACCCTTGATATCTACAGCTTCACCCGCTGGAGACGCAGTGCATTCAGCACCACCGAGACGGAGCTAAATGCCATGGCCGCTCCCGCCAGCCACGGGGCCAGAAAACCCAAAGCTGCAATCGGGATGCCAATCACGTTATAACCTAACGCCCAAAACAGATTTTGCCGTATATTCGTCATCGTACGGCGGCTCATTTCGATCGCATCGGGAATGCTGTTCAGGTTGCCGCGCATAAGCGTGATATCCGCAGCTTCCATCGCCACATCCGTACCCGTGCCCATGGCCATCCCGATATTAGCGGTAGCCAGCGCGGGCGCGTCATTAATGCCATCTCCGACCATAGCTACGATCAGGCCCTGCTCCTGAAGCCGTTTCACTTCTTCAGCCTTGCCCTCCGGCAGCACCTCAGCCAGCACCCGAGCAATTCCGGCCTCAGCAGCAACAGCTCGCGCGGTCCGTTCATTGTCACCCGTAATCATGATGACCTCAATGTTCATCGCACGCAGACGGGCAACCGCCTCCCGTGACGTTTCCTTGATCGTATCCGCTACGGCCACCAGTCCGGCATAGGAACCGTCCACCGCAATCACCATTGCTGTTTTGCCCGCGTTCTCCAACTCATGCATATGCTGCTCGGCAGAGTCAGCTATCGCGATGCCTTCCCTGCTCATCAATCGACGTGTACCTGCCAGTACCTGCTTGCCTTCCACATGAGCCATCACGCCATAGCCCGGAATATTTTCAAAATCCGTTGGCTCTACTAGCTCAATGCCGCGATCCGCAATCCCTCTTACAATGGCTTCTGCCAGTGGATGCTCCGAGCTTTTTTCCGTCGCAGCCAACAACCGCAGCAAATCCGTTTCACTCAAGCTTCCTTCTCCGACCATAACATCCGTCAGCACCGGCTTGCCGTTCGTAACCGTACCCGTCTTATCCAGTACCACCGCGTTGATGGAGCGGGTCGTTTCCAGATGCTCGCCGCCCTTGAACAGAATGCCATACTCTGCGGCACGTCCCGAACCCGCCATAATAGACGTTGGCGTAGCCAATCCGAGCGCACAAGGACAAGCAATGACGAGAACTGCAATCATCTTCTCCAGTGAACCTGCAAAATCAGCCGGTGTCACAAGGAAAAACCAGACGAAAAAGGTCACCACGGCAACAGCAACAACAATGGGTACAAAAATACCCGAGATTTGATCCGCGATCCGCTGAATAGGAGCCTTGGAGTTTTGCGCATCCTCCACGACCTTAATAATACGGGCCAATGCCGTATCGCCACCGACACGCTGGGCCTGGATACGAAGTACACCGTTTTTATTGAGCGTAGCTCCTGTGACCATAGAACCCGCTTCTTTTTCCACCGGGAGACTTTCGCCACTCAGCATGGATTCATCCACCGCCGAGCGTCCGTCCACGACCACACCATCGACAGGAATTTTCTCGCCGGGACGTACAATAAAAATGTCCTTCACACGAACCTGCTCAATCGGTATATCAAGCTCTTGCCCATCACGTACCACACGCGCTGTTGTCGCCTGGAGACTCATCAGGCTCTTGATCGCCTCGGACGAACGGCCCTTGGCTACTGCCTCGAACCATTTACCGACGAGAATGAGCGTAATCAGCACCGCGCTTGTCTCATAGTACAGTTCAGGCATTTTCATGACAGGCATCCCTGCCATACCTCCCATGCTGTCCATCACGGTAGACGGTCGCAATGTAAGGTACAAACTGTAGAAATAAGCCGCAGACGTGCCCAGTGCAACCAGTACATCCATATTCGAGCCGCCATTACGCAGTGCTTTGTACGCACCTACATAGAACTGCCATCCAATGATAAACTGGATCGGTGTAGCCAGCACAAGCTGGAACCACGGGTTCAGAAATAAGCCAGGCACATAAATCCATGAGGTAAAGGAGAAATGAGCCACCATCGCCCACAACAGCGGAAGCGACAGCACCGCAGATACGATCCACTTCCATTTTTTACGATTCAAATCTTTGCTGCGCACGTCTGCGATGTTATCCTCGGCACTCTGCGGGATGGCTCCATAGCCAAGCTGCTCAATCTTGCTCACCAGATCACCGACCGCAATACTTCCCGCCGCATATTCCACATGCGCTGTTTCCATCGCCAAATTCACCGTAGCGCCCGTCACACCCGGCATCCGGTTCAGACCCTTTTCAATCCGGGTCGCGCAGGCTGCGCATGTCATGCCCGTCACATTCAGATTGGCTTCCTCACTCACGGTTCCAAAGCCAAGCGAAGCAATTTTATCGCGAAAATCCGGAATGTCGGCCTGCTTCGGATCATACGATATCGACGCCTGCTCCAGAGCCAGATTCACATTAGCCTGCGCCACGCCGTCTATTCGATTCAAACCTTTTTCAATACGGCTGGCGCAGGCAGCACAGGACATCCCCGTAATATGAAGCGTTGTCTGCTTGTCACCGTCGGTCACACGGTTTTCCATAGTTACTCTCCTCCTACATACCCCTATGGGGTATATTCATGTTCAAAAGAAAAAGCCTCTTTACGGAAGCTTCTCCTTTAAAACCAATTTTTTTACGCATTAAATATCCAACTTAAACGACGTCGTAGCCTTGGTCTTCGATTGCAGTTTTCAGAGCTTCCACGTTCAGCTTGGACTCATCGTATTCTACAGCCACTTGTTTCGCTTCAAGACTGACCTTGCCGGAAGCGCCGACTTTCTCCAAGGCTCCTTCTACTGCTTTCACACAATGATTGCAGTTCATGCCCTCAACGTTCAACGTTACTTGTGCCATTTCTGTTTCCTCCTCCGGGGTACTTCATGTACCCGATTCATGTGTATGGGTATTGCTCTTAACGGATTAGCTTCTTGACCGTAACCAGCAGCTCGTCGATCACTTCCGGCTCTCCGGCCTGCATGCGCTCAATGACACAGCTTTTCATATGCCCTTCCAGCAGCAGCTTGCCGACACCATTCAGGGCGGACTGGACAGCCGCAATCTGGTTCAGCACATCGTCACAGTAGGTATCCTTCTCGATCAAGCCCTTGATTCCTCGAACCTGACCTTCAATACGGTTCAATCGGGATGTAAGGCTGTTCTTGAATTCTGCCGAGTGATGACTTTTTCTGACGGTCTTTTCCCCCTCTGTTCCGCAATGAGCCTCATGGACTTCAGCGTTGGAAACAGGTTGCTCTTCAGCCATACATCAGCCTCCTGTGTTGTGTATATGCATTCATGCATTTGTTAATATGCTTCTAGCATAATATACCCCTATGGGGTATGTCAACCTTTTAGAAAGATGTCACCTGTTTGCCTTATTTCAGGCCTTCGCGCGCACTTCCTTGGGCAAGCACCATAAAGCTTAACAACGCACCGACTTCCGCTATAGCGATGACGATAGCCATTGGTATAGGCGTTGTTCCACTGCCCAGACCCACCAGCGGCGAAGCGATGGAGCCAAGCAACAGAGGCAGCAAGCCGAGCATAGCGGACGCACTGCCTGCGGAGCGCTGCTGGCTTTGCATTGCCAATGAAGTGGTGGTGGTACTCACGATCCCGACGCAGGAAACAACAAAGAATAGCGGAACTAGAACAGCAAACAGTTGACCTCCGGTAAAAGCCACAGTAAGCAAGCTAATTCCGGCTACAGCCGCAATCACCAAACCCGATAAGAGCAACTGCCGTTCGCTGAAACGGCCGACAAGCCTCCCGGTCAATTGAGAAAACAGTACAATCCCCAAACCATTCACTGCGAAAATAATACTGTATGTCTGAGGTGAAACCCCGAAAATATCCTGAAGCACGAACGGCGAGCCAGCGATGTACGCAAACATGGCTCCTGTAATGAGCGCCTGCGAGAAGGCGTATCCCATAAAGCGCCGATCCGTAAAAAGATGACCGAGTGTACGAAGCGTCTGCTTCAAACCACCCGACGAACGGCGGCTGACAGGCAGTGTTTCCGGTAGCCCCAACACGACGGCAATTAACATAGCCACCCCGACTACGCAAAGCACCATGAACACACCACGCCAGGATACAAAATTCAACAGAACACCGCCCAGCACAGGAGCAGCAATCGGAGCCACACCGTTCACCAGCATGAGCAGTGAAAAGAAGCGCGTCAGCTCTTTGCCCGAATATAGATCACGCGCAACGGCTCTGGAGATGACGATCCCCGCAGACCCGGTAAGACCCTGAATAAAGCGGAGCCCGATAAGCACGCCGATATTCGGCGCAAACACGCATAACAGCGAAGCGGCAGCGTACAGGACAAGCGATACGACCAGCGGACCTCTACGTCCTCTTACATCACTCAGCGGCCCCGCAACGATCTGCCCGACTGCCAGCCCCAACAGACAGGCGGTCAGGCTGAGCTGGGCCAGCGAAGTCGTTGTATGCAAATTGTTGGCTAATGTAGGCAATGACGGCAAATACATATCTATGGACAAGGGTCCGAAAGCGCTCAAAGCTCCCAGAACAAAGGCAATCCATAAAATCCGGGATTTGGTCATATCTGCGGCAACCATTACCGTATTGGAAAACCGATTCATAATAACAATCATCCTTTTCTGAAAATAAGAAATATCACTTCAATATATTATGATAACATTCATTTTACGCTGCTTCGATCATTTACACGCTAATCCGCAATTTTTTTTCGAAACTGCTACATATCAGGCAGGAATTTACCAATTTAAGGTCGAATTATACCTTAACCAAAACAAAAAAATTTGCGAAAGCTGGAGAATAACTATGGTCTATGATGGAGTGCTGCTTGGTCTCATTGTAGGTCTGTTCAGAGGAGGCTGGCAGCAGGGGTTAATCCGCTTTAGCCAAATTCGCCTCATAGCTGGCTGGATGTTCCCTGTGCTACTGCTGGTGCAGTTCATTATTTTTTATGCTCAGGAAAAATGGGCCTGGCTTGCGTCCATCAACGGGTATCTGTTTATGGGCATCTATGGGGTTGGATTGATTTTTCTCTGGCTGAACAGGCACCACAAGGGATTCAAGCTTATTTTAATCGGAGTCCTGTTGAATTTTGTCGTCATGGCGGTAAATGGCGGCAGGATGCCAGTCTCGTTGAGCGCTTCTGAGGTGCTAGGCCCTTATTATACGGAAATGCTTAAATCTGGAAACGTTATCTCGAAGCATTACATGATGGATGTGGGTACGCGTTTATCATTTTTGGGTGATATTATTCCACTCTCCAAGCCCTATCCCCGTACGCAGGTGATCAGTATTGGAGATGTCGTCATGAACTTTGGGATGTTCCTGTTTATTCAAAGCGTCATGGTCGTGAACAAAAAGAAGACCACTCAGCAAGAAACCCATCCCCGCCACGCCTAGTGTGCGCCTTATTCCAAGGAAGGGAGTGAACCCTATGAAAAATTTGAAATATTCCCGTGTGATTATCAACGCTATTATCGTCGCTTCTGTCGTAATCGCTTTGACTTCCGGTTACAAAATCGGAGGCTAATTACCGATAAGGAAAAGGGAAGCACAGGCTCAACAAAACAGGCTGGATTCCGGCCTGTTTTTTCATGTGAAATTTTCGATTACAAAATTGTAAATTATCCCATTTACCCCCTGGTAGCTTTGACATCAAGATACGACAAGGCAGGAGAATGAAATGATGAGTATAATAAAAAAGCTGCAAGAACGGGTTAGCGCGACGGGATTATACGTTTTTCTCATATGTATGGCAGGCTTAGGCATCCTCTTGTATACGAATCATTGGTCCTTTATGCACTATTCGCCTACAGAGTGGGTCACGATCTACTCCCTGCTGGGAGCAGTTCTGATTTTGGAGCATTTTACCTTCCAGCTGCCGCCAGCCAGTAACAAGCAGTCGATGGATTCCTCTGTGTATCTCGCTTGTATTTTTGTACATGGCACTGAAATCGCTATTCTCATTTTATTGTTCAATGTACTCATTGCCGCAATACGGTATAGAGAACTGTCCTGGTGGAAGCATGCCGCCAATTTTTCCATCTATGCGCTTTCTATTTTCCTGTCTTCTGCCGTCTTTGAGCTTAGCGGCGGAACGCAGGGAGGCTTGAACGATGAGCATTTTACTGCCTACCTGCTGGCACTGTTCTGCTACTTTGCGGTGAATACCGTTACACTGGGTCTCTACTTTTATATTGCTTACAAAGGCTCTCTCAATGAGCTAAAAAAGGCTTTTCTCGCTGAATCCCTGCTTGTTTACTTATGCACACTCATCCTGTCTCTCGTACTGACCACACTGATTTACCACAACGGTATTTTGGGGCTTCTGCTGTTCCTTGCACTAAGTATGCTTCTATCCCACGCGTTCAAGCAGTTGTTTACGATGTATCGGGAAATTGAAGAAAAAGCCAACATGGACCGCAGAACAGGGCTGTACAATCACAGTTATTTTGAAAATGTACTCGAAACCGAGCTGAATATATCCAGATCCCAGAATACTCCCCTCAGCCTTGCCCTGATTGATATTGATGATTTCAAAAAGTACAACGATCACTTCGGTCACCTGAAAGGCGATCAGCTGTTAGGATTCCTCGGAGAGATTCTCAAAAAGGAAACTTCCGGCTCCAATATTATCGTCTCCCGCTATGGCGGAGAAGAATTCACGCTGCTTATGCCTGACCATACCGCGGAGCAAGCCTACGAAACGGTCAATGCCATCCGAAAAAGGCTGAATGATTCCCGCTACGAGGGCGTGGAAATTTTCCCACACGGCTGCTTGTCCTTCTCCGCAGGCATTGCACAAAGCCGCATCGACATCTACGACAAATCACAGCTGGTCGATCTGGCAGATAAAGCACTGTACTACGCCAAGAAGCAGGGAAAAAATATCGTTCACACACATGGCAGTTTAAATGAATTGGAACGTGAAGTCGATCTGGGACAGGATATTCGTGATATTGAACAGCAGCTTAATCTGTTTTTGTACAAGGATATTAATACCTTCAAGCATTCCAAACGGGTATTCAGATATGCAGCAGATATGAGCGAGGTGCTTCAGCTCGGCCCGGAGGATAAACGGCGGTTTATATTGGGTGCTCTCATTCATGACATTGGCAAGCTGGAAATTCCGTGGAATATTCTCAATAAAAAAGAAAAGCTGTCCTGTGAGGAATGGACGATGGTGCAAGCACATGTCATGTGGGGCAAACGAATTATCGAGGCCAACGAACGATTCGCAGATCTGGTTCCTTTTGTGGAGCTACATCATGAACGCTATGACGGGGGAGGCTATCCATTCGGCTTCAAGGGCGAGCAAATTCCACGGCTGTGCCGGATGCTGACGATTATTGACTCCTTCGATGCCATGACCACTGAGCGTCCCTACCAACCCACCAAAACGTTTGAGGAAGCGATTGAGGAACTGCGTGCCTGCTCTGGCAGCCAATTCGATCCGGAGCTAACGGCTATTTTTATCCACCATGTCCGGCATAAGCAGCCTGCTTTCATGGATTCTATAGAAGCAGACCACTAATTCCACATAAGGTTGCCCATCACCTCTACCGTTGTTAAAATCGTCCAGATTTCAACAACGGTAGGGGTGTTCATATTATTTCAAATTTCATATAAATGTCATAATTCGCTCCATCTATTTCCGCCACATGCACTATGATTAGAGATATGAATTTAGGCTTGACCGTATGAGATGTCGTACTTTAGGACATCCTCGCTTCAAGTAATCGAGAGAAGGTGAATCCACGGGCATGTTGCACCTGTCCAGACCAGCCCGCGCGGCTTGTCTTCTGCTGCTGTGTCTACCGTTACTTTTACTGTTTCCTCACTTATCATGGGCCCATGCATTTATCGTTGAATCCAGTCCGACCGAAAATCAGGTTTTGGACAAGCCGCCTTCACAGGTAAAAATCACCTTCAATGAGAATTTGCAATCCGCTTTTATGTCGATGAAAGTGACCGATGAAACAGGAAAACGGGTCGATACAGGAAAAGCGCAGCTCAATCCGGAACATGAAAACACGATGGAAATCAAGCTGACTCCGGGGATGAAAAATGGAATTTATACCGTCAATTGGAGAGCCTTATCGGCGGACGGACATCCGATCAACGGAGTGATTCCATTCCAGGTCGGCAACGGCTCCAATGCGTATACGGACCCCGCTGCCGCCACGTCCGAAGGCTCGGGAGCATCGCGGCTTGACCTAATTGCTACCCGCTGGTTGCTGTATATAGGATTGTCGTTGCTTTTGGGAGCGCTCTGTTTTCGGCTGCTCATCCTGCCAGAAACGGATCAAAGCAAGGACACAAGTGAGCGGCAGAAACATGATCAACAGACAGGCATCACGTTACCACACTGGTCCGCACTGCTATGGAGCGGCTACGGCATCACGTCTGTCGCCATCCTGATCAGTCTGCCGCTTCAGGCATCCTGGGATGCCGGGGTTTCTATCGGGCAGGGCTTTTCGTTCCCGATTCTTGGAGAAGCCCTCCAGTTCACGGGGGCGGGACAAATCTGGTTTATCCAGATGATTCTCGTACTGGTACTGAGCGTAGCGCTGATTTACGCGCTGGATCACAGCATTTCTAACCGCCAGCGCCGTCTCTGGGGCTACGGCTCCGTCGTCCTGACGCTAAGCCTCATGCTGTCCAAGGCCTTTATAGGCCATCCGGCGGCGGCTACCCATCCGGCTCCAGCCATCGCAGCGGACTTCGTCCATCTGGCCGCGGCAGCCTTCTGGATCGGCTCACTTGCCGTCATGGCGTTGTGCCTGCCTGCTGCCGTTCCAGAACTGCCCGTGTCCGAGCGGACAGCTTTGCGGCAAGCGGCCTTGCGCCGCTTTGCCGGCTGGGGCATTGCCACGGTGGCGGCGCTGCTCGCCACCGGCATTTATGGAGCCGTGCTGTACGTCCCGGCTCCATCCCTGCTGCTGAACACGTCCTACGGACTCGTTCTGCTTGGAAAAACAGCGCTGCTGCTGGTCATGCTGGCCTTCGCGGCCAGCCAATTTCGCAGCGCACGGCAAGCGGCGGCAGCCAAGCGTGCCGCCGGGGGCTTGCGCATCGAGCTGTCCATCGGCCTGCTCGTGCTACTGTTGGCGGCGGTGCTCACCCACCTTTCGCCTGGTCAGGCACCTGCGGTACCGTTTGAGGAAACTCGCACCGCTGGCAAATATAACGTCACGCTGGCGGTTAGCCCGAATATCGTGGGCAGCAATGAATTTAAGGTAACCGTGCGGGATGCCAAAGGAGCCACCGTACAGGGAATCCAGCAGGTCACACTGACACTCGTTCCGGACGCCCCTGACAAATCCCGACAGGAATTTGTTCTCCCTGCGCGGCAGCAGCAGCCATTCCTTACTCAAGAGCTGCTGACCGCTGAAGGAACATGGGCTGTACAGGTACATGCTCTGACCGCATCATTGGATGCAGTTGACGCCGAATTTACTCTGCATGTCAGCCCAGTAAAATAACCTAGGACACGTAATTACAAATCTTTCAAACTAAAGGAGCTTTTTATATGAATACAAGGATTCAAATGGTAAAATCGAGATTTTCCAGGCTTGCGACCTCCATGGGTCTGATTGCAGCAGGTGCTTTACTTTTTGCGGGTATGGCCAGTGCCCACGTGACGGTCAAGCCTTCCGTTTCACAGCCTAACGCTTGGGAGACGTACACGTTGAAAGTACCTGTAGAGAAAAACATTCCAACAACCAAAGTGGCTTTAAAAATCCCGAAAGAGGTCGTTTTTAAACAGTACGAGCCTGTACCAGACTGGAAGGTAGCAACCGAGAAAGACAGCTCCGGCAAAGTAACCACCGTTACCTGGACGACCGACGAAGATGGCATTCAAGCGGGTCAATACATGCGTTTCAGCTTCGTAGCACAAAATGCAGACCGGAATACTGAAGCCGCATGGAACGCTTTCCAATATTACAGTGACGGAAGTATCGTGGAATGGACAGGCGATGAAGGAAGCAACAATCCGCATTCCATTACAAAAATCACGGCAGATGCCACCTCCGAAGCTTCGGCACCTTCCGCAGATCATGGGCATGATTCGGCTGGTGCAGCCGCAGGCCATGCAAGCACAGACACGGCTAAGGATAGTAGCAGCCCGGCACCCGCTTCGAACAATGCTACCGAAGCCGCACCTGCTGCTGCTGCCCCTGCCAGCTCTGCAGTACAAACGACAGCACTCGTTCTGTCGATCATTGCAGTCGTACTTGGTGCAGCAGCCGTCGGTATTGCGCTCAAGCGCCGCAGGTAATTTTTAATTACGAATATATATAGAAGTTAGTTATATGAATGTATGAATTATATGAGTGGTAAAAAATAAAAAGCAGGCACCTGTATTAAGGGTACCTGCTTTTGTTCTATTCCTTATTAAGCTTGCAATATTTATGCAGCAATTAAGCATCGTCCCTAGATTTTTTTTATTTTTCATCTTCCTCATCAAAGATTTTTAATTCAAAGTCGATTACTCCTGAGTAATCGACTTTTTTGTATTTTGCATAGAATTCGAAACTGTATGTACGAACTTAACATTCACCTATCTATCATTTTTTTTGGTAAAATGGTAGAAACCTCACGATTCTAACATGATAGCTTTGTAATCTATGATGCATAGGAGAGTATAAGATGAAAATCGTAAATAAGGCTCTGTTATCCAGCGCCATCTTTCTGAGTGCCGCCGCAGGCATCTATAGCCCGTCTGCACAGGCAGAAGCGGGGCAGGTCAGCATTGTGCTGGACGGATATCCGTTACCGTTCCCCGTACAGCCCGCAATGATGAACGGCACGACCATGGTCCCTTTTCGTGCTATTTCTGAGGCTCTTGGCATTACGGTGAAATGGGATCAAGCCAGCCAAAGCATTACCGCTACAAAATCACAGGGCTCTGCAACCAAGCAGGTGGTGCTGAAAATGAGCAGCCGCAATGCGACAGTCGACGGGCAAACGGTGCTACTAACAGCCGCACCCCAAACCGTGCGTGGCAGCACAATGATTCCGTTAGGCTTCTTCGGGCAGCAGTTTGGAGCCACAGTCAACTGGAATCAGGGAACGCGGACTGTATCCATTACATCGCCGCGTGAGCCTATGTATACAGTGGGATTTTATGCGCTATCTTCCTTCGACCAAAAATCCAAAATACCGGATTTTAACGCGGTAGCCTTCGGCTGGAGCCGAATTGATGCGAACGGACAATTTACGACCAGCGGCAAGGAATACAAATGGCCTCAAGCAGCCGACACCGTGACACCAGAGTCCATTGTACAGGAGGCAGACAGTCAGGGGACTTCCCCTTACCTGATGGTCTATTCTGGAGACGGCAATCACGAGCTGACCAAAGTTTTGGAAAATGCACAGCTTCAGGAGCAAACTATTTCCCAAATCGTTAGCACCGCCACTGACAAGCAATTCAAGGGCATCACGCTGGATCTCGAGGGGCTGGGCTGGAGCGGAGATAAAGCCAAGGCGCGTTCAGACTACAACGCCTTCATCCAAAAGCTGTCCGCCAAAGCGCATCAGGCCGGACTCAAGCTCACTGTCGTCCTGCACCCGCTGAACAGCTCTTACTCAGGTTACGACTACAAGACACTGGGCAATCTGGCGGACGATTTGATCATTATGGCCTATGATTACGGACAAAAGGCAACGCCTGAGCCACTCGATAAAGTGGACGAAGCCATTCGACTGGCTTTGAAGGAAACTTTGCGGGACAAGCTGATTTTGGGGATCTCTATGGGTAGCGAAAAAGACAGCACCATCAACGCCAAGATCGGTTTGGCCAAACGCTATGACCTGAAAGGCATCGCCATCTGGCGGCTGGGCATCATCGGAGAAACCGCCTGGACGAAGATGAACGAATCTATCGAGTTCAAATAAGTAAACCTCACAATAACGTCTCGCTCTTATTCCGCCCGCTAATGAATTTCATGCATCTTCCATGCGAAGCTCATGAGATCATCAACGGGCTTTCCTCATTTTTCACTTCAACAAGAAGGCTCCCCACACTTGGAATTTGCCGCCACAGGCTCGCAGGTCTGTTGCCCATAGAAGATACCCCATTCTCTCATAAAATCCAGCAACGGCCTCAACGTATCCCCCAACGGAGTAAGCGAGTATTCCACACGCGGCGGATTCTCGTTATAGATTTCACGGTGTACGATACCGTCACGTTCCAGCTCACGCAGTTGCAAGGTCAGCATACGCTGCGTAATATTGGGCAAGGTCCGTCGAATTTCGTTATACCGGCGCGGTCCCGTGGTCAAATGATATAAAATGACTCCCTTCCATTTTCCGCCTATAACCCCTACCGTTTTCGCTACCGGACATCCAAAGTTCACGCTGACTGTATTTTCCATCTCTTGCGTCATGGTTTCCCCTTCTTTCTACCGATTGTAGACCCGAAATCTCAGACTTATGACAAGGAACAAATATGTGCGTACTTGTTCCTGCGAAAAACTTTTTATATGATGACTATACATTCGATATCAGCTCTCATTATAGTAGCAGAAAATAAATGGAGCACCAACTTAACCCAAAACGGAAGGAGTACACTTCATGTCCAATACATCAGCTAAAAAACAGGAGATTCTGGATGCCTTTCTGTTCAGACATGCCACCAAGGAATTCGATCCTGATCGCATCATACCGGAGGAAGATTTTCAATTTATTCTCGAAACCGGACGACTTTCCCCAAGCTCTGTCGGTTTTGAGCCGTGGCGATTTGTGGTCGTACAAAATCAGGCATTGAGAGAAAAGCTGGCTGCGGTTTCAAGCGGGGGCCAAAAACAGATCCCTGCTGCCAGCCATGTTGTCCTGATTTTGGCACGCAAGGATGTTCGTTATGATTCCCCGTATGTGGAGTACATGTATAAAGAGATTAAAGGGATGTCCGAGGAAGACTTTGCCTCACTGCCGGGCCGATATAAAATCTTTCAGGGTGAAAATCAACGCCTGCTGGAAAACGAACGTACGTTATTCGACTGGGCTTCCAAGCAAACCTATATCGCCTTGGGCAATATGATGACGGCGGCGGCTCAGATCGGCATTGATTCCTGCCCGATTGAGGGATTTAACTACGATCAGGTGCATGCCATTTTGGAGGAAGAAGGACTGTTGGAGAACGGACTGCTGGATATTTCGGTCATCGCTGCCTTTGGTTATCGGGCCCTTGAACCCAAGCGGGAAAAATCCAGACTGCCGCTGGAACAGATCACACGCTGGATTCTGTAACTAATTATCCCCCTTTAGACAATGACACTGGAACATAACAAAATAACAAACAGGCGGGCTTGCGGCATTTCATCTTAATCATGAATATGCCACAGCCCGCCTGTTTCATGTGATCATAATGATTCGTTAAAATTTTTTCTATTTCGATACTTTTGTTTATATCTGGAGCTAAGTTATCATATATAATGGTATGTATCCGATTAAAAAGGAGTAGACTATTTGTGGGAAGATCAGATAAATTCACAAGAATTATTCTTCTAGATGATGAAGAGCTGGCTTTAGATTATATGAAGCGTCTATTTAGTAAAATTGAAAACATACATATAGTAGGTTCATTTATGAATCCACTGGCAGCAAAAGAGCAAATTCTTCTCGAAAATATAGATGTAGCTTTTCTCGATGTAAGCCTGCCTGAAATGAACGGCATTGAGCTAGCAAAGCAAATTCAGGTTGAAAAACCTCGTCTCCATATTGTATTCGTAACGGCCTACAATGAATATGCCATTCAGGCCTTCGAAATTAATGCACTGGATTATTTGATCAAACCAGTCACCACAGATCGCCTCATTAAGACCCTAAACCGTATTCTGGAACGTGATGGTCACCCTGCGTTCCAGCCTTCCATTGGTCCTCCTCTCCGGTTACAAGTCTTCAGGGAAGTCGCGGTTGAATTAACAGATCAGCAGTTAACGGCTATACAGTGGCGAACAAAAAAATCACAGGAGTTGTTTCTATACCTGCTTCTGCACCATGACCAGTTGGTTCGAAAATCAGCACTGATTGAATTGCTCTGGTCGGAGCATGATGAGGAGAAGGCTTACTCTCTTTTATATACTGCTGCTTATTACCTCAGAAAAGCTATGGGCCCATATAAGGACTATTTAAAAATTGATAATACCAGCGGCGGATATATTCTGAATACGACAAACATACTACTGGATAAAGAGGAATGGGAGGACAGCCTGACGTCTGCTCCGCCGATTAGCCAGGAAACGATTGATGACTATACCAAAATAATGAAGCTATACAGAGGCGATTATTTACAAGAATACGATTATTGGTGGGCTGAAAGCGAACGTCAAAGACTTCAAAAAATGTGGATAGCCACCTCATTAAAAATGGGAGAATGGTATAACAAAAACGCTCAGCCTGACAAGGCTATCTCTCTTTATGAGGATATCTGTAACCGACACCCTCAAGCAGAGGATGCGTATTGGGGTTTGATGAAAATATATGCGGATATGAAAAAGGATACCTTGGTTAGCCAGTGGTATGATTTATTATTATCCGTTCTATGGGAAGAACTACATGTGAAGCCAAATGAACAGATCACCGATTGGTATAATCGATGGAAAATGGCGCATGTCTAGTTGCGTGCGTCAACTAACAAGCTGCAACCTATATATGATACGGATATCATGCAGAAGCGTGCTTTTTCCAGCCGATCCTGCATGATATCCGTACTTGACAAAAGCCGTCAGTCTTCTTTTTTCTTCTCGCGGGGAATATGAAAGCTGACGGTTGTTCCTTGATCGGGATGGCTGCTGATATGCAGTCCGTCACCGTACATTTGCTTTAGGCGCCGATCTGTATTTAGCAAACCGACTCCTCCTTCTTCTTTATTCTGATAGGTCAGTATATTGTCCAGCTTCTCCTGATCCATGCCACTCCATCATCTGAGATTGCTATTTCTGTACCCTTCGCATGATCCGTGATACGAATACGCAATGTCCCTCCACGGATACGCTTCAGAATGCCGTGTCTAACGGCATTTTCCGCAAGTGGCTGGATCGAAAGGGGCGGGAGATGCAGGCTCAACTCTTCATCCACTTCCCAGACGATATTCAATCGGTTTCCAAAGCGCTCCTTCTCGATATACAGATAGGATCGAAGGAGTGCCAGCTCATATTCCAGTGAAACGACACGATCCAGGTTTCGGGAATTGAAGCTTCCTCTTAGGTATTTTCCAAATTCCTCGATCAGAACGATCATTCTTGCTCCATCCGTCTCACTCAACGAAACGATCGTATTCAAGGTATTAAACAAAAAGTGCGGCCTGATTTGTGCCTGTAGCCATGCGGCCTCCATACGAAGTCGTTCACTTGCGGATCTCTTCACTTGCGCTCGCTGCATACTCCATATAAGCCCCCTCATCCCCCGGTATCTCACCGAATACAGGGGAATGATCCAGAGGAAGAGTGAACCCTCAAGGTTCCCCCGTGCAGCTCAATGAGCTGCTTGCTGATGCTTAGCCCCAGTCCCAGCCCGTCTCCAATCACCGTCAAGTGTGCTGTTCCCTGTTCATAGGGCTGGAATATTCTCTGCTGCGTCTCCTCATCCATGCCAACTCCCGTGTCCCGAACGTGGATATGGGCCATCCCGTCCCGAATATCTGCTTGAATCGAGATCGTTCCTGCATTCGTATACTTGACCGCATTATGGAGAAGGTTGAAGAAGATTTGCACCAGCCGATTCTCATCCGCCAGCACATTGGGGAAATGATCTGGAATCGAGATAACCATTTCCAACGATTTACCATCTGTCATGAACCGGAGCATGTCCAGTACACCGGAAGCTACCCCTTGGGGCTTCAAACTTCGTTTTTCCAGGCGAATATCCCGTTCTCGCAGGCGCGTTACGTCAAGCAAATCATTAAGCAGCAGAGACATCCGCCGACCCACGGTGATGAGCAGCTGCATGTTGCTCCTGTTCCGTTCATCCAGGGTATGGGTCTGATTATCCAGCACAGACTGCACTATATTGATCATTCCGTGCAGAGGATTTCGCAATTCATGTGAGGTATTCGCCAGAAAATCATTCTTAACCTGATCAGCTCGCTGCAATCTGTCCGACAAACTTCTCAGTTCGGTGTTCGTTTGGAAGAAGTGCTTGAACCAGTATGAGGCGAAGCCCAGGAAGGACAGCACGACATCCCAAGGGTAGTATGGAAGATAATTCCACCATATCATTTTGAAAACGCCCCACAATATGCTGGACCCGGCGCTTATGGTAGCTAGCAATAGAAATATGGCGTCTTTTTGACCTCTGAATATCTTAAGAAAGGCAAACAAGGGAATGATGACACCAAACGTACTTCCCTGAAACACCATTATCAACATTAGATAAGAACGGATTTCCTGTGAAGGTATAAATAAAATCAGGATGGCAAAAAGACACTGTCCCACGAAAACAGTCTGAACAATTCTGGACCTGCCCAATAGTAACTGCACAACCCTGAGTATGCATATATGGCTGCCCATATAGGAAAGCAAATGTATTTTAAGTGAAAGCGAAACACGCTCAGTAACAGCTTGTCATCGTTCATCATGATGGTTAAAACGGTACACACCACGATACCTGAAAAATAAAAAATAGAATAGCAGCTTTTTACGAGACGCCATAAAAAAGATGGCACCCGCATACATTCCATGGAGCAGCAGAATACGGAGAAAAACTTCCTGTATGCTGTTCAGGATGATCAGCCACCTGGCCCTCGCTATTTATTAACCGCCCGTTTACAAACAGGTTGGATGCGGTGTAAATCGACGGAATTCGAAGCCCGTACAGTGGTGCTTTTTGGGGATCAACCAGGATTAACAGACGATAGCTCCCGAAGCCATATGCAGTAGAATCAGGTGAATGCAAAGCAGCATTCCATTTTCCTGGAACACGAATCCACTGCTGCTCCTTCGCTGGTAAGGATTTTAAAAGATCCGGTTTTGATAGATTTCCTGCATAAAATCCCCATTCTCCCTTTAACGGAATAGTCTCACGGCCCTGCAAATCCCAGCCCCGCAAGTCCAATACTCCTTTTTTTGGCCTCAGGATACTCCTGTCCTTGATAATAATGAAACCACAGCATACGGAAACCAGTGATCACAAGCACAAATAACAACGTAATCAGGAATATTTTTCGTTTAGTCATCATGTTTTTATACATTCGATCCATTTCTTAAATTTCCTGTACCGTGCTCCACGATCAGAATACCCTTGGAGGCCAGATTATCCAGGCATTCCTGCATATAAGCATCGTCATGCTCCGCATACGCGCCGACAGCTTCCAGTTCCTCGCCAAGCCCTGTCGCCCACGGTTCGCACTGCTTGCCGCGATACAACGGCTGCTCCCATAGCGGATCAACGTTGTAACCGCGACTTTTCATTTCGTCCATGATGAGCTTATGGTAGCGGACGAGCAGCATCGGGTGATAGTCGAACACATAATTAACCGTAGCATGTCGCTTTTCCCACCCGTTCCCACGCAGTGCACAGCACTCGCGGTGTTGCCCCAGCAGTTGCGGCCGCGGCAGCTTGTCGATCAACTCTTCGTGCCAAAGTCTCATGCTTCCACAACCTTATCTGTAGCATTTTCTTCTCTAATGAATCAACCGATCAGCATACGGGCACCTGTCAGGACAATACCGATCAGGAAGCCCGTAACCGCGCCGTTAATACGTATCCACTGCAAGTCCTGCCCCAGCTTGTCCTCCATCAGAGCAATCAGGGAATCGTTATCCATTTTATCTACATTTTCGCGTACCAGATTACCAATCCGACTGTGGTTGGCTTCCACCAGCCCGGTAATGCCTGCCACAATTCTAGAATTGATCTTGTCCAGCAGCTCGGTATTCCCTCTCAAATCAGCCAGCATCCGATCCAGTAGCGGCAAAATATAGGTCGGCACATAGCTGCTATCTTCCATATAGCCCAATAAACGTACGCGTAGCTCTTCCATCTTATGAAGCACCGACGCATCGCCTTCCCAGGTACCCACGAGGTTGTTTTTCCAGCTGTTCAATCCTTCCTGAACCGTATCTTTCGTCGCCAGACGGGTCAGCTGTGTTTTCAGACCATCCAGCACGGCCTGACGGCGTGGATGTTCTTCCCTTTGCAGCTCCGCAACCTGATCCAGCAGGAAATGGCGAATCATTTCACCCATGCGCTCTTCGTTCAGATAGCCAAGGAACGCATTCAGGGCGAATTGCATCAGCCCGCTCACTTGCAAACCGCTAATAGCCTGCATTCCCAAGGTACCCAGCGTGTAGCCCGTTTCCGGCTTCAAAAGCCAGGATTCAGCCTGCTCCAGCGAGTAATCCAGCGCGCGGCGGTCATAGCCCTTCTCACTGGTTTGACGGGCAAACGCCTCCAGCAGCGGTCCAGCGTCGAAGTCTGTCACCTGCCGCTTGATCTCGGCCGCAATTACCGGGGCCAGCTCCGCAAGCGGAAGCGACCGGACCAGTCGTTTGGCGAGAACATCTATGGATGCGGCCGCTTCCGGCGTGCGCAAGCCCTTTTCCACACCATCCAGCATCAAATCGGCCAGCCGGATATCGGCAATTTTAGATGCGATACTGTCTTTGTTAAGCAAGTTATTTTCCACCGTACTCACCAAGGTACTCGTTAGCTTGTCCCTGTTCTTGGGAAGAAGCGCCGTGTGTGGAATCGGAATGCCCAGCGGGTGACGGAACAATGCGGTGACGGCGAACCAGTCTGCCAGTCCTCCGACAAGTCCTGCCTCGAAAGCACCTGCTAACAACCGAGCCCAGCCATATTGCTGAAAAGGCAACATAGCTGCAAAGCCCGCTCCCAGAATAACGAGCGACCAAGCCGCTGCTGTTTTCGTATTTTTTGGTTTTCCCATCCTATAATCCTCCAAACTGACTGTCGAGTAAGTGAAGCCCTATATCTGTATTACCCATCATATCATTGCCTGTATGAATTCCAAAGCTAACGGCACTCTATTTCCTATTATATTAGAACACACCGGAGCAGAAAATCACGCAAATAAGTGAATACACTCTTTGTGTAATTTTGTACTTTTATGCTGTTATTTATCATATGATTTGCATATATTTACAGTACACTAATCAGCATAAAAAGAGTTCATATATCTCCCTCGTGCACCTACATATTTGTGAACAAAATCACAACATTGGACCCAATCTAATTTTCTTCACGATAAGCCTAATGAACTATTTCGATAGAACAAAGACCCATTTTTTTCAAAACGAAAGGATATGTGCGTTGGAAGGTGGAATGGGCATAGAATACCTTTAGCATCCTGTCCTGGATTTTATTCCAGAATTGAATTGAACCCATGGCATCTCCGAATTTTTTCAACATGATTTAACTTTTTCATATGGATGAATGAGTTAAAAATATGGAGGAAACGAGGCTGTTTTCACCATATTAGTACACCTGAATTCGAATGGAAAATAATTCAAAATATTATTCGCTACATGCATTTATGTGATGTGATAAAATAAATCGTATTAATAGGAAATCATGTGTAAACCACCATTTTATTTGTTAAACAAACAGTGATTAGCTTGATAAATTTGCTCTTTTGTAAAGGAATTGGACATGACAACAGACCAAAAAAACAACGGAAACGGGACCCCTTGGAGCAGCGATCCAGTCGTCATTGCATGTACTCCCTCCGCTTTTGCCAAGCGATCCCTTTTTTATATACAGGAAATAGGCTATTTCAAAAAAACATCTGTTTATGCCATGGAACGGAAGGAACTCACCTCGTTTCTGCTCGTTTTTACGTTATCAGGACAAGGGGAATTACTGTACCGGGAGAAAAAATACATATTGAAGCCTCATGATATGTTTTTCGTTAATTGTGAGGAATTCGTACAGTACAGCACCGCTGGTCATGAAGCATGGGAGTTTATCAGTGTAAATGTGTACGGCAATCTGATCGACAATTTCTACGAACAATTTGCCAAGCACAACAAGCCTGTAATATCACTCAACGATCCATGCACCATATTGGACAAGCTGCATTCCCTGTTATGCGTACAATCTGACAGAACTCTTTCTGCTGAGCTGCTTACATCCAGACTCATTGGTGAGTTGCTGACGTATATTTTGCAGCACCCCTATGATCATCCGTATGTAAACCAGGATACGATCACCGAGATACGCAAGGTTCAGCAATATTTGGATCGATCCTACAGTGAACGAATTACGCTGGATTCGCTGGCAGACATGTTTGAGTTAAACAAATTCAATCTCGCTAAAAACTTCAAGAAACAGATCGGATTTTCTCCTATCGATTATCTCATTAATGTCCGCATCACAGCGGCTCAAGGCTGGCTTAAAACCAGTGACGAATCCATTGTGGATATCGCACGGTTTGTAGGTATTCCCAACACCAGCCATTTTATCAACCTGTTCAAGGAACATGTCGGAGAAACCCCACATTCCTTCCGCAAAAAATGGGGGAATCGAACCAAACTATAAACTCATCTATCAGATGACTTTGTCGAAAAACAGAGAAAATCTAAGATTGTGCTTGCCTAATCAGAAGCCCAACTGATAGAATGATAGATATAGACTGTTCAGGATAAATGGCAAACCTGTCGAAAGGCAGGGACGCAAAGCTACAGGGCCTTCTTTTTAAGATGGCAGCCAGCTACCGGTTGGAGAGGCTTTTTGTCGTGTCTTTTTTTCCTGAAAAACTTTATACGATAATAGCAAACCTGTCGAAAGGCAGGGACGCAAAGCTATAGGGCCTTCTTTTTAAGATGGTAGCCTGGCCGCCGAAAGGAAGTTTTTCTATGAGGAAAATGTCATTTTTTTTAATAATTTTAGTTTTTTTGTTATCCATCCCCCTACATACGACAGCGTTTGCTGCCGAAAGTCAGGCATGGCTGAATCAAAACAACGTAAACCACGGTATTGTTAGTATACGTTATCCTGTCAAGTCCAATGTCAAAACCAAGATCGTAATTACCAAGGATGCGGAGAAATACTCTTATTATCTGAATTCGAGCAAATCTGAGGAAGCATTCGCTCTTCAAATGGGCAATGGCAATTATAACATTCGTTTATTGGAACAGCTAACTGGCAATCAGTATAAAGTGATAGGTGAAGAAACGGTCCAGTTAAATTTGAATGACAGTAAAACCATATACCTCAATTCTATTCAAAATATTGACTGGAGCGATACGAATCAGGCGATTCGGAAAGCCAAGGAATTAACCAAGGGTGCAACGACAGATGATGAAAAGGTGAAACGTATTTACGAGTATGTCATTAGTCATATTAAATACGATTCCAACCAGCCTTTCAACCTATCAACAGACTACCTTCCACAAATTGATCGTACAATAGTTTCGCAAAAAGACATTTGCTATGGATACGCTTCACTGTTCGCCGCCATGCTTCGAAGTGTGGATGTTCCAACGAAGCTGGTTATGGGTGAATCCTCCTATGTGAAAACTTACCACGCCTGGAATGAAGTCAATATCAACAATCAATGGGTTATCATTGACACTACAGTAGATGCCGCTCTAAAAAGCGGAAAACAGAAGTTTGCAATGGCCAAAGAACCCTCCAAATATACAAAAACAAAACAATATTAATTTTTTTTGTAGAAAGCCCTGATCACTGCGATCAGGGCTTTTTTCTATTCTTGTTGAGAAATTGTTGAGATAAGGAAGGTATTGTATATCTAGTCAGTCATTTAAAAACTAAGATGTTGAATATACTATTTCCGGGACAAGAAAGAGGGGGGAACCAAATCCGCCCGGGTACTTTCCATAATATTATGATGAATAGGAGACTTACTTAAGAGTATGAGAACAAAAATAAATGTAACGATCATTGTGCTATTGCTTATTTTCCAAAGCTTTTTTAGTGCAGCGCTGGCTTACGCAGACACTTCGACCGCGGCTGTACCAGAAAGCGCTGTAAGCGATCCTGCGAATACAGTTATGGAAGATGTATACGGTATTCCGAACCCTGAACCATTAGAGGCACCTCCCAGCATAGCTCCCATGATTCAGGCAGCAGCCAGCTCAGTTCAAGCAGACAATATTTTAACCAAGCTGATCTTGACGGATGAAACCGGCCGTATCATTGATGCTGTGGATAATCCTGGCGTACGTGTGGACATTGGCGCAGCAGTCCAGCTGAGCTATGAATGGGAGATTCCGGACAATCAGTATAAAGAAGGCGATACCTTCACCTTTAACTTACCGGAACAATTTGAAATTTACACAGATATCTCGTCTCCGTTGATTTCAACAGATGGAGAGGTTGGTACTTTTACGGTAGATCGCCAAGGGAAAGTCATTATGACCTTTAACGATTACGTAGAGAATCATTCCAACGTAAGCGGAAAACTGCAAGTAAAAACCGAGTTCAGTAAGGAAGTTGCAAAAGGCAGCACAGAAGTCATTATTGCGACTCCAATTAAGATCGGGGTTCAAACATCCATCGTCAACATCAAACCCGTGTCCGGTCCCCCAATAAGTAAACAAGGAAAAGCTAACGGCAAAAACAAGATTGACTGGACCATTAATGTGAATACACAATTGGACACCGTAAAGAATGCGATCGTAACAGACCCGACTCCTCAAGGGCTGGAGCTGTTGCGAGACTCCTTCCAACTGTATAATCTGCAAGTCAATATTGACGGCTCGACGGTAGTTAAGGACCCAATCAGTGGGGACAAGTATACGCTCGAACCAGATCAAGCCGGTACGGGCTTTGTTATTCGTTTTAAAGACGAGAGCATTAGCCAAGCCTATCAGATTCAGTATTCCACAGATATTACAAGTGACGAAACCCGTTTCTCCAACACAGCTACTTTTTCGGGAGACTCTATGAATGGTGTCTCTGCTAACGCTACCGTGCAGGTTGATCGCGGAGAATTTTTGTCCAAGAAGGTGGAAAGTTACGACCCTGTTACACAAACGGTATCTTGGGTGATCAAGTACAACTTCAGCGAAAAGAAAATACCTGCCGACAAAGCCTTGTTAAGTGATCGGTTCAACAACAGTCAGGTATGGCTTCCCGATTCACTTGAAATATACAAAGACGATACTCAAGAGGTGCTTCCATCCTCAGAATATACCGTCTCCCCGGTTACGAATGATTTGGACAGCAACGGCTTTGATCTCCAATTCAACTCCGATGTGGATACTGCCTATACCATTCGTTATCAAACGAAAGCCAAAGAACGTGTATATCAAGATGATAAGGTAACGAACCGTGTGACTTCAGGTGGAGTCTCTAAGGATGCCACCGCACAACTTAAAAGTGGAATTATTATTAAAGAATCCAAGGAGCCAAACTACAACGCAAAATTCATACCTTGGGTTATTACCATCAATGAAGATCAATATACTATGAACGATATCGTCATCAAGGATGTATTTCCCAACGATGGCCTGGCCTTGTTGCCGAACACTTTGAAAATCCAATCCGCTGACGGAAAAACGGAACTTCAAGCCCCTGCAGATTATGAGCTTATTCCGTTATCACAGGATTATAAACAAGGGTTTAATATCATTTTCCATGCACCAATTCAAGATACTTATACGATCAAATATTCAACCACATTCAATAATGACTGGAAGAAAGATACGACGAAGCCAGAGTTCTGGAATAAATCCGTCATTGAATGGCAGCAGGACGGAGATTCAAAATCTGCAGAAGCAGATGCGCGGCTCTTTCCGGATATCATGACACAACAAAATGGAGCCAAGCAAGGAAGCTACAATGCCAGCTCCAAGCACATCACATGGGACATTAAGGCCAACTATAACCGTAAGACCCTGAAACAACCGGAAATAAAAGATCCATTGCTGCAAGGTCAGAAGCTACTGCCAAACTCCGTTAAAGTGTACGACATGACACTGAATGGATCGAGGAACGGCGTGGAAAAGGGCTCCGAATTACCAGCAGACCAGTACACACTTATTCTTCCATCCGAACAAAATGGCAACACGTTGCGTATCCAATTTAAAAATCAGATTCAAACCCCATATTGGATTACGTTCCAAACCACGCTGGAAGGAGAACTTATTGAAAAAGAAATCCGCAATAAGGCCCTTTTTCTGGATGGAGAAAATATAATCTCAGAATGGTCAGCCCAAGTAACCTTACCTCACGGTGGAGAATATGTTTCTAAAAGCGGCAGCCAGAACGGGAATAAAATTAACTGGCAAATCCGTATAAACGAAGGACAGTCTCAAGTAACAAATGCCAAAATTGTGGATCATCCCAGCAGCAATCAGATTCTGATCGAGAATTCCTTTCATCTGTATTCAACTGTGGTGTCTGAAAACGGGAAGGTTACCAAGAGTACAGAACTAACCAGGGATCGTGATTACAAGCTCATTTTCAAGCCAGATGCTCAAGGTCAGGAAACTTTTGAGCTTGCTTTCACGAAGGAGATCTCCTCCGCCTTTATCCTGGAATATCAAGCGTTCATTGATGCAGCTGACAAAGAAAAGGTGAGCAACAAAGTAACCTTTGAAGGGGATCGCTTAACGACAGAACAGAAGGAGACGAATCAAGAAATTATTGTGCGGACTTCTTCCGGCTCCAGTTCAGGCAGCGGTATTAAAGAAAGCCTCGAAATTACAAAGGTTGATCAAGATGAGCCTGATAAGGTACTGCCCGGAGCAAAATTCGCGCTCTATGATAAAGCGGAGAAAAGAGCCCCAATCATTCAAACTACCAATGCGGAAGGGAAAATTGTGTTTTCTGCATTGCTCCATGATGATTACATCTTGGAAGAGCTTGTAGCTCCCCAAGGCTATAAAATAATGGATAGTAAGCTTGAAATCAAAATAGACGATACGATCAAACAAAGCGCGGGCATAAAGAAGGTTGTGGTAACCAACCAAAAAGAAAACAACACAGATCCAGGTACACCTACCAATCCGGGTACACCTGGTACACCTACTAATCCGGGCACGCCTGGTACACCTACCAATCCAGGTACGCCTGGTACGCCTACTAATCCAGGTACGTCTACCGGCTCAGGATCAGGCAAAAAACGCGACAAGGAGCCTGAAACAACAACTACGCCGTCTATATCCGTTCCTTTAGTGGACAATAAAGAACAGACTGTGGATGGTGAGAGCCCAGTAACTGTGGATGATGTGAACCCGGTATTAGATAGCATCGTGCCTGAATCTACACCTGACAAAAAACAGACGGATGATGATGGGGGCCTGCCAACGGGTGGCATTGTGCCTGAATCTACACCTGCACCGAAAGCAAAACCGAAATTACCAATCATTAAACCTAATAAGGAACCTAATCCTCCCGTGGAAAGTGATGACGACTCTCTGCCTCGTGGTGGAATCAAAGTTCCTGCTGATGTACCGAAAGATCCGAATGTTTCACCATTGGCAAATAAATTGCCACAAACAGGAGAAAACAGCCCTGCTCCCTTCTATTTAACAGGTCTAGCTATGATCATTTGTGGCGCGTATCTGAAATATAGACGGATGGGCAAAAAATAAAAATAATCATACCCTCCCTTTCTCAGACTACACTATATGGGAAAGGGAGGATTTTTAAAATCAGTATGTGATACACCTTACATAAGTTAGGGAGGTTTTTTAGATTGCGTAAGCTATCATACTTGTTCATCGCCTTGGGAATACTCATTATTTTGTTTCCTAAAGCCAATGAATGGAACGAAGATCGGAAGCAGAGCGAGCTTTTGAAAGAGGCAGAAGTACTGAACCCTAGCATTATCGACGGCTATAAGCGCTTGTCCAGCAAGCTTGCAGAAAACACGAGCATCGAAACCACACGAGGTCCTTCGGTACCCGCAAATGAAACAGGTCCTAAGCAACTCCCCATTGCCACCATTAGCATTAATCGCATTGATTTGAAGCTTCCTGTGCTGGAGGGTGCAACTCGGGATAATATGAAGCACGCATCTGTACATATGTCGGAAACGGCAGCTCTGGGTCAGACAGGAAACGCCGCCATAGCAGCCCACCGTGCGCGTACAGCAGGACGTTTATTTAATCGGCTGAACGAGGTAAAGATTGGAGATAAAATCATGATTAATACCAAGGGTGAACAATATAGTTATACAGTCTATAAAATTTCGATTGTCGCTCCTACAGACGTCTCCGTTCTGAAAAGCTTTGAAAATCAAAAGCTGCTCACATTAATTACATGTGACCCTCTTGTAAATCCGACACATCGCCTCATTGTTCAGGCCCGACAAAGCACCTAAAGCTGGATCTGTTCGCCATATCCGAACACCCTTTGCTACTCAGATTTACTTAATTTGCAGCGTAGGGGGTATCTCTATTTCATTGGACAGACTCTTAGTCCGTTGAATATATTACTTCCGGGAAAGAAGGAGGGATGCTATAAACGCCCGGACATGAATACAATATACAGTAATCTTTATACAGTAATCTTTAGAAAGGAGACTTAAATAGAGTATGAGAAAAAAATGGAATGTAATGATTATTGCATTATTACTCATTTTACAAAGCTTTTTTGGTATCACCCAAGCTTATGCTCAAATCCCTGCCCCGGATCAGCCGGAGATTGCCGGAACCGAGGCAGGGCAAACCGTTACAAATGATGTATATGATATCGTAGTACCCGAAACAGAACCAGTCATAGAACCAGAACAGCAGAAGCCTCCTTCCCTACCAGCTCCTGTTGTTCAGGCAGCGGCCACCACGAATTCTGAAGAAGCTGCTCAAGCAAGTATTTTAACGAAACTTACCCTGACCGATGCGACTGGTCAAGTGATTGATGCGGTATACAATCCCGATAGCCGCTTGGACATTGACGATGCAGTCCATCTCATTTATGACTGGGAGCTTCCCAACAATACGTACAAAGCCGGAGACACTTTTACTTTTCAATTGCCCGAGCAATTTGAAATCTACACAGATATCTCCTCTCCTTTGGTTACGACAGATGGAAATGTTGGCCATTTCACGGTAGACCGCCAAGGCAAAGTGGTCATGACTTTTAACGATTACGTGGAGAGCCATTCCAATGTCAGCGGAAAACTGGAGGTTAAGACCGAGTTCAGCAAGCAAATAGAAAAAGGCAGTACAGAGGTCATTATCGCCATCCCGATCAAGGGTGGCGTACAAACAGCAGTCGTAAATATCAAGCCTGCGGCAGGCTCTTCCCTGGATAAGCAAGGGAAAGCCAATGGAACCCATCAGATTGATTGGACGATTGACGTAAATAAACAATTGGATACGGTTCAACATGCTGTAGTCACCGACCCGACTCCCCAAGGATTGGAGCTGGTGAGGGATTCTATCCGGTTATACCATTTACAAATCAACGTGGATGGTTCAACCTTGCTGCGTGATCCGGTGGATAAGGATAAGTATACGCTGGAAGCCGATTCGGCTGGTACCGGCTTCATCATCCGTTTTAAAGATGAAAACATCCGCAGCGCATACCGAATCCAATACTCCACTAACATCACCAGCGAAGAATCCCGTTTTTCCAACACAGCCACTTTTTCAGGCAGCAATACGAAAGACGCTTCTGCAACAGCTACAGTAACCGTTCAACGCGGCGAATTTTTGTCCAAAAAAATGGAGCAATACGACCCGGTTACTCAAACGGTATCCTGGGCGATCAAGTATAATTTTGGCGAAAAGAAAATTCCCGCCGGGAAAGCTGTGTTAGCTGACCGTTTCAACAAAAGCCAGCAGCTCGTGGCCGGTTCACTTAAAGTGTACAAAGGAGCTACTTCTGAGGAACTTTCTTCCTCCGAATATACCGTCTCACTGGTTAGCAATGAAACGGCCAACGGCTTCGATTTACGCTTCAACTCCGATGTGGAGGAAGCATACACGATCCGTTATCAAACCAAGGCGGTAGATCGTGTACTTAAAAATGAACGGATAACGAATACCGTAACGTCTGATGGAGTAACCAAAGATACCACCACTGAGCTAAAAAGCGGGGTCATTGTCAAAGGCTTCAAGGAACCGAACTACAACACAAAAACGATTCCCTGGGTTATTGCCATCAATACGGATAAATACACGATGAATCAGGTTGTGATCAACGATACGTTTCCGAATGGCGGTCTGGCTCTCTTACCAGATACATTAAAGATCCAAAGCGCGGACGGAAAATCAACGCTAACATCACCAGCAGATTATGAACTGATTCCTTTATCGCAAGACTATAAGCAAGGATTCACGATACGTTTCCATAAAACGATCCAGGACGCGTATACCATCAGCTATTCAACAACATTTAACAATGAATGGAAAAAGGATACGAGCAAGCCGGAGTTCTGGAATAAAGCTTCCATCTCATGGGTGCAAAATGGAACGCCCTACTCTGCTGAAGCCGAAGCCCGGCTATGGCCTGACAATCTGACACAGCAGAACGGTGCCAAGCAAGGAAGCTATAACGCTACCTCCAAGCACATCACATGGGACATCTTGACGAACTATAACCGTAAAACCCTGAATCAGGCTGAAATAAAGGATACGCTACAGCAAGGTCAGAAGCTGGTTCCCGGCTCTGCCAAAGTGTATGACATGACACTGCTTGGATGGTGGAATGGTGTGGAAAAGGGAGCTGAACTGTCGGCAGACCAATACACCCTTGTTCTTCCCACCGCTGATAACGGCAATGAGCTGCGTATCCGTTTTAATGAACAGATCAACACTCCCTACTGGATCACTTTCCAGACCACATTAGAGGGAGAGCTTATTGATAAAGAAATCAACAATAAGGCTCTGCTGATGGATGGAAAAAACATGATCTCTGAGTGGGCAGCCAAAGTAACTGTGCCTCATGGGGGAGAATACGTTACAAAAGCCGGTAGCCAGAATGGTAATAAGATTGACTGGCAGATCCGGATCAATGAAGGGCAATCTTATGTCTCCAACGCCAAAATCGTGGATACACCCAGCAGCAATCAAATCCTGATTGAAGATTCCTTTCATTTGTATTCCACCAAAGTATCAGCCAACGGAGAAGCTGCCAAAGACACTGAATTAGTCAAAGATCAGGATTATAAGCTGAAAATTACGACAAACGATCAAGGTCAGCAATCCTTTGAGCTTGGCTTCACACAGGCCATTTCATCCGGCTATATTTTGGAATATCAATCTTTTATTCAAGCGGATGATAAAGCGAAAGTGAGTAACAACGTCTATTTTGAAGGCGACCGCTTAACTACGGAGCTGAGAGAAACCAGTAAAGAAATCATCGTGCGGACATCCTCCGGTTCAGGTTCAGGGGGAGGCATAACAGGAAGCCTGGAAGTGACCAAGGTTGACCAGGATCATCCTGACAAGGTGTTGCCTGGAGCACGCTTTGCACTCTATGATAAGAACCAAAAAAGAGCCCCGCTCATTCAAACTACCAATGCAGACGGGAAAATTTTGTTCAATTCATTGCTGTATGATGAATATATTCTGGAGGAACTTGCGGCTCCAGCAGGCTATAAAATAACAGCCTCGAAGACAGCGGTCAAAATAGACGCCACGGTTAAAGAAAGCTCAGGTATTAAGCAGATTGTGGTAACTAATGAAAAAGAGACCCCTGTCGATCCGGGTAAACCTACTGATCCGGAAACGCCTACGAATCCAGGAACGCCTACGAATCCGGGTTCAGGTAAAAAGCACGATAAAGATCCTGAACCCACAGAAACGCCGAATGTACCCGTTAAGCCAGTAACCAATGAGCCACAGATCGTTGAAGATGAAGATGTGCCATTGGGTGTTCCAGAGATTGTGCAGCCTCCTGCAGAACCCGATGCGCTGCCGGAATCGCCAGAAATTGATCCTCCTCAGAAATCGTCTCCACCTGTAGAGATTGAAGATGAACCCATACCCAAAGGAGGCATCAAGTTCCCTGTTGAGGACCCCGAGGACCCAAGTGATCCAGGTCGTACTCCGCAGGTAAATAAATTACCGCAGACAGGAGAAAACAGTCCTGCTCCCTTCTATTTGAGCGGAATGTCTTTCATTCTTCTGGGTGCCTATTTGAAATACAGACGGATGCATAAAAATAAAAGAATTAAATAATCAAATAATCAAATAATCCCCTTTCTCGGCTTACACAAAACGAGGAAGGGGAACAACTATCAATGATATGAGTGGTGACATGAACTTGAATTTAGCTCAAAACTCCTACATGCTCTTATGTTTATTGATCTTAAACCTGATCGTATGGACATGCCTTGGGATTTTTTTAAGGTCTGTATTTGTGGAAAGAACTATGCTAAGGAAACTTGCTTACCAAGACCCTGTAACAGGTTTGTTCAATCGGAATGCGCTCAACCACTTTTGGCAGCAACATAAAGGCAAAGAAAGCACTGCTATTTTATACATTGACCTGGACGGCTTCAAAGCCATTAATGATGCTTATGGACACAAGGTTGGCGATATGTTGTTACATGAAGTTAGCCTTCATCTGCTACAAGTCATGAATGCGAACCAAAAGGCTTTTCGAATTGGAGGGGATGAATTTTTACTCATTATAAAAAATTTTGATTCCGACCAGGTAAAAATTTTGGCGCAACTCCTCCTAAGAAAAATCAGCAGCGCCTACAGCATTCATGGACACAGACTATCTGTCACAGGAAGTATTGGTATTAGCTTGAATCCATCCCAGAAGGACAATCTGCAGACATTGCTCAAAGAGGCGGATATCGCCATGTACCATGCCAAACGAATGGGAAGAAATCGTTATGCCGTGTATTCCAAGATTAGCCGGAAACAGAGCAGCTCATACAACACTACACGGATCAAAAACCTCGCAAAAGACATTCGAAAGCGCCATAATGTCCATGTCAAAAAACAACCTGCACCTCTATAAGCCAGGAAACTATCCAAACCCGGCTGAGAATATAAATCAGGCGGGTCATTCCTGTTGATTTAAGGAACACACCCGCCAATAAAAACTTCCTTATTCAGTTTTACACCTTTGCAATCAGCTTGAAATCGTCAAAGTGGAATCCCGGAGCAACGACACAGGTTACCAGCACAGGCTCATCCCCAAGCGGACGCGCCGTTTGCCATACTGTGCCCGGCACCAGCGCTTGTGGATGCTGTCCTGCCTCCACATCGGCACCGACAATAATCACCGTTTCTTCACCAGGTTGTTCTCCGCTTCCACCCAATTTCAACTCCACAGGGCTTCCGCTATGATACAGCCACAGCTCATCCGAATGCACGACATGCCACTCGGAGAACTCGCCCGGATGCAGCAAAAAATACGTCGATGAAGCTGCAAAGCGCGGACCGGAATACACATCCGGCAGTACAGGCTTCGGAATTTGAAAATGGGACTTCCACATTTCTTTGTACCAGCCGCCTTCCGGATGGGGCTCCATGCCCAATGCGGTTACCAGCGGTGAAATAGCTTTCGTCATTGTACTAACCTTCCTTTACCCTAAATTCCTTCTCCCCTACTGTAAAACATAGCGTTGCTTTTGTCACGTTTCTCCCTTGGAATGTCGAAGGAGATTATTTTATGTCAAATAAAATAACATTAATTTATGCATTCATGCTCGTTTACATGTGAAAATACCGGTTCACTCATGGATAATTACATAAAAATATATTTTACGTGAAGTTTTATGACATAAAATCTTGTTTTTTATTGTAAGCTTATAGTATCATGAGAGAAAATTTTGAAATTTTGATAGAGCTTGATCATGCCAGCCAATCTACCAAGCTATGTATCCAATCCTGAAAGGGGTGAGCCTTCTGATCCAATTTCGCAACGTCAACAAGCATTTTGGTCACTTCCATGTACTTAAAGACATCAATCTTCAGATTAAGGAGGGCGAGGTCGTCGTGATCATCGGACCCTCCGGCTCGGGTAAAAGCACCCTGCTACGCTGCATCAACCGTTTGGAAACCATATCGGACGGGGAACTGATCGTCAACGAAATACCTGTACATGACAAAAAGATTGATATTAACGCCTTCCGGCGCAATATCGGTATGGTATTCCAGCATTTCAATTTGTATCCCCATAAAAAGGTAATCGAGAACATTGTACTCGCACCCATGAAGGTGCTGGGCATCTCAAAGAAAGAGGCTACCCAAACAGCCATCACCTATTTGAAGCGTGTTGGAATCGAGGAAAAAGCACAGAGCTACCCCGCCCAATTGTCCGGGGGACAGCAGCAACGGGTTGCTATCGCCCGTGGCCTCGCGATGAATCCAAAGATCATGCTGTTTGACGAGCCTACCTCCGCTCTTGATCCCGAAACCATTGGGGAGGTACTGGATGTTATGCGTTCGCTCGCCCATCAGGGCATCACTATGGTCATTGTGACTCATGAAATGGGCTTTGCCCGTGAAGTAGCGGATCGCGTCATTTTCATGGACAAAGGACAGATTTTAGAAGACAGTCAGCCTGCCGAGTTTTTTCAGAATCCGGGTGAAGAGCGGGCACGCCTGTTCCTGAGCCGTCTGATTCATCATTAAGCAGACCTTTAAATGGAGTCAGGATTTTTGCAAACTCCTCTGGAGTGTAAATTCAGAATGTAAATCGAAAGGGGATTGTTCAAATGAGAAAAAGATATTCATGGAGTGCCCTTATGCTGCTTACGCTGTCCTGTCTACTCGTTTTGGCTGGCTGTGGAGGCAAGCAAGGAACGGCAACGTCGGGGAATGAGGCGGCGGCAGCCAACGGGCTGGAAGCCATCAAGCAACGTGGCAAGCTGGTTGTTGGGGTGAAATACGACACCAAGCTGTTCGGTCTGAAAGACCCGGCTAGCGGGGAAGTAGAAGGCTTTGATATCGACATTGCCAAGGCGGTAGCCAAACATATTTTTGGAGACGAAACCAAGCTTGAATTGAAGGAAGTCACATCCAAAACACGAATCACCTTGCTGCAAAACGGGGACATCGACGCCATTATCGCAACCATGACCATTTCGGACGAACGTAAAAAGCAGGTTGATTTCAGCGATGTCTACTTTAACGCCGGGCAATCCCTGCTCGTGAAAAAAGGAAGCCCGATTACCGGTCTGGAGTCCCTGACCCCGGCTACCAAGGTACTCGCAGTTAAAGGCTCCACCTCCGCCAAAAATATACGCGAAAAAGCACCCAAAGCGACTATACTGGAGTTCGAAAACTACCAGGATGCATTCAACGCACTCAAGGCAGGTCAAGGGCAGGCGTTGACCACCGATAACTCTATTCTGCTCGGCATGCAACAACAAGACCCGAATTACACTCTTGTAGGCGGGAACTTCACTGAGGAACCTTACGGCATTGCGGTGAAGAAGGGACAAACGGAATTGCTGCAAGCCATTAACGATACGCTCAAGGAACTGAAAAGCAACGGTGAATACGATAAGCTCCACGAGCAATGGCTTGGGGTTAAACCCGAATAATGGGGGTGTCATCCGCAGATGCTTACTTTTGATATCAACGTACTTTTCGACCATAGCGACCGCTTCATAGAAGGCTTGCTTCATACCGTTCAAGCCAGTGTCATTGCCTTGATCGGAAGCTTTATTCTGGGCGCGATCATCGCTATCCTCCGAATTGCGCCCTTTAAATGGCTTAACTGGATTGGGACTGTCTATGTAGAGGTCATTCGTAATATCCCGTTACTGATCGTTGTATTGTTCTTTTATCTGGGACTTCCCACTTTGGGCGTTCCCTTGGACGGGTTTGTGTCTGGAACGCTTGGCTTGACCGTGTACACAGCCTCCTTTATTGCAGAAGCGATACGTGCCGGTATCCAGTCCGTACCGAAGGGGCAATTCGAAGCCGCACGCTCCTCCGGGCTGAGCTACAACCAGACGATGATCAGTATTATTTTGCCACAAGCGATTAAAATTGTACTGCCTGCGATTGGCAACCAGTTCATCAATCTGGTCAAAAACTCTTCCGTACTAGCTATAGTAGCCGGACTGGACCTGATGTATTATTCGGATCTGATTAACTCGGATACCTTTATGCCCATCACCGTCTATGCCATCACAGCGTTGCTATACCTTACCTTGACGGTTCCACTTAGCTTTCTTGTCCTGTATATGGAGCGTCGCCTGTCCAAAACATCCTAAGGAGGGAAGCCCGTATGGATTTCAGTGGTATGTTTGCATGGCCTAATGTGCGTTTTATACTGGAGGGCTTCCTGCTGACGCTGGAGGTCTCCGTTTATTCCATCATGTTCAGCTTCGTGCTCGGTATCGTGTTCGGTATCCTGCGCTATACGCGCTTACCTGTCATTTCACAAGTAGCGGCCTTTTTAATCGATCTGATTCGCAATCTTCCGTTATTGCTCATTATCTTCTTCATCGGTATGGTCTTACCGTCCATTGGTCTTTCCATTTCACTTAAATGGGCAGCCATTACGGGCCTGTCGATCTTCGAGGGTGCCATGATCGCCGAGATTGTCCGTAGCGGTTTGAACTCCGTTCATAAAGGACAGATTGAAGCCGCACGGTCCTCCGGGCTGAGCTATTCCAGAACGTTATGGCATATCATTTTGCCGCAAGCGCTCCGCCGTATGGTGCCGCCCATCGTCAGCCAGTTCATTTCCCTGCTCAAGGATACTTCTCTCGCGGTCATTATCAGTCTGCCGGAGCTGACACATAACATTCAGATTGTCGGCGGTCAAAATCAGTCCTTCGTCATTCCTGCTCTGCTGTTCGCCGCTTTCCTGTACTTCGCTGTCAATTACAGCATGTCGCTGCTTGCACGCAGGCTGGAGGTGCGTACTCATTAGCATTCATTACACATAGCTTGATCAGGGCTGCCGCCAGCCTGAACGTTCTGTCAGCACAGCATGTATTTTTTCAATCAGCCTCTTGATTGCTTCTCCCTTGTAACGGTCTGACCGATGAATCAGCTCCAGCCGAACCTCGGGTACTCCCCGTGAAATAGGTACTGCACAAAGGGATGAACGGTCCAGGGATGCTGCGAGGGATTTGGTCTGGATAGTCACTGCGAGTCCCTCCTGTACCCAGCGCAGGATCGCAGGAATGGAATGGGTCTCCATCGCAGTGGTAAAGGGATACCCTCGATCACAGAAGCATTTTTCAATGTGCCTTCTACCCGGATGATCCCCTGGCTGCATAGCCCAAGGCATGTGCCTCAATTCGTCCAGTGCAATCGAAGAACGGTTGGCAAACGCATGTCCTGCCGGGACAATAAGACAGTAGCTCTCCGTCCGAAGCGGTAGCTGGACGAGCCTTTCATCCATACCTGAGTGCAGCGTAATGCCAAGGTCCATCCGGTTATCCAGCACCTGCTCCAGCAATTCAAAGGATGGGTGGATGTGCAGACTGATTTTAGGAAACAAACGATGAAAATCCATAAACATCTCTTGCAATGGTTCCTCCAGCTCCGGCAACGCGATACCGATCCGTAAGCTTCCCCGTTGCTCGGTGCGAAGCTCCTCAATGGAAGCTTTCGCCTGCTGTAGATCCTTGAGCGCATGAGCGCTGTGCTGTAGCAACAGTTTTCCAGCCTCTGTCATTTTGATCTTTTTGCCTGCACGATTAAAGAGGGTCATCCCCAGTTCTTCCTCCAACGCCTTAATTTGCAAACTGAGCGTAGGCTGGGAGATTCCGATCTTTTCAGAAGCTTTCGTAAAATGCAGTTCCTCACATACGGCTATGAAGTATTGAAGCTGGCGTATTTCCGTCTTATTTCTCTCCCTTCGAAATTCCGCAGATGGTTACATTAAAAGGCTAAAAGAAGCACGAGATCGGATCACTCCGGTTCGCGCTTCTTTTTAGATTATTGTGCTACTTCTGCTTTTTCCGCCGTCAACGTAATATTGGCAAACGTGTCTGCACCATACTCCTTGCCACGGGTAATGTCGTAATTGGCTACCCGGTTATTCAGAGCCTCCAGCGAATAGCGGAATAACGTCGGTACGATTGGAGCTTCCTCACTCATATACGCCTGCCACTGATTATATATATCTTTACGATAGTTGTCGTCAAAGGCTTTGACCGACACGCCTTCCTTCAACAGCTTATCATTTTCTTCACTCGTAAAGCGCGAATAGTTAAAGCTGGCTCCCCGTCCATACAGCCCACCAGGATCTACATCTGAACCTGTTCCCCATGCGCCGCCAAAAATATCGATGCCGGGATCATCCTTTTGCACACGATCATAGAAAGAATTGAACTCCAGTAGACGACCGTCCACCAGCTCCACATGAAGCCCGACATCCTTCCAGTTTTGCAAATAGAACTTCGCCAGTGATTCGGCTGTCGCATCCCCGCTCATCGCTGCATAATGGAGCACCAGCTCCTTACCCTTAGGGTCCTCACGGTAGCCATCTCCATTGGTATCCACATATCCTGCCTCGTCCAGCAGCTTTTTCGCTTTGTCCGGGTCATATGTGATGCCCTTCGCGTTCGTGTCATGATATCCCTTAAAGGCAGGCGGAATCAGGGACGTTGCCGGAACCCGAAGCCCGTGATAGAGCTGCTTGCCGACCTGCTCATTATTCAGCGCATAGCCGAGCGCCTGACGCAATGACTTGTTCGCCAGCTTGGCGTTCGGGTCCATAATATTTAGACTCTTGGCCTGATCGAATTTGCCCAGTTTAAAGCCTACATAGCTATAAGACAATTCCTCCTGACCGAGAAACTGTACATTTTTCGGATTGCTGGCTTCATCGTAACGGGTGGTTGGATAGCTGGCCCAGTCAATTTCTCCGCTTTTCAGCGCTTCTGTAATGACATTCGGGTTCACAACCTTCAAATGAAGGCCATCCAGCTTGGGCTCACCGTGAAAATAATCCTTGTTTTTGACAAATTCCACAGATTCACCTGTGACCATAGATTTAATTTTGAACGGCCCATAGCCAATCGGATTTTTACGGACAGGATCAGATCCAGCCATATCCTTCACGGGAATGTTCTGAAACACCTTTTTCTCCAGTGGCGTAGACCAGAGTCCCGATTTCACCGATGGATTAGGCTCCTTGAACTGAATGGTAACCTCTTTCTCATTCAACACCTTGATGCCGGAAATCGTTTTGGCCTTGCCCGCGTGATATTCCTCCATACCCACAATATTCGTCATAAAGCTATCGTAACGCGGACCCTCGTAGTCCTTGTGACCGATGACTTCATAGGAAAAGGCATAGTCCTCCGCCGTTACGGGATTACCATCTGTCCAGTTCAGCTTGGGATCAATTTTGACAGTCACCGCCTTATTGTCTGCGGAAAAGGAAATCGTCGCCGCTCCTTTATCGTCAATATTCAGATTGGAATCAATCGAAAACATAGAAGGGTAGAAAAATTGGAAGACTTCAAAATCCGGGTTTCCATCATAAAATACAGGGTTCAAAATTCCTTCAAAAGGGGTATCGGACACAAGTGCATAATTGATGACACCGCCCTTAATCGGTGCCTTATCATTCTTGACCGCCTTCGCCAGCGCTGTCGCATTCACCTGCTTGCTGTCTGATCCTGAGCCGCCTGTACCATCAGACGATTTTCCTCCATTTGAAGCGGAAGGCGCGCCGCTGCATGCGGCCAGAGAAAGCACCAAAATTGCAGATAGAACAGGCAGAATTCCTTTTTTCCAGCGTTTAACCATTGTAAGCCCCTCCTTGTCATTGTCCTTATTATGGAACTTCGATTAACCCAATCGTTGTCTGGCATCCGTGGCGCGTTTGAGCGCCTGGCCGATAAAGTTGATCGCCAGCATTAGCACCAAAATAAGTAAAGATGCAGGCAACCACATCCACCAGCTATTCTGTAATACATCCGGGTCATTGGCGTAGCTCACCAGCGTACCCAAGCTTGGCGTGGATTCTGGCAACCCAAAGCCGAGATAGGAAAGTCCAGTTTCAATCCCGATATTTCCCGCGAGGCTGAGCGTCAGATTGACGATCACGACCGAGCTGAGATTGGGCAGTACGCCAAACCAGATAATTTTCCAATTGGGTGTGCCGAGCGTTTTGGAGGCCTGCACATAGTCCAGCTCCCGCTCCGACAGTACCTTGGCTCGAATCAGACGTGCTTTTCCAATCCACAAAAAAGCGGTCATGATGAAAATAAAAGATCCTATGCCGCTCTTGGGGACAATACTGACGAATACGATCACCAGCATCAAAAACGGAAGCACCAGGATAAAATCAATGATCCGCATGATAATGTTATCAACCAAGCCGCCATAAAAACCCGCCAGCAGTCCCAGCGTCAAGCCGATGGCAGCGGATAATAGCGTAATCGTGAAGCCAATCGTGAAGGAATTGCGTGCCCCAATGACCAGCTGACCGAAAATATCTCTGCCCGCCCGGTCCGTGCCCAGCCAATGCGCCGAGCTTGGAGCCTCACGGATCGCGCCCAAATCCACCGTCGTAACTACATCCTGATTCACAAACAGAACGGATGAATAAATAAAGATCAAAAACAAAACCACAAACGCGATGGATACCAGCGCCGTTTTGTCACGCACCAGCTCGCGGCGCAGTACAGACCAGCTGGATGGTGATTTACGAATAATCTCTGGCGTGAAAACCTCCTCTACCTGTATGGACACCTTACATCCCTCCCCTTCCTCTGAAGTTGTTCGTTATTCGATCCGAATGCGAGGATCGACCTTGCTCAGGATGACATCAGACAAAAGGGTTCCCAACAATGCCAGAAAGCCGGAAATCATCACCAGCGCTGTCACGACTGAAAAATCGCGTTGGGTGATGGACTGGAGAAATAGCTGACCCAGCCCCGGATACCCAAAGATGGATTCAAGGAAAATGTTGCCCGCAATCACTCCCGTCAGGTCATAGCCCAAAAAGGCAGCAATCGGTAGCAGCGAATTTTTGAAAATATGACGGGAATAGATTTTCCCCCTCAGGTACCCCTTTGGAACGCGCTGTTTTTACAAAATCCTTTAACCGTGTGTCGATGACCTCATTGCGCAAATACTGAATCGTGGCTGTCGTACTAAGCAATGCTCCTGTAACCGCTGGCAATATAAGATGGTAAGCCTTGTTGATGTAATATGCCGAGGTTCCCGGCTCCACGCCCACATCCACACTGCCGCTGGTCGGAAACCAGCCAAGCCTGAAGCCGAACACGTACAGTAGCAGCAACGCGAGTATAAATAAGGGGGTCGCAAAGCTGAGATAGGTATAACCCACCACGGTTTTGTCCAGCGGACTATGCTGATAACGACCACTAAGTACACCGAGTGGAATCGCGATCAGATACGTCAAAATCAGGATCACTACGCCCAAAAAGAACGTGTTCCCCAGACGGCTACCGATCAGATCGGTGACGCCGATTTTATGTACATATGATTTTCCCAAATCCCCATAAGCCAATCGGGCAAGCCAGTTGCCATATTGTACCCACACCGGATCATTCAGCCCTAATTTTTGCCGTTGCTCCTCCAGCGCCGCCGGATTCAAATTGGGTGTCGAGGTTATGAGTCCTGTCAGGGCATCCCCCGGCATGGCCTTCGCCAGAAAAAAGATAAGTATGCTCAAAGCAAACAGCTGAGGGATCATGATCAGCAGCCGACGCAGTATAAATTTCCACATATTTTGTCCCCCCCTTTATGGTAAAGCGACTTGATGGGACGGGCTTACCGCTTTTAGCGCAAACGGCTTGCCGTTCTCATCCAGATGTTTGGGCAGCTCTGTTTTGTAGGAGGACAACAGCGTTCGCCTTTTTTGAGCATTGTCCAGCCGCTTGGCAGGATCTATATTCGGAATGGTTGCAATAAGACGCTGGGTATACAAATGCTGCGGATGCTCATAAATATCCTGTTCGCTTCCCTGTTCCACCAGACGCCCCTGGTACATAATCCCGATTTGGTCGCACATATGGCGGATAATACCGAGGTCGTGGCTGATGAATAAATACGTCAAATTAAATTCCCGCTGCACATCCTTCATAAAATTAAGCACCTGTGCCTGAACGGACACATCCAGCGCTGATACCGGCTCATCAGCAATGATCAGCTTTGGATTCAACGTGAGCGCACGTGCAATGCCGATCCGCTGTCGCTGTCCCCCGGAAAATTCATGCGGATATTTGTAGGCCGCATCGGCGTTCAAGCCGACCTTTTCCAGCAGCGTCTGAACTTTTCGGCGTTCCTCCTCACTACTCAGCTTTTCGAAATTCCGCAACGGCTCGGCGATGACATCCAGCACACGCTTACGCGGATTGAGCGAGGAATACGGGTCCTGAAAGATCATCTGAATGTCTCTCCGCAGCGGATGGAGGTTGTTACGGCTTAAGGCCGTTAGGTCATCTCCGTTAAAAAGAACTTGCCCGCTCGTCAGCTTATTTAGACCGATGATCGTCCTTCCTGTAGTCGTTTTTCCGCAGCCGGATTCTCCAACCAGCCCGTACGACTGACCCGCCTCAATGCTGATGGACACACCATCCACTGCTTTTACCTGATCGACCACACGCTGGAAGAAACCACCGCGCACCGGATAATGGACTCTCAGATCATTTAGCTCCAGCAGTGCCATGAGCAGCTTCCCCCTTTGCCTCGTCTTCAAAATGAAAATGCTGATAACATGTACAGCGGACCCAATGCCCGGGAGAAATCTCACTTAAATGGGGATGATCCTCATGCGTTTCATGCTGAATCCAGGGGATACGTGGAGCAAAGCGGCAGCTATTGCGGGGAATATCCTGCAAGGAAGGGACGATTCCTCCGATGACGTGCAACGGTTCTCCCTTGGTATGTGATCCCGGCATGGATGCGAGCAAAGAGCGCGTATACGGATGCTGGGGCTGTCGGAACAATTCAAAAACATTGGCGCTTTCCACGATTTCTCCGGCATACATGACCACCACGCGGTCCGCCACCTCTGCCACAACGCCAAGATCGTGCGTAATCAGGATAATGCCGCTTCCAGTCTCCTGTTGAAGCTGCTTGAGCAAGTCGAGAATTTGAGATTGAATGGTTACATCGAGCGCTGTAGTCGGCTCGTCTGCAATAATGAGGGCAGGACGACAAGCGATGGCAATGGCGATCATCACACGCTGCCGCATCCCCCCTGACAGCTCATGCGGATACTGGTCGTATACACGTACGGGATTCGGAATATCCACACTCTCCAGTAATTCCAGCACACGCACCTTTTTCTGCTTCGTAGAGAGGGTCGTATGATAATCAAGGTTTTCCTCAATTTGCTTACCAATGCTCATTAGCGGATTCAGCGCGGTCAGCGGGTCCTGAAAAATCATGCCGATGCCTGCTCCACGGATTTTGTTTATTTGCCCTGTTGAGAGACGATTCAGATCCGTGCCTTTAAAAAGAATCTGTCCCTCCACGCGGGTACGCTCCAGATCGTGCAGTTGTGCTATCGAAAGCGCCAGCGCGCTTTTGCCGCAGCCGGACTCTCCGACCACAGCCAGCACTTCATTGGGATTGACCGTCAGATCCAGATGGTCGACTGCGGGGTAATATTCATCCTTAATGCGAAAAGATACCGTTAACCCTTTGATCTCCAACACCGGCTCGCTACTCAATGTATATGCTTCCTCCGTTCTCCATGGCCTTGTCCTGCTTATGCGCGCCACGCTTGATGTTAAACCTCTCATCAACATTACATACCGATTTAGTCGGAATAATTTGAACTTATCCTATCACCAGTATATGGATATATCAATTAAGAATAGACTATCACGATCATTGAAAAAACCAATGATTCAGCAGTAGCGCGACCTTTCTGGCACAAAATGTAATGAAATAACCAACCACAGGTTAATTTTCAGCACAAAAAAAGTCGCCTGACCCCCTTAAAGGGATCAAGCGACTGGCTGGTCCAGCTCAAATTGTACTCTCTTCGCTGGTTACGAAGCCGCTCCATAGGAGCCGGACTTGAACGTTCTTGGATCGTACCATTTGTAGCCCGCTGCCGGAGCAGCCCAAGGCTCAGGCTGCGGTTCTGTAGAAGCCGCAGGCTCCTCGAACGGCAGCAGCTGTGTTGGCTGGTCCAGCGTCAGACCCGCCACATCGGACAGCTTCGTATAGTCCTGCTTCCATGCAAGCCATTGGACGGTTTGTACCAGGAAGGTGGAATCGTCGACTTCCTTGAAACCATCGTACGTCTTCTTCGACTGTCCGTTTTCCTCACGTACATATTTCGGCGTGGCATCCTCAACTGGCGAAGAATCACCGATAAACGCTGCCTTGCCCTGACCTACCTTGGCTACAGCAGCATAAGGCCCTTCAGCACGGCCCCCGCCGTTATAGACACCCTGGTCCACGGCATTGCCCCATTTTTTCGTGCCTGTAGGAATATAAGCGATTCCTTTAGCCTTGGTCGGATCCATAATCGCCAATGTAGAACCAGCATGCATGGCAATCGAACGTACACCCTTCGTAATGCCGAAGGATTGATCTGCCGCTACGATATCCGTGGCATTTACGTCACCGAGTGCATTGTAGCGAAAACGAACGCCAAAGTTCGTTGCCAGCCAGTCGGAACTGGTTAGTCCCTGCATAGCTGGTGATGCAGCTTCTTCTGTAGTCATCCCTTTGGCCGGATTGGAATAGGCTCCACGGCGGTAGCCGTTCATAACCTCGGAGGAATCCCAACGGTTTTTGTTCCGGTCTGCGTTATAGTGGTCAGAAATGAAGAAAATACTGCCTCCATTCTTCACATATTGAACCAGAGCAGCTTGCTCGGATGCCTTAAAGGCAACATTGGCTTCACCAATGATGAACACATCATATGGGCGCAGCTTGTCGTACGTTATAGCCTGCTCGCCATAGGTAAAAGGAATGGAACGGTTCAACGGGTCCACGGTAAAACCAGCATTACGCAGTCCGCTGGCAAAATCGGAAAAGGCTCCATCTATAACCCAATCCGCCGCTCCGGCTGTCTGTGCGTGCGTATTATCGAACAGCACTTTTTTGCCTTTTCCATCCGGCAATGTAGTACCAGGATCAGGTTCGCCAGGGTTCCCAGGCTCGCTTCCGCTTACCAGTTCCAGAGCGCTTGGGCTTTTCACTCCACCAAAATTGTTATAGGCACCCAGCGCACCCGTCACGCGAATTTTGCTGCCGATCAGCTCAGGATGGCCTGACAGCCCGAATGGTCCTCTATACGCGGATGTCAGTTGCACATTTAACAGATTAGATGTATTGCGTTCACTCGCCTGATCCGCAATCAGTACGTTAAAATCATTTGCAAATGGGGCAGAGAAATTAGCCGTTTTCGATCCAGTGGCATGTCCGACGACGTAGCCTTCTACCGTCACCGTACCTCCGCTGCTTTGACGCTGAAGCGCTTCCGCTACCGTCAACGCGCCCTCTGCCTTGACCTGGCCGAATGGAACGAAGAGTCCTACCAGCAGTGATACGATTGCCGCCAGATGCAGCATTCCTTTCAAGCGTGAACCTGTGAACCGAAAACCTTTTACCATACGTAAATGTCCCTCCCATTATTCCATAAATTAGCTTGTCCTCTATCAGATTAGCTATCAACCTTCTAATTCCTTCCTGATTTCATCCATAATTATGTAAAATTTAATCTTTTTTATTGAGAAGATTCCTGATTCTGTAAAATACCAACCTGTGATTGACACCGGGCATGGCATACATTACGCTTAGGAGGAATTGTTGAACGGTATACGCGAATGAAGATGACGGGAGAGCCTGTCCGGGAATCACATCCCGGCAGCACCGAAGGAGCAAGACGTCAGCACCCGGCTGGCGGATAATCTCTCAGGTCCATGTATCGTCATCTGACGCAACTCTGGAGAGAGCGCAAGCCACCCAAGGGGTAAGGCGGTATACACCGCACGAAACTCTCAGGTAACGAGGACAGAGATAAGGGAAATTTCCTTATCCTGTCCTTTTTTGTGCTTACATGCTGCGTCAGCATTAGAAACCGTCACACCCGCGCAAAGGCGCGGCAGCACCATATACTATGATATTCAAACATACAGGGGGCCACACCATGCGTTTCAAAGATGTATTTTCCATTATCGGTCCGGCTATGACCGGACCCTCCAGCTCACATACCGCTGGCGCGGTGCGGCTCGCACGTGTTGCCAGGCACTGGCTCGGTGTGCAACCTGACCGTGCCCGCATGACGCTGTACGGCTCATTTGCCGATACGTACAAGGGACACGGCACAGACCTGGCACTCATTGCCGGACTGCTGAATTACGATACAGACGACTACCGGATTCCGGATGCTGAGCAATGTGCAGAGCAGGCCGGGATGGAAGTAGAGTTCGCTGTCAGCGGACTGCCCGCCCCTCATCCGAACACGGTCCGCTTCGAGCTATGGAAGGGTGAAGATCAGCGCACGCTGCTAGGCTCCTCCATCGGCGGTGGAAACATTCATGTTCAACAGCTCAACGAATTCCGGGTCAATCTAACCGGAGAGTTGCCTACGCTGGTGCTTCTTCACTCGGATAAGCCCGGAACATTGGGCGCGGTGACTTCAGCGCTGGGCGCGGCTGACATTAACATTGCCTATATGCACGTGGATCGCAAAGGCCGGGATGGCGAAGCGCTCACTGCTATTGAAACCGATAGCCCCGCTCCGGCTGAATTAATTGCCGAGCTGCGGGCTTTGCCTCATATGTATGGAATCAAAATGATTAACTTGAAAAAAGGAGCTGAATCCGATGCGGTTTAGCCATCTGCATGAATTAGGTGCCTTGTGCGCCGAGGAATCCACTACGATTGGTCGCCTGATGATCAAGGAACAGGTACAAGAGACGAACACACCGGAGGAAGAAATCTTCCGCCAAATGGCTGATTATTATGAAGTCATGAAGGAGGCCGTTCATCGCGGACAAACACAGGACACTGTATCCCGCAGCGGATTGACAGGCGGCGACGGCAAACGCCTGGCGGAATATTTGCGTGCAGGGGAAACCTGCTCCGGCGATGCCTCGGCACTCGCCATGGCGTACGCCCTTTCCGTGTCAGAGGTCAATGCGTCCATGGGTCGCATTGTCGCCACACCCACCGCAGGCTCATGCGGGGTCATCCCCGGTGTGTTCATCAGCGCGCAGGAGCGGTTCGGCTGGGATGACGAGCATATGGTGCGCGGACTGTTCGCCGCTGGAGCGATTGGCTACGTCATCGCCAACAATTCCTTCATCTCCGGTGCGGAGGGAGGCTGTCAGGCCGAGATTGGCTCAGCCATCGGGATGGCCGCAGGGGCCATGGTCGAGCTGCGCGGCGGTACGCCAGAGCAGGCCATCCATGCAGTGGGCCTCGCGCTCAAGAACACGCTCGGCCTGATTTGCGACCCCGTCGCCGGACTCGTGGAGATTCCGTGCATCGTGCGCAACGGGCTGGGAGCCGTGACCGCGCTTGCCGCCGCGGATATGGCTCTGGCGGGTGTGCGCAGCGCCATCCCGTCTGACGAAGTCATCGACGTGATGCTAGAAGTCGGCAGCGCGATGCCGTCCAAGCACCGCGAGACAGCCAAGGGCGGCCTGGCCCAAACGCCGACCGGCAAGCGTCTGACGGAGTCGCTTACGCGCAACATACCAGCCAAGAAGGATAAGTCGTAGCTTTCAGGCGACTGCCACCCCAAATAACACATGGGGAGAGAACAGTCGCCTTATAAAAAAAGAGCAAGCATGTCGTCCTTAGACGTATGCTTGCTCTTTTTTTTACTGTACGTTCACCTGTACCTTCGTCGTTTTCCCTGCATATTTCACGGTAATCACAGCTTTACCTTTACCCTGTGCCTTAATGCTGCCGTCTTTGACCGTGGCAACAATAATTCGGGACGAGGACCAGACTGCCGGCTTGGATACATCCTTCTCCGACTCATCCTTATACGTAGCTGTAGCCGTAACCTTAGCTACCTGTCCTGCTTTCAAATTCAGCGAGACTTCGTCGGTTTGCAAATATTTAAGCGTATCGACATCCACAGGTACGGTGATATATTTCCCGCCAAACTTCGCTTGAATATTGGTTTTACCGTAGCCTACCGCGGTAACCTGGCCCTTTTTGACTGTAGCTACCTTATAATTTAACGTTTTCCATTCGGCTTGGGCCGTAACGTCCTTTTCTTTGCCATCACTGGATTTGACCACAATTGCGATGGTTTTTTGATCTCCTGATTTAAGCGATAACGCGATAGCATCCGCCTCAATCTGTTGCGCTACATCCACTTCTACTGTAAATGTAATGCTTTGCTTGCCATAAGAAGCTGTAACAGTAGCCTTACCACTGCCATTCGCTTTGATCAAGCCCTCGCTAACCTCGACCACTTTCACATTGCTGGTAGTCCAGGTGGCATCCTTGGTTACATCTGTTTTTGTACCGCTGCTCTTGACGCCTGTTACTTTCAACTGCTTCGTTTCCTGGGCACCAAGCGCAATCACGCGTGTGTCTGTTTCCAAACGGTCTACGAGACCGACTTGTACATTAATGGTCAGCTTTTTGCCATTATAAGTGGCGGTAACAGCCGCCTTACCCGCTGCTTTACCCGTAATTGTTCCTTTGGACACCGAAGCAACATCTTCCGCGCTTGAAGTCCATTCTGCATCCTGTGTCACATCTTCCTTACGACCATCCGCATACGTAGCGGTCAGAGTAGCAACATAATCCTCATCAATATCAATCGTTGCTGTTTTGGAGGACAGGGACAGGTCACCAGGCACATTCACAGATACCGTCGCTGTGACTGTTTTGCCGCCATAAGAAGCAGTGATCGTTGCCTCACCTGTTTTATAGCCCGTCACTTCACCCTTGCTGACAAAAGCAATATCTTCATTGCTGGATTTCCATTCTGCCTTATCCGTGATATCTTCTTCCGTACCTGTTACGTACGTCGCGGTTAGCTTGAGCTTCTTGGATTCCTTGGCATTCAGGCTCAACTTGTCCTCGCTCAAATCCAGATATCTGGACGTTTCCACGTCTGCCTTAATCGAAACCGTCTTATCGCCATACTTCGCGGTCACCGTAGCCGAACCCGCTCCAATCGCCATAATCGTTCCTTTGGTCACCGTCGCAATTTTTTCATCGCTTGTGGACCATGTAGCTTTATCCGTGACGTCCGTTACCGTTCCATCCGGGTACACCGCAGAAACCTGTACTTTTTTGGATTCATCCAAACGGAGAAAAATATTGGATTCGCTGGCTTTCAGCTTATTCGTTTGATCGACATCCACCGAAATGGTAGCAGACATCGTACCGTATTTACCGGTAATCGTCGCTTTACCTGCGCTGTAGCCCGTAATCGTGCCTTTCAGTACATCCGCCACGGCTGCATTGCTGGAGCTCCACTCGGCGGACTCAGTAACATCCTGCACGGTTCCATCCGGGAAGGTCGCTGTCAATTTGACCTTCTCGGTATCCTTCAGCAAAAGGGAAACCTCAGATGGACTGACATCCAAACGTTTAACCTGTTCTACCTGCACAGCAATCGTTACGGTTTGTTGACCGTATACGGCCTTAATGTTGGCTGTACCTGCTCCCTGAGCGGTAACCAATCCGTTAACTACGGTTGCTACCTTCTGGTTATCCGAGGTCCAGGTAGCATCACCCGATACCTGAGCTGTCGTGTTATCACTGTAAGTCGCTGTCAGATTGATCTGTCCTGTGCCGCTTGAACGCAAGCTCAAGCTTTGTACACTGGATGTGAGCGCCTTAACCTTTTTCGTTACATGTACCTGAACCGATTGTATCTTATCCTTATAGGTTGCAACCACAGTCGCATCCCCTTCGCCCTTACCAGAAACTGTACCGTTATATACCGTAGCAATAGCAGTATTATCACTTTTCCAATCCGTGCTTACAGTTACATTTGAAGTCGTCCCATCGGCGTAAATAGCCGTAGCCGTCAACGCAGCCGTATCTCCCTGCTGCACAGTCACCTCGTTAGAGGAAAGGACAATCTTGGAAAGCACCGGATCAGCTGCGGATGCAAACCCTGCGTATGATGTAAAACTTGAGATCAGGATGACCAACGCCAAGAAACCGGACCATCTATTCTTCAAAATCTAATTCCCTCCCATTTCGAAACTTAAAATTAAGGATTTCGCAAAATCCTTATACCTACGTTTTATGTCGACATGTGGAAAAGAATAGTTTAGGCTTTAAAGAAAATTTGGTCCTTATTAACTAGAATCGGTACTGACAAAGATTAAGCCGTTACATATAACCTCACTTTTACAAACAGCTGTAAGCTGCTGCACGAAGCCTCAAATGGTGGTATTCTTCCATATTTGGGGCCAGCTGATGCATATAAACGACCGAGAACTGCTCGCTTGGATCTATAGAAACCCAAGTACCTGCTGCTCCCGACCAGCCAAATTCTCCAATAGAGCTGTTTGCATGTCCAGCCGCTTTATCAATTAACGTGCGCACGCCCAATCCGTAACCATAACCTGTATGATATGAATTCGTAAAATCGGATAATTGGGCTGTACTCAGATGATTGGTGCGCATTAAATCAATTGTTTTTCTCCCTAAAAGCCTCACACCGTCTATCGTACCGCCATTCGACAGCATTTGTGAAAATGTGAGGTACTCTTTAACTGTCGAATATAAACCTGCCCCTCCACTTTCATATACAGCGTCCGGCTGATGATGCTCATCCAAGAAACCCTCAATTTTTTCAAGCTCTCCGGTGTCTGTCCGTTGATAAAAAGAGGCCATACGCGATTCAATATCTCCACGATAACGGTAACCTGTATTCTTCATTCCAAGCGGATCAAAAATTTCATCCTTTAGGAATTGTCCTAATAATTTTCCTGAAATGACTTCAATAAGACCTGCAACAAGATCATGTCCATATCCGTATAACCATCGTGTTCCCGGTTCAAAGGCAAGCGGAACTTCAGAAAGCGCTTTAATCTCTGCGCGCAGATCATATTTCCCCTGCTTGTCCTTTAACGCTGTAATGACCTTTTGCATAGCTTTTCCTGTATCTGAATACTCGGAAGCGTAAGGAAGACCCGCACTCATATTGAATATATGCTTAATTAAAATGGGAGTCTCCGCTTTATCCATATAGGTATGTCCGTTAGGAGCGGTTTTGAATACATACGAATTACGATATTCGGGTAAATATTCATACAAAGGCTCATTCAACAAAAATTGTCCGCGTTCATACAGCATAAGTGCAGCCGCACATACAATAACCTTTGTCATGGAAAACAAGCGATACACGGTATCTTCAGTGATTGGTTTTCGAGCTTCCAGATCAGCATATCCGTGATACCCTTCATACAACACTTGGCCATTTTGCGCAATGGCACAACCACAACCTGCTGGCCCATTCGCTATGAATTGTTGTAATAACTGATCTACCTTTTCAAAACGAGACATATTCATTCCTCCTGTTTTGCTTTCAAAAGAAACAAGCTTTCCCTCGTGCTCTAATTTCCTGTAACAACAAGCCCAACCTGAATTTCTTGTAAGCGCTTATCCCCTCGCATTTATTTTAACGGTAAAATTAGTAATTACAAAGATTATTTTCATAACCAAATGGCTTTACATTAACAGTTCTGCCACTGTTTTTTTCCAGCGATTTAACACTGCTTCCGGCTCCTTGAGTCGGACCGTAACACCTGTCACAATATCCGCATATTGGGCCGAATCTTCTCGGGCTGCGAATACCTGTGCCGCAAACCGTTCGCGTACATGCTTGGCTCCGGGCAACATCGGCAAATGCTCCAGCGACAATCGGACATAATGCGCCTTCCCGCCGATGAACACCGCGAGTGTCGCCTTCCCGGTACGAATCATGTTGCCCGTCGTAGTCGTGCCCGGCCATAGTGCCAGACGCAGATTTCCCTCATCCAGCGCTACAACCTCGCCTACGCTAATCATTGCAATATGCGGCCACTGATCCTCAGTGACCGTCAGCAGCATCATCGCTTCATGCTGCTTGTTCTCCAATGCCTTGCCGTCCAACAGCGTGAACAGCTCCTTGCCGATCCTTGGTGTCTGCATGAAGTATACTCCCCTTTACATTTGGCCTATATCTTCAAAGTACCACAATTTACATCTGGTTACGAACGACGCTGTACCCGCTCTGGAATAGGAGGGACATGGGTAGCATTCGGAATATCTTGGGGGTTCACCTTGAACGCCGATTTATACTTTGCCGGATCAGTAATGCTATCTGGTTCCGAGGTGCGCCATGTGAACATGCATACAGGACACAGCAAGACCTCCCAGGCGCCTTTAACTGGCGAACGGGTAACGACCTCCGAACGATTAGATTCACAACGGGGACAAATATGCATCTGTCAGCACTCCTTTAATCTTTCTTTATTTTCAAACATATTTAACGAAGCATGTGACTCAACTTTTTCTCCCATTCTGCTACACCAAGCGGGGAATCGAGCGGCTGGGAATAATGGCCTCTAATATCCGGTGCTATGGGTGTCGTCGCATCCAATATCATTTTGTGCGTCATACCTGCCGGATCAGAGCCGGGGTCAAGAGGTAAAATAGACAAGCCCGGCACAATGACAGCATCATGCTTCGGATGCAGCTTGGTGGATAACGCCCACATGACCTGCGGCAGATTGAACGGATCGACATCCTCATCCACCACAATCACCAGCTTGCAATACCCCAATCCATGCGGAGTCGTTAGCGCACGCATCCCCACAGCCTTCGCAAAGCCGCCATAACGGGTTTTCGTGGAAATAATAGCGACCAGCCCATGCGTATACATGGCATTAACGGCTATGATTTCATTAGGAAATGCATCCTTGAGCTGTTGAAACAACGGTACACTTGTATTCACACCGATCATATAATCCGTTTCCGTCCAAGGCATCCCGATGTACAAATGCTCAAATATAGGCTGCTTACGGTGATATACACGATTAATCTGAATGACTGGCATCGCGCGGCCGCCGGAATAGTGACCTGTAAATTCACCGAATGGACCTTCATACTCACGTTCACCCGCCAACACTTCACCTTCCAGAATAACCTCAGCTCCCCAAGGCAGATCGAGATCCGCATCCTTCGCTTTGACCACACGGTAAGGCTCACCCTGAATGGCGCCCGCCATCTCATATTCCGATTGATCGTACAGCAGCGGCGTAGAAGCAGCTGTGGTAATCACAGGCTCACATCCGAGGGCAATAGCTACCTTCAGATTTTCGCCGCGCTCCTCTGCCTGACGAATATGGATTGCAATATCATGCTGCGGTACAGGCTGGATACCCAAACGGTTTTTGCCTTTCACCTGCATCCGGTACAAGCCTACATTTTGCTTGCCATAGGTGTCGGGGTCATCCAGATCACGTGACACCAAAATCGCTTTATCCAGATAAAACCCTCCGTCTCCCTGGTTCAAACGAAACAATGGCAAAATATCAAACAAATTAATATCCTCTGTAATCTCCACTTCATGAAAAGGAGCGGTTTCTTCCCGCTTCACGGGCATTGGAAATTGTTCATAGCGTCTGGCAAACTCAAAAAACTGCTCCTTGAGCGGTGTATTTTTGGGCATTCCCATCATGAGGGCATGATTGGGCCAGGAGCCCATCACATTCATTGCAATACGAGCAGCATTATATCCATAGATATTGTTGAAAAAGAGAGCAGGCGTCTTATCACCTAAATTGTTTAACGCTCTGTTAGCTGCTGCGAGGTCTGGCTCCGGCTTTACCTCATCGCTGATCGTGAGCAGTTGCCCCTCCTTTTCCAAGGTATGCAGAAAATCGCGAAAGTCTTTATAAGCCATCTTTCATTCTCCTTCGTCTTCCGATTTCTCAATTCTGGTGCAGTCTGGAGTCAGTCTGCTTCATTCCATCCCAGCGTTTGGCTGCGGTTGTGACGATACCAAACTGGTCCAATACGCGAAAAACAATATGATCCACCAATTCCTCAATACTTGCAGGATGATTATAAAAAGCAGGCATCGGCGGCAGGATCATCACGCCCATGCGTGACAGCTCCAGCATATTTTCCAGATGAATACTGCTTAATGGTGTTTCCCTGGTCATGAGCAGCAGCTTCTTTCGCTCCTTCAGCATCACATCCGCCGATCGGGTGAGCAGGTTGTCCGCCATACCGATACGAATGGAGGCGAGCGTCTTCATGCTGCAAGGAGCGACGATCATGCCGTCTACCCGGAAGGAGCCGCTGGAAATACGCGCAGCCTGATCCTTATACGAATAAACTGCATCCGCCATGGCCTCCACTTCCTTCACCGTATAGCCTGTCTCATAGGGAATGTTCGCAATAGCCCACGGGGATAGCACCAGATGGCTCTGGGCTCCGGCCTCCCGTAATTGCTGCAATATACGGATACCGAAGATAGACCCTGTCGCTCCCGATATTCCTACAATGATTTTTTTCATATGTTCCCTCCTTCCACCCCATCGTTTTATGTTCACCAATGCATCACTGTCAAAAATTATACGCCTGTTCCTTGCACACGAAAAATATATATAATATATGTAATGCATACTTTAAAAGTATTCAAATCGAAGTGGTTGTTCAGAAATGAGGTGGAATCCCCTAATGGATATGAAGCAGCTGCATTACTTTTGCGTCATCGTGGAGGAAGGACAAATCACGAAGGCCGCCCGAATGCTTAACATGGCCCAGCCACCACTGAGCCAACAGCTAAAAAATATGGAGGATGAGCTTGGCGTAAAGCTGATTTACCGTGAAGGAAAGAAGTGGGAGGTCACCGAGGCCGGATACGCACTATACACCCGCGCCAAGCGATTATTGGCTGAAATGGAGGATACCTGTAGAGAAATTGGAGAGTTCGAAAGCAACGTAACCGGCACCCTGTCCATAGGCACTTCATCGGTCTGTATGTCTCTGATTACCGAACAACTCAGCCGCTTTCACCAGGAATATCCAGAGGTATACGTTAAAATAGGACACGGAGACACACATCATCTGGAGGAACTGCTGCATCAAAATAAAGTCGATCTGGCTCTGCTGCTGCTTCCGGTAGACGACAGCTCTTACCATACGATTGAACTGGAGGGCGTCTCTTTTGTTGCGGTACTTCCGTGTGAATGGGCAGATCGTCATCCGAGTGGACAAATGACGTTACAGGAAGCAGCCAGCTATGACCTTTTGTTGGCACGCCGAACAGAAGGACACGGGCTATACGAAACCGTCATCCGCAAATTTCAGGAACACCATCTTATTCCGCGCGTCGTACTGGACTGTCCTGAAATATCGACCATTCTCGCGCTCGTATCCACAGGCATGGGGATTACCATCATTCCAGACACTCGCTTGGGACAAGAATACGGGGACAGATTTCGCACACTCTCCATTAAAGAGCCGTTCCCCTTCACACGGCCTGCCGTCGTATGGCGCAAGGATCGTTATTTATCCAATGCAGCTCGCAAATTGGTTGAACAGCTACAGGCTGGAGACACGAAAAAGACTGCTCCCGAGTAGATGCTCTACAGCTCTACTCATGAAACAGCCTTATGCTGGAGGAACTTCCATCATTCCTTCGTTGATACCGCCTTATTTGACTCCCTGATGCCGATACTCGGTCGGAGTCATTCCACATTTGCGCCGGAACACCTGTGTAAAATGCCGCATGTCCTGATAGCCAATCCGCTCGGAAATATCAGCCAGCCGAAGATGAGGATCACCGAGCAGCCGCTTCGCTTCCTCCATCCGCAAGCAAATAACGTAATCCTTGTAGCCTTGTCCGGTTTTTTGCTTGAACAACTGGCTGAAATACACCGGATTCAAAAAGACGACCGAAGCCACCTTCTCCAGCGACAATTCCTCTGTAAAATGTGTCCGAATATATTGCAACGCCACATCCACCGTATGCATGCCTTTTCGCAAACATTCTCCGGCGTCCACCGCCGCCGCTGCAATCTCCTCGGGCGTTCGTCTTAGCCGTGCCACTTCTTCGGGAATGGACGCAAAATTGTGGTGAACCCCCGAACGCGTAATTTGTAACGGTACCTTCACATAACGCTTCAAGTGGGATTCGAGCAACGTTTCCAGCCGTGCCGCCTCTGCCTCATCCCGCAGCCGTGCAATACCCAGCAGGCTATGGCGGTCGAGACTGACGACAAAGCCACTGCCGCCTGCCTCAACCAGCTCGGATAGTACATTTTCAATCATAAAATGCTCCAGGTGTGTCTGCTTGTGATCAGGTTCCATACGAACCATGAAGAGATGAAACTCCGGATAGTTTTCCACAAACGGCTGTATATCGAGCTTCCCAGTATCCAGTCCGAGTGCATAGCGTTGAAAAACAGCTTCACGCAAATAGACCATATTGGACTTGAGAAGCTTGCCCTCGTTCGCCTGCTGTGAAGCGACAAGTGCTTCGGCTGCCAGCATTTCAATGCATTCCAGCAGCTTTTTTTTGCCGATCGGCTTTAACAGGTAGTCTTTGGCACCCAGCTTTACTGCTCTTTGTGCATATTGGAAGTCGGAATGGGCCGAAATAACAACCCACTGCAGATGAGGATGCTTTCGCTTGGAAATGCGCATGAATTCCAGACCATCCATACCGGGCATCAGGATATCGGTCAATACAATATCCACGGGATGCTCCGCCAGAATGCCTGCTGCTTCCTCGGTGGAAGCAGCGAGATGAATGCCGCAGGCTGGCAGAGCCTGGCCAATGGTGCGCCGAATCCCCTGCCGAATCATACTTTCATCGTCAGCTATCAGAATATTCATGTTTCTCCTCCTTCTGTGGCAGAGGCACACTTACAGTGGCTGTCGTTCCGGCCCCAGGTACGCTGGAGATCCGTAGGCCGTACTCTTCTCCGAACATGTGCCGTAGCCGTAAATTTAGATTTTGCAGGCCGATGCCTCCCGCCTGCCCGCTGCCCGTCTGCTTGCCGGGTTCTGCCAAAGCAACCTGAACCACCTCCCATCGTTCGTACTCCATCCCTGCGCCGTTATCCATAATATGCAGGCTTAAAACACCGTCATATTCCTCTGCCCTGACGAGCAGCTTGCCGCCTGTATTTGCATGAAGAGGCTCCAGTCCGTGCTTGACCGCATTTTCAATCAACGGCTGTAAGGTCATTTTCGGCAAGCGGATATCCATCCAGCGCTCATCAATACTGATGTCTACGGATACCCTGCCTTCCAGCCGTGCTTGAATAATCGTGAGGTAATGCCCGATCTGCTCCACTTCTTCGCGCAGGCTGACATCGGTCCCTTCCTCCCAATGACTGCTGTAGCGGAACATATGGGATAAGGAAAGCACCACTTCCCCGAGCTGATCCTGCCCCTTTTCATCCAGCATCCAATAGATCATATCCAGCGTATTATACAGAAAATGCGGATTGACCTGTGTCTGGAGCGCGTGCAGCTCGGCATTTTTTTCACTGACCGATGATATGCGAACCAGCTCGATCAGCTCGGCAATCCGTCTTACCATATGGTTGAAGGATGTCGCCAATTGGTTGATTTCCTCATACGATTCAATCTCCAACGTATGGCGGAAATTCCCCGTCTCTACCCGTTTCATTTCCCGAATGACCCGCTTCAGCGGAAGCGAAATACGTCTGGAGACGATGGACGCAATCAGCGCGGATAAAATAATGAGTACAGGCACCACGATGAGCAAATACCTTTGATTTTGCACCAGCTCCACGTTCAAATCCCCGCTGGGTGTCACACTAATGACCGACCAATCGGCAAACGGCAACTTGGAAGCGATTACAACCTTCTCATTACTCCGATTTACAATGACATCATCCTCAGGTACCTGCTGCTCCAGACTTTGCAGATCCGGTGGCGGTTCAGAGGAAGTAGCCGACACAATCCGATTTTCATTGCCTACCAGATATACCTGACTATTGGTACCCAGCCGTAAATTGTGGAGGGCGGACAGAACCGAGCGCGGTTCAGCTTCAAACAGGACGATACCAATCGGCTTATGCTCATCCAGATCATAGAGCTGGCGCCCGAACGCAAACACCGGTCTGGTTTCCACCTGGTCAATGACAGAGTGAGGATAAACGCCCAGCCATGCGATTTTGCCCGCTGACTTTCGAATTTCCTTATACCATTCAGTGTGTTCGTAATCGGTATCAATAACATTCATATAATTACCGTAGTTGTATACCTTGCCTGTGTCTGTGATGACATGAATGCCTATCAGGTCCTCCCGCGAATAATAGATAGCTCCCAGAATATTGGTAATTGTACGTTCATTGATGTAATTGACGGCGGGTAAATCACTGGTATCCGTCGTTAGCAGACGAACCAAATCCATATTGTTGCTGATCGATTTGGACAGACTGTTATAGCTGCTGAGCAGTAATTCGAACAGTCCTGCCGTTTGGGAAACATTTTTACGAGCCAGCTCACTGACCTTATCATGGAACTGCACTGTAGTACGGTTATAAAATAACAAACTGATCGCCAGCACAATACCGGACATGCTCAACAGGAATAGAATAAACAAGCGGTGGTGAATAGACTGAAAACGGCGCATCATACCTCCGTGCGCTCCTTTCGAATCGCTCGCCTACCCTTTAACCGCCCCCGCTACCATGCCCTTGGTAATCTTTTCGGACAGGACAAAATAAATAATAATGACCGGTAAGGCCCCCATGACCAGAAAAGCGCCAATATTGCCGTAATTCACAGAATACTGACTGACGAATGTATAGACGCCGAAAGGGAGTGTTTTGAGCTTCTCTGACGAGATAAAGGTGGCAGCCATAATGTATTCATTCCAGATATTAATAAAGGTCAAAATACACACCGTCATCATCGGCGGAATCGAGATGGGTAAGATCACACTGCGAAAAATACGATAAATGCTCGCCCCATCAATGTAAGCGGATTCTTCAATCTCGTGGGGAATGGACCGCATAAAGCCGGACAGGATGAAAACCGCAATCGGTGTCTGAAAAGCAATGTAGGGTAAAATTAGCGAGAAATACGTATTGAGAATGTTGATGTTTTTGAACATCACCATCAGCGGCAGCAGCGTTGCCTGCATCGGAATCATCATTCCGATCAGAAACAAGGTCAGCACAGCAGCCCCAAAGCGCCAGCGGAAACGCGTAATCGCATAAGCAGTCATCGAGCTTAACAAAATGACGAATAGCATCGTAACTCCGGTCACCAGCACACTGTTTCCCAAATAGCGCAAGTAGCTCCCTGATTCATAAGCTTCCTGATAGTTGTGCCACTGGGGCACTTGAGGGAGTGCAAAGAAGCTTGCGCTCAAAATCTCTTCATTCGTCTTCAACGAATAGGTCAGCAGCCAGAAGAGTGGGTACAGCTGCGTGACGATCAAGACCGCCAGCAAGGAAAAGACCAATGTTTTTTTCATGGTGTTCACAGCTTCATCCCCCTTAGCTTACCTTATTTTCGATTCGTTTGAAAACAAAATTTATCACAATTGTAAATGACAAACAGATAATCACGAGAAACGAAGCCAATGCGCTGCCATATCCATATTTCATGGACAAAAAGGACATGTTGTACATATACGTGGACACCGTATCCGTTGCATGAGCAGGCCCTCCACCCGTCATCACCCAGATCAGATCGAACGATTGCAGAGAACCAATAAAGGCCAATACAATTGATATTTTGAAAATAGGCACAATGAGCGGTAGCGTAATATACCGGTCTGCTTTAAAACCCTCAGCTCCATCCATTTTGGCTGCCTCGTACAACTCATTCGGAATATTTTGCACCCCGGTAAACTGAATCAGCAAATGATAGCCAAAATACTGCCACAACGACACAAAATAGAGAGCGTACATGGCAATCTGCGGTTCTGTCAGCCATGAGCGTGTCCAGCTTTCCAGCCCGACCGACATCAAAATACCGTTCAGCATCCCACCCATTGAGGCCGGATTATAGATCGTCTTCCACAGCTGCCCGATAATAACCACCGACAGAATGACTGGCAGAAAATACATCGTAACCAGCGTATTCGCCTTACGCACATAGCGATTAAGCAAAATAGCCAGCAGCAGACAGAACGGAATTTCCAGCATGGAAAACAAAGCGAACATCATCGTCCGCTTCACAGACGGCCAGAACACCGGATCGGCTGTAAATATTCGCTCGAAATTCGCCAGCCCTACAAACTTCGCCTCAGATATTCCGTTCCAATCCAGTAGTCCACAGTACACCGACACCAGAATCGGAACAAACACCATACAGGTGTACAGCAGCAGGCAGGGCAGCACGAAAACGGCAATGGTGCGTGCCGGCACCTTCAGTACATTCATGCTCCAATCCCCTTTTGTGTTTTTTCTGAACATCTTCTAAGAATGGGCAGCTCATGGTTATCCCAAATCAGGGAAGGAACTAATGCGCCCCTCCCCTGTTAAGCTGAAACTATTTGTTCGCTTCAAAAGCGCTCTGATGCTCCTTGGCAACTTGTGCGGAGTCTTCTTTTTGCACGAACAGGTTTTGAATACTGCTCAGATGCGCCTGCGCGATAGCTGGATTCATCGTATTATCAAATGCGAGGTCGCCGCCTTTCACATTTTTGAACAGCTCATTGAGGCTAATTGCCAGCTCGGAGTAGCCCGCCTCCTTCAGATCGCCTTTCATTTTCTGGCCGCTGCCAATCGCATTTTTCAGATCAAACTGAATCTTGGGCATCTCTGTAATAAAATAGTGCAGAAAATCCTTCGTCTCCTGCAAATGCTCACTGTTCGCCGATACTGCAAACGCACTGCCCGGCGCAATCACATACTCATTCACATCTCCCTTGCCATTCACCGTAGGAAATTGGAACGCGCCCACTTTGCCTGCTACCGAAGAAGCATCAATAGACCCTGTTTCCCATGTGCCCATGATATACATAGCGGCTTTTCCTGTTTTAAAAATATTGCCGCCCGCATTATAGTCAATGGATGTAGCTCCATCCGGGAAAGCCCCTGCCTGCACCAGTTCCTGAAATGCATCCACTGCTTCCACAAAGGCCGGATCATTAAACGTCTTTTTGCCGTCCAGCACATCCTTGAGGAAATTCGGCCCTTCATTCGTACGCAGCAAAATATTCATGAAAAGGAGTGATCCGGTCCACGAATCCTTTTCCCCAATCGCAATCGGGGTAATCCCCTTTGCCTTCAGCGCCTTAACCGCCGTTATCAGCTCATCAAAGGTGGTCGGCAGCTTTTGAATTCCCGCCTGCGTGAACAGCTCTTTATTGTAAAACACTACTTCTATATTGTTGCCGTCGGGAAAAGCATAAAGCTTATCATCAAAACTATAATAATTGAGCAGTCCATCCTGAAATGTATCTTTCAACCCATCTTTATCCGCCACATCGTTCAGAGGAGCCAGCAGCCCGGCATCTACGAAGGGCTTCATCTGTGCGGCCGGGTTTACAATCGTAATATCCGGAACTTCCTTCGCCGCCGCCTGTGTTTTCAGCTTTAGCTTTTGTTGATCTGTATTCAGCGAATCCAGCTCAATTTTGACATTCGGATGATTCTGCTCATATTGACTTACAATTTGCTTTATCATTTTGTATGAAGGAGTGCTAGGATCAGGATTAATGTTCTGGAAGGTGATCGTCACTTCTTTACTTGCAATGTCTCCACCCTTGCTGCCCGAGTTTCCCGGACTTGCGCTCTGTCCGTTATTACAAGCTGTCAGCGTCAATGCCAAGGCGCTCGCCATCAAAATAGCAAACGCTTTCATTTTTGTTATGCCCATTATCTTTTTCCTCCTCTTGTTGAAGCATTGCGCGAATTGTCTCCCGTCTGTGAACACTCAATGCCCGCTTGTTTTTTTCATTATGTTCTATAGAAAAGAAGTGAACAATGTGTGAACTTAAGGAGAAGGGTTTGTTTTTTCAAGCCCTCATTCGTGCGCTTCAAAATTCATTCATATCATAACTTGCAATTTATCTCGAACACAGGCATAATATGAATAAGCTCATTCTTTGATAATGATTCTCATTATTAAAAGGGAAATATACATGGACTCCAAAGGAGGCAGGACCGCAGTGAAAGAAGCTTTTAGTAGAACCTCCCTGCATATTGATGATTATTTGGATCTTCTCAATCTTGCGGTACAAGTCGGAGATATAAAGTGGCAAAAGGAAATTACACGTAAACTTCAAGCCTTAAGTGTCCTCCAGACAGAACAGGTTGAAATAGATCAATAATCGTCTCCCCAGCTAATTGACCGCTATACGGCGTTGATTAGCTTTTTTTGTGTTATAAATGTGATCATTTTACATAAATCCCAAGAGCGATTTCAAATCAGCAATATAAAGATCGAAATGGTTTATTTCGTCTATATATAGTACTTTTAAGCGTTCGGAATCGAATTATGCAAAATGCTGATGTATAAGTGCAGGTTGTCAGAAAACGTAAATCAAGGCGGGTCCTCAGGGACTCCGCCTTATTTATGTTCATATTTTTTAGAGTCGGCAAATTTCATGCGCACATTGGCCGTATGAAGGGCAGCAGCACATCATGCGCAGCACCTTGAGATCATGAATGACTATTTTGCCATCCCGCGTATCAAGCGTCCCCTGCTCCTTCAACGAGCTTAGCATCCGATTCACACTCTCCCGCGTCGCTCCAATCATTTCGCCCAGCTCGGAGTGGCTCAGCTTCATATTCAGTAAAATGCCATCCTTCACTGCTACACCGCATGTGTTACTCGCCCGGATTAGCGTAGAGGCCAATGCACCTGTTTTACCATACAGCAGCAAATCCCGAAACCGCGATTGCATAATCCGTTGCTTCATAGCCATCCACTGAATGAATTGAAGCCCCATCGCTCCATTTTTGGACAGAAGCGATTCCAGGTCCTGAACACGCACGACGCCCAGCTCACAGGCATCGGCTGTTTCTGCAGTGCAGCTATACTCTTCTCCATCTATCCCGCTGAACTCCCCAATCAAGTCGCCTTGATGCTGAATGGTCAAAATCAATTCTTTTCCGTCTTCTGTCGACTTGCGAAGCTTAACATGGCCCGAATGTATATAATATAGCTGCTCCGATTCTTCGCCCTCTCTAAAAAGCGTAATACCCGCCTTTACCTTTTTCCAGGACATGATATCCTTCAGCAGCCCAAAATGTTCCTCAGTCAAAAAAAGCTGAATTCCCGTGCGTTCCACTTCATCCCCAAACCGTTCCGTACAAGTGGCTTGCATGTTAGTGTCCTCCTCGTGTTTACCTGATATCTATATCATAATGTTTTGACGCATCAGTTGTTATCAGGAGAACACCTGATTTTACACCTTCCTACTCCCTGATTCGCTGTGATAAATATCACTCCTGCCATCAAGCAGAGCCTAATTTAACGGCTTTCCTCCTACTCCTTGCCCCGCATGTTCAAAAGTCAGTGTTTCCTGCACCTATAGATCAGGGGGTTCCCTGACTTACTTTTGTAACTGCCGGGACTACAATAAGTTAGAGCTACAGTTTTGTTACGGAAAAGGATGTGTCTTCTATGCTAGAAATAACGGATGAAATGCGCAAAACACTGGATCAGTTGAGAGATCGTATCTATGGGGATCTCACAGCACTTGCGCTCATGTCCAAGCCGGGCGGCAGGTTGCAATGGTATTATGCCTCTGGCAGCCGTAGCGAACGCTATCGGCGTATTTCTTTTAAGGTAGGACATGGTATTGCCGGGATGGCTGTTCGTCTGGGGCGTACCGTGACCGTAAGTGCTATGCTCTCCGGCAGCATCCGTTTACGTCAGGAATGTGCGCTGATGCTGGCGGAGCAGCTTCACTCTGCTGTGGCTATTCCCTTTTCCAGCACAGGGGATCTGCCGAACGGTGTATTGCTTCTCGGTAATCGTGATGTGAGAGTGTTCACCGATTCCGACGTCGCAGGGGCCACACAAGTCGCCGAGCAGCTTGGTCAGCTATGTGCCCACACTCTTACTCTATAAGATTAATGGCATTTTTATAGAAAATGAGACGGATATATATTACGAAATATAATTGTATCTAACTGTTTATGTTGATTGGAATCCCTTAAATTTGCTATGATGATGACAAAACGTACGGTTCTACCGTTCGAGGGGATGACAAATTGATTCGTATACTTGTAGTGGATGATCATGTTGTCGTACGTTCCGGCCTCATGGCCCTATTGGACGGCAAACACGGTATTAAGGTGGTAGGAGATGCAGCGGACGGGGATGAAGCGATTCGCAAGGCGATAGAGTTACAGCCCAATGTTGTACTCATGGATTTTAGTATGCCGCCTGGCAAAGACGGTCTTACGGCAACTACTGAATTGAAAAAACAGTTGCCCGATACGGAAGTGCTTATTTTAACGATGCATGACGATGAAGAATATCTGTTCCGGGCCATTCAGGCCGGAGCTTCCGGATATATTTTAAAAAGCGCACCTCACGAGGAATTACTTGCTGCCATTCAGTCTGTGGCCGAAGGTAGCGCCTATCTGTACCCGAATGCAACCAAACGGCTAATGAGTGAATATCTGGATAAGATCAAAAAGGAAGGCATAGCCGGCCCGTATGAGTCCCTTTCTGAACGTGAAAAGGAAATCCTTTCGTGGGTAGCCAAGGGATATGCAAACAAGGAAATTGCCGAGCGTCTGGTGATCAGCGTCAAAACTGTTGAGTCCCACAAAAGTAACCTGATGGAGAAGCTTAACCTGAAAACACGGCCCGAGCTGGTCAAATTTGCATTAAAAAAGGGGCTGCTGCATTATGAATGAACCTTCTAATCCTTTGCTCCAGCATGCTTTTGGCGAGTCAGCCGATAAGCTGCTGGATAATTTGGAAGCGCATATACCGGAATCCCCTTTTCTCCATGCACTGCGTAACTCACTTCACCAGCTATCCAATCTGAAATTTGCGTTGGATACGTCCTCTATCGTTGCTTTGACCGATCACCGGGGCATTATTCAGTACGTCAACGACAAGTTCTGCGAGATTTCGCAATACAGTCGCGAAGAGCTGATCGGTCGGGATCATCGCCTCATTAATTCGGGCTATCATACCCCTGCCTTTATGAAAAACCTGTGGACCACAATTCGTTCAGGCGAGGTATGGCAGGGAGAGATACGTAATCGAGCCAAAGACAACACCTACTATTGGGTGAATACCACCATCGTTCCGTCCATGGACGAAGAAGGTAAGCCCTATCAGTATTTGGCGATCCGTAATGAGGTAACCAAACTAAAAAAAGTAGAGGCTGAGCTTCAGACGATGATGACGCAAGTGATGCAAATACAGGAGGAAGAGCGCAAGCGTTTCTCAAGAGAGCTTCACGATGGAATTGGGCAAAGCTTGTTTGCGCTGATTATTCAACTGGATAGCCAGCTTGCTGAACAGCCTAGTCCTGCTCTGGAAAAGCTGCGTTCACAGGTGACTGACATTATTAAGGATGTCCGTGGACTGGCATGGGAACTTCGTCCGTCGGTTCTGGATGATTTGGGCGTCGTACCGGCCATACGAACCTATATTGAAAACTATTGTTCTCATTACGGAATTGAGGTACATTTTCAATGTAATTTACGTAAACGCCTTGATATCCGCAAAGAAATAGCGATTTATCGGATTGTACAGGAAGCCTTGACGAATGTAGCCAAGTATGCGGACGTAGCAGAGGCACATGTCAACGTAGAGGATCAGAGTGAGACCATACAAGTGACTATTTGGGATGAAGGTATTGGATTCTCCGAGCAATCCCAAGGGGAGGGCGTGGGACTGTTCAGCATGGAGGAACGAGCCAGGGGCGTAGGAGGATGGATGAGCGTAACCTCTTCACCAGAACAGGGGACCTCCATCCAACTGACCATTCCTGTGTAAAGATACAACAGCATAAATAAAAAAAGAGAGAGCGCTGTCCCCAGACAGGCTCTCTTTATTTATAAGGTGTCACCACTGAGGCAACAAGAATCCGCTATAGCAAAAAGCGGGTGATGGGAATCGAACCCACGCTATCAGCTTGGAAGGCTGAAGTTCTACCATTGAACTACACCCGCAAATCAGTATCGGGATGACACGATTTGAACATGCGACCCCCTGGTCCCAAACCAGGTGCTCTACCAAGCTGAGCTACATCCCGATATTATACATTTTTAAGAAAATGGCGCGCCCTGAGAGATTCGAACTCCCGGCCTTTTGATTCGTAGTCAAACGCTCTATCCAGCTGAGCTAAGGGCGCATAATATAATCCATAATGAGCAGTAAAGGCGCCACCCAGATTTGAACTGGGGAGTGAAGCTTTTGCAGAGCTTTGCCTTACCACTTGGCTATGGCGCCGAATGGATAATGGAGCGGACGACGGGAATCGAACCCGCGACCCTCGCCTTGGCAAGGCGATGCTCTACCGCTGAGCCACGTCCGCAAAATATGGTGCGGTCGAGAGGACTCGAACCTCCACGGGGGTTAGCCCACACGGACCTGAACCGTGCGCGTCTGCCAATTCCGCCACGACCGCAAAATAAACAAAAATGGTGAGCCATGAAGGATTCGAACCTTCGACACCCTGATTAAAAGTCAGGTGCTCTACCAGCTGAGCTAATGGCTCTTAATGGCTGGGGATATAGGATTTGAACCTATGCATGACGGAGTCAAAGTCCGTTGCCTTACCGCTTGGCTAATCCCCATTAAATGAAAATAAAGGGCGGCCGATGGGGCTTGAACCCACGAATGCCGGAGTCACAGTCCGGTGCGTTAACCACTTCGCCACGACCGCCATAATGATTATGAAAAGACTGGTGGAGGATGATGGATTCGAACCACCGAACCCGTAAGGGAGCAGATTTACAGTCTGATGCGTTTGGCCACTTCGCTAATCCTCCAAAATGGTGCCGGCGAGAGGACTTGAACCCCCAACCTACTGATTACAAGTCAGTTGCTCTACCAGTTGAGCTACACCGGCACATTACTCATTCCCACTTGAAAGGTGGCTCGGGACGGAATCGAACCGCCGACACGAGGATTTTCAGTCCTCTGCTCTACCGACTGAGCTACCGAGCCATATGTTGTTTTATAGCTGTAATATACAAACCCACATTATATGTAGAATACACAAAAATGCCAGTTATATATTTCATAAAATGGCGGAACTGACGGGATTCGAACCCGCGATCTCCTGCGTGACAGGCAGGCATGTTAGGCCTCTACACCACAGTTCCATAGATAATCCTAAGGAAAATCAATTGCGGGGACAGGATTTGAACCTGTGACCTTCGGGTTATGAGCCCGACGAGCTACCGAACTGCTCCACCCCGCGACATTAAAAGGGAATACTTGTATAACATAAATGGTGGAGGCTGAGGGGTTCGAACCCCCGACCCTCTGCTTGTAAGGCAGATGCTCTCCCAGCTGAGCTAAGCCTCCATACTATGACCCGTAGGGGAATCGAACCCCTGTTACCTCCGTGAAAGGGAGGTGTCTTAACCGCTTGACCAACGGGCCTTACAAAAGAATCCTTGAAATTTTCAAACTTTATGACGGAGAGAGGGATTCAAACCCTTGCACCACTTTCGCAGTCTAACCCCTTATATCCACTTGGGTATCTCTCTAACAAGCAACATATGGATTAAACCCTACCTAACTGGAATGGATTGTAGTCCTCAACCAGCTACGCCGCCACCTTATATATAAAATTGAAAAATATTCAAGATTTGGCTCCCCGAACAGGACTCGAACCTGTGACAACTCGATTAACAGTCGAGTGCTCTACCAACTGAGCTATCAGGGAATATTGGTGGAGCCAAGCGGGATCGAACCGCTGACCTCCTGCGTGCAAGGCAGGCGCTCTCCCAGCTGAGCTATGGCCCCAGTCATTTTGTGTTAATCAAGAAGTGGTGGGCCTTAGTGGACTCGAACCACCGACCTCACCCTTATCAGGGGTGCGCTCTAACCAGCTGAGCTAAAGGCCCTAATATGTATGTCTTCATTATCCTCTAAAGGGACATTGCTTGGCGACGTCCTACTCTCCCAGGACCCTGCGGTCCAAGTACCATCGGCGCTGGAGGGCTTAACGGTCGTGTTCGGGATGGGTACGTGTGGAACCCCTCCGCTATCGCCACCAAACATGAATTTGTAAAACAAATTCTTCCGTATGGATATTCAGTTCATCACTAATCGTGTAAATGAATAGCCCTGCGCTTGTCGTATGTATCTTCTACATACCTTCAAGGTGTTACACCCTGAAAACTGGATCCGAAACTCCATTGCGTCCTATACTTTAGGATAAGCCCTCGACCGATTAGTATTGGTCAGCTCCATGCATTACTGCACTTCCACCCCCAACCTATCTACCTCGTCGTCTTCAAGGGGTCTTACTAATTGGGAAATCTCATCTTGAGGGGGGCTTCACGCTTAGATGCTTTCAGCGCTTATCCCTTCCGTACATAGCTACCCAGCGGTGCTCCTGGCGGAACAACTGGTACACCAGCGGTACGTCCATCCCGGTCCTCTCGTACTAAGGACAGCTCCTCTCAAATTTCCTACGCCCACGACAGATAGGGACCGAACTGTCTCACGACGTTCTGAACCCAGCTCGCGTACCGCTTTAATGGGCGAACAGCCCAACCCTTGGGACCTACTTCAGCCCCAGGATGCGATGAGCCGACATCGAGGTGCCAAACCTCCCCGTCGATGTGGACTCTTGGGGGAGATAAGCCTGTTATCCCCAGGGTAGCTTTTATCCGTTGAGCGATGGCCCTTCCATGCGGTACCACCGGATCACTAAGCCCGACTTTCGTCCCTGCTCGACTTGTAGGTCTCGCAGTCAAGCTCCCTTCTGCCTTTGCACTCTTCGAATGATTTCCAACCATTCTGAGGGAACCTTGGGGCGCCTCCGTTACTCTTTAGGAGGCGACCGCCCCAGTCAAACTGCCCACCTGACACTGTCCTCGTACCGGGTCACGGTACCAAGTTAGAACCTAGATACGATCAGGGTGGTATCCCAAGGATGCCTCCTCTCAAGCTGGCGCTCAAGTCTCTTAGGCTCCCACCTATCCTGTACAGATCGTACCCAAATTCAATATCAAGCTGCAGTAAAGCTCCATGGGGTCTTTCCGTCTTGTCGCGGGTAACCTGCATCTTCACAGGTATTAAAATTTCACCGGATCTCTCGTTGAGACAGCGCCCAAGTCGTTACGCCATTCGTGCGGGTCAGAATTTACCTGACAAGGAATTTCGCTACCTTAGGACCGTTATAGTTACGGCCGCCGTTTACTGGGGCTTCGGTTCATAGCTTCGCCCTAAAAGGACTTACCACTCCCCTTAACCTTCCAGCACCGGGCAGGCGTCAGCCCGTATACTTCGCCTTGCGGCTTCGCACAGACCTGTGTTTTTGCTAAACAGTCGCTTGGGCCTTTTCACTGCGGCCCCCTCGGGCTATTCACCCTACCGAGGCACCCCTTCTCCCGAAGTTACGGGGTCATTTTGCCGAGTTCCTTAACGAGAGTTCTTCCGCGCGCCTTAGAATTCTCTTCTCGCCTACCTGTGTCGGTTTGCGGTACGGGCACCTTCTCCTGGCTAGAGGCTTTTCTTGGCAGTCTGAGATCATGACCTTCGCTACTATAATTTTCGCTCCCCATCACAGCCCAGCCTTACGATGTGCGGATTTGCCTACACACCAGCCTCACTGCTTAGACGGACATCCATCAGTCCGCGTCACTACCCTACTGCGTCACCCCATCGCTCATAACGGATTACGGTGGTACAGGAATTTCGACCTGTTGTCCTTCGACTACGCCTATCGGCCTCGCCTTAGGTCCCGACTTACCCTGAGCGGACGAACCTTCCTCAGGAACCCTTAGGCTTTCGGCGGATCTGATTCTCACAGATCTTTTCGTTACTCATACCGGCATTCTCACTTGAATGCAGTCCAGCGCTCCTTACGGTACACCTTCAACCCACATTCAACGCTCCCCTACCCCTGATACCTAAATATCAAGCCATAGCTTCGGTGGCGTGTTTAGCCCCGTTACATTTTCGGCGCAGAGTCACTCGACCAGTGAGCTATTACGCACTCTTTCAATGGTGGCTGCTTCTAAGCCAACATCCTGGTTGTCTGTGCAACTCCACATCCTTTCCCACTTAACACACACTTGGGGACCTTAGCTGATGGTCTGGGCTGTTTCCCTTTCGACAATGGATCTTAGCACTCACTGTCTGACTCCCGGAACCAAGTCTATGGCATTCGGAGTTTGACTGAGCTTGGTAACCCTTGCGGGCCCCGCACCCAATCAGTGCTCTACCTCCACGACTCTTATTCCGAGGCTAGCCCTAAAGCTATTTCGGGGAGAACCAGCTATCTCCGGGTTCGATTGGAATTTCTCCGCTACCCCCACCTCATCCCCGCATTTTTCAACATGCGTGGGTTCGGGCCTCCAGTGCGTGTTACCGCACCTTCACCCTGGACAGGGGTAGATCACCCGGTTTCGGGTCTACGTCCACGTACTAACTCGCCCTATTCAGACTCGCTTTCGCTGCGGCTTCAGCTCTTCACCTTAACCTTGCACGGGAACGTAACTCGCCGGTTCATTCTACAAAAGGCACGCCATCACCCATCAATAGGGCTCTGACTTCTTGTAAGCACACGGTTTCAGGATCTATTTCACTCCCCTTCCGGGGTGCTTTTCACCTTTCCCTCACGGTACTGCTTCACTATCGGTCGCCAGGGAGTATTTAGCCTTGGCAGATGGTCCTGCCGGATTCATACGGGGTTTCACGTGCCCCGCACTACTCGGGATCCGTCTCGGAGGGAACAAGTTTTGAACTACAGGGCTTTTACCTTCTCTGGCGGGCCTTTCCAGACCTCTTCATCTAACCGGTTCCTTTGTAACTCCATGTGAGACGTCCCACAACCCCAAGGAGCAAGCTCCTTGGTTTGGGCTAATCCGCGTTCGCTCGCCGCTACTGACGGAATCACTATTGTTTTCTCTTCCTCAGGGTACTTAGATGTTTCAGTTCCCCTGGTATGCCTCTGTTCTGCCTATGTATTCAGCAGAAAGTGACTGTCGATGAAGACAGCCGGGTTTCCCCATTCGGACATCCCCGGATCAAAGCTTGCTTACAGCTCCCCGAGGCTTTATCGTTGTTCGCCACGTCCTTCGTCGGCTCCTGGCGCCTAGGCATCCTCCGTGTGCTCTTTGTAGCTTAACCTAGATTTTTCTTTCAAAGAAAGAAAATATCGATGTTCGATAAAGAATGATGTTTACCAAAGGCAAAATATCTTTCCTTACCTGCTACCTTTATTTCACTTGTTTACACAAGATCAGAGTAAAGGAATATTCTAAAACGCAATTTCGTTTCGGTATCCAGTTTTCAAGGTGCAATACAGTTTCATCGAAACTGTAGCCTGTGTGAATATCGGTCCAACTCAACCGAGTGGATGATATTCATGCAGTATATTGAGAGTTTGAGCTCTCAAAACTGAGCAACGAGTGAGTAACAGGCCTAAACCTGAGTTTTGAAGCTTACGCTTCATATTTGAATGTTTCCGTTGCAGGAAACGATTCTCCATAGAAAGGAGGTGATCCAGCCGCACCTTCCGATACGGCTACCTTGTTACGACTTCACCCCAATCATCTACCCCACCTTCGGCGGCTGGCTCCCTTGCGGGTTACCCCACCGACTTCGGGTGTTGTAAACTCTCGTGGTGTGACGGGCGGTGTGTACAAGACCCGGGAACGTATTCACCGCGGCATGCTGATCCGCGATTACTAGCAATTCCGACTTCATGCAGGCGAGTTGCAGCCTGCAATCCGAACTGAGACCGGCTTTTCTAGGATTCGCTCCAGATCGCTCTTTCGCTTCCCGTTGTACCGGCCATTGTAGTACGTGTGTAGCCCAGGTCATAAGGGGCATGATGATTTGACGTCATCCCCACCTTCCTCCGGTTTGTCACCGGCAGTCTGCTTAGAGTGCCCAGCTTGACCTGCTGGCAACTAAGCATAAGGGTTGCGCTCGTTGCGGGACTTAACCCAACATCTCACGACACGAGCTGACGACAACCATGCACCACCTGTCTCCTCTGTCCCGAAGGAAAGATCTATCTCTAGACCGATCAGAGGGATGTCAAGACCTGGTAAGGTTCTTCGCGTTGCTTCGAATTAAACCACATACTCCACTGCTTGTGCGGGTCCCCGTCAATTCCTTTGAGTTTCAGTCTTGCGACCGTACTCCCCAGGCGGAATGCTTAATGTGTTAACTTCGGCACCAAGGGTATCGAAACCCCTAACACCTAGCATTCATCGTTTACGGCGTGGACTACCAGGGTATCTAATCCTGTTTGCTCCCCACGCTTTCGCGCCTCAGCGTCAGTTACAGCCCAGAGAGTCGCCTTCGCCACTGGTGTTCCTCCACATATCTACGCATTTCACCGCTACACGTGGAATTCCACTCTCCTCTTCTGCACTCAAGCTCCCCAGTTTCCAGTGCGACCCGAAGTTGAGCCTCGGGATTAAACACCAGACTTAAAGAGCCGCCTGCGCGCGCTTTACGCCCAATAATTCCGGACAACGCTTGCCCCCTACGTATTACCGCGGCTGCTGGCACGTAGTTAGCCGGGGCTTTCTTCTCAGGTACCGTCACTCTTGTAGCAGTTACTCTACAAGACGTTCTTCCCTGGCAACAGAGCTTTACGATCCGAAAACCTTCATCACTCACGCGGCGTTGCTCCGTCAGGCTTTCGCCCATTGCGGAAGATTCCCTACTGCTGCCTCCCGTAGGAGTCTGGGCCGTGTCTCAGTCCCAGTGTGGCCGATCACCCTCTCAGGTCGGCTACGCATCGTCGCCTTGGTAGGCCTTTACCCCACCAACTAGCTAATGCGCCGCAGGCCCATCCATCAGCGACAGATTGCTCCGTCTTTCCTCCTCTCCCCATGCAGGGAAAGGATGTATCCGGTATTAGCTACCGTTTCCGGTAGTTATCCCAGTCTGATAGGCAGGTTGCCTACGTGTTACTCACCCGTCCGCCGCTAGGTTGTTTTAAAAGCAAGCTTTTAAAACAACCCCGCTCGACTTGCATGTATTAGGCACGCCGCCAGCGTTCGTCCTGAGCCAGGATCAAACTCTCCATTAAAGACCAACCGAAGCTGGTTTATAGAAAGAGCGATATGCTCATTTTGAAACTGACGAGATAAAATATCTCATTGTTCGCTTCCATTTTATACAGCCTGACGGCATGTACCAAAATCTCAGCGTTGGATTTTGCAAGCAAAATCCGTACTCACTCGTTGTTCAGTTTTCAAAGATCAAACATTTCTTTTTCGCTGTGTTTTTCAGCAGCTATAAGATCATACCATGTTCATTTCAGAAATGCAAGCTTTATTTTTTCTTCTTTTATAAATATTATTGTACCCAAGCTTTTCACTTTTGAAACAGCTGTTTTGTTGTCAGCTCAAATAATATATCATATATCCAAGCAACTTAGCAAGCACTTTTTTTGTTACTTTTTTAAAGTTATCTTTTGACCTTATCAAAGTCAGCCAAGGGGCAATAGCCCCTCACGTTTTAGCTGGTAACTCCCTCCGGCTCAAATACTTCCACAGGCCAGTGTAACTCCACGCCTTGGCGAAGCAGCCTGCTTTGAAAATGCCCCAGATGCTCTGCCGATTCGCTGACTTCTATCGGGAATACTCCGTTGGACACACAGTAAGCCGCCAGACTACCCGCTGATTCACCTATATTCCACTCCGTGGGGTGCAGCCGATAGCAGCCATTTGCGATTTGAGTCATCCCTATATTTTTACAGGCGGGAAGCAGATTACGCACTCTCACCGGAATAAGGGAGCCTAACGGAATTTCATAAGGGTAATTAGGAATGTAAAATGTCCGCTGAGATACAGTGGTCGGATGGAGATCCAAATGATAGCTGCCTACACCTACGCTGTCTGCATATCGTTTTGGCCCATCCGTCCCCCGAAGCTCACGACTTACATCGAACTCCGATATCATATACTTGGCTTGAATTCGGCGCGATTCGCGAATATAGGCGGTTTTGGCAAGACCATCTGAGGTGCCAAGGAAATCTCCACGGGGCCGAATACCCGGATAACCGAATCCTCCATCTAGCCGGGGTGCTTCGGTCTGGAGCCAATAGATTAAAGAACGGGTCAATTCACGGGCGCCTTCTCTACGTCTTTCCTGCTCCTGAGCAGTGACACCGATCAATGGACCGAGGTAATAATCATTTTGCGCCCAGTTTAAAAGTGTTACCTCTCCATCATTTAATGGCTTGCTCCATATAGAAGGGTCCACAATGCGACGGTAATCCCACAAAGATACAATACCCTGATCGTTAGGAAACAAAGTGAACTGTTTTAGTTTGCTGGTATCATCCGCATCTGTAGCAAACCAACTCAAAATCGGGAAACGGGAAAAGGAAGGAATATAATTTCTCCAAAAATCATATTGTTGCGGCCGTTCTATAATGAAGCTTCCTTGAGGGATGTAATCCACGGCCGCCACATGTGTAATAGACTGCATATCCATAGGGTCAGCGCACTCCAAAGCATGAGGCTCACCTGTATCATACCGCGACTCTGCTCCACTCGTATGCTCCACCCCCGCCATCGGAAGAAGATCCCCGCACTCTGTGGCATCCAGATAAAACGTTCCGTGCAACACCATAACCCTACACCCACCATCAAGGCTATCCGAGGTACGAACAGTTACGGAACAAATGCAATCAGCATCCGTTTGAGCGGCTATGGGCACGGTGTGGTAATATACGCGAACACGCCCCGTGTTCAAATAGGGAGCAAGCATATCCTCAAGCACCCGTAGAGCTACTCGTGGTTCATGAGCCAGACGGCTTACCCAACCGTTGCCGGGATTAAGAATCGGATCGTTTTGGGCTTCTTCCGTTAAAGGATAGTTCTGACGGTAATAGTCACGTACACGATTACGGAACTCACGGTATGTTGCTGTGCAGCCAAACTGTTCGATCCATCGGTGCTCATCCGGGGGGACGGCCTGTGAAGTTAACTGTCCTCCCAACCAATCCGTCTCCTCCGTCACGATGACTCTCATGCCAGCCTTCGCAGCCGCAAGAGCTGCCGATGTTCCTCCCAGACCTCCGCCAATCACAACAATGTCAGTATCAAGCCGATTTTGCGTCATGGTTCGTTCCCCTTTCATACTTGTTCTAGGAATCCGTTAATTCAAAAGCAAGCCGTGCCGCACCGATGATTCCAGCGCGATTACCCAATAACGCCCGGTTTACTTCCGTTCCGACTCCCAGCTGTTGTAGATGCTTTTCCAGCAAGGGCCACCAGACTTCTCCCGCATCTGCTACCCCTCCGCCTACGATAATAGCCTCGGGATCAAGGGTGACCGAGATATTGACCAGAAGCACGGCTAAATCTGCGGTGTAATCGTCCAGTACCTGAAGCGCCTCCGAGTGACCGTGAGCAGCCTGCTTCATGATCTCGATTCCCGAGCGATACTGTTTACCTGTGTATTCTCTGACCCGGCGTAACAGTGCGCTACCTGATACATACTGCTCGGCGCAGCCCTTTTTCCACAATTGCAAGGAAGACCTCTTGGGAATAAAATACTATGTCCCCAATCGCCGCCACTCCAATGAGCCCCTCTGCACAACAAGCCATGTTCCATATATGCGCCACCGACACCTGTTCCCAAGGTGAGCATGGCCAAGCGTTGCTTGCCCCTCCCCGCTCCCTGCCACGCTTCTCCAAGCAAAGCGGCATTCGCATCATTGTCGGCAACAGCACGTAAGGCCAGATTCTCCCTCGCCCACGTTACCAAGTGCGTGCCTTGCCAGCCGGGGAGATTATCCGTGGCATACACAACCTCACCACTCTCCACGTTTACTCTGCCAGCCGTAGCGATCCCCAGAGCGTCGATACCGATGCCGCCGCTGGTGCTGTTGCTGGTGTCTCCCAGGGAGCGTTTCAGTCCTTCCACAGCTTCGGATACCCGTGACAGTAGCCAATCACGCCCGCGAGAAGCGTCCGTATCCAGCCGGATTTCATCAAGTACCGAACCATCTTGTTCCACTACAGCGGCCTTCACTGATGTTCCTCCAATGTCGATCCCAATGACTCTGTTCACAGCATCTGCCACCACAGCGTCCTCCTTGTAGCCAAATGATATCAACATACACGCTCTTTACGTAAAGCTTCTATAATAGCAAGTCATATACCACAACAATAACTAACGATATGACACAGCCAAAGGGGTACGGTTCTCCGCTTCAAAACCTCAATAACTTCGCTCAATGACCGCCCTTGCTGTTTTTTCCTTCATCTGTTTGGTATGACTCGTGTGCTTGCGAGCAAGCCCTTCGCAGATGAGGTCAATGACAAATAGCTGCGAGATTTTGGCTCCAATCGAGCCTCCCTCCATCGGGGCTTCCTTGCCTGCGGTGAGCAACACGATATCCGCAATGGAGGTGATAGGCGATTTTGCATAATTGGTGATCGCGATAATGGTCGCGCCGTTTTGCTTGGCTTTGTGCAGCATGTCGTTGGTATCCAGCGTGCTTCCCGATACACTGATACCGATAGCCACATCCCCGGGTTTCATGGACACCGCCATCATCGACTGGATATGTCCGTCTGTCACGGCTTCAGCACGCCGCCCGATTCGTAAGAAGCGGTTTTTGGCGTCCTGCGCAGAAATCCCCGAAGCACCTACACCAAAAAATTGGACATAGCCTGCCTGGTCAAGACACGCTATCGCACGTCCAAGCTCTGAACGGTCCAGCAGTCCCATACTGGAGTGCAAAATATCAAGCATATTGTGATACACCATGCGGGTAATATCATGTTCGTTGTCCGGGTCGGTGTTTTCCCCACCCGTATCGGTTTTGCGATAAGCCTGGTTTTGCGCCAGGGACAGTCGGAAATCCTGATAGCCTTTAAAACCGATTTTCCGGCAAAAGCGCATGACGGTCGTCTCACCTGTACCTGCAAAATCAGCTAACTCCGTCACGGAGAAATATATGATATCTGCCGGGCGCTCCAGTACGCACAAAGCGACCTTTTGCTCCGATTTTGTTAATGAAGGAAAGTACGTATTAATTCGGTCGTTCATCTCCATAGATGCACTTCACTGCCTTCCTTGCGGCATCGGCAAACCGCTGCGTAATCAATTGGGGTCTGGTAATTGCCGAGCCTACAACCACTGCATGTGCACCTAGCCGGAATGCTTCCTCCACCTGCGCCGGCTCATGGATTTTGCCCTCCGCAATTAAAGGCACGGGAACCAGCTCTGACGCTCTCCGAACCAACTCCAGATCGGGTCCATCGATCTGAGCAGAGTATGGCGTATAACCGGATAACGTTGTGGATACGCAGCTTACGCCGAGGGAAGCCGCATGAAGCGCCTCCTCCAGTGTGGATATATCCGCCATAGAGGCCACTCCATGCTTATGGGCGTAATCTATGAGCTGCTTCAGCCTGCATCCCCCCGGACGCGGACGTGATGTAGCATCCAGGGCGATGATATCTGCGCCCGCATCCACCAGTTCCTCCATCTCTCGAAGGGTCGGTGTAATGTAAATATCGGAATCATCATAATCCCGCTTGATCAGGCCGATGACTGGCAGGGAAAGCGCCTGTTTGATCGCACGCACATCTGCTGCGCCATTGGCGCGAATGGCTACAGCTCCGCCCTGCTGAGCGGCGCGTGCCATTTTGGCCATGGAATCCGATCCGTGCAGCGGTTCATCCGGTAGTGCCTGACAGGATACGATCAGGCCGTGCTGAACTTTTGATAATACAGCTTCCAATCCCATTGGGATCACCCTCTCTCTTCGGCATGATGCCGTACGGTCAATCCGACTTCAAAGGTGCGGTTCCACGGCATATAGCAATCTGTAATTTCCACATAGCCCTCCGGCCCGTTTACATATTCGTCGAGCGCCTGCTCCAGCTCTCCGCGAATAACCGCAGTAACCGAGCCTCTCTGTCCATCGAGCATAAACTTGTTGAAGCCCATTTGTTCCACAATCCCGTTATTCATGGCGGTACGCACCACAGCGCAATAACATGCATCTTCGGCGTAACGCAACGCCAGAAAATCCAGATGCTCTGCTGTAGGCCCATAGTGGCTGTACAGCATGGACTGGGCAATGACGGTTCCCAGCGTATTGGAGCTGGTGTTCCAGCCTGCATAACCTGCCAGCTCAAAAAGCAGCCCTTTTTGCTTCAAGAGTCTAAGCAGCTTAAGATCGGCTCCGTTGGCATAGCCTACATCAGCTACCGCAATATTTTTGCCTGTATACCGCAGCATATGGGCGCCGTATTCGACCAGCTCCACCACGTTTCGGTATACATCATATCCGGCCATTGCACGCTGTTGGGAGGATGCTTCCGCCATGGCGTCTCCGGGCGTGTTAGCCAACAGAATCAAATCAGCCTCTGTCGCTGAAGAAGCGATCAGTCCACCTGCCGCCATAATCTGGTATTTTAACGTTTCATAAAAATAACGATCCTCAAAAAGCGGAATCACAAATGCTCCCTGCAAAGCGGACAGCCTTGGATAGACAAGCGGCACAACATTCTTCGCCTGGTTAACCCACCGCGCCAGCAGCGTACAGCCGACTTCGTCTGCCCCCGGATACATGTACACGCTCAAATCCAGCCCAAGATTGGAAATACGTTTTCTAAGCCGCTGCTGATCCTTGGCAGTATAGCCGTAGGGGGCAGAATCATCTTGCGGGATGATCATAAAATCAATGACACCCTCTGCTACCAGCTCCAGTGCGGCTTCATTGGCTTCCAGATTCACACGGCGACGGCCCAAATAATCCTCCAGTGTCTCTACAGGCAAACGTTCGTTGATGTCAGATAATTCAAGAAGCTCCTCTGAGGTAGCAATCCCCAGCTCCTGACGGTGCTCAATAAAGCCCTTCCTGAATATCTCGCGCCCCCAATCGGCGTAGTAATCCGGTTCTTCGTCAGCCAAAGAATATTGCGGACAGCGCATAATGAGTTGAAAAGCATATAAGGTCATCTGCGGATAAAGCCGCTTGAGCCTGCGAAGTCGATTCACCTTGTCACCGACCTGATCACTTGTCATTCCATGCAGACGAGATGGCACGATTCCGCCGTACAGCAGCGTATCCATCGCAATAATGGCTCCATCGGCTCCCGCTGCACGTTCTTCGAGCCAAGCCCACAATTGGGTCGTATCACCGGAAATTTTCTTTTGTCCCATCCATTCCATCGGGGGACGCTCGATTTCCAAATCTGTGCCCTGCGCCAGTAAATAAGGAAATTCATAATTACAGGGCCGCTCATCCAGCGGCACAAAAAGCACACGAGTGTTTGGCTTCACCACACGCATCCACCTCTCCTGAAAATTACCGTTATCCTAACGGCAAATGGTTATTTTCAGGGCAGCTATGCTGCCTTGGTTTCTTAATCCATCGGCAAAATGCTCACAAGATCAGTCGATACTTGCCTTGTTCATCCTGACTGACGTAGCCCCACCGCTCGGCTGCGCGGATCGCCGGATCACTGCCGAGCCGAGCCTCCGTCTCCAGACAGGCAGTGATACAGCGCCGGAGTTCGCCCACGACTTCGTCCAGCAGGAGCACAGGCCCTTGCCCGCCAACCACTTCCGGCGGCGTACTGCTCTCCTCTGCCTGCGTGCCGCTCTGCCGCTCGCTGCTGACCACAGCTTGGCGCAGCGTACGCCACAGATCAGCGTCCAGCTCGGCGCGTTCCAGCCACGGCATGGCCTGTGCTACGAAGCCTGCCGCCGGATCATCGGCGGGTACTTGCCGCAGGACGCTCACGGCTTGGAGCAGCCGCTCAAAGTACATATCCAGCGCCGGGATATCGCGCAACTGCAAAGCAAGGTCCACGTCCTCATACGTGCTGCCGCCCAGTCGGCTGTTCCTGTTTTGACGGCAGAAAAACATCAGTTCCTCCGCACGCTCCCCCGCTAACTCCCACACTGCCCAATCCCAAGAAAGTTCCGGCATGTACCGCTCACTGTTCCACATATAATGAGACATCGTAATGAGCGTTACTTTGGAGCATTCCCACTGATTCATCGGGTTGGCTACCATACCGGTATGTCCGCAGTCTGGAAGCCCGGAATACCGCCCGCGCAGCGGATCGAGGAATAAACGGTCACGGTCACAATCATTCACCGGAATGTTATCCCACAGCCACAGCTCGTGCCCAAAGAACGCATGATTATCGGCGGCGTGCTTCCGGCCAATATGCGGAGCAAACACAAAGTATCCGGTCCAGAACACCTTAATCTCCGGATGCAGCCGCTCACGGAAATCCTTTTTGTACTCGGTATCCCAGTACGACCAATATTCCGAGGGACAGACTGTCAGCGTAAATTCAGGCAACCGCTCAGCCAGCCATGTATGCACCTTGTTCGTCAAAAAGACATGAGCGTGCCCCGAGCGACCCAGCAAATGTCGATTTTCTCCTTTTAGCACATAGTCAATGTCATCCATTAATATAGAAAAATGGCGCACGCCAATGGCAATCACAGCCGCCAGCTTTTCCGTCAAACTGAGGAAATCTTCATCGCTGCCAAAGCTCAGGTCATTCCCTGGACTGATGCAGTAATGAAAATCGATCTCATGCTGGTCGCAGGTTTCCTTTAATTCTTGGATCTGCGCAAACGTGTCTTCCGGGTACGGCTCTCGCCATAACTCACGATGATACGGATCATCCTTGGGAGCATACATGAATGTGTTCATCCGATGCGCAGCCATAAAACGGACAGCATCCAGCCGATTCGCCAAGCTCCACGGTTCTCCGTAAAAGCCTTCAATAATCCCTCTGACCGGAAAAGAAGGCTCATCACGAATGGACACTACAGGAAGTGTACATCGCTCTTGTTCGACTTGAAGCAGCAAATGCAGGGCATCCATGCCGTATTTGAGCCCTCTTTTATTAGCTGCATGAATTTCAATTCGACCTTCCTTGTGAATCTCCAAACGATAGCCGTCTGCAACGAGCGCTCCATCGTACTCCAGTACCAATTGCACGCTACCGCGTGTTTCGGTCGGCACGCCTGGTCCTGGAGGCAAGATCAGCTTGATCGGCCCGTCGGGGTCCAGAACGCCTTCATATTCCTGATTCATCCCGAAGCGGGAGGACAACTCAGAAATCAAATGTGGTTCGGGTATGACCAGCTTTGCCCCACTGTCATACACATCACGAAAATAATATTGAATCTCCTGCGTTGTTAGCCCCACACGGGAATTGGGCCGCGTTCCTTTCGCCAGCTCCATCGTAACCGTCTCCCCTTCCATTCACGGATCGTCCGTATCCGATATTTCCGGTCTATCCTTTTACTGCACCCGCCAAGCCTTCCATATAGTAGCGCTGTGTGAACAGGAACAAGATAATGATCGGCAGTACCGAAATCATCGTGCCCGCTGCAATCCAGCCAAAGTTATAGGCAAATTGACCATTGAGATACGTCAGCGCAGCCGCCAGCGGGTATAACTCCGTGTCGTTCAGAATAACGATAGGCCACAGGAAACTGTTCCAGAACGACATAGCCTCCAGCAAAGAAATGACGGCGAGTGCTGGCTTCACCAGCGGTAGCACCAGCTGCCACCAAATCCGGAATTCCGAAGCGCCGTCCATTTTACCGGAATCACGCACATCGGTAGGAATATGGATAAACGTCTGCCGCATCAGAAAAATGTTGAACACAGAGACAGCTCCAGGCAGCACCACACCCAAATACGTATTGCCCAGATGAAGCCCCTGAATGGTCAGGTAATGTACGATGAACGACGTATATGAAGGAATAATCATGGTGGAAATTAGTAGCGTGAACACCAGATTTTTACCCTTAAAACGAAATACAGCCAAGGGATATCCCGTCAGACTGGCGAGCACCACATTGAAAATAACGCCAAGTGCCGTAATGATCACCGTGTTCAGCATATACTTCGGAAAGTTCATAAACTGCCATACCTGAGCATAATTATCAAAATCAATAAAGGTCGGAAAAATCGCCGGTGGCGTTGAGAAAATGTTACGGCCAGGCATGAGCGATACGCTGAGCAGCCATAGGAACGGCCCCATTAAAAAGAGAGCGAGCAGCACGAGCAGTACATAGATCACCGTCATCCTTACAACTCGCCCCAGGTTGCGAATGATGCGGCTATTTTCGTTTTTCGGAAGGGGCGACTGTAGCATTTTATCATTCTGTAAATTCATCAATAGGGATTGATACCACCTTTCCTATTGAATCGGAATACGATAATACTGAGCACCGCAATGACTACACCGACAATTAAGCCGAGCGCCGAAGCATAACCAAAGTTAAACTGCTCCATCCCCTTTTGGAAAATATACAAGCTGGAGGTCAGCGTGGCTGTTCCCGGCCCACCCTTGGTCAGCACATACACTTCATCGAACACGCGAATAGCCGCCATAAGCGATATGAGCGTACAGAACAGAACGTAGGGTCTTAATAACGGGAGTGTAATATGGACAATTAGCCGCCAGCGGCTTGCTCCATCTACTCTGGCGGCTTCGTACAGGTCTTGTGGAATGTTCTGCAAACCGGCCAGATAGAGCATCATATAATACCCGAGTCCCTTCCACATCGTGATGAACATGAGTACATACAAGGCCAAAGAGCTGTCTGACAGCCAGTGAATGTCCTTACTGATCAAGCCTGCCTGCATAAGCAAATAATTCACAACGCTGTTATTGCCAAGCAACCAGCTCCAAATCAAGGCCACGGCTACCATCGAAGTTACGACAGGAATGTAGTAGGTCGTACGAAATATTTTAATTCCCGGTATACGGCTGTTCACCAGCACGGCCATCAGGATGGAGAAAATTTGAAGAAAGGGAACAATGAGCACGTACACCAATGAGTTCCAGATCGAAATGAGAAAGTTGCGGTCCTTAAACGCTGCCTCGAAATTATCCAGACCGACATAATGGGTATCCGATATGACCGAGTAGTCCGTCAATGCCAGCGGAATGCTGTAAATAATAGGCCAAAATACAAAGACGGCAAGCAATAACAGTCCCGGCGTCATAAAGGCCCAGGCCGTAAAGGATTCCGACCTCAACCATTTGATCATGCTGCATCACCACCCGATTTTGATAAATGAACAGGAGAGCCTCCGTATGACTCTCCTGCTGATCTATTGCTTTAAAATATCGTTCACTTCCTGCTCCAAAGCAGTAAGCGTCTGCTTCGTGTCCGTTCCGTTCAATATAATATTTTGAAAAGCACGCGTAACAGCGCTGTTCACGTCCTTGGCATTAGGAACACCGACCATGTAGTCTGTCGCCTTATCCAAGCTTTGCGCGGATACCACTTTCGCTTGTGCTTCCAGCGATTGATCAGACTGTGTGAAGTACGGGTCTTTAATGGAATCCTTTGTGGAAGGTAGTGTATTAGCCGCTTTGGAAAAAGCCGTCTGGCTCTCCGCATTCGTCAGAAAAACAGCAAACTTCACCGCTTCATTCACATGTGCAGACTTGGTCGGTACGACCAGATCCATGGTGTTGGACAGCCGTACATCAGCTTTACCTGTAGGTACAGGAACGGCGATCGTGTTCTTGTATACGTCCGGCGCCGCCGTTTTGATAAAGTTGATGAACGTCGGGCCTGCCAGCTCGAAAGCAACCTGCTCACCCGCGTAATATTTCACTTGCTGTGAAAATTCAGCGTCCTCTTTGAGCACGACACCGTCTTCCATCTGCTTTTTGAGATTATCAATCATAGTGACCGCTTCCGGTGTATTGAACGCCGCTGCTGTCTTTTCTTTATTCAAAATCGGAATCCCGTCTATGGCAAAAAGCTTGGATACAAGCTGCTGCGCGTAGCCTGCTTTACCGATTTTTCTATTGACCTGGCGGCCCCATTCAGACAATTCCTCCCGCGTTTTGGGCGGATGGGCAGGGTCTAATCCGGCTTCCTTTACCAGCTTCGTATTCATGTAGAGCACTTCCGTGCCGGTATACCAAGGTAGTGCATATGCCTTGCCGTTAATAACTGTAGAATTATAGATACCGTCGAAATAAGCAGCCTTTTCCTCCGGAGATAAATGCTCATTCATATCCACAACAGCACCCTTGGAGCCCATTTGGCTGGCAAATTCCGTATTGAGATTCACTACATCCGGACTGCTGCCACTAGCGATACTCGTCAACAGCTTATTGGTCACTGCGTCATAAGGGTAATCCTTCCAGTCAATTTTTACATTGGGATTCTTCTCCTCATAATCGGCAATCACCCGATTGAAATACGGGGTGAATGTAGGCTGTAGCGCGATGGTCCAAAATTGCAGTGTCACTTTTCCTCCGTTAACGTTTTCCGGCTTTTTGCCTCCGCCACCGCAGCTGCTCAGCAGCACAACCAGCACGAGCATAGAAACAAGCAACCGTAACCTGCCTTTCGCTTTCTTCGTCACATGGTGACCCCCTTATTCTTAGTTGATTAAGGCAAATTATAGCAGAAATACCGTTGGAGAAGGAACGTTTTTTCAATAAAATAAATTTAGAAGGAATAATTTTTCTTTTATTTGATATAAAAAAGACGTCTCTGTTAGCAGAGACGCCTTCTTTCCTCATTGAACCTGCTGAGGGTTCAAGTCTATTTAATAATATGGGGCCATGAATACGTACACGAGTACCCCGGTCAAGCTGACATACAACCAGATCGGCATGGTCCAGCGTGCAATTTTACGGTGTTTCGCCACCTGCATCGTCCATCCCCATACAACCGTGAACAGGGCCAGCGGTACGATAATGGCAGCCAGTATGCTGTGTGAAATCAGCAACGTAAAGTAAATCGGCCGAATAATGCCCACCCCGCCAAATTTTGCAGTCTCCGGCGAAATATAGTGGAAGGTCAGGTAGGAAAACAAAAATAAAACAGTGCTGGCGAAGGCCAGTAAAACAAATGTTTTATGCACTTTGACGTTCTTCTTGATAATGGCAACCAACGCCGCCACCAGAAAAATAAACGTGAAACTGTTAAAAATCGCATTCAACCTCGGGAAAATGGTGATATCGAAGCTAACACTACCCTGGTATCCAATCGGCGAAAAGAACAGCAGCAAAATAATCACGTTGGCTATGATGGAAACGGTGATAATCAAGGCTGTAAAATTACGTTTGCTCGTTGGAACGTACTGCTTGTCCTCACTCGCTTTATTCATAATGAGCGTCTCCTTCGTTTAAATTCAAACTTTTCGTTTTTTGTTGTGGTAATAACCATACTATATTATATAGAACCTGAGGACGGCCTGTGAAGTGACAACAGTATGAACAATTTCACAGCCGACAATTTAAAAATGTGCTTTAGCATCTTAGAATAACCATTTGCTTAACATATCAATAATAGAATACGGCCATTTCAGGGGCTTTGTACACGCAAAAAACACCGGGAAGACCTGAATACCCGTCCCGATGTTGTGGTATTTATGCACTTGTAATACGAGCATTCCCCGCGGTTACTGCTGCCAGACGTCACTATATTCTTGATGACGCTTGAACAGGGCCAGTGCGTACGAGCAAGCGGGAACGACCTTTTTATGCTGATCCCTCGCCATTTGCACGACTTTGTCAATCAGCTCCTTGCCGATCTTTTGCCCCCGCAGCTTTTCGGATACAAATGTATGGTCAATGACCAAGGAATGGTCATCTATGGTTTTATAGCCTACTTCCGCAACCACCTGTCCATCATCCACCATGACTACCGCATGGTCCTCCTCGCGAATTTGTCTCATGAAACCGAGCCCCTTTCTGCCGACGATTAGATATCCTTATCATTCCCCGATTTGAGGTCCAACGAAACATCTCATACATCAGAATTTGCAAAATCCTCACATAAAAAGAAGCCTATCGTCGACACTATCCTTATTCCAAAAAAGCGAGGCGAGGTGTTGTATTTGCGTTCGGAAATGAAACCCGTTATCCCGTTTGAACCTGTGCAAAGTGAACAAATCCCTACGGAGGGCCTGTGGCGGTACGAAATAAAATGGGATGGCACGAGAATTTTGACATATCACAATCAGGGTAGCACACGTCTGTTTAACCGGAAGCAGCATGAACGAACTCTTTTATACCCAGAACTCGCTACATTCCCCTCATATTGCCAGGCTGAATCGATAATTCTGGACGGGGAAATGATCGCACTGGGAGCCGATGGTAAGCCCTCGTTTCATGACATTATGCGCCGCGACCTGATTCGTCGAACAGATCGGATTCAAGCGGCTTATGAAGCTGTGCCTGCTACGTACATGCTGTTTGATATTTTGTATTTGAATGGGGAATGGGTTCACCGTAAACCGCTGGCAGAAAGGCTCGAATTATTGCATCAGGTCATCCTGCCGAATGAACGGGTTCAACTGGCGCCTGCTCATCCTGATGGACAAGCTCTGTTTCAGGTGATACGCAGTGAAGGGATGGAAGGTATCGTATGCAAACGTTTAGACAGCCCCTACACATTTGGCGGGCAGGACGGTCGATGGGTCAAGGTCAAGAATTACGGCGATAGCATCGCTGTCATTGGAGGCTACACTTTAAACGGAGGCGTCATCAATGCTGTGTTGCTGGGGCTGTACGACAAGCAGGGAAGGCTGCGCTACATTGGACATGCAGGCACGGGGAAGCTTACGCGAGAGGACTGGCGTCAGCTTACGGAGCGACTGAGACCGCATACCATTTCAGCGCGGCCTTTTGTCAATGAGCCGGATCGTCATCGGGATGCAATATGGGTACAGCCTATGTATACCGCCAAGGTTCAATACAGTGAGTGGCGATGGCAGGAAGGGCGTACCCTCCGCCAGCCCTCTATACAGGCTTTTGTAAATCAGGACGTAGGGCAGTGCATTGGACCTTGGTCATGATAAGTTGTGCAGATATATTTAAAAAAAGCGGAATAAAGTTTGTATAAATCATTGCAACCAGTGGTTAATTAAATTACAGTTAACTAATTAACTACATCGAGGTGGATCGCATGTTCTTTTTCTTGGACTCCGAAATTCGTCAACTGGCCTATAATCTGTTTCCAGGTGGCAATAAACCGATTGGTGTTTTGGTAGAGCTATTTTCTATAACGTATGAAATTCGTAAAGGCATGGAGAAACGTTCACGTGAATTCGGGCTCTCCTATGGGCAATATATAGCACTTTGTGTGCTTTCTGCGCAAAGAGACGAAATGTCATCCCCTTCTGCATTGGCTGAGAAAATGGGTGTAAGCCGGGCAGCGATCAGTTCCATGGTCATTTCCCTTGAACAAGATGGCTACATTAACAAATACGATGATCCGAATGACAAGCGTGGCATCTTTGTTTCTCTGAACGATAAAGGAAGAGGCAAGATCAATCAAATGGACCCTTTTTTCATAGGACTGGCCTCACGCCTGATGTCGGACTTTAGCGAGTCGGAAATCTGCCAGTTTGAAACCTATCTGTCACGCGTACGGTCTGCATTTGAAGATGTGAAAGGTTCGCGTCTAACTGGTCCCAGGGAGGGAGAAGAAAAATGGTGCGAGGACTGAGACAAAGACTGCTCGCATATCCGCTGGCAGAATGGTGGAGGCGTCTGATTCAGAATCACTGCATCATCTTCCACCTGCGCTGATGTCGGCGGACAAGAACATATATGCTTGAGCATTTTGCAACAATCCCAAGAGCGATTTCAAATAAATTGGAGAAAAGCGTACAGGATTATTTGAAGTTTGTTGACAACCTTTAATCATCGGATCACTTTGAAAAACGATAAAAGAAGTAAGTCAGATACCTCTGTCTACTGCTGTACAGTCTCCAAAGTTGGTATGTTTTTCTCTCCCCACTGGCACATCATATCTTTTATTTAAAGGATGTAACATAGACTGTAAAAGGATATGGAAACACTACTGGGGATACGGCAAAAATCGCATTTTAGTTTGAAAACAAAACGGCCTTTGAATTTATGCATCAGAGACGTACTGGTAGAATTGAAGAAATAAAAAAAGAAGCCCCTGCTTCCGCTGCTTTAATGTAGCTGGATTCAGGTGGCTTCTTTTGTATCGTAGCCTGCTTCCGAATTACAGACTGTTAAAAGCGTCTGTCAATACAGGTACGATCTGCGATTTGCGGGATACGACACCTTTCAGAACGGCTTTATTGTCGTCGAGCTGCACATTGTAGGCTTTTTCGACCGCTTGTGCTTGGCTTCCCAGGGCAATACCAATGGAATCACTGTTCACAATATCTGTTACGACGAACAGGAACAGGTCCAGGTTTTTAGCTGCAATTGTTTGGGACAGCGCTACTTCCAGCTCGGACTGACGGGACAGCACGTCGTTCACATCTACCGCGTTCACTTGCGCAATTTCCACTTTGCGTCCGTTCATCTGGAATTCCTTCGCATCCAGACTCACCAACTGCTCAATCGAGTGACCGCTCAGATCAGCTCCTGCTTTCAGCAGATCAAAACCGTAGCTATCTGCATCCACACCAGCGATTTCAGCCAGTTCACGGGCAGCAGCTACGTCTTGGTCGGTGCAGGTTGGGGATTTGAACAACAGGGAATCGGAAATGATCGCGGACAGCATCAGACCTGCGATTTCTTTCGGAATCGCTATCCCGTTTTCCTTGTACAGCTTGTTCAAAATTGTGGCTGTGCAGCCTACAGGCTCAGCGCGGAAGTACAACGGCTGGCTTGTTTCAAAGTTAGCGATCCGGTGATGGTCGATGACTTCAGTTACACGCACTTTGTCAATGTCAACCGCACTTTGCTGGCGTTCATTATGATCGACCAGAATAACGCTGTCTGTTTCCGCAGCAACCTGTTCAACCAGACGCGGCGCACTCACTTTGAAATAGTCCAGTGCATACTGCGTTTCCCCGTTTACCTCGCCCAGACGAACCGGCTCCACGTCCGCGCCCAGTTTGGTTTTCAAGTCTGCATAAGCAATAGCTGAGCAAATAGTATCCGTATCCGGATTTTTATGCCCGAAAATCAATGTTTTTGCCAACATAATCGACTCCTTTGCACTAAGCATTTTACATCCTCATAAAATATCAACAAATCCAATGCAGATTATATCATTAAATCTCGTATTCTCCCATTCCCCTTTGAATGATTTCAAAAATAATCTAGTAAATTCATAACATTTCCATGGAACATGCACGTGAAGTTAACCTTATTTTTTCTAAAAATATAAAAAACATATAGTAATATATCCCACCAACATGGTAAGATATTCCTCAAAACTGACAAGTTAGTCACCAGTGGTCAATTCTTTCATTTGAATCTTGAGGGAGGCGTGAGAACTTCGGCAGTGACTTCAAATCCTAGTATGTAGACAAATCATATTTTGATTGAAAAGAGGGAAATCTTTGAAAAATCCGATCATTTCGAAAAAAATTCCTGTCGTAACACTCGCTCTTGCCTTGATGGTAAGCTTGTCTCTTCCGTCTGTCAGTTCTGCCGCTACCGTAGACCTGCAAACTCGTTCATTTTTAGAAGCACAGGAAGCTTTGACTTCCGAAGCGACTCCGGCGTTCATTTCACCCGAGCTGAATACCACTTCCTCCCAGCAGGTCAGAGTCATCGTGCAGCTTGATGGTGAGCCACTAGCCGTGGACCAATATGCGGCACGGTCGGGTAACCAGACTTTCACGGCACGATCCGAGCAAAAAGCGGAATCGGCTATCGTCAATGAGCAAACAACGTTCGTGGACAAAGCAGCACAGAACGGTATTCCGCTCCAAGTGAATTACAAGTACAATACGGTACTTAACGGTTTGGAGATTACGCTGCCAGCCAATAAAATTCCGGAACTGGCAAAGCTGCCAGGTGTAAAATCCATCCACGAAAACAAAACGTATTATTCCATCCCCGTACAGGACCCGCCAGCACTCACCGTCAGCGAAGCAACGTATGATAACGCACCGCTGGATCAAATTGGCGTTCCTGAAGCCTGGGCTAAAGGTTTGACAGGCGAAGGGATTAAGGTCGGGGTTATTGATACCGGGATCGATTATGAGCACCCGGATTTGAAAGCAGCTTACAAAGGTGGATATGACTCTTTTGAGCAGGACAATGATCCTTACGAGGAGCCTTTCCTTGAAAAAGAGAATGACCCGTACGGCACAGGTTTTGCCGGAACAACACACGGTACACACGTCTCCGGTACGATTGCTGGCCAGGCCGCTAATAAAACGGCAGATATTGTACAAAAGGGTATTGCCTATAAATCGGACTTATACGTGTATAAAGTACTTGGACGTAATACCAAGACGGGGCGTTCCTCCGGTTCCTCCGCACAGGTCATTGACGGTATTGAACGCGCTGTCAAGGATGGCATGAACGTGATTAACCTGTCCCTCGGCTCAGACTCCGAGAAGGACCCGAACTCCCCGGACTCCATTGCCATCAATAATGCGGTGCTTTCCGGTGTAGTTGCTGTCATTGCGAATGGTAATGCGGCACAAGACGGGAATTATTATTATTCAATGGGTTCCCCTGCCTCATCCCAGTTGGCCATTTCCGTCGGTGCGGCAACCTCGCCAAGCAAAAGCTTTTCAGGCACAGCTTCAGTTACCCGTGATTCCTATTGGGAAGCGAATGGTGAATTGAAGAAAACAGTAACCGCTGATGCTTATGCACATTACGGGTTTAATCTGTTGGGCTGGGGAACAGGCCAAGAGGATTTTGCTTCAATTATGGGAACTGCCCCTTATGAACTGGTATATGCAAATTTGGGGCAGCCTGATGATTTTGAAGGAAAAGATGTAGCCGGAAAAATTGTCCTCGTGTCACGTGGAAGCCTGGCATTCGTGGATAAAATTGCAAATGCAAAAGAAAACGGCGCAAAGGCCGTAATCATTTTTAACGGGAGAGCAAAAACGACTGACATCATGCAGGCTGATTTGACAGACTCCATTCCGAGTCTAGATAGCTACGTAAACGCTAACCAGGGCGACAGCTTTGATTTTATTCCGACCTTTGATATGAAAGGTAAGGAAGGTCGCGCGCTGGCTAAACAACTCGTCGACAACGCCGGAGAGAAGTTCTCTGTCTCCTTCGGAAAGGATTATATTCGCACAGATAATGCAGGCAACACGATGGCTGGATTCAGCTCCCGTGGGCCGAACGGCGACGAGCTGCTTAGCATCAAGCCGGATGTGAGTGCACCGGGGGTCGGCATTTTGTCAACCTATCCTGCTTTCGCCAAGTTCTATCCGGATGCTTCTTATGATCATGCTTACAAACGTAGCAACGGAACCAGTATGGCTTCTCCGCATGTAGCCGGACTTGCTGTATTGCTGAAGCAGCAGCATCCAAACTGGACGCCGTTCGATATCCGTGCTGCTCTGGCGAACACGTCGGATACGCTTTACGATGAGGATCAAATCCAATACGATGTGTATTCCCAAGGTGCAGGACTTGTAAACATCGCCAATGCGATTCAGACACCAGCCCTGCTGGAAACTGTTGAAAAGATTACGATTCTCGATAAGAACTTCAATCGGCAGGAGGTCGTGAACTACAATCCTTCCGCCAGCTTCGGGGTGTTAAAACCAGGCAGTGATGCGAAGCAAATTCAATTGCAGCTCAAAAATCTGTCCGCTAACAGCGTACAGTATGAAGCCAGCTACATTTTGCATGATCATGTAACCTCTGATCCCAAGAACCCGATTGTCACGCCTGACGTGAGCAATATCGCTGTTCAGTTGCAAGGTGTCGGCACGAATGGAGCGATCTCGGCAGAAGCGGGTAAATCCCAACCGTTCTTCCTGTCCGTGCAGCCAAGCTCAAGTGCAGCTACAGGCGTATATGAGGGAGAAGTCATCCTGAAAAGCGCCGGACTACCTACAATGCATCTGCCGTTCGTCGTTCATGTTGGCAAGGAAAATCCGACTACAGGCTTCGGCTTGCAGGATCTGAGTGTAACCAACCCGATTATTTACCCGAATCGTACAGGTGCCCAACGCTCAACAGATCTCGCTTTCCGCCTGACCACGGATAAAACGAACCAAATTGCGCTCTATGTATATGGCATAGATGATAAGTTGATTGGTCTTATTAATGGAATTACGACTCCTAAGGAGCAAGGAGTTAACGCCCGTCTCAAGCAAGGCGCATACTCCTTCAAGGACATTGACGGAAGCTATGTCGAATACGATGCTAACGGAAAACCTGTTCTGGATGCCAGCGGTCAGCCCGTTATTCAGCATTTGAAGGACGGTGTGTATAAGCTGGAGGTTAATTCGCCGGAACTGAATGCGAAAGGCGAAGTCGAGACCAATACTGACGGTCCTAAATTTTTCAGCGCTATGAAGGCCATTCGCGTCGACAATAGTGCCGCTTCCGGCAGCAGTAGCGGTGGAGGAAGTGGTGGAGGTGGCGGCAGAAGTAATACTACACCTTCCGCTTCAACCACCACATCCACCCCTGTCGCTACATCTGCACCTTCACTTCAATCCGTAGTGAAGCAAGGACAGGCGGTAAAAGCGGTAGCCACAACTGTCGTGGTTAACAACAATGTACAGTCACTGACTGTAACCGATGCAGATTTGCAGGCTACTGTGACGGCAGCAGGCTCCAGCCCAATAGCCATTGTCCTGTCGGCCAGTAGCCAAGCGGGTCAAACGACCAAAGCAGCGCTGACTTCTGCCCAACTGACAACACTGGGCAAGGCTGCGGCAGGAAGCAGCCTGATTGTGAGCAACACAGGATCTTCCCTGGCTTTGCCGATATCCGCATTGAAAAATGCTCCTGCCGGTGCAGGCATTGAAGTGGTAATCAGCAGCCAGGTACAGGAAAGCAACACATTTACGAGCAAGCTGAAAGGGGCGACTGTGATTGGCACCCCTGTAGGGTTTGAAGCTAATGTTGTCACTGGAGGCAAGAGCGAACCGCTTAAAGTTGCGCCAGGACAGTTCATTAGTCGTTCCTTCACCGTACCTGGCCAAATTGAGCCGAATACAGCCGGTGTTCTCTATACAGCTAACGGAAATGTCTACCCGGTTCCATCCGTCTTTACCAAGCAGGCAGATGGATCAACAGTCGTTAAGGTAAGCCGTCCGGGCTTCTCGACGTATGCAGCGGCGACTCGTCCCGTTAGCTTTGAAGATATTTCATCGTCGTATGCTCAATCCGAGATTCAGTCGCTTGCGAACAAGCTGCTGATCAACGGCACCACAGACACGGCCTTCTCACCGAAGAAGAACGTGACACGTGCGGAATTTGCAGCCTTGGTAACCCGGGCTCTTGGCCTGACACCGGGTACTGCCGCACCATTCGGCGATATTCCAGCAGGTAGCTGGTATTCTGGCGATGTGGCAGCCGCTTATGAGGCCGGATTGATCACAGGTCGCAGCGGCGACAAATTCGATCCGAACGCTAACATCAGTCGGCAGGAAATTGCTGTCGTGCTGAGCAAGGCAGTAGATCTGCTCAAGATCAAAGCGTCTGTCGATGGCCCTGCGCGCACACCGTATCATGATGCTTCATCTTTTGCAGGCTATGCCAAGGATAGCATTGAAAAAGTGAGCGCAGCAGGCATTATCAACGGGGAAACCATCAAAGGCTCCTCCTACTTCCAGCCGGATGCACCTACAACGCGTGAAGCATCTGCCAAGGTGCTGCATGTGCTTTTACAAAAGGCTGCATTGATTAACTAACCCAAAAGCCTCCCGAGCCGCGTTATAGACAACGTCACGGTTCGGGAGGCTGCTTTTATGTTATACCGTCCCCGCTAACGGTAGCGCAACCTTGAATACACTACCTTCTCCCGGCGTACTTGCAGCGGTGATTTTCCCGCCGTGTGCTTCCACAATGGACTGTGTAATCGCCAGACCAAGACCAGCTCCGCCCGAGCTGCGTGTACGTGACTCATCTCCACGGTAAAAGCGTTCAAAAATCCGCTCCAACTGCTCTTTGCTCATACCTGGCCCGTTATCCCGAATCTGAATATCCGCCAGCTTTTTCCCGGCAGACAAGTTTACATGGATCACACCTCTTTCCATATCTGTATGCTGAACAGCATTATGGAACAGGTTGAGCATGACCTGCTTGATTTTATCCCCTTCCGCCAGCACTCTCACACCCGCCGTCATATCAAAAATCACTCTTCGCTTGCCCGCCAGCATCAGAAGCTGCGGCTTCATTTCCAGCAGCAACGTATCCAGCGACATATCTTCCAGCTTCAATTCGGGCGTCCGGTCCAACTTAGCCAGCAGCAGTAAATCGGAGACAAGCTTATTCATCCGCTTGGATTCACCATACATACTCTCCAATGCAGATTGAAGCTGCTTAGGATTAGATGCCGCTCCACGAAGCAGCACCTCCAAAAAACCGTGAATTGACGTAAGCGGGGTGCGCAGTTCATGGGAAGCATCGGCAATAAACCGTCTCATCTGCATCTGCAACTCACGCTCGGCAGCAAAAGAATGCTCCAGCCGTTCCAGCATCCCGTTAAAGGATACCGCCAAACGGTCCACCTCATACTGCCCCTGCTCTGCGTCAAAGCGCTCGGCCAGATTACCCGCATCAATGCGTTTGACCGCCTCAACCATCCTCGAAAGAGGCACCAACGTGCGCCGCAGCACTGGAAGCATGAGTGCCAGACCAATTGCAAGTGCAATCAGAGATAGCAAAATGAAGGTGCGCAACTGGTTAATCAGCTGCTCTTGCATGGAAGTTGTGGATACACCCATTTGAAGCAGCCCATTCGAATGGTCAGGCGGACCGAGCGGACGGAATACGACCAGTTGCTCGTTCCCTTGGGCATCCGTGAGCAATTGATAGCCATAACGCATGTGCTTGTTTTGCTGCATCGAAATATACTGCGGAGTGGTGAGCCTCGGCGGCGTAAGTCCATTTTCGTTAGACAGGCTCGTAAAGGCTCCAGCTGTATCTATGGAAGCAAGCGACATATCCGGCCAAAACAGAAACGGCCTCGGTCGGTTATCCTTCCGATTGGTTCCTTCTTTTGGGGTGGAGCTTCCGCTCTTCTCCTGCGAATCTTTAATCAATAAATCGGCAGGAATTGAACCTAACTGCGTCCCCATCGCATCCGCCCGACTGCGATACAGAAAATCCTTCATCAGGAAATATTGTAAAAATCCGATCAAGACGAGCAGTAGAGCCAAAATAAGCAACGTTCTGGCCAAAAGCTGGGAGCGGAGAGAACGGAGCGCAGTTCTTCTCCGACTTTTCCCCGCCGCCTTCATAGCAAGTCCACCCGGTACCCAACACCACGCAGCGTACGAATGACCCGATGCTCCTTGTCTTTGAGCTTTTCACGTAAGGAGCGAATATACACCTCGACAATATTGTCCTCGCCCCCAAAATCGTACCCCCATACTCGATCCAGAATTCGACTTTTACTAAGAACAATCCCGTGATTCAACACCAAAAACTTCAATAGTTCATATTCGGTAGGCGACAGCTCCAGCACCTGATTTTGGTAGCGAATTTCCTTTCGTCGATCATCCACCTGAAAGGGTCCGTGAACCACTTCTCCGAGCAGATCGGGAAACTGATTGCGCAGACGCGCTTCAATCCGGGCCAGCAGTTCATTAAAACTAAAGGGCTTCACGACATAATCGTCCGCGCCCAGTTTTAATCCTTTTACCCGATCATCCACATCATCCTTGGCTGTCAGCATAATAACTGCAATGTTATCCTCTGTCTCCTTGAGACATTGGCATACCTCAAAGCCGTTCATTTCAGGCATCATAACATCCAGCACTGCAACATGCGGGCGAAACTCTTTTGCTAAATCCAGTGCATCACTGCCGTTTTCAGCTGTTTTAACCTCATAGCCTTCATTAATCAGCCCAAGCTCCAAAAATTGCAAAATGTGCGGCTCATCGTCCGCTAGCATAATTTTAACCCCGTGTATCGGATTCATCGGTTATCTTCCCTTTCATGAAACCACTTTTTTTCTTAATAAAAGATCGATTCATCTTCACCTGTATCTAATATACCTGAATATTTACGTAAAAAAAGCATCCCTATCCAGCTTTCAGCTAACATTCAGGGAGCGCTCATAACCATTTCAGCTACGTCAGGCATGATAATAGCAAGCCGGTAGTTCACCGGGCCCAAGATCGGAAGTGGCTGATCATTCCACAGTCCTGAAGATAGCGGCTAGTGCAACGGAAAATACCAAGAAATTTCACAGGGAGTGGAATGTACATGATTAAGAAATGGTTCAAGAGCAGGGCGGACGTCCCCCTCATCATCATCATGCTGATATCCGCGATTTTGAACGGATACAACATCTGGCAAGACAAATATGTTAACACCTACTACACGACGGCCGTAGCAAGCATGCTAGAAAACTTTCACAACTTCTTCTTTGCCTCACTCGATTCGGCCGGATCGGTAACGGTAGACAAACCGCCCGTCGTGTTCTGGATTCAGACCGCGAGCGCCTATATATTCGGGCTTCACGGCTGGAGCGTTATTCTGCCGCAAGCGCTCGCTCAGGTCGGGTCGGTATTGCTCGTTTACCTGCTCGTCAAGCCGAGCTTCGGTACGATGGCCGCTCGATTGGCCGCCTTCGCTATGGCAACTACACCAATTGCAGTAGCGGTCAGCCGCACCAATAACATTGATGCGATGCTGGTTTTCACACTACTGCTCGCAACATGGTTGCTGTTCAGAGGCATTAGAAACCACAAAATGGGACCGATCCTCTGGGCTTTCGCAGTCGTAGGTATCGCCTTTAACGAAAAAATGCTTCAAGCCTATATGATTGTTCCCGCTTTGGGACTCTTCTACCTGCTGGCCTCCAAGTTTAACTGGAAGCGAAAAGCGATAACACTGGCAGCATCGGCAGTCGTTCTCGTGGCCGTGTCGCTCTCTTGGGCAGTCGTGGTCGACTCCACTCCAGCAGACCAGCGCCCTTATATGGGAAGCAGCGGTACGAACTCCGTACTGAATCTGGCCTTTGGCTATAACGGCCTGTCCCGTCTGACGGGAAACCAAGGAACAGGCGGGGGCGCTGGTGGCAGTCAACGCTCGGAGTGGAAACAAAACGCTTCAACCAGCAGCAATACCAATTCGGATCAAGCTCAAGCAACTACATCAACGGATAGCACTACAACAGGCGCTTCCAGTACCGATGGCACATCATCATACGGCAACGGCGCTGGTGGCCAAATGCCGCCGGGCGGATTTGGCGGTAACGGTCAAGGCGGTCCGGGCGGTGGTCAGGGTGGACCTGGTGGAAATTCTGGTGGCGGCATGTTCGGCACTGGTGAAAAGGGACCTTTACGGTTGTTCCAAGCTGCCCTGTCAGGTCAGGCCAGCTGGCTGCTCCCATTCGCATTGATTGCTTCAATTGGTCTGCTTGCAAGCATTCGACGCCGTAATATCACGCAAAAACACAAAGAGGTCATCTTCTGGCTGGCCTGGCTGATTCCCGTAGCTGCATTTTTCAGCGTAGCCGGTTTCTTCCATCATTATTACCTGATTATGCTCGCACCACCAATTGCAGCGCTCTTCGGAGCCGGATTCGTGGAATTATGGGAGCAATATCGTGAGCGTTCCGGCTGGCTCTCCTGGCTGTTACCCGCAGCGGTACTGGCAACCTCGGTGTTTAGCTGGTTCGTCCTGCAAAATTACAACGACACCATTGGCAGTGGCTGGTCCATCGCCGTATTGATCCTCGGTATCATAGGCACGGCGCTACTGGTAGTAGCACGATTGAAATCTGAGAAGTTCACGAGATATGCCATCATTGCAAGTGTACTCGCAATGTTCATCGGCCCTGTGTACTGGGCATTGACGCCAATTACCTACGGGGGGAACAGCATGATTCCACAAGCCGGACCGTCTCAATTTGGCGGCGGTGGAGGCGGTGGCGGAATGCCGGGAGGTAATTTGGGCAACCGAGGCCAGGGTACAAATGGGCAACAAGCTGAAGGAACTCAAACGAATAACCAAACCAACAATGCAGAGCAATCCAGCTCTGATGGTATTACTTCAAGCACAGGAACAAGCACAGACAGAGAACAGAGATCTTCTACCCGCTCCAGAGGAATGGGTGGACCAAACGGTAGTCAAAGCTTGGACAGCAAAACGCTGAGCTATTTACAAAAGCATAACACAGGTGAAACCTACCTTTTCGCAGCAAGCAATTATTCAACAGCCGCTCCTTACATGATTGAAGCCGGGCAAAAAGTGATTATTATGAACGGCTTTGTATCCTCCGATCCGGTATATACCGTCGATAAGATCAAGGCGCTGGTGGAAAGCGGTCAAGTGAAGTACTTCATGATTTCTGGTGGAGGCGGCGGTGGACCGGATAGCGGTAACTCCGAAGTCACTGCATGGATCAAAGATCATGGCAAAGTGATTCCTACAGATGAATGGAAAACAACAACTGGCGAAACCAGTACCAATGCTGAAGCATCCGACAGCGGAAGCGACATCACGAACAGCAACTCGAACGCTCAGGATGGTCAAGGCGGACCTGGCGGAGACGAACGTGGCGGAAGCGGTACTTTATACGAAATCACATTATAAATAAGGAGGAACTACTAATGAGTGAACAAATCCGTTATTCCATAGTTATTCCGATGTACAACGAGGAAGCCGTCATTACCGAAACCTATCGGCGGCTGAAACAAGTCATGGGCTCGATGGGCGAGCCCTACGAACTGATATTCGTAAATGACGGCAGTTCGGACCGCAGCGTCCAGTTGATCAAGGAATTCAGTCTCAGAGACGATACCATAGTATTGATTGATTTCTCCCGTAATTTCGGTCATCAGCTAGCGATTACCGCCGGGATGGATTATGCGGTGGGAGAGGCGGTCGTCGTTATTGACGCCGACCTCCAGGACCCGCCGGAACTGATCGTTGAGATGGCCAACAAGTGGAAGGAAGGCTATGAGGTAGTCTACGCCAAACGGCTGAAACGCAATGGCGAAACCCGCTTCAAAAAGTGGTCTGCCAGTCTCTTCTACCGTGTATTGAAAGCATCGACGGATATTAATATCCCGGTAGACACCGGCGATTTCCGCATGATGGATCGCAAGGTAATAGACGAATTGAAACGGCTGCCGGAAAATAATCGGTTTGTCCGTGGACTCGTTAGCTGGATCGGCTTCAAGCAGACGGCTGTTGAATATGAGCGCGATGAGCGGCTCGCAGGTGAAACCAAGTATCCGCTGAAACGCATGATCAAGCTCAGTCTGGACGGAATCACATCCTTTTCCATTAAACCGCTCAAGCTGGCAGGTTATATCGGCGCACTCCTGTCCATGTCCGGCTTCCTGTATTTGATGTACGTATTGTTTCTCAACTTTTTCACCGATTCCTATGTCATGAAGGGCTGGTCGTCCATGATTAGCATCAGCCTGATTTTTGACGGAGTGATCCTGATCATTCTCGGTATCATGGGTGAATATGTTGGACGGATTTATGACGAAACCAAAGCCCGCCCGCTCTACATTGTCCGTGAACATCTGGGTGGACAATACGAAAACGGCCCGACCCATGCCATGAAGGCCCCTGAACAACGTGAATCCCTGTACATGCAAGGTTCCCGTGACAGCCTAATATCCGCCAGCCGCACAGTACGCGGCAACAGCGCGGTATATACCGGACCTAAATCCGGTCACGGAGCATAACCTATGGAAAGTCGCATGGCTCAGCTACTCCCTATGATCCGTTTTGGCATGGTAGGACTGGTGAATACGGGAGTAGATTACATCATTTTCATGCTGCTGGCTTGGGCCGGAGTTCCGGTTGTGTTGTCGCAGATCATTTCATACAGCTGCGGCACAGCCAACAGTTACATTTTGAACAGCAAATGGACATTCAACAAACAACCAGCACCCGATACTCACAAACGTCAATTGCTTAAATTTATCGTCATCAACCTGATCGTATTGGGACTGACCTCCTTATTATTGCAAATGCTTCACAGTGGAACCGGGCTGCCGCTTGCCGTATGCAAGCTGATCGCCACCGCAGCCGGAATGATCATCAATTATATCGGGAGCCGATACTGGGTATTCGGTTCCCCATCCCGAAAGGAAAGTGAATCTCTATGAGAAAAATTACAAAAGCCGTTATTCCAGCCGCTGGATTAGGAACACGTTTTTTACCTGCTACGAAAGCTTTACCTAAAGAGATGCTTCCGATTGTCGACAAGCCAGCTATTCAATATATTGTTGAAGAAGCCATCAAATCCGGGATTGAAAGCATCATTATCGTGACTGGACGTAATAAAAAAGCCATCGAGGATCATTTCGACAAGTCCGTGGAATTGGAACAAGTGCTGGAGAGCAAAGGCAAGTATGATCTTCTGCGCGAGGTTCAAAGCATCGGGGGCAAAGCGGTCATTCACTATATCCGCCAAAAAGAACCCCTCGGTTTGGGACATGCGGTACGTTGTGCCCGTCAGTTTATTGGGGATGAGCCATTCGCTGTGTTGCTGGGCGATGATATTATGAATTCCTCCACTCCGGCGATTCGCCAAATGATGGATGTCTACGAAGCGACTGGCAAGCAAGTGGTTGGCGTACGCACAGTGGAAGAACAGGATGTAAGTAAATACGGCATTATTGACTCTATCCATCAGAACGGTCTTATTCACGAAGTTGGCGGACTTGTTGAAAAACCATCTCCTGCAGAAGCCCCTTCACGGCAAGCAGTCATTGGGAGGTATGTATTGGAGCCTTCTATTTTCTCGATATTGGAGAATCTGTCCACGGGTGCGGGCGGCGAATATCAACTGACTGACGCCCTTCATCAGGTAGCATTGCAAAATCAACTGCTGGCACTTGAGCTGGAAGGCACGCGATACGACATTGGAGATAAGGCCGGATATCTGGAAGCTGTGCTTCACATGGGTATGCAACGTGAGGATCTTCGTCCAATGCTTGACTCCATGATGCGCGAGTGGGCGCTGGCTTCCCGATAAAATAGGCACACAAGATTCACCTATCCCCTCCTCCTGTGCATATTCTGATATCCAATCCATGTTGTGGAACCACGAGAGTGGAAGGATAAACATATAAACCTGTACAATGTAAAAGTACAGTACCATCGGAATATGCTCGGCTGTCCGCCGAAATCAGGGAGGAAAAAGTCCATATGATACCTGAGGGGAATTTGCAAAATAATGTAGACCGTTTCAACGGCTTTGCCGATGACTACGACCAACACCGTCCGGAAGCACCGTCGCTCGTTGTCGAGATCATTACCCGCTATCTGGAACGAAAAGTGGAGCTTGTGGCCGATATTGGCTGTGGAACAGGGCTTTCGACTTTCATTTGGAAAGAGACGGCCCGGCAAATTGTCGGCATCGAGCCCAACCCGGACATGAGAGGAAAAGCGCAGCGCAAACTGGAGACAGCAGGAGCGATAACTGCAGGCACCATCTCCTTCAAAAGCGGGTTCTCCAACAACCTGCCCTTTGAGGATGGAACTGTAGACGTCATCACCTGCTCTCAATCCTTTCACTGGATGGACCCCGACAGCACGCTCAGGGAAGCGGGCAGAGTTTTGGCTCAGGGCGGGGTATTCGCTGCCTTTGACTGCGATTGGCCTCCGGTGCTGCAATGGGAGATAGACCAAGCTTATGTACAGCTGATCGCCAAAGCAGATGAGATTCTGAATCGGGAAGCACCTGTAGAGCAGCAAGCCCATAAATGGAGCAAGGAACAGCATTTGCCTAATCTACAGCGCAGCGGACAATTCCGATATACCCGGGAGATTGTCTTCCATAACCATGAGCAGTGTGACGCAGCTCGTTATATAGGGCTTGTTCTTAGTCAAGGCGGTATACAAACGCTATTCAAACTCGGCAATCGAGCGCTTGATGAAGATTTGGCCCGCTTTGTGAAGCTCGTAGAAGATCATTTTCAGGACAGAACACTGGATATCCTGTTCAGCTATCGTATGCGGCTCGGCGTCAAATAGAAAGGAAACAAGATCATTGTGATGATATATTCTTCAGCTCAAGCCCAAAAAAGACTCTCCTTCGCCTCGTAAAAACGAGTGCGTACAGGAGAGTCTTTTGGCTTCAAAAAAATAGCCACACTCATGTCCCTGCGAATCTTAGTCGCAGTTCCGTGGTATCTTCGGCGTCGGCTTAGGAAGAGCGGACAGCCAATAGAGATGCCAAGCGATCAGGGTAGTCGGTGATAATACCACTCACCCCCGCCTCCAGCAGCCGCTTCATTTCTTCCGGCTCATTCACTGTCCACGGGTGATAGACTACACCTGCTGCCAGTGCCTCAGATACTCCCTCCGGTGTGACGGAATGCTTGTAAGCATGCAGTGCTGTGACCCCGAATCGGCTTGCATACTCCGCCGGGCGAACCATAATCTCGATATACAGCACTCCCGTCCTGATCTCAGGGGCCAATTGCGCACAGAGCGCCAGTGATTCATGATTGAAGCTGGAGATAATCACCCGCTCCTCTAAACCGAAACGCCGTACAGCGGCAATCACCTCTTCCTCCATACCGGGATAGAGGTAAATGCTATTTTTCAATTCCAGATTAATGATTGCATCCGAAGCCTGCGCCAGCTCCAGCAGTTCATCCAGCAGCGGCACACGCTCACCCCGGAATTTCTCATCAAACCAGCCGCCTGCATCTAACCCATTCAGTTCTTCCAGTGTAATATCGCGTACATCCAGCGGGGAACCTGTCGTGCGTTCCAGCGATTCATCGTGAATAAGCACCAAATGCCCATCCCGGGTACGCTGCACATCCGTCTCTATGCCGGTTGCCCCCAGCTCCAAAGCGTGGCGGAACGCCGCCATCGTATTTTCAGGGCATACACCCGAAGCACCGCGATGTGCAAAATTAATAACTTTCTCGGTTACAGTCACTACATAACCCCTCCTGTCATTTCACAGGAACATTATACCGCCTCATTGTTTGGGCTGTATAAAATGTTCGTTACTGGTGCGTCTTCTTCTACGCGGTTTGAACAATTTTCCCGATCCAATCGGTATAAAACGTATTCCCGTTCCGTCGATCAAATGCTGCTGCCGCCGACTCTGCCAGTGGTCTGAAATACGCAATAATTTCTGTCAGCGTACGCTCCTCTTTGCCCCACTCCAAAGAAGCAGGCAGACGGATCAATCTACTATCACCCGAAGCATCGAGCTTTTGCAGCAGACCTACCATTGCCGCGTAAAAATACATTTGTTCCAGCCCGCTCTCATAATCCAGCGCCATATGCAAATGACGCTCTACCACTTCAATTCCCTTAACCGGGTCCGCAACCGCCAAATACTCGATATGCTCCGCTATGGTTTTCAGAAAATCACGGTCATCCCGAACCAGGCGATACCCGTTACGATGATGATCCTTCGCCTTGTCTGCTTCCCCTTGACGGTAAAGCGGCAATAGCACCTGTGAGAGCGTCACATGCGGCACTTCCGCGCATGTCATCCGTCCCGACAAAATCGGTTTGGCCACGGAAAGCGCCTGCTCGTCCTCTCCGGTCAAATAGTAAAACCGTACGATCTGGCTCTGCTCGCAGGCTTCACAATCACTCATGCTATCCCGTTCAATCGTACGAAAGGTATCCAGATACTGGCGTGCTTCATCCAGTCTCCCCATATCCATCGCGATACGGAACTTATAGTATTGATACGGACGCTCATTATACCCGTATTCGGCATAACGTTTGCGCATATCCTCGACAAGATCCTCCACCTGGGTTTTCGGTATATTGGGAAAGCTGCACACCTTGCCGAGAATCCATTTATAAGTCCACAGCAACTCTTGCTCATCATATTCGTCGGGGGTTTGATCAAATTGACCCAGTTGCCACGAAAAAGCGATCAGCGCCTTCAACGGATATCCATTAAAAATAGCGCAGTCCACAATTTCTCCCCGGACTTCGTAGGCGAGCTCCTTCAAACCGGAAGCATCCGCCAAGCGGGCCGCTTCCTCCAAAATCGCCAGCTTTGCCGCCCCACCGGGCAGATCCTGCGCCTGTTCCATCAAATCATATATCGTATCTTCCATTCGACTAGCCTCCTGTAATTATGCAATTACATGTTCTGTCCGTTCCCTAATCCCCAATTGATAAAATGCAGCACACTCCGGTTCATCAGCCCCAACTCACTCCGATTCATCGGATAGTGGCCCATCATAAGTGCGTTCACATACATCATTTCCGTTGCAGCCGTAATCATCTGTGTATCGGTAGCCTCAAAAATACGCGCCACCACCGGATTGTTCAGATTAAAATATAAGGTCGAGTAGCCCGCATTCTGCTGGACCCCGGCTTTCAGACTATCGAGTACATTGGAAAAAAGCGCCGTTGTTTCTTCGACGGTGTTTTCCATTGAACGCAAGGTTAGCGCATCCTGCGAAATGGTATATAGCACAGGCAAGCTCGCAGGCTCAAAACGCTTCAATTCAGTACGGCAGCGCATCGGTTGCAAAGCAGCATCCATGACGCGCAGCACGCTGTAATACTGCTCGCGCTCTTCCTGCGTCAGCCCGGTAAATGAAAGAGATACATCCTCGGGACTAAGCCGCTCGGCTTGCAGAGCAGGGTCGATCCAATGCAGCTTTTCCAAAATTTCCGTATCGTAAATATAGCCGCCATTGATCACCAGCATGGATTGCGCCGCCGCCACATGGGTAATCTGGCGATACTCATCAACCGTCGATGTGTAATGGAGCGGACGCCCGCCCGCCTCGCGGATCAGTTCACTCAGCTCCCGCCGCCCAAATGTACTTTCAAAGGAAAACCAGCGGTGCATAATCCGCAGAAATTCATCATCCTCCACCGCGAGCGCCTTCATGGAAAGCTCATGCAAACGAATCCAGTGCTGCAAGCGGTCTGGCTCATACTCCGCCATGCGTAGCAGCTCTTGCCGAATACAGGTTCCCAGTTCAGAACGAACACCGTCAAGCTGCTCATTTTCATAAAAATACTCACGTGATGCCGTCGGCTGCAATTCATCTGTCCAGATCAGACTTTTAATGAAAAAAGCCCACTCCGGCAATACATTTTCTGCTTTGTCGGACACCAGCATATGCTTCAGATACACCCGATGCAGCCGCTTGCTGTTGAGATTAATGCTACGCGGCAAAATGAATGCAATCCCGCCTGTTCTGCCCGATGCCGTCCGCAGTGGAATAAAATCGCCAAAGCGCTCACCCATCAGGCGATAGCCCAAGTCCAGCACCTCACCGCGACGACTGCGCAATTGTTCCGGGTCCTGCATCCAATGGGTAGATGGAAGATTGACGCGCCTGGTCTCCCCGTCTACAGACAGCATGACCGGATATGGCAGCAACGCCCCATAATAAAATAGAGACTCCTCCACCTGAGCTGGCTCATAATAAAACTCGCTCCCCGGCTTGCAGCGCAAATAAATTTGCGTGCCTACAGGCAGTTCAGTCTCCAATCGACGGATCGTATACGTTCCGTCCGGTTTCCCTCTCCATTCCATGGAGATGCCTTCCTTTACTGAACGCGTCAGCACCACAATTTCATCGCTCACCATAAAGCAAGACAGCAAGCCAATCCCAAATCGCCCGATAAATGATGTCTCCGAGGCCAGTAAATCTGCCCCCTTCTTCGAAGACTGGCCAATGATCGACAGAAAGCGGTGGATGTCTTCTTCCGACAGTCCAATGCCGTTATCCTGAATCATCAAAACCTGTTGTTCACCGGAGCCAGATAACTCCACGGTCACTTTACCTTCAAATCCTTTACTTTCAGCAGCAGTCTCCCCTAGCTCCTTGCGAGCCGTAATTGCGTCTGTTGCATTTTGCAGTACCTCGCGTATAAACACGCGTGGGCTGCTATATAAATGATTGGCCAAAATATCAATCATCCCGCCCAAGTTCACCTGAAAACGATATTCGTTCGTTTGACTCATACAGATCATTCCTTTCTGGAAATGCTACGACAATCCTTGGCTTTTGAATAAACCATCATGTAAATTATAACGTGGATTACAGACGGATTGTACACCCTGCATTTCAGATATCAATACGTTGACAACGCTATAATAGGGTCTTTTTTCACCTTGGCTGATCGTAAATGGGTCTAATTAACTTCATAAAAATGTATGTAATATGAGTGTATAGTTAATAAGTATCATCTTCGCTTAGTTAAATTTAGTAATTAAAATAATTTTTATTTAAAAATCAGCCTGTTCTTGTATCGCTATATCTGCTGAGGGACAAATGGCTCATTTTATACAAAGAGCCCGCATGGCTGCTCCTGTATACCCATACAAGAGAGAATGCGGGCTTTTTCAGGTACAGCCGGGGCTGTACCTTTTGCAGAAAAAGGATTAATGAGACTTGGCGAAACGGATTACGTTCCACGAGGCTTTGCCCAAATGAGCTTTTACGATGCCATCGTCGAGCTTGGCATTACCGCCGTTGTGAGGCGTTACCTTTTCTCCTGCCGGACTGTTAGTTGCTTTGAGATCGTCATGCTCCAGCACGGTATGCTCCACAATGCGATAGCCTTCGAAGCTGCGCACATCCACTGTCAGCTCCAGCGACTCGGACAAGTGGCGGTTTACCGCAAAGACGGTCAGAGCGTCTCCCTCTTCATCATAGACCACAGCGCTATCCAGATAAGGAATGTCTGTGAAATCCTTGGAATCGTATTTTTCCGAGTCCACCACGGGCATCAACGATACACCGCGACCATAACGGGATGCATGCAGATACGGATAGAAAATCGTCTGTTTCCACGCTTTGCCGTTATTTTCAGTCATGATTGGCGCAATGACATTGACCAGTTGGGCCAGACAAGCCATTTTTACACGGTCAGCATGACGCAGGAACGTAATAAGCATACTTCCCACCAGTAGTGCATCCTCGAAGTTGTAAATATCCTCAAGTTGGGGCGGCGCCACAGACCACGGATCAATTTTGCTGTCCGCATCGTTGGAGTGGTACCACACATTCCATTCATCGAAGCTGAGCATCATTTTTTTCTTGCTGCGTTTCTTCGCTTTGATATAGTCACAGGTCGAAATAACTGTATGAATAAAATGGTCCATATCCATGGAGCGTGCCAAATAATTGGCCGTATCATTGTCGTGGTTGCCATAGTATTGATGCAGAGAAATATAGTCGGCTACCTCATAGGTATGATCCAGCGTCGTCGCTTCCCATTCAGGGAACGTCGGCATTGTCGAACTGGAACTGCCGCATGATACAAGCTCAATGTCAGGGTCAATCAGCTTCATTGCTTTTGCGGACTCTACCGCAAGGCGACCATACTCTTCCGCTGTCTTGTGTCCGATCTGCCACGGGCCATCCATTTCGTTGCCGAGACACCAGGTTTTAATCTTGTGCGGTTGCTCAACACCGTGACTACGACGCAGATCACTCCAGTAGGAGCCGCCTGGATGGTTGCAATATTCCACCAGATTACGTGCCGCATCAATCCCGCGTGTACCCAGGTTAACCGCCATCATGACCTCTGAACCGATATCTTTCGCCCATTTGAAAAATTCGTTCGTACCCACTTCATTCGGCTCGACCGTTCTCCACGCCAGTTCTAGCTGTCTAGGTCTGGACGCGACAGGACCGACACCATCTTCCCAATTGTAGCCGGACACAAAATTCCCGCCCGGATAGCGTATAATAGGAACATCAAGCTGCTTCACCAGCTCTTTTACATCATTACGGAAACCGCTTTCATCACTAGTTGAATGAGTAGGCTCATAAATACCACCATATACAGCACGCCCGAGATGCTCTACAAAAGAACCATAAATGCGTTTATCGACTTCAGCAATACGAAATGACTTGTCTACAATCATTTTTGCTTTTACAGCTGCTGCCACCTAAACCATCCTCTCTGAATGCGAAAATAAAATCCGTTGTACCTCTAAGACTAACAAACCGTTTTATTTCAGCATTTTGCATCATTCGATTCCCAACGCTCGAAAGTACAATAGATAGACGAACTAAACCGTTTCGATCTCTATATTGCTGATTTGAAATCGCTCTTGGGATTGTTGCAAAATGCTCATTTACGAATTTAATATAACACACCATAAATATTATAGTCAATATTATTATTAAATACTTAATATATTTATTAACTATATTAATAAACGATAAGCAATTGGTTACGTTTAGCAAATAACTTCTTTGTTAAGTAAGGATTTTGCAAAAATCCGGGAAGCGACCTGTAATCGACAATATTGCACTTTGGAGCGGCTGGAATTGAATTTTGTAAAATCCTGAAGTAGCTATAGTTGTACAGATGCGATCAAAATTTTATTAAGGAAAGTGGGATTGACAAAGGCAGGGCTGCATGAGAAAATGTACGCGCGTACATAAAATGACTGGAGGTGGGTAATATCGTATCGCGCAAGGAAGTAGCAGAGCTCGCCGGCGTGTCTGAAGCGACGGTGTCGCGGGTATTGAACGCGGCCGGTCCCATCAAGGAAGAGACCCGCAAGAAGGTCAAGGACGCCGCCAATCAGCTTGGATATGTTCCCAGCGCGCTGGCCCGCAACTTTGCCCGAAGCAAGAGCGGCCATCTTGGTGTGGTTATGCCTTATGTACCGAAGGCGCACCTGTTCTCAGCCTATTTTTTCTCCGAGATGCTGAGCGGCATCGGAAGCAAGGCCAGGGACAGCGGGCTTGATCTGCTACTATTGTTCCGGAAGCCGGGGGAAAAGATGGATTACAGCGGTCTTTTCCGCCAGCAAAAGGTCGATGCCTGTATCATCCTTGGGGCCAGAGATGACCACGATGAGTTGGAAGCGCTGAAGAGACTTCAGGAAGAAGGGCGTCCGTTCTGCGTCATGAATCACCATTTTGCAGGACAATCGTTCTGTGAAGTGGATGCAGACCATGTGGAGGGAAGCCGGACGGCTGTAAGTCACCTCATTGAGCAGGGATGCAAGCGGATTGCCTTTCTCAACGGCCCGGATATCTATTCCAACAGTACAGAGCGATTGAAGGGATACCGCACCGCGCTTCAGGATGCCGGTATTGAATATGATCGCGAGTTGCTTCTGGAGGGCAATTACAGCCGTCGAAGCGGGCTCGAAGCGTCGGCTACAATCGCTGGCAGGCTGAATGATATTGACGCCGTATTTGCGGCGAACGACCGAATGGCCATCGGGGTGATGCAGGGTCTGCGCGAGCTCGGACTGGGAGTTGACCGGTTCCCGGCGTTCATTGGCTATGACGATTCGGATGTGGCCGAGATGGCCGTTCCGCCGCTGAGCAGTGTCCGCGTTCCTTTTTATGAGATGGGGGTGCTTGCGGCCTCGAAGCTTATACCGGATCCTCTGGACCGCATTTCAGCCTTGGAACTGACCGGACGCGCCTCGATAAGAGAGCTTCTGTCCACAGAGTTGATTATCAGGGCATCATCCATTCGTCAATAGCCGCATTCGTCAACAATTCGCTGGAACTCAGACCCATAAGGAGGATAACGACATGTCTAATCGGCTTCGTATCGGAATGGTTGGCTACAAATTTATGGGCAAGGCTCACAGCAACGCTTACCGTAGCCTGCCCATGTTCTTCCCGGGTGCCCCGCTGCAGCCGGAGATGTCCGTCATCTGTGGACGCAACGAGCAGGGGGTTCAGGCGGCTGCCCGCCAGTTCGGCTGGACCGAAAGCGTTACCAATTGGCGTGATCTGGTGAAACGTGACGATATTGATCTCATTGACATCAACGCCCCGAGTAATGCCCATAAGGAAATTGTCGTTGAGGCTGCCCTCCATGGCAAGCATCTGTTCTGTGAAAAGCCGCTTGCGCTCTCGCTGGCGGATTCCCGTGACATGCTACAGGCAGCGGAGGAAGCGGGTGTCAGACATATGATCGGCTTCAACTACCGCTTCTCTCCGGCTGTCCAACTGGCTAAGCAGCTAGTCGAGAGCGGTCGCCTGGGCAAAATCTATCATTTCCGTGCCTTTTTCCTTCAGGACTGGATCATGGACCCGTCCTTCCCGCTGGTGTGGCGGCTGCAAAAGGAAGTGGCAGGTTCTGGCTCTCATGGTGATCTTGGCGCCCATCTGATTGATCTCGCCCGGTTCCTGGTCGGCGAGTTCCATGAAGTGATCGGTATGAGCGAGACGTTCATCAAGCAGCGCCCGCTGGCTTCGGAGATGACCGGATTGAGCGCCAAGGGCAGCGCCGGGGCGAATGCGCCGATGGGAGAAGTGACGGTCGATGATGCCACGCTGTTCCTGGCACGCTTCGCCGAAGGTGCGCTGGGCAGCTTCGAGGCCACACGGTTTGCGGCTGGACACCGGAGCACCAATTCATTCGAGATCAACGGTAGTCTGGGCAGTGTGCGGTTTGACTTTGAACGAATGAACGAACTGGAAGTGTATTTCACGCAAGATGAGGAGGACGTTCAGGGCTTCCGCCGCGTGCTCGCCACCGATCCGGCACACAAGTACTCCGAGGCCTGGTGGCCTGCGGGACATACGATCGGATTCGAGCATACCTTCACCCACGAGATGCTTGAGCTGATGAGTGCCATCTCCGAGGGACGGCAGCCTGTACCGAACTTCCACGACGGGGTCGCTTGTCAGGCCGTGCTTGAAGCAGTGGAACGATCCATAGAGGAGCGCCGCTGGGTATCCATTGAAGAAATGTAATATAACTATCACATTCCGAAAGGTGAGTGGATTACAGATGAGCAAGGCACTGATTGTATGGGGCGGATGGGACGGACATGAGCCGGAACAGGTGGCGGCCATTTCTGAACGGATTCTGAAGGAAGAGCAATTCGAGGTGGAGGTGTCTAATAGCCTTGAAGCCTACCAGGATGCGGAGAAGCTGCTAGGCCTGGACCTGATCGTTCCGTTGTGGACCATGGGACAGATTGAGCAGGAACTGGTCAATAATGTCTCGGCAGCAGTTCAGAGCGGCGTAGGCCTGGCAGGCTGCCATGGCGGCATGTGTGATGCCTTCCGGAACAATGTGGACTGGCAGTTCATGACAGGCGGGCAATGGGTTGCACATCCCGGCAATGACGGGGTGGAGTATATGGTGAACATGAAGCGCGGCTCCAGCCCGCTGCTGGACCATATTGAGGATTTTCAGGTCAAAAGCGAGCAGTACTACCTCCACGTAGACCCGGCGGTTGAAGTGCTGGCAACCACACGCTTCCCGGTCGTACCGGGACCACATTCAGCCAACGGGCTGGTGGATATGCCCGTTGTATGGACGAAGCGCTGGGGGAACGGCCGCGTCTTCTACAATTCGCTGGGACATCACGCGGATATCATAGATATGCCTCAAGTGACCGAGATGATGCGCAGCGGGTTCCTGTGGGCGGCAGCAGGCAAACAGACGGCGGCTGCCCGGGGAAGCTCCCTGGCAGATGCTTATACTGGCATGGCAGACAACCAGCAGCGGTAGCGTGGACAGGATGGTTCGGATGCAGTAGGAAATTCCATTATCCATTTTTTGAAGGTGAAGGGAGTCCAGGCATGAACAAAATGAAGGTGGGCATTATCGGTTGTGGTAAAATCAGCGGAATTTACATGGAAAATTGCCATCGCTTCGACATTCTGGAGCTGTCCGCAGTAGCGGATCTGGACCAAGGCCGGGCTAAGGAGCAGGCAGCAGCGTACAACGTTCCGAACGTATATTCGGTAGACGAGATCCTGGCTGATCCAGAGATCGAACTCATCATTAATCTGACCATTCCGGCCGTTCACGCCGACGTGTGCCTCAGAGCTCTTGAGACAGGCAAGCATGTCTATGTAGAGAAGCCGCTTGCAGTCACCCGTGAGCAGGGCCAGGCAGTCTTGGAGCTGGCCCGCCGCAAGGGACTGCTTGTTGGCTGCGCACCGGAGACCTTCTTCGGCTCCGGCATACAGACGTCATTGAAGCTGATTGAGGACGGGGTCATTGGCAGGCCGGTAGCCGCTACGGCCTTCATGATGAGCCGTGGACATGAACATTGGCATCCCGATCCTGAATTTTATTATGCTGTGGGCGGCGGCCCGATGTTTGATATGGGGCCTTATTATTTGACAGCTTTGGTGCAATTGCTTGGTCCGATTGCCACCATCTCCGGCATGACAGGCAGGGCGCTGGACCAGCGAATGATTACAAGCGAGAAAAAGAGAGGCCAGACCATCCCGGTCGACATTCCGACCCATGTGGCCGGATTGCTACGCTTCGAGCAGGGGGCTGTCGGCACGCTGATTACCAGCTTTGACATCTTTGGTGGAAGCTCCCTGCCACCGATTGAGGTATATGGTTCTCTTGGCACGCTGCAGGTGCCTGACCCGAACACGTTCGGAGGGCCGGTTCGCTACAGGCTGCTGGGCGAGCAGGAATGGACAGAGGCGCCGCTGCTGCCGGGCTACCAGGAGAATACACGGGGCATCGGCGTTGCCGATATGGCCTACGCTATCCGCAGCGGACGGCCTCACCGCGCCAGCGGTGAACTGGCCTACCATGTGCTGGAGGCGATGTGGGCGTTCCATGATTCCTCCGATGAACAGTCGTTCTATCCGATGCAGAGCACATGCCTGCGCCCGGCAGCTTTGCCGGAAAATCTGCCCTTGTATACGTTGGATGCAGCTTTCAAAAAATGAATACACGCTCTATCTTCGTACATGATCCCATCAATATTGTCTAACCCATATACAAAACATGGCTATGTGAGCCCGAAAAAGCGGAGCCCCTCCTTCAAAGAGAAGCTCCGCTGTTCGTATTGTGACATTGTAGCCAGATACAAAAGGGGAAACGCGTAGTTTTCACCATATGCCTGATTGAGCGGGATATAAACGCTTTTGTTTACGTTGTTCCTCCAGTAAGTGCATCATCTGTTGTTGAACGCTTCTGGTCTGCTGCGTTGCAAATGCGGGATGGGCAAGGTTACATGTTTCCAAAGGGTCGTTGGTTAGGTTATACAATTCAAATTCGTCACGATCCGGTTTTGTTTTGACCTGTGTAGCCCATTGAGAGTATTGTCCGCATGTATGATCACCCACGGGTCGCATAGTAACATCCTTCACCCCCGGTTGGCTCCAGAATTGAGTACTGTAAAAATAGCGGGTAAACTTCCACAACTCCTTCACACCATCTCTTTGCAGGGTCATAATGACAGTCTCGATATGATTGGGCTGAACAACAGACGGATATGCCTCTCCCAGTATATTGATCTGCTGCTGGCCTCGGGTCACATCGTCGTCGGTCATAAAATAAACCGGCTGGTCAGCTATCTCCCCCTGGTTCTGTCCTCGGATAACAGGAGTAAGATTACGTCCCACCAAGGGACGGGCTTCGCTAAAACTGTTTTGCAGGCCGCTCTGGATCGCAGCGATGTCAGCATTCGCCAGTCCAAGCATTGTAGGCAGGAGATCCACGTGGTTTGTCAGGGTATGCTCGCTTTTATATTGAGGAAACAGATGTTGGTTATGGATAACCAAAGGCACATGCACAACCTCTTCGTACGCACAGTAAAATTTTTGATGAAGATTGCCGTGAGCGCCTAGCAAATCTCCATGATCGGACGTAAAAATCACTATGGTATTATCATAGAAAGAAGAACGGGTCAGTGCTTCAAATACCTTAAGCATCTGACGGTCTGCATTTTTTTGCAACTGGTAGTACAGCTTTCGGTAAAAGGGCTGATCAATAATGGGCTGTAACGCTCTAGGGTAAATATCCCTGTAGCTTGCCTGACAGCGCGGCTTTGTAGCCAGCCATTCGTTGATCGTCGGTGGAGGAGCGACCGCTGGCATCGGCTCCACCTCAAATCGAAACATGGGCAACCGTGCAGTAATAGCACCATATAAAACAATATCATGCGGGTTCACAAATGAAGTTACGATTAACCAAGGCTCTGCATGGTTGTCATGTTCTTTCCGACGGTCAAGGGCTTCGATTAGCTCAACGGTTTCTGCGGCATACACCTCATCTCGCCCGCTTAAACCAACAGCGGCGGAGGAACCGGAATTTCGTGGGTTTCTCCCATGCGGCTCCGGACCGATCCACCCGGAAAATCCAAAGTTATCCAAGCGGTCGGCTTGCTCATATATGCCTTCCAGTCTTCTGTCGGGTACACCCGTCAGCGGATGATAGCTGGGGAGGGCTTTGTGCGTGCCTGGGATGATAATATCCTCATCGGATATATGCCATTTTCCTTTATAATACGTTTGGTATCCGGCTGCGTGAAAATAATCCCCCATCGTAGGCACCGTGTTTCTATCCAGCCAGAACATATCTGAGTCGAATGCTCCCTTGGCCACCCCATCTGTCTGAGTTACACCATGGAGTGACGGATAATGGCCAGTAAATAAGGTTGTCCTGCTGGGGCTGCATGCAGCACTTCCAATATAATGCCTGTGAAACTCCAGCCCGTGAGACCTCAAGAGTCCTTGCGTAATAAGATTTTGTCTGCTCCATTCTTTGATTTCCCGGTTTTCATAAACCGCAGGATACCGTTCCTCATCCACAAGGAGTACCAGAAAATTAGGTTTATCAAAGGCTCGGGGGGAAAATGAGCTATCGTTCATGGAATACACATCCTAGGTTGGTTTTTACCCTAAGATTATGTTGTGAAGCCCCAAAACAGTATCATTCGGAAAAGAAGTTCAGACATTCTGATATCTTAAAAAAGATGATATAATTAATACTAAACGGGAGCTGGAGAAGCTCAATTAACCGAAATTATTTTAATGAATCCCTATACGGATAAGGACGATCCGCTCGACAAGCAGTCTATCTTTGATGTCTATGCCAAGACCGCAGAGGGCAAACTAATTGATATCGAAATGCAGCTTTTCAACAAATACGATATTGAGAAGCGGACATTGTTTTATTGGAGTAAGCGATATGCGGGACAGCTTCATGAGGGCGAAAAATACCAGGAACTAAAAAATGTGTGACCATTAACATCCTCAACTATTCTTTTTTACCTAACGATGAATACCACAATGTATTCCATTTACGTGAGGACCGCACAGGGATATCACTTATTGATGATATTGAAGTACACTTTTTGGAACTGCTGAAGCTGGATGAGCAAACCGCATCCTTCGAAGAAGGAGGGCTTATCAACTGGCTGTTGTTTCTTAAAGGCGCAGATCCATCCAAATGGGAGGTTTTGAAAATGAACGAACCAGGATTGGAAAAAGCCATGGACACGCTGCAATTCTTGAGTCAGGATTCGGAAGCAAGACGTCTGTATGAAGCCCGGCAGAAATACCTGCACGATGAAGCTTCCATGCTCGATAGAGCAGAATCCGTCGGTATGGCGAAAGGAAAAATAGAAGAGAAAAAGAATATCGCCAAAAACATGCTGTCCATGGGCCTGGACATAGCAACGATTGCAAAGGCTACCGGATTATCTGAACAAGAAATTAAATCCATTCAAGTATAAAAGTAAAACAACAAAACGGCGGAGTTCCTCGGTATTAAACCAAGAAACTCCGCCGTTGCTATGTGTAGCCTATAACCCACCGCGCTACAACTACTACTTAATGCCCGAAATCGTATAATTTTCGATAATATACTTTTGGAAAACAATGAATATGATCATGATCGGTACAACCATGAAGGTCGAGCCTGCCATCTGGAGCGCGAACTGGCTCTCATTTTGACCTTTGAGCAACGACAGTCCCACGGACAACGTATACAGCTTCTCATCGTTCGCAATAATGAGCGGCCACAGGAAGCTGTTCCAACCGCCGATAAAGGTCAGAATGGCCTGTACTGCCAAAATCGGTGTTGAGATAGGCAGTACAATTTGCAGGAAAGTACGAAACTCCCCTGCACCATCAAGGCGCGTTGCCTCCAGCAGTTCTTCCGGAATATCGGACATGAACTGTCTGAACAGGAAGATGGCGAAGGCGCCTACCAAGCCGGGAAGTACAATCCCCATCATGGTGTTGGTTAATCCCATCTGGTTCAAAATCAAATATACAGGAATCATCGTCACCTGCCCCGGAACCATCATCGTGGCCAGCACCAAATAGAACAGGAAACCTTTACCTTTAAATTTGAATTTGGCAAAGCCGTAGCCTGCCATGGCGTTCAGGAATAATCCAAAAAAGGAAGCTAATACAATCACTAGCGTATTGGTCAGATAGGTGCCAAAAGCCATGCTATCAAATAGTGTTTTAAAATTGTCCAATGTGAAATGCTGCGGCCAGATGGTTGGAGGAATTTGGGTTACCTCGCTCTCCGTCTTAAAGGAGGATAAAATCATCCACGCAAAAGGCAGCACCATCAACAGACCTCCCACGGTCAGGAGAATCGCCACGAACCATTGAAATGTTTTTTCTCCACTGCGCGAATTGGCGCGGGCTTGCTGAACAGCTGTTTTCACGTTCATCACCTCTCTCTATCAGGACTCCGCTTTATTTTGCAAACGGAACTGAATCAGCGTCACCGCGATGATCGCAAAGAACAGAATGAACGATCCCGCCGCGGCATAACCGAATTTACTAAATTGGAAACCGTTATTGTATATAAACAGGGATGCTGATAGTGTGCCGTCAAGCGGTTTCCCTTTGGTCATGACGAACGGTTCCTCGAAAAATTGCAGCCAGCCGATCATCGTTGTAATGGACACGAAGAAAATAGCGTAGCGGAGCTGCGGAAGGGTAATATAACGAATTTGTTGCCATGTGCTGGCCCCGTCAAGCTGAGCCGCCTCATAGTAAGAACCCGGAATCCCTTTAATGGCAGCAATGAAAATAATCATATTCAAGCCTATTCCCCGCCAAACAGCCAATAAAATAAGCGAAATTTTCGCCATCGTAGGATCGGTCAGCCAAGGGACAGGCTCCAGATTCATCATGCCCAGTACATAGTTGAAAAGCCCGAGGGTCGGATTATACAAATAACTCCAGACCACCGCTACCGCCACCACGTTCGTTACGGACGGCAGATAGAACACCACGCGGAAAACTTTGAAAGTACGTGATTTACCCATGTTAATCAGGATTGCAATGCTGAGTGAAAACAATAGCACTAAAGGAACCCCGATGATGACGAAAAATAGAGTGTTCCCAATGGACTTTAGAAAAGAAGGGTCTATTAGCACATTCTTGTAATTTTCCAGTCCTATAAAGCGAATATTATCATAATTAACGAGTCCTGACAGATCCATATCTGTGAAGCTGATCACGAGTGCCAGTAAAATCGGCAACAGCGAAAACAGCGTCAGCAGAATGATGGAGGGACCGATAAACAAGTATGGCGCAAGCTTCTGCGAGCTTCCTTTCATGCCTTCACTCCCTTTGACAATGACGGATACGGATCATTATTTTTTCATAATACTTGCAGCTTGCTGGTTAAAGTCATCCATTTCCTTCTGTACGTCGGCTTGACCACGGTAAATGCGTTCGAAGCTCTTGATGAATTGCTGAGAAACCTCTTCCCATGCTGCCAGTTGCGGTAATGCTGCGGAATGATCGAGCTGCTTACGAATCGTTTGAAGCATCGGATCATTCTTCAGTTTTGCATCTTCCCATGACTTGGTAGCGGCAGGCAAGGTACTGGACAGCTCCATCCATTTCAGCTGCGTTTCCGGTTTACTCATGAAAGCCAGGAATTTGGCCGATTCCTCCGGGTGCTTGCTAAACTGCATAATCGAAAGGTTCGACCCTCCCAAAACAGACAGATTGTTTACTTTGCCAGGAAGCTCGGCTATATTCCATTTTCCATCCAGCTCAGGTGCCTTGCTCTTGATTTCTCTAATCATGAAGGGACCGCTGATAAACATAGGAACGATACCATCCCCTTGCAATCCCTGAACGGAATCTATCCCAAGATCAAGGGCATTGGAGCCGTTTTGGAAAAAGGTGTTCAAATACTTCACAGCTTCTACAAACGGTGGCTGGTTGAACAGCGGATTGCCCTGCTCATCGATCAGCTTGGAGCCGTTCTGAAGAGCGAACATAAAGCCCAGAGACTGCTCCTTCGAATTAATGGCAATACCATACTTCCCTTTGCCACGCGCTGCCAGCTTTTGAGCAGCATCAGAAAGTTCTTCCCACGTTTTAGGGGCTTCATTATATCCAACTTGCTTCAATAGATCTGAACGGTAGAACAAAACTTTCGTTTCGGTATACCAAGGAACTCCTACAGGTTTTCCCTCAAATTTTGCCGTATCCACAGCACCCGGGAAGAAATTCTTCGATTCCAGCTCAGGATATTTACTGATATAAGGGGTGATGTCCGTCAATGCACCCGCAGATGCAAGCTCCGGAACCCATGATGTACCCAACTGAACCACATCCGGACCGGATTTGGAAGCAACTGCTGTCAGCAGCTTATCGTGAGCGTTATCCCAAGGCAGTGCCTGCACATCTACATGAATATCAGGATTTTCCTTTTCAAAATCCTTTGCAATCACAGGCAGCAACTTACCTTCCGCCCCCATGCCCCATAGGGTAATCGTCGTTTTTCCATTCGCATCCTTGCCGGATGATTCATCCTTGGACGAACAGCCTGCCAACGCGCCCCCCAGTAATAAGGTGCTTGCCAAAATGATCCCTAACGTTCTTTTCATCATACAAATTCCTCCCGAGATGACCGGCTCACCGATCATTCAAATATGATAACGGATTCGATTACACACGATAAAGCATACAGCGTTTAAAGCCAATTAAATCCTGCCTTTTATAAAAAATATGTGGAAAGCCTAAGGACCATACCCATCAATAGAAACGTTTCGATAGTCATTATAAAACAAATTGAAACCGTATTCAATAGGGATATTATTTTTTATTCGTATAGAATTATGCCCAATTTTCTTTCATTTCATCTATAAATCGTTATTTTCTCGGTAAAATGACCCTCCATTTCGATTTGACTCTCTATTTGAAAGCGTATATAATCCAACTGAGTTCAACAATAGAAACGTTTCGATTAATAATACGACAGGAAACTAAGCTTTTATGTAAAGTAGCCTGTTCGTCGCTTCTTTGAATCATTCTTTACCAAAAAATCTCATGGATCTGAAAAAGAAAGCTGCAACCATAGCAGCTTACGGAGGATTATATGATGGAACAACAACTGAATTCCTATCTGCAAAATATGACACTTGAAGAAAAAGTCGATCAACTGCTCCAACTCGTCGGAGCCTTTTTTGAGGATGCGGAAACGGACGGCCAAATTACCGGACCTATGGCATCTTTAGGGATCACAGAAGAAACGGTCCGTAACGTCGGATCGGTGCTTGGCATCGCAGGAGCCGAGGAAGCTATTCGTGTTCAACAAGCACATCTAAGCAAAAATCGTCTAGGTATTCCGCTTCTAATTATGGCAGACATTGTACATGGCTTCAAAACGATTTTTCCCATACCGTTGGCTATTGGCTGTTCATGGAATGTGCAGCTCGCAGAAGAGAGCGCTACCATTGCTGCCAGAGAAGCTTCTGTGTCCGGTGTTCATGTTACCTTTGCTCCGATGGTGGACTTGGTACGTGACCCGCGCTGGGGCCGTGTAATGGAATCTACAGGGGAAGACCCTTACCTCAATAGTGTATTTGCCCGTGCTTTCGTACGCGGCTTTCAAGGCAAAGACCTGACGAACGATACGGACCGGGTGGCGGCGTGTGTGAAGCATTTTGCCGCATATGGCGCAGGCGAAGGCGGACGGGATTACAATACCGTTGATCTGTCCGCATGGCAGCTGCGCGAATATTATCTCCCCTCCTACAAAGCTGCGCTAGATGAAGGCTGCGAAATGGTGATGACCTCCTTCAATACCGTAGAAGGTGTAGCTGCAACGGGCAACAAGCGCCTGATGCGCGATTTGCTTCGCGACGAGTGGGGCTTTGACGGTGTGCTCATCTCGGATTGGGCCGCCATCAAGGAGCTTATTCCCCACGGCATTGCCGAGGATGAGCGCGAGGCAGCACAGAAAGCACTGCTGGCGGGCGTAGACATTGAAATGATGACCTCCTGCTATAACGGGCATCTGCCTGAGCTGGTTCGCAGCGGGCAGCTGGATGAAGCGCTCGTCGACGAGGCGGTCATGCGCGTATTGAAGCTCAAGCAAAAGCTGGGCTTGTTCGATAATCCGCTGCGTGGCGCAGACCCTGAGCGGGAACGTGAAGTCGTGTTCTGCGAAGCTCACCGTGCGGTTGCCAAGGAATTGGCGATCAAATCATGCGTACTGCTCAAAAACGATTCCGTTCTTCCACTGAATCGCAGTCAGCATATCGCACTGATCGGGCCTTTTGCAGAGAGTGGTGATATCCTTGGCTCCTGGTCGTGGAGCGGTTCGCAAGAAGAAGCTGTTCAAGTCATTGACGGCTTCAAATCGAAAATATCCTCCTCGCTGCTCTCGGTAGCGACTGGATGCTCTATAGACGAAATATCTGAAGAACAATATGCAAAAGCGCTGCAAGCTGCCAGCCAGGCAGAGGTCATCGTACTGGCGCTCGGTGAGCGCTCGGATATGAGTGGCGAAGCGGGCAGCCGCTCGGATATTCGCCTGCCACAAGCCCAACTGGAGCTGGTGAAACGCCTGAAAACGCTGAACAAGCCTATGGTAGCCGTGCTGTTCAACGGTCGTCCACTGGATCTGCACGGTGTTATTGAAGAAGCAGACGCCGTACTGGAAGCCTGGTTCCCCGGCGGTGAAGGCGGCGCGGCGATTGCCGATCTGCTGTACGGCGATGCTGAACCAACGGGTCGTCTGACGATGTCCTTCCCGCAATCGGTGGGGCAGGTGCCTGTGTACTATAATCATTTTAATACAGGACGTCCTCAGCTGGACCCAAATACAAAGGAACGCTACGTTTCCCAATACCTGGACGTACCGAACGAACCTTTATTCCCGTTTGGCTATGGCTTGAGCTATACGAAAGTAGCCTATGATAGCGTACAGCTTTCCAGCGACACCCTCAATCCCGGTCAAGCACTGACCGTGAAGGTACGGGTAACGAACACAGGAACACGTCCTGTCGAGGAAACGGTTCAATTCTATGTCCGTGATATCAGCGGAGATACGGTTCGCCCGATGAAAGAGCTGAAGGATTTCCGCAAGGTTCTTCTTGCCCCGGGCGAAAGCCGGGAAGTGGAATTTGCATTGGCCGAGCCTCAACTGCGCTATCACCATGCAGACCTGAGCTTTGATAGTGACAGCGGTGAATTCGCCGTCTTTACAGGACCTAACAGCCGAGATACTACCGAAGGACGTTTTCGTTTAGTGAAAGAAACAGGAAAGTGAGGCGTAACCTTTGATGAATACAAGTCTGGATCAAAATATTTTGCTACGGGTTGGAGACCTGTCCTTCACCTTCTTGAGCAGCGGTGATGTATATAAAATCGCCCATGGCTCGACCATGATTAATCAACTGCTGACCAACTCTGTCGACGGTTCCCTGAACAACCTGTACTTGCGACTGTACCGTCCGTCCGACGTCAGCATCACTCCTCTGCTGGGAGTCCGTTCACCCGGAGTAGTACGACAAACGGATCAACAGATTATTTGGGAAGGCTTTACATCAGGTGTCGGCTATCAGGTGACATTCACGCTAAGTCGTCTTGGGGTATGGTTCTGGGATGTAACTCTACAGGGCGATGACGTGGAAGCTGATATCGTGTACGGTCAGGATATCGGGATTGCGGATACAGCGGCTGTACGCAGTAATGAAGCTTATCTGTCTCAATATATCGACCATACCGTCTACCATGACGAACAAAGAGGCTATACGGTCTGCTCCCGTCAAAACCAGCCGCAAAGTCAAGCGTTCCCTTACATCCAGCAAGGCTCGTTGACCCGCAACGTCGGTTATTCGACGGACGGATTTCAATTCTTTGGGCTTTCGTATAAAGAAACGAACGAGCCAGAAGCACTGCGCCGCGATTCGCTTGCCAATGAAGTGTACCAATACGAATTTGCTTATACGGCGCTGCAATCCGAGCGGGCAAAGCTCGCCGGGGATGCACACTTTACCTTTTACGGCCTGTTCCAGCCGAATCATCCGGCAGCCGTTACAAAGCTGGAATACCAGGAACTGGTGACGAAAGCACGCGAAGAAGTAGCGACTATTATGGAAGCTGCTTCCGGGACCGCCATCCCGGCGAACGTCACAAGTCATCTCCAAACTGGGCGGGTGGCTCCAGCCCAGAACATCGGAGAGCCGCTGCGCACGCTGGATATGACCGCAGCCGAGCTGGATCAGCTCTTCCCGAAACGGCAGGAAGAAGAACGGGACGACGACACGTTGCTCTCCTTTTTCACAAACAGCTATGAACATGTCGTACTCAAATCCAAAGAGCTTCGTGTAGAGCGTCCCCATGGGCATATTTTAATGGGCGGGCATTACGCGGGAGGTAAGGAAGAAACCATTACAACTACCTCCTATATGTACGGAGTGTTCAATTCCCAGCTTGTGATTGGCAACACGAATTTCAATAAAATGATCACAAATGCGCGTAATGCACTCAATATTCCCAAAACATCCGGTCAGCGTATCTATGTCGGAATCCACGGGAGATACCATCTGCTCACGATGCCTTCCCTGTTCGAGATTGGCTTTAACTATGTGCGCTGGTATTACAAAACTGCTGACGATACGCTCATCATTACAAACCATACCAACGCCGACACGCCAGAAGTACAGCTTCACGTTCGCTCGACAAGCGGCAAAGCTTATCCGTTCCTTGTTACTCAGCAAATGTCCATGCATGTGAACGAATATGAGCTTCCGTTTCATATGGAACGGGACGGTGAGGACCTGCTCTTCCGCGCAGACCAGGCTTCCCTGAGCGCCGAAACCTATCCGGACCTGTTGTACCGAATGCAGGTACAAGGCGCTCCGTTACAGCAAGTGAGCGACGCTCACACGCTGCTACAGGGTACAGCTTCCCCCCGACGCATCTCTGGTCGTGCTGGAGCTAGGCGACAGCAGCGAATGGACCTGCACCGTACAAGGCTGGCTGCATGGCTATCCATCCGGAAAAGGTCAAGCACATGCGGAACAAGATGCCTCTTTCGAAGCTGAGCGCGAGCGCTATCGGCAATATTTTTCCGGGCTGATGAACGGCTTCCATCTGACGCATAGCGGACATGAAACCAGCGAGCTGTTCCGTGTGAATGCGGTGGCCTGGTGGTATACCCACAATATGCTTGTCCACTATTCCGTGCCTCATGGTCTGGAACAATACGGTGGTGCAGCTTGGGGAACACGCGATGTATGTCAGGGTCCGGTGGAATATTTTTCAGCCGTGCAAAAGTTTGACGAAGTCCGTTCCATTCTACTGACCGTGTTCAGCCATCAGTACGAGGATAGCGGAAACTGGCCGCAATGGTTTATGTTTGACAACTATACTCGCGTTCAACAAGAAGAAAGCCATGGCGATATTATCGTCTGGCCGCTCAAGGTACTGGGAGATTATTTGACCGCTACCCGGGACTACAGTATTCTGGAAGAAAATGTACCCTACACCAACCGGCATACTTTTGATTATACAAAACAGACCGCGACCCTCATGGAACATGCGATGAAGGAAATCGAATATATTCGGGCGAATTTCCTTCATGATACACATTTGTCGGCCTACGGCGACGGCGATTGGGATGACACGCTCCAGCCAGCTAACGCTCAACTGAAGCAATACATGGCGAGCAGTTGGACCGTTGCACTCACCTATCAGGTGGTTAGCAACTTTGCTGCTGCACTGGAGCAGGCCCCGGCAGGCGTCGTTAGTGGAGCCGCCGAGATCGCACGGGATCTGCACCAGATGGCCGAAGGCATCCGCAAGGACTTTAACCGCTACATGCTGGAGAGCGGTATTATCCCGGGCTTCGTGTATATGGAAGAGCCCGGTCAGCCCAAGCTGATGCTCCATCCGTCCGATACGGAGACGGGGATTCACTACCGCTTGCTGCCGATGACACGCAGCATGATCAGCCAGTTGCTCACGCCGGAGCAAGCATTGGCTCATGAGCAGCTCATCCGCGAGCAGTTCCTGTGCCCGGATGGCGTGCGTCTGATGAACCGCCCTGCACAGTACGATGGCGGTGTGAGTTCGCACTTCAAGCGCGCAGAGCAAGCAGCCAACTTCGGACGCGAGGTCGGGCTGCAATATGTGCATGCCCATATCCGCTTCGCGGAAGCCATGGCCAAGCTCGGTCGCAAAGATGACGCTTGGCGCAGCCTGAAGCTCATCAACCCGGTCGGCATTCGCGCGTCCGTTCCGAACGCCGAATGGCGTCAGAGCAATGCGTATTTCAGCAGCTCGGACGGAAAGTTTAATACCCGCTACGAAGCACAAGAGCGGTTTGGTGAACTGCGTGAAGGAGCCGTTCCAGTCAAAGGCGGCTGGAGAATTTACTCCAGTGGTCCGGGGATCTATATGAATCAGCTCATATCGAATGTCCTTGGTATCCGTCAGTCGGGCGAAGACCTGATCCTGGACCCTGTACTGCCGGATGATCTCGACGGACTGGAATTCGAATTTTCCTTTGCCGGTAAACCCGTTACCTTCGTCTACCGCATGCCGCAAGAGCATAGCAGTGATGAGCAAGGCCGCGCGGTATTGAACGGAACACCACTGAAGAGCGAGCCAGTCGACGACAATCGCTACCGTTCGGGTGCCCTGCGCATCAAGCGCAAGACTTTCGAGCTGGCGTTAGCAGACCATGACGGTGTACACCGTCTGGAGATTTTTTTATAAAGAGCATTTTGCTTAAATCCCAAGAGCGATTCTAAATCAGGTATAGGCAACAAAGCAATGGCGATCTTGCGGGATCGCCCTTTGCTGCTTGCACGTCCAGTTACGATATTCGAAATAAATACAAGTTTAATAATCAGGTATACAATAGCAAGTATAAGACTGGCGAAAAGGAGGAAACGATGTGGTCAGCATTAAAGATATCGCCAAACAGGCGGGCGTTTCCATATCTACCGTTTCATACGCATTGAACGGCAGTGATAAGGTAACGGAAGAGACCTGCGCACGTATTTTAGCTATTGCCAAAGAGCTTAACTATGTGCCAAATGCCGCCGCGCGTAATCTCAAAAAAAGGGAAACCAAAATTATCGGCGTCTTCCTGACCGATTTCCGTGGAGACGTTTATGGAGATTTGTTGTACGGCATCAAGGAAATTTTGAACCGAAAAGACTATGACCTCATCGTATGCAGCGGCAAGCAGTCTCACCGAATGCTGCCGGAGCGCATGATTGATGGAGCCATCATACTGGATCAGACGTTCGATAGTCAGGAACTGCTGAATTACGCCGAGCGCGGGCATAAAATGGTCGTGCTGGACCGTGAGCTGAATCATCCTAACATTAATCAGGTACTGCTGGATAACAAAGCAGGTGCCGCTCTTGCGGTAGAGCATTTGCTGGAAATGGGACACCGCAAGCTGTACGTTGTCACCGGGCCGGACGGCTCTTATGATTCACGGCAGCGGATGCAGGCGGTCAAACAGACGATCGAGCGCAGCGGCACCGCCGAAATGATCGAGATTGGTGGCGATTTTGAAAAATCGGGCGGTGAACAGGCGGCCGAGATCATTTTACAGCAACATGTCAGCCCGGATTCTGAACCCGTCGCGGTATTCTGCCTCAATGATGAGATGGCAGTAGGCTTTTACAATCGAATGGCTCAGTCGGAACTTACAATCGGCCAAGACATTCATATCGTTGGCTTTGATAATATCGAGCTGGCACAATATATTCAGCCCCGTCTGACGACCATTGATTACTCCAAACATAAATGGGGCGCAGTAGCTGCCGAACAAGTTCTCAAAATCATAGCGGGGGAAGACGTGGAGCATGAACGGCTATACGTTACGCTCATCCAGAGAGAATCAGCAGGCGCAGTACTAAGCACTCCAGATCAACAGAATACCTTATGACGAACACCATAGAAGCACGCCTAATCACACGCTATCCTGCAAAAAAAGAACTTCCACTGCCCCGGAATACGGGTTGGAAGTTCTTTTGGTCATGCTTATTGTTCAACCTAACAAATTCTCAAGCAAATTCATCAACGACCGTAAGGGATTGCCAATCGCCTGACCCGTCTCCAGCTCCACCTGCAATGCAGCATCAACCATAGATAACTGCGCCACAGCCAGCGTTCTGTCTGGATCAGCCTCTCTCAGTTCATGCAATGAACGGACCAGCACTTCCATATACTCGTCTTTGCGACCTTGCATAATCAGCTCAAAAGCGTGCTCCACCACCTTGACCTCTATCAACGAAGAGATATCTGACTTACCTAACAGGGCCGCTATATGATAAAGACGTTTCATCGTCCCCTCTACAGTAGCCGGATTCGTAAATACCAAGGTTTGTGGCAACGGATCCATCGCATATCTCATGGAAAAAGGGTTCATCCAGCGTTATCACGGGTGTAGGCATCGTCAATTGAACCCTTTCCGCGAAGACTATATAATTCGTGCATGTAATCAAAATAACATCTATGCCGCTTTGAGCCATCCATTCCAGTTGCTCTTCTACCTTTCGACTGGCATCCACCGCCGAGAAGTCTGGATCAGTTGAAACTCTGTACATGAGTGCAGGGTCCACAAAATGCTTCACTTCCACCTCATAAGGGGCAAAAGCCCTTTCCACATAGGCAATGTTCGAGTGATGCGCATGCAGACAGCCTACCCGCTGTTTAAAACTCCCCATCATCCCATCCCCACTCATCATGTTTCCATCATTTTAGCAAGGATAGGGTAGTTAGGGAATCACCTTCAGGATCAGTCATGCCGTGAATGCCATTTTTAAAACTTGCCGTTTGTGTTTTTCCACTCAGATTTAGACGGAATGTCCTGAACTACATCCCAATGCTCTGCTACTTTGCCGTTCTCCACCCGGAACAGATCGTAGACAGCGCCGGAAGTACCTTGAGGCGTTTTCGCTTCACTCACAACCAGTACGAAATTCCCTTCTCCAATGATCATGTGAACCTTATCGTATCCAGAAGTGGTTCCCGTGGTACTCACAGCAGGAAATGCTTGTTTCAGATTGGCTACGCCATCCCCGAAGAAAGGATTATGCTGAATGTAATGATCACCGTTATAGTAGCTTTCCAGTGCAGCGCGGTTCTTGCCCACCAGAACATCATCCACAAACTTACGAATCAACGCTTTGTTCGCTTCGGTTTTGTTAAGATCTGTGATTTCTGTCGTTCCGTCAATCATCGTACGGCCGCTCGGATTGGCTGGAGCCAGCTCCTGACTATTGTCCCAATGCTCAACAATCTTACCGTTCTTGTCGAACCGGAAAATATCAAACAATACGCTTGGTTTGCCATCATCAGTTTCCTTATAATGAACGGCTACATAGTCTCCATCCTGAATGATTCTTTGGATATCAACCTGTGTATTGGCTCCTTTCATTTGTTTAATACCTTCGATCAGGCCCTCTCTACCGTTGGCAAAGCTCAGATTATGCTGGATATATTGATCCTTGCTAACCCAAGTTTCGGCCGCTTTCGTATCTCCGGTTTCAAAGCTTGTCAGAATCTCAACAACCTTATCCTTGTTGCTTATCCCGATTTGCACAGTTTGGCTGGCCGGGTCCCAAGTCACTTGCTTGCCCCATGCCTCCTTAACGACATCCACCGGAACATAGGTCACCCCTTGTTTGGTTAAAATCGTCGAAGTGGACAGTGGCACCTTAATTCCATTGATTTGCGCTTCCGGACTTCCTGATACCAGGACAACGGTAGCCTGACCATAACGGATTGTCGTGCTTTGACGCGCTGTGTTGAACGTAATATGCTTGGAATCCAGCGGAATTCCCAAACTGGAGGCCAATTGTCTCAAAGGAATTAAGACCTGCTTATTTCTCACAATAGGAGCGATCTGATAAGCCTCTTTCTTGCCATCTACCCAAACCTGAATACCTGTAGCGGGTTTTACCTCGGCAGCTAAGGCCGGTACAGCAGAAGATAGCACAAGCAAGCCCGCGAGTGCAGCGGTAACCGTATGTTTTTTCATGAATGTAAGCCCCTCTCATCTTATAAAATAATATGGAAAACGATTCCCTTTTATGTAACTAATATGGTTACAGCTTACCACGAAAAAAAATAATTTACAACATCCTCTCCTATCCTTTAAACCCCAATCGATTCTTTTGAAACCTCAATGCTCCCTCCTTTCAAATTTTTATACTTGTGGCCCGTTGAATTTATGATGAAGCCACAAAGAAACAGGTTCTATCACCAAGCGAATGAACGCTTTTGAACAGAAAACCCGCTTCTTTACACGATTTATACCATTTATACCGATAACGTTCTCCGAAACTTAACGAAGCTCCCAATCCGCCAGATGGAGATGTAGACGACCGCCATCGTAATCGCCAGTAGACTAATCTCGGTCGTACCCAAGCTACTAAGATACTGGGTCAAAACGACGCGAAGCAAAATAATGGAGATAATAATGTATTTAAAATATTGGTTCGGCTTGGGATAAATGTGTCCGTCGTCCCGTCTCTCATATGCCGTATGCAGCAGAATGACGTAACCAAACACCGCACCTAACAGCCCGGCAGCCAGCAGCTCCCAAAAGGCGGGAAGCGCATGCGTTTGGCCGGGAATATGCATCAATTGGTACACAGACATCATCATGAGTGGGAATGCTATAAACAAGGGAAGCAAAAGACGCACTCCGTTTCCTTTGACCGGCCCCCCTCGTCTTTTGGTTCTCAACCAGATCATCAGCCCCACCAAAACAGCCAACAATGCATAGATGAATATCGTCGCCATAGTGAAACTCCCTTCCTATATATATGTCATTGGATCGTTTGCTAAATTGACAGCCTTTTCTCCAGCAAATAAGCGTTCAAGCGGATTAATGCGTATGCAGCAACCCAACTGATCAACACCGCAACCGGGAAATGCCAAGTAAAAGGAAACCATTGTCCTGTCTGAACATGGTCAAACTGCTCATAAAGCCCCTGATCGCCTGACCAATAAAAGACACTCCCACCACCCATCAAAAGAATCCACAGTATCGGGCTAATCGGCCGCAAAGTGCTGTATTTGGTACTGGCCGTCAGCAGACCCAGCGCAATAACAAACGGTGTGAAAGCGATAATCATCACAAACCAGTTCAATCCAGCTATAATAAAGGACGCTGCATCCGCAAACGTATAAGGCTGGATGGTTGATGAGATGAACAGCGCGTACAGAGAACCTACCACAAACAGGAACAATGTCACGACCATGGCTTGTAAAATAGCAGCAATCCATTTGGCGCTAATCAGCCACATGCGCGGATAGGGCAGGGTCAGCCACCATCCGTAGGTGTCATTCTCCCATTCTCTTCTCAGACTTCCCACACCCATGAAAATGATCATGTACGGCAAGCCTAGGGTGACATACCACAGCCTTGTCAATTCGAGTTGGTTGTGAAGCGCGAAATACAAGGAAATAACGAACGCCGCAATTAGAAATAGTGAGAAATATACAAGTCTCCACGTTCTGGGCAGTCGATTGCGGCTCTGCTTTCTCCAGCTTCCTTTATTTCGAAATTCATGGCGTATCAAATCTTTGAACAGCCCTGATGAATTCACGCCTTCCACTCCTTTTTGTACAAATTGCGGAACACCTGATTCAGTGATCCATGCTCTCCACGTAGATCATCCGAATCACCGGACCATATCACCCGTCCGCGGTCCATCATAATCGTGTAATCAAATAAACCTTCCACTTCCTGAATATCATGTGTACTCATGAGTATGGATTGCTGCCGATCCTCCAAATAATCAATAATACCGGCCACGATTGCTTCTCTGGAAAGGACATCAATGCCAGCAAAGGGTTCATCCAGGATCATAAGCGGAACCTCACGCGCCAGACACAGAATCAGCAGCACACGGGCCTCCTGCCCGCGGCTCAACCCGGTCATTTTCAACTCCAACTCTACGTCCATATGATCAGCCAGCTTATGCGCATCCTTCATATTAAAGCCGGGCAAAAAGGACTGTCCCCACTCCAGTGTCTGCTGCACCGTATGATTGGGGTACCAGCGGGCCCGGTCAGGCAGGTAGGATATGCCACGGTTGGTTTCCCAACCGGGCTTTTGCCCCAACACGTAAAGCTCGCCTCCGTCCGGCCGAATCAATCCGGTGATCGCCCGAAACAAGCTTGACTTCCCGCAACCATTGGGTCCAAGCACCCCTACAATGCGTCCCGCCGGAATGACGACATCCAAGTGGTCCAGCGCTTTTTTACTTTCATATTGCTTCGTCAGATGACTCGCAACCACAATAGATTCCGTCATGCCCCTTCGCCTCCTTCGTCATCTTTCCCGTTCTGTTTGCTTCCTATATACCGCTGTACATCCTCCCATGACAGCCCCAGACTGCTCATCTGTCCCAGGAACTGATCTATATACGTCAGGGCCAGTTGTTCCCGAAAGCTGTCTACCCGCTCACTGGACGACGTAACATAGGTTCCCAAGCCGCGCCGCTTCTCAGTCAGTCCGTCCCGCTCCAGCTCCTGATACGCCCGCATCACAGTATTCGGATTCATACGCAATTCCTGTGCCAGATCACGAACGGACGGCATTTTGCTTCCCATTTCAATCTCCCCTTTGGCAATGGAGCTTCGTACCTGATTTAATATTTGTTCATATAATGGCTGGCTAAAATCAATTAAAAACCGAAGCGAGCCAACCCTTTGCTCTTCCATGGGTTTTTCCCCCTAATCCGCTGCATCTATCGTGCATATAGTGTATTATATCACTTAATACACATAATACAAGTAAATGTTCAGTTAAAATTTTAGTCATGCCGCCCAAAAAAAACCTATTCAGCAAATGCTCAGCTTGCACTCAGACAGCATTCAAGTTCATATCTTATGATAAATCTCGTACCAAACACACCCTAACCGAAAGGTGGAAAATGAAGATGAAGAACACCAGGAAAGCAATTTTGGCTGGAACGATGGCATTGGCATTTCTAGGAGGTGGAGCACTTTATTCTGCGGGCGCGGTTCACGCTGCTGCCGCTACAGCTGACAAATCTGCTAATGCTTCACAAAAGCCGCCTACGGATGCACAAGGACAATTTGGACAAATCGGTCAATTTCAGGACAAGCTGGGCAAGCTATTGTCCCTTGATAACGATGCGCTTAGAACCCAACTTAAACAAAACACCTTGGGTGAAGTGGCTGAGAAGCAAGGCGTGTCCAAAGAAAAGCTGAAAACGAATCTCTCCACATGGCTGAAGGAAAATCCTCCTGCCGGAGCTAACGCATCCAATACAACGGACTATTCCGCTATGGCCGAGAAACTGCTCGCCGCCAAAGGGAATGTACTTCCTGGCGATGCCAACGGCCCGAAAGCGGCGGGCGGTAATTATGCGGAGAATAAAGCCCTTTTGAAGCTGCTAGGTCTATCTTCCAGCGAACTGAACACACAATTGAAAGCCGGTAAAACGCTCGCTGCGATCGCAAAGGCACAAAGCGTGAACGTGAAAGAAGTCATTAGTTTGCTCGTTTCCGACACGAAATCGAGGATGGCTGAAGAAAAGAAAAACGGTAAAGTTACTGACACCGAATACAACAATCGAATCTCTAACCTAGAGAAAATAGTTACGGATTTAGTAAACGGCGTTAAACCGTCCCAACCGCCAGTAGGAACAAGTAAAGCTCCAGCTAAGTCAGCGGCAACGAAGTAACCTGTCATCACATACAGCTACCCGTAACGTTTCTCATGATCCGGCTTTCCCATACAAAAGCATACGAATTAAAAAAATACCGCTCCCCTGCTTTTTCGGCAGGCGGAGCGGTATTTTTTGTGCCCCACAAAAAAGGCTCCCTTATCAAAAGGGGTTTTTATCACATAGGAAATGTCCACACGTATATATAGATGTTACATATTATATAAATCGTGAACATTCGAATCTCAATACTAGTTATAGAAGAGGTGGCATTAGTGATAGGATTATAGCTTCGTTACTTTAGACAAAAGGAGAATCCAATATATGGCGGTTATATCAACTGGACCCATAGAAAATAATTATGTCAGTGGTATTCGGCCTACTCATCGAGTTACCGTGAAAATTGATAATCGTGATACTGTGAATTCTTCTACGGTATTGATTCAGGGTTTTTATCTAAATGGTACAAGAACGTTATATGTGCTTGATTTTATAACTGTAAATTCAAATGAAGTGATTACAAAAGATTATTATGCTGATTTTAATTCATTTGAGTTTGTTTTTACCACTGAAAGTGTTACAGAAAATGAGATTCAAGTTTCAGTCTGGGGTAAAAATTCAATGGGGCAGTTAGTGACAGCTCACCGTGTTGTATCTTCCGAATTGCTTGTAGCAAAAGGCGCGGGACCGACAGGGCTAACGGGAGCCACTGGCGCTACCGGAGCTACTGGCGTCACGGGTGTTACCGGAGTCACTGGCGCTACCGGAACTACGGGCGTTATGGGTGATACCGGAGTCACTGGAGTTACCGGAGTTACTGGCGTTACCGGGGCTATCGGAGTCACTGGCGCTATCGGAGTCACGGGGGCTACCGGAGCCACAGGAGTTACGGGGGCCACTGGAGTTACCGGGGCTATTGGAGTTACTGGCGCTATCGGAGTCACTGGCGCTACCGGAGCTACTGGCGTTACTGGGGCTACTGGCGCTACTGGAGTCACAGGAGTTACCGGGGCTACTGGCGTTACCGGAGTTACCGGAGTTACTGGCATCACCGGGGCTATCGGAGCTACTGGCGTTACCGGAGCTACTGGCGTCACGGGTATTACCGGAGTCACTGGCGTTACCGGGGCTACTGGCGTTACTGGAGTTACTGGCATCACAGGCGTTACCGGAGTTACTGGTGTTACTGGTGTTACTGGAGCTACTGGCGTTACCGGGGCTACTGGCGCTACCGGAGCCACTGGCGTTACTGGAGTTACTGGCGTTACTGGCGCTACTGGAGCTACTGGTGTTACCGGGGCTACCGGGGCTACCGGTGTCACGGGTGATACCGGTGTCACTGGCGCTACCGGGGCTACCGGAGTTTCTGGCGCTACTGGGGCTACTGGTGTCACGGGTGATACCGGAGTTACCGGAGCTACTGGCGCTACAGGTGCTACCGGAGTTACTGGCGCTACAGGTGCTACCGGAGTTACTGGCGGAACAGGTGCAACCGGAGTTACTGGAGTTACTGGCGTTACCGGGGCTATCGGAGTCACTGGCGCTACTGGAGCTACTGGAGCTGCTGGAATCACGGGTGTTACCGGAGTTACTGGCATCACCGGTGCTACCGGGGCTACGGGCGCTACCGGAGTTACTGGCATCACAGGAGTCACTGGCGCTACCGGAGTTACTGGCGTAACAGGTGCAACCGGAGTTACTGGAGTTACCGGGGCTATCGGAGTTACTGGTGTCACCGGAGCTACTGGCGTCACGGGTGTTACCGGAGTCACTGGCGCTACCGGAGCTACTGGCGTTACGGGTGTTACCGGAGTTACCGGAGTTACTGGCGTTACCGGAGCTACTGGCGTTACCGGAGTTACTGGAGTTACTGGAGTTATTGGAGTTACTGGAGTTACTGGAGTTACTGGAGTTACTGGAGTTACCGGAGTTACCGGAGTTACTGGAGTTACCGGGGCTATCGGAGTCACTGGCGCTATCGGAGTCACGGGGGCTACCGGGGTCACTGGCGCTACCGGAGCTACTGGCGTAACAGGGGCTACTGGAGTTACCGGGGCTATCGGAGTCACTGGCGCTACTGGAGCTGCTGGAATCACGGGTGTTACCGGAGTCACTGGTGTTACTGGAGTTACCGGAGCTACTGGCATCACGGGTGATACCGGAGTCACTGGCGCTACCGGAGCTACTGGCGTTACCGGAGCTACTGGCGTTACGGGTGTTACCGGAGTCACTGGGGCTACCGGAGCTACTGGCGTCACGGGTGATACCGGAGTTACTGGAGTCACTGGCGCTACCGGAGTTACTGGCGTAACAGGTGCAGCCGGAGTTACTGGCATCACGGGGGCTACCGGAGTTACTGGAGTTACCGGGGCTATTGGAGTCACTGGCGCTATCGGAGTCACGGGGGCTACCGGAGCCACAGGAGTTACGGGTATTACCGGAGCTACTGGCGCTACTGGAGCCACAGGTGCTACCGGAGTTACTGGAGTTACTGGCGCTACCGGAGCTACTGGCGCTACTGGCGTCACGGGTTCTACTGGGGTCACTGGCGCTACTGGCGTTACCGGAGCTACTGGCGTCACGGGTTCTACTGGGGTCACTGGCGCTACTGGCGTTACCGGAGCTACTGGCGTCACGGGTATTACCGGAGTCACTGGCGTTACCGGAGTTACTGGTGCTACTGGAGCTACTGGCGTTACCGGGGCTACCGGAGTCACTGGGGCTACCGGAGCTACTGGCGTCACGGGTATTACCGGAGTCACTGGGGCTACCGGAGCTACTGGCGTCACGGGTGTTACCGGAGTCACCGGAGTCACTGGAGTTACTGGAGTTACTGGCGCTACCGGAGCTACTGGCGTTACCGGAGCTACTGGCGCTACTGGCGTCACGGGTGATACCGGAGTCACTGGGGCTACCGGAGTTACCGGAGTCACTGGCGCTACTGGGGCTACTGGTGTCACGGGTGTTACCGGAGTCACTGGCGCTACCGGGGCTACTGGTGTCACGGGTGTTACCGGGGCTACCGGAGCTACTGGCGACACGGGTGTTACCGGAGTCACTGGAGTCACTGGAGTTACCGGAGTTTCTGGCGCTACCGGAGTTACCGGAGTTTCTGGCGCTACCGGAGTTACCGGAGCTACTGGCGTTACCGGGGCTGGGGCTACCGGAGCTACTGGCGCTACTGGAGTCACAGGTGTTACCGGAGTCACTGGCGCTACCGGAGCTACTGGCGCTACTGGAGTCACGGGTGTTACCGGAGTCACTGGCGCTACCGGGGCTACTGGTGTCACGGGTGTTACCGGGGCTACCGGAGCTACTGGCGACACGGGTGTTACCGGAGTCACTGGAGTCACTGGAGTTACCGGAGTTTCTGGCGCTACCGGAGTTACCGGAGCTACTGGCGTTACCGGGGCTGGGGCTACCGGAGCTACTGGCGCTACTGGAGTCACAGGTGTTACCGGAGTCACTGGCGCTACCGGAGCTACTGGCGCTACTGGAGTCACGGGTGTTACCGGAGTCACTGGCGCTACCGGGGCTACTGGCGCTACTGGAGTCACGGGTGTTACTGGCGTTACGGGTGTTACCGGAGTTTCTGGCATCACCGGTGCTACCGGGGCTATTGGACCTACTGGTGCCACAGGTGTTGGTATAACAGGTTCAACAGGTTCAACCGGCCCCACTGGCCCACCTCCTACGTTTATAGACGCATACTTTAACGGTAATATTCAACCTCAGACAATTGCTTCGGGATCAAACATTTTAAATATTACTCCAAACCAATCTACTGCACTTACTTATAACGCAGTAACAAGTGTTTTCACAATACAAAATGCGGGGTTGTATAACATTAGTGTTGTAATAAATCTTGCAACTGCCACACTACCAGAAGCAACAATTGGGTTATCACTAAATAATTCTACAGCATATCTCGCTCCTGCTGTAACCACGGCAACAAGTGGTCAATTGGTTTTAGTTCAAATTGAGGCTCTTGCTGTCGGAGATACAATTCAATTTAGAAATATATCTGGGTTTCCTATTACCATTGCTAATTCACCAGTAATAGCTAACAGCTCAGGTCATGTAGCTATTTCGAGATTCTCAGCTTTTTCATAAACGAGACTCAGAACCGGAATTAAAGCTAATGTAATACAAAAAAAGTAGTCCATCCTCTACCGAGGAGGGGCTACTTTTGCTCTGCTCGATTTTTTCTTTACTTGTTGCTTTTGACGTACGGCAACTTGGGCAGTTTCTTACCAGCTTTGACTGCTGTTTGGCGACGAAGCAAAACAGCGCTTAGCTGCACTCCCAGTACGTTGAGCGGCCTCTGTTTTTGGCTGCCTACATACGCGTATGTCGCGTCCATGAGAATGGTTTTGCTTATCTCCAGGCCCTGCTCAATGCACTGACGGACCACATGTTTCAATACGTACTTCCCAACCGATGATTTCGGAAACGTGACAACTGCGAAACGTCCGATACCGGATCTTCCGGCACGAGCTTGTACAACTCTGTATGAAATGATGTAGTTACTTGTCTAGCTTTATGCAACAACGAGTAACTATATTTTCATTTTACAGATACTGTATTCGTTTCGCAAAGCTCTCTTAACAACAGAGCCTTCTTCTCACTTCACACAAAATGTTCACAAGCGGCGTAATCCCACAGAGCAGGTTGCTGATTCAACTGTCTGTACTTTAGTAACGATAATAATCATCGTAGGAGTTGCGATCTTGATAACGCGGCTGCTGTGCTGCGGTAATCATCAAAAATATACCTGAAAACAAATGCATTAACCATCCCACGAACGGAATCCATCCGACAACAGAGGTCACGATCCCTAAGATAGATCCATAATAGGCCTCCTTGTTTACCACCGAGAGCACTAATGTAACAATATGGAAAATCATCATAAAAAACAATACGGTATACGCAGAGTTTAAGACGATGAATCCACCCAAAACAGGAATAGCTAAAAATAGCTCTAGACCGCCTGTAATCCATTTTAAAGTTTTTGATGGTGCCATGGTTCCACTCTCCCGTTGCTATTTCATCCCATCATTATATCTTATCGCTATACGGGATGACATACATTTTTTAACAATCAATACGTTCAAATCGTGACTGCTGCCATCCCTTTTTCGAATGAGCTAAGCCCCGGGTACATATATGTGAAAAAGAACGAATTTTCGTGACTCTAAAGGGGTGAAAGCAATGGGATATTATGTTGAGGTAGAACGCGGCGTCAAGCTGTATGTAGAAGATACAGGAGATGGCATCCCCATTCTGATGGTGCACGGATGGCCGCTGGATCATCGAATGTACGAATATCAGGCGGCTCTGCTGCCTTCTTACGGGTATCGCTGTATTCAGGTGGATCTTCGGGGATTCGGCAGGTCAGATCGACCGTGGCAAAGCTATAACTATGATCGGCTTGCGGACGATCTGCTAGCTGTCATTCAGTCGCTCCAGCTAAGACAGGTGCGGCTGATTGGTTTTTCCATGGGAGGGGCTGTTGTCGTACGCTATATGAGCAGGCACCGGGGATTTGGAGTCACTCAGCTTATTCTTCTTGGAGCAGCTACGCCCCGTTTCACTCAATCCAGCGACTTTCCTCAAGGCACTCCGGTCACGGAGGTGGATAAGCTCATCAAGCAAGCCTATACAGATCGACCGCAACTGGTCACTTCATTTGGCGAACTATTGTTTGCCAACCCCGTCAGCCAGAGCTTACGCGATTGGATACGTGACCAAGGCTTTGCATCCTCTGTCAACAGCATGGCCTTCACTTTATATTCACTGCGTGATTCTGATTTACGTCCGGATCTGCCATATATCCGTGTACCTACCTGGATTTTACACGGGAAGCTGGATCAGGTCTGCCCTTTCCCGCTGGCAATCGAAACCCAAAAAGGAATTGCCGGATCGAGGCTTATTCCTTTTGAACGAAGCGGTCATGCTGTATTCTACGACGCGCTCCCCGAATTTAATTCCACCTTACTGAGCATACTATCTCAACCTTCCCCCATGCCATAATCGGAGAACCAAGACATTCATACGTGAGGATTTTGCAAAATCCTGATGTACAAAAAAATAGCACCTTGCGGTGCATTCTCCAAAAAACAAAAAAGACGCCTCAGCGCCGTTAGCGGCTATGGGGCATCCTTTACTACAAACATATATCCAATTAGGATTGTTTGGTATGATTAAAGCTCGTATTATTCAAAACGGCCAGCTTTTTCTCGCCCTTCACCATGGCAGAACCGCAAATGGGGCATGTCGGCTCGACAGAAAAAGCGAAATTATCCCGCATCCATCCGTTGCACGTATCACTGGCGCAATTCCAGACAGTTGTAATTTCCTCAGGAATCTCATCCATTGGCTTTTTCCGTGAATTGTACATAAACATCCCTCTTTCTTCATGATTTATAAAGCGATAAGATGTAATCAGTTCAAAAACGGCCCTGTGAACAGATAAAAACAAATGCCCCAAACGCTATGTTCGGGGCATTTGAAGTAGGCTGTAATTTTAAATTACAGTTTTACAACGTTCTCAGCTTGTGGTCCACGGTTTCCTTCAACTACGTTGAATTCTACGCGTTGGCCTTCGTCCAAAGATTTGAAGCCGTCGCCTTGGATTGCGGAGAAATGTACGAATACGTCGCTTCCACCTTCAACCTCGATGAAACCAAAACCTTTTTCTGCGTTAAACCATTTAACTGTACCTGTTTGCATGGAATTACCTCCAAAATATATTTATATGACCTTTATTTTTTACAAATAAAAATTCACATATTGTACAAGGTTATTTCAACCTAAAACAATAACCCTCTACAATATGCGAATCTCAGGTCACAATTTCAATATACTCATATTACCATAAGTGTATTGAAAACGCAAGCACTGGGGAATTTAAATTATGCAGAGTGCTCTTGTCATCTATTTACGTTTCTAGGCCGTATTCATGAGGCGAAAGTCATTCATCAACGCCTACTTAAAACAGTATATCCACGACTGCTTATTATTATACCAGCAAAAGAAAAATAAATATATAAAACTTATGCAGGAAACGAACTTTTTTTATAATAAGCCCGTCTCCTGCATCTACTCGGTTACGTTATTGTTTTACCAGCATCAAAGACCTGCCAATGCCTTAATTTCATCTGTTGTAAGCGCTTTGTTATACAATTGAACCTCATCCAGACTGCCATTAAAGTTGGCATCGGCAGCAAAGCGGCTTTTGCCGAGATAAGCCTCGCTCGTCAGCAGTTCTCTCGGGTTAAAGGTAACGCTATCATTAACAGCTACCTCTTCACCGTTTACATACAGCTTTCCAGTGTTCCCCTCCAGTGTAACCGCTACATGCGTCCATTGGTTCAATGGCAGCGGTGCTTTCGAAAGCAAGCTTTGATCCGTACCTTCATGGATCGTAAACTGTAGCACTCCGCTTCCTTGGGATGAAGTCAGGAACATATGGCGGCTCTGTCCATTTCCAAAGTCAAAAATCCGCTGCCAGGCTGCGCCGCCCTTCCAGTTTACCCACGCGGAAAAAGTAAAGTCCTCGGCATCCGTTACCATGCCCGGCAGCTGCACGTAACCATCCTTGCCGTTCAAAACAAGAGCTCCGCCGGACTTCCCTTCCTTGTCCCATGTGGCTCCCCCAAATGCCTTGCCATCATAGTTGTTGTATGTGCTATCCACGACCGTTGTCCCTTGATCCTCACTCCATGAATAGTGCGCGAGCTGCGGACCCTGAGCCTGCTCGGGAACCGTGGCTATAAAGCTTTTCTTCGCTGTTGCTTTGTCTTTTTTTATGGTCGCGGTCAATGTGACCGTTGCAGGCTGGGAGCCCGCTTCTGGACGGTACACTTCACCTGTCACGGAAATGTTCTCGGGACGTGAGGACTCCCACGAAATGGTGGTATCTTGTGTTCCCTGAGTAGGAAGCGTCAGATTATAAAAAACGTTGCTCGTATCGCCCAAGCTCAAATCCTTCTGCACCGCGGCTACAATTTTGCTGGCCTTCTGCTCAGGCTTCAACGTACCCCAGACCGCAACACCCTTGGAGGACAGGGCAGTGAAGGCAAGCGTCTTGGTGCCCGTATCTGGATCAAGATGCCGCAGGAATACACCTTTGTACTTCGTGCCATCCGCCGTAATCTCCAGCTGATTACCTGTACCAAGCTTCCATGTACCGCTCGCGCCGCCGGACAGTTTGCCGCCGCTTTCCAAACTGACGGTCACGGCTTGCTTAATATTGGCCGAGATTTCTTTCCCGTGATTTACATACGAGTATTGACCGAGGACATCCTTTTCCGACAACTTCTTCAGTGAATCCTCATCCCCAGAATAACGATAAGGAGCAACTACAGGCCAACCGTCAGCGTTCATAAACATTTCATGCACCCGCACTTCAAACTGTTCGCCTCTGCCCGGGAAACGGGAGTGAAAAATCAGAAAATGCTTTTTCGTTTTGGGATCGTAATAAGCCGAGTTATGTCCGGGTGAAACATAGCCTGTACCCAGTCCAGTACCCGAGTCCCCAATTTCTCTTGGAATCAGATAGTTCCCTATCAGCTTGACACCGTACGGCTCAATGGAAGCGTCATCAAAAAGAGGCTTGTCAGGATTCGCCTTGACCTTGATCATATCGTTGCCCTCAGCATCGTAAAAAGGACCATCCGGTGTTTTGGATCGAGCCACACGAAGGTTGTATCCTCCATCTGCCGATAAGCCCCCATAAGACAGGAACAAGTAATAATAGTCCGTTTGCGGACTGTACTGTATGTACGACCCTTCCATACGGGCATGGTTACCGCCTGTCAGCTTTTTCCCGTAGCCTTGTCCGGGCAGCGGCTTCCCTGTTTTTTCATCCATTTCCAGAATGAAAATGCCTCCTGAGTAGGAGCCGTATACCATCCAGAGCTTGCCGCTCTTATCGTAAAAAGTGTCCGGGTCCACGACATTCGGATGCTTGGTTGCGTCATAGATCGTCCCATCCTCACCCAGTTGACCCCACATGCCAGATTTCAGGAAAATGCCTTTATTCTTATAAGGCCCTTCAATTTTATCGGCAACTGCTAGACCCATTGCTGAACGCGGGGAGTCACCCTTGCAGGCGTTATAGTACATGTAAAACTTTCCATTGGCCAGTTGAATGACATCCGCTGCCCACAGCGTGTCTGTCTGGGCCCAATCCAGCGCTTCTTTTAATTCCTCTTTGACGTTGGGAATCAATACATTACCATTCGCTACTCCTGTGGCAATCGTATCCCAATTCATGAGGTCCTTGGACTTGGCAGCAGCAAGATGGGAACCAAAAATGTAAAATGTATCTTTCACTTTCAGAATGGATGGATCATGTACGGAAGTTTCCTTGAAAGAAACGGTCTTTTTGCTTTGAATGGAAATGTTCTCTTGGTTTTGATCTTGAAGGGTAATCTGCCCTGCAGCTTGAATCCCATCTGTATCCGGATTGAGCATTTGTTCGGCGCCTGCATAAGAGGCAGGCAGCAGCAGCGCACCCGCCAGAGAAGCTGCCGTTACCTTGCGAAAAAATAATGGCTTCATAAACTAATCTCCTCTCGTTTTTGAACATACCTGATTGTTAAACATAAGACGATATTAAGTAAGGCGGTCAGGATTATGTTTGTATTAGCTTCTTCACCCTCGAATTAAATGTCGCTCATCCCCCCATCTTGAATTAAAGCGCTTTCAATTCATTCGGAAAATAAAAGTATCTTCTGTTAAGAAGGCGGATTCAAACCTGACGGTTAACCGTACCTCTATATTATTCAATGAATGTGGAAAATTCAATATATAATTTTATATTTTTATAAATTATTCATTAAATTATTAACATTAATAAATTAGTTGTGTATACGCCCATTTTAGAACCATAATTTTACAAGTAAAATTCTATTTCCTTCCTGCCGATATACCTAAAAGAACAATTTTGAATTACCTTAAAGTAAACCTTTAAATTTTTTTGAGGAGGTGAAAATATATGCAATGGTATTTAAATGGATTAAAAAACTATGTAGGATTCCAAGGTAGAGCACGACGTACAGAATACTGGATGTTTGCTCTGTTCAATGTGATCGCGGCTTTTATAATCGGTTTGATCGATGGTCTTGTGGGCTTAACTCCGATCTTGACGTACCTTTATTCTTTGGCTGTCCTGTTGCCGTCTCTGGCCGTTATAGCCCGTAGACTGCACGACACAGGCAGAACCGGATGGTGGATTTTGATCAGTTTAATCCCTCTTGTTGGTACTATTATCCTGATTGTATTCTTATGCCAAGACAGTCAACCCGCTGAGAACAAATATGGGAAAAATCCTAAATTGTAATTGGTGCAAATGCCTGAGAACCTCTTTCATTCTTGTGAAAGAGGTTCTTTTCATATTCCCCTTCTACCCATCGAAATTCCAATAGTAAGTTTATGAGAAGCCCACTGCGTCCATACTGGATTAAAAAACATCCGCAAGGAGAGGGCGAACATTCATGCGTTTTCGGAATAGAAGCATCCACAACAAGTTTAAAAAGCCACCTGTCCAGCACACCGAGAGTAAGCCTGCACATTCAGAGGCGCAGCTCAGTCCAAATATCGGGTCAAATCTTCAGCGGATCAGACAAGCACTCGGTAACAGCACCGACATCATCATAAGAGAGGTTCGTATCGGCAAGGATGGTGAACAAATCATTGCGATCCTCTATACCGACGGTTTGGCGGATAAAAATATAGTCTCTGACTTCATTATGGAGTCGATGATGCTGGATAGCAGCTTGTCCAGCGACGTGGAGCGTAGCATCCAAACCTCCTCCCATGTATTGCAGATTTTAAAAGATTACGCCCTGACCATCGGGGACATCCGGGATGTTACCGACTTTGAAACCTTATATAACGCTCTGTTATCCGGAGATGCAATCATTTTGGTTGACGGTGAGACGCAGGGAATCGTGGCCAGCGCACGAGGATGGAAGGATCGCGGGGTCACCGAGCCCGCCTCGGAAAATGTCGTCCGTGGGCCGCGAGAAGGATTTTCGGAAACACTGCGCACGAATACAGCCTTGATCCGACGTAAGATTAAAGATCCGAACCTGTGGCTGGAAACAAAACAAATTGGGCCGCGTGACCCAAACCGATGTCGCAGTCATGTATATCAAGGGAATCGTGGACCATAAATTGGTCGAAGAAGTACATGAACGGCTGAATCGCATTGATGTAGACGGCATTCTTGAAAGCGGATATATCGAGGAGTTAATTCAGGACGAAACATTTACCCCTTTTCCGACAGTATACAACTCCGAACGCCCGGACGTCATCGCCGCCGAGCTGCTGGAAGGCAAGATCGCGATCCTGATAGATGGAACCCCGTTTGTGCTTGTCGTACCTGCGCTGTTTGTTTCCTTTCTACATGCGGCGGAGGATTATTATCAGCGTGCGGACATCAGCAGTTTCATCCGGGTTCTTCGTTACACCGGGGTCTTCATTTCCCTGCTTGGTCCGTCCTTATATGTTAGCATCACTACGTTTCATCAGGAAATGCTGCCAACCTCACTGCTGATCGGTCTGGCGGCACAGCGGGAGTCCGTTCCTTTTCCCGCCTTTATCGAAGCGCTCATGATGGAATTGACTTTTGAAATATTACGGGAAGCCGGCGTCCGCATGCCAAAGTATATCGGGGCAGCCGTCTCTATCGTAGGCACGCTCGTCATCGGACAAGCGGCTGTCCAGGCCGGGATCATATCAGCGGCGATGGTTATTGTCGTATCCATTACTGCGATTTCCAGCTTCGTCCTGCCTGCCTATAATATGTCCATCGCTTTTCGTATGCTGCGCTTCCCCTTGATGGGGCTTGCCGCTTCATTTGGACTATTCGGGATTATCGTCGGCGGCATTGCCCTCATCCTGCATATGTGCAGCCTTCGTTCGTTTGGCATTCCCTATATGGCTCCTTTTGCCCCTTTAATACCGTCGGACACCAAGGATACCATCTTTCGGCTTCCTCACTGGATGATGATTACACGTCCCCGGCTGATAAATCAGAAAAATGTGAATCGCCGAAACAGCACCCCGCCTCGGAAACCACGGGAATAAAGCGAAGAAGACAGGAACAGACGGAAAGGAGTAGACAAGCATGAAACAGAAGACGGCATTTCTGTTCCTGATGCTTACACTCGTCTTGCTTCTGACGGGCTGTTGGAACCGCAGGGAGCTGAATGAGCTTGCTATCGCCGTCGGGATGGGGATCGATAAACATGGAGATCAATTCCGTGTCTCCGTCCAGGTTGTGGACCCCGGAGAAGCAGCATCCAAAAAAGGATCAGGCAGTAGGGCTCCAGCCACGTTGTACACCACGGAAGCGGATACTGTGTTTGAAGCCATCCGGAAAATTACGACGCTCAGTCCCCGAAAAATGTATTTTTCTCACCTGCGCATATGCGTAATCGGTGAGTCGATAGCAACGGAAGGGATGGCGAAAGCTCTCGATTTACTCTCCAGGGATCATCAGTTTCGCACCGACTTTTATATTGTGGTGTCAAAGGGCACCAGTGCGGAGGACACATTGAAAATTATGACACCCCTGGACCCGATTCCGGCGAATGATCTTTTCTCCGCCCTGGAAACATCAGAGAAAAACTGGTCGCCCAGTATGACGGTAACCCTGGATGAATTGATTGCAGCTCTCACCAGCGAAGGAATGCAGCCTGTCTTGACAGGACTTCGGATCGTTGGCAATACCGAAATGGGAGAATCGAACAGCAATGTCCAACAGATCGACCCACCTGTCCGTTTACAGTACTCGGGACTTGCAGTGTTCAAAAAAGACAAATTAATCGGATGGTTAGACGAAACGGAAAGCAGGGGCTACAACTTCATTCTCGGCAAAGTGCAAAGCTCTGTCGGCTTTGTGGCCTGCCCCGAAGGCGGAAAAGTCGTCACGGAGATCATTCGGACCCAAACTGCCATAAAAGGAAACGTGCATAGGGGGGAGCCCCGGATCAATATTAAAATGCATGTTGAGGCCAATGTGGGAGAAGTCGAATGTCAGGGCCTGGATTTAACTAAAGTGAGCACGATTTATGAGCTGGAGAAGAAAGAGGAAGAAAAGGTCGAAGGGATTATGAAATCAGCCGTCAGAAAAGCTCAAAAATCGTACAAAGCTGACATTTTCGGATTCGGCGAAGCCATTCACCGTGCTGATCCGAAGACCTGGAGTGCACTGAAAAAAAATTGGGATCGTGAGCATTTCGCAGAATTGCCTGTAGATATCAAGGTCGATTTCAAAATTCGACGCTTGGGCACGATTGGCAGCTCATTCCTGAATGATATGAAGGAGTAACCTACCAAAGAAGGTGTTAAAAGATGCTGCCTAAAATAATGAACGTGCTGGGCATACTGCTGGTCGCTGTTGCAATCAGCATGTTTGAGGTCCCGTACATGCGGAAAAAGGGTTTAAAAAAGAACTTTGGCTGTTTTACATCCTGCTATTTCTTGGGGTCGGGATCAGCAGTGCCAAGGTATTAAGTGGGTTTATTCCTACTCCTCTGGATTGGATCGCAGCCGTGTATAGACCATTCAGCGATTTCCTGACCCATATCGGTCTAATAAAATAAGACGAGGTGAAATTAGTGCCCGGGCAGATCAAAATCTCAGCACGTCAACTTATGATCTTGACGACTTTATATACGGTCGGGAGCGCAATCCTCATCATCCCGTCAGGCATGGCGGAGGTAGCCAAGCAGGATGCGTGGATGGCCGCGCTTGTCGGGGTCGTGGCCGGGCTTCTCGTCTTGTATTTGTACATCAAGCTTGCGTCGCTGTATCCGCAGAAGACCCTGATTGGAATTATGGAAGCCCTGCTCGGAAAGTGGCTAGGCAAAGCTGTCGGTCTTCTGTTTTTCGCCACATTTTTCATCAATGCTCCTATTCCCGTTTTATTCTACCTGGGGAATTTTATGACCACTCAAATGATCCCGGAAACACCGATTCAAGCGGTAAACATTCTTTTTGCGCTTATTATATTGTTGGCTGTCCGGCTGGGACTGGAAGTGATAGCTCGTTCTGCCGAATTGATGTTTCCGTTATTTATTCTGCTTTATATTTCTTTTACGGGTTTGATAGTGTCCAATATTAAATTGGAAAATGTTCAACCTGTACTGGAGGCTGGAGTCGGGCCTATTGGGTCTGCTGCCCTGTCCTTTGTCAGCACAGCGTTCCTGCCTCACATCATTCTGCTCATGATCTTCCCGGCTTCTGTCAATCGTTTCGACCAAGCCCGTAAAGCTATTTTCACAGGAAGCCTGATTGGCGGATTAATGTTGGTCGTGGTCGTTTCATTGGCTATTTTGGTACTAGGTCCTGATCTAACCGCAAGAAATATATATCCAAGCTATGCGTTAGCCAAAAAAATTAGCATCGGCAATTTTCTACAACGTATCGAAGCGATCATGGCTACGATGTGGTTTATTTCGCTCTTTTTCAGGATCACGTTGTATATGCACTCCATTGTGACAGCCATAGCCCAAATCTTTCGCTTGAAAAATGACCGCCAGCTAGTGCTTCCTCTCGGCATTCTTTTAGTCGCCTTGTCGACCATCGTATATCCCAATGTGCCTTATCAACAAGCTTATGATACCAAGACGTGGATTCCCTATGCACTATCGTTCGGGGTGTTTTTACCCTTACTGCTGCTCAGTATACATGCCCTGAAAAGGCTGGGGACAAACAAGAATAACAAGCCGGATGATAAACGTGAAAATAGAGGTGAGGATGGTGCATAAGCAAGTCAAAATCTCCACACGTCAATTGTTGATCTTAACGATATTATTTACAATCGGCACTGCAATTCTCGTCATCCCTTCTGTTATGGCCGCTACAGCTAAACAGGATGCATGGATCGCTGCACTCGTCGGAGTGGGCGCCGGGCTGCTGTTGATATGGCTGTACAACACGATCACCATCCTGTATCCGCAGATGACCCTGATCGAAATCATGGAGACCCTTTTGGGCAAGTGGTTGGGGAAATCCATTGCTCTACTGTTTATGGTTATGTTTTTTCTGGGGGGTCCTGCTGCGGTGTTGTATGATTTGGGGAATTTTTTGACTACTCAAATGATGCCGGAAACGCCGATGCAAGCGGTCAACATCCTCTTTGCGCTCATTGTATTGATGGGCGTGCGCCTGGGACTGGAAACGGTAGCCCGTTCTGCTGAACTATTGTTTCCCTTGTTCATTTTGCTGTATACAGCTTTTGTCGTTTTAATCGTATCCAATATCAAGCTGGAGAACATCCAACCGATGCTGGAGAAGGGAGTTGGACCCATTTGGTCTGCCGCCTTGTCCTTTATTAGTATTGCGTTTCTGACCCATATTGTTTTTCTCATGATTTTTCCGTTTGTAGATCAGCCTGATCAAGCGCGCAGGGCTTTTTTAACAGGAGGCCTGATTGGCGGGTTGGTTCTGGTTGTACTCATTGTATTGGCCGTTTTGGTTTTTGGCCCTGATTTAACAGCAAGAAATATATATCCGAGCTATTCATTAGCCAAAAAAATAAACATTGGAAATTTTCTTCAGCGTATTGAAGCGATCATGGCTGCCATGTGGTTTATTTCGCTCTTTTTCAGGCTGGCTCTGTATATGCAATCGATTATGATAGCCATTAGCCAAATCTTTAATCTAAAAGATGATCGTCCGCTGATCTTCCCTATCGGAATGATCCTGATCGTCATGTCGGTGATCATATACCCAAATGTCCCATACCAGCAATCCTGGGATGCAAAAATATGGACACCTTTTTCCTTATCTATGGGCCTTTTTCTGCCTCTGCTGCTGCTCTGTATGCATGGGATACGAAAAATCTGGTCAAAGAAAAAAACAGGGACCGAAGGATAGATCACATCCATCGTACGAGCCATCCTACAAGCATCGGTGAAATTTTTTTGCTGTTACCTGTTTACAATGCGAACTTTTAGTTTATTTTAAACGAGTATTAAGCTGGCGCTAAGATTGGGCGTGTATGATGTATTTAAGAATCTGGTAACTACATAAAAGCCAGATGGGCTAAAAGCATGAATATTACTCCCGTTGGATATCCATATACCGCTCCACCTTGTCAGAATTTCAAAGAAATCAAAAGGAGACTTTACTCTTATGAATCGAAAACGAATCATGGTTATCTGCACCTTGTTGCTGGCGTTGTCTATTGGGCAGTCCTCTACATGGGGAAGTCGGGCCAATGCTTCTGCACTGGCTCCAGAAAGAGCCCTTCAGCTACAGGATAGTGAGGCTTCCAAGGATGATGAGCTGCTGGAAACACTGGGTGTATCCTCGGATGAGCAATTGTATGATGCGTTGTATAACGGTCAAACCTTGGCAGATATTGCACAATATAATGAACGGGACGCTCAGGCTGTCGTTGATTTGCAGGTGGCTCAGTTGACAGAGCAGCTGGATCAACGGCTGGCCAGCAAGAGCATTACGCCTGAACAGTACCAAGCCCATAAGGCAGAGTTGACGCAGGTCGTTGCCAAGAGTGTGTTTGGACTGTAAGCCTGCAACACAATAGTATGTAAAAAAGGCGCTGAGCCCGTTGGGGATCAGCGCCTTTCTGCTGTCTGTATCTACGCTTACACTTGATGTACTCGAATCAGGTTGGTGGCACCGGCCTCTGCGACAGGAACGCCTGCCGACACGACAACGGTGTCTCCTTTTTGAATATACCCTGCATTCAGGGCGTTGCGGATGGAGGATTCGAACATTTCATCCGTCGTCACTACCTTATCGCCTTTGACCGGGAATACCCCGGATAACAGACAAATTTTAGCGAACACCGTATTGTTCGGGGTAACTGCAATAATTGGAGCCTTCGGACGATATTTGGACACCATACGGGCCGTGAAGCCGCTGGCCGTAGACGTAATGATTGCTTTGGCATCCAGCTCCAGGGACGAACTAACCGCACCTTGACTGATGACCTCGGTAATGTTCGTGCTTTGGCGTGCTCTGCGCTTATCGAACTGCTCCTGATAATCAAATTGCGATTCAGCTCTGGCAGCTACAGCAGCCATTGTCCGTACGGATTCAACAGGGTATTTACCCGCAGCAGATTCGCCCGACAGCATAACCACATCGGCTCCTTGCATAACGGCGTTAAACACGTCACTAACTTCGGCTCTCGTCGGACGCGGGTTGACCTGCATGGACTCCAGCATGTGTGTAGCCACGATTACCGGCTTGCCGACCAGATTACACTTGTCGATCATTTCCTTTTGCATCACAGGTACGTCCTGAATCGGCACTTCCACGCCCAGATCACCACGGGCTACCATAATACCGTCCGAAGCCTTGATAATATCATCGAGGTTTTCCATACCTTCGGCATTTTCAATTTTAGAATAAATTTGTACATGCTCAGCGTTATGTCCCTTCAAAATCTCGCGAATTTCGCGAATATCGTCGCCTTTACGCACAAAAGAAGCCGCAATAAGCTCAATGCGCTGCTCCACCCCGAATTGGATGTGCTTCACATCGCGCTCTGTCACGCCCGGAAGGGTCGTATGAATCCCTGGCAGGTTCACACCTTTTCTTGGCTTCAAAATACCGCCGCTTACAATGGTACAGATCATTTCGGTTCCCTCAATAGAGGTTACAGTCAGATCGACCAAGCCATCATCAATGAGAATACGGTCGCCTGCTTTGATATCCTTCGGCATATCCGGGTAGTTGACCGAAATGCGGTGCTCGTCCCCCAAAATTTCTTCCGTGGTCAAAATAAGCTGGCTACCTGGCTTCAGCAGACAGGACGCTTCTTTCAGCTTGCCAATCCGTATTTCCGGTCCTTTGATATCCATCATGACGGGAATAAAGGTGTTCAGTTCCTTCGCAGCCTGTCGCACATTTTCAATACGTTTAACGTGATCTTCCAGCTCCCCGTGAGCCATGTTCAAGCGGGCTACTGTCATACCAGCCTGGATCATTTCTTTTAACAAATGAATGGAGTCGCAGGCAGGTCCCATAGTACAGATAATTTTCGTTTTAAGCATAGTAATGTCATCCTCCTGAATGTCTTTACTGTTTGGTTTCTATCCACTTTCACTTCAGGATTTTTGCAAAATCCTCAGTTCTCTATCTATTAAACTTCTATGGTTCTATTTTACTTGTACCCGTGCGCCAAGACTATGAACTATAGTATGATGAATGTACTACAGTACAATAATTTTTTAAGACATCGGAGAGTGGGCCTCGTGATTACAATGACGGACATGCGACAGGACCATGGTATAGACTGGTACGAAAAGGCTGGCCCGAATAGCAGCGACGATGACTTACTGTTCATTTTGGTTACCTTTGGAAAATGTGTATATTGGGTGAACGGTTGCAAGTTTATTCTCGGCAAGGGAGAAGCGCTGATTCTGCCCGGACATTTGCCTTACTACGGCAAGAGCATTCCTACACTTTTTCATACCAAGTATGTGATACATTGCCGCAAAACATGTACGAACCACGCACTCCCCCCTACTGAATACAGACCAGCCGTTGCTGATCAAGCTGGGATGCTACGATATGCTGCATGAACGGATCAAGTCGGTGTACTACCAATGGACGGAGCGTCCGAGCTACTATGCAATGATGGCTGACTGCTTGCTGACCGAAGCGATGATTTATATCAATCAGGAGTGGGACAAGGGTGCCGTTTCTTGCGATAAAGAGAAGCATGTAGAGCATATGAAGCAGTATATTCAGAATCATTATCGGGAAAAGGTGACGAAGGAGGAGCTTGGCGACGCGATCCGTAAAACGCCCAACTACGCAGCCACACTGCTGCGCGAGGTAACACGCCAAACGATCAGCGAGCATGTACATACGCAACGTATTAAAACCGCCATCTACATGCTGACCGAGTCCCGACTGACGATTCGTGAAATTTCAGAGTATGTGGGGTATAGTGATGTTTCCTATTTTCATCGGATATTCAAACGGCTGACAGGCTGCTCCCCATCCGAATTTCTGGATGAACGGTCTTCGATCGTTTAGCTTGTCTTGTACAGTGGAAAGAGAAGGCGGAAAAGTTTGCGGAACTCCGTATTTAAATGTATGTTGGATTCAACTGGATAGACAACAAATACCTCATTTTATAAAGTGCGAATGTGAATCTCACATAAAAACCCCGGTTCCTTCACACCTCGAAATTTGTCGAAAAGGACTTAGATGGGTTGTAATGGGTGAATGTCAATGCTTGATTCAAGCCTTTTCGGCATCGTTTATTGCGAAAATGTATGATATTGATACCAATAGGGTATCAATCACTGCATTTTCGCTGTCGCACTACATGTGAGTGCGTGGATTGAAATCATTTACCGATGCCCCAGCGCTTCGCTCACAAGTCGCGCTCTTTATGGAGTGCGCTTTTTCACCCTCTTACTTCCGCTTCCATCACTCGTCCTTTCCATTTCCATATGCATTAATATGCCAAAATTCGCCTTTATACATTAGTAAAAAATATATTGACATATGGTTAATTTTGGAGAAAAATAGAATGAAAGAATATAAAATTATGGAATTTTTATGTGAAGGGTGGTTATGACTTGAAGCATACACCTACGATTCGGGCGGAATTAGACAAATACCTAAAACAAGAGGGTTTGAGCCTAACGCAATTCGGGAATATTGCAGGCATTAACAGAGGAATAGTAAGTGGCATTGTAACTGGTAATAGTCCTATATCTGTTAACCAGCTTGATCTAATCACTGAGGCTATGGATTTACCGGAAGGCTTTTTTTACGAACGATTCATAGATGACTACATCATCGAACACTCTCCCAATATGCGTCGAATTGAGCGGTTGCTATATCGTTGTGCAGAGCTGGACAAGCTGGATGCGATCAGTCGAATCGTTGGACAAATCATGGACAATCTACTCTATTCACCTAAACTATTTGAAATTGCAGAAGCGCTATTGGCACAAGGACGACATGCTGCTGCGCTGGTGCTCTATGAGAATGTAGCAGAAGTGGAGAAGTACCAACATTCTGAACGCTTGGCAGTCTGTCAATATCGTATATTCACGATCCAGATTGGAGACGATCAAAACCGAAATCTCAGGGCAGCAACGATATTTGAAGCTTTTGTTGAGCGCTTGGATGAAATAGATCAGCTTGACGCATTGAAGGACTTGGCTAACGTGTACAGGTCTTTGCGTCAATGGGATAGGCTTGATGAAATAGCTCGAAAAATGAAGGTGAAAGCGGAAATTCAATATTCGATGAAACATCAACAGAAGAAACGAGAGCATAAGGAGTCCGAAAAAAAGCTAAGTCGTCCTATGTTTGTGTACATCACCTATGCTGACCTGTTGTGTGCAAGTGTCTGTGAAGCCCAAGGCGATTTTCAACAAGCTCTAGATTATACATATGCCTACGCTAATTTAGATTGGGTCGAAGAGAAGGACGAGGATACCCGACACTGGATCGGTTTGTTTCAACATTGGGCGGAAGGTAATACTCACGTATATAAGCTTTTGTCTGGAGATATAAGCGTGCTTCAAGATTATGTTGAATATATTGCAGCGACATCAGGCTCTAATGAACAAGAGGAAATCTCCAAATTGTTGAATGTTATAATTGCAGCAAACCGATTTGAATTGGACGTGGATGATATACTTCAACGGTTTGAAACGGAGATTAGTTCTCTTTCTGAACAGCCTCCATCCGATGATATGTATACTCAACAGGTGATACCGGACTATATCGCGTGGTTTGGTTACGAATTAGCTTATTATGATTTACATCGAGGTTCTTACATTGATGGCTTTAAACATTTGATGTATTCAATGATCAGTTATCATAAACTAAATAATGAGACTTATTTTATAAATTGTATGGGCCTATTTCTACACTTTCAGGATTATTCGGTTCCAGAAACTAAAGCAGCATTTTTAAATCTTATTGAAAAGGTGTGGATGAACAATGTTGAAAAAAATGGTACTGCTGATCATCGCGGCTAGCTTTTTGTTTATTGTCACTGTGCCGGATCAAGCACTTAACCACCACCATAGTATTCAGCCTTACGTTACCATTGGAGGTGCTTAAACGGATAGGAACAAAAGAAATCCCCGCTAACCTTAACTGGTCGGCGTGGATTTTTTTGTTTTTATTATACATATTTATATTTAATAGTAAAAAAATATTAAGTTACGAGAAATGATAGTTCTCAATTTATTTGTTCTATTGGTCTTATAGTTAGAATTTTATAGAGTTTTACGACGGGACTTTATTACTGTTTATTCCATTTTTATAAATTCCCCTTACATGCAAAGACTTCATCAGTTGATGCTACATATGGAGCTTCGCCAACAGTAGATGCCATACCTGTAGCCGCCAAATGGAAGAGCGAAGCGATAAAGCCGCCGACCGCCCCACCGATGAGGCCCATGACAAATGGTTTCATATATCTCAGGTTGACCCCGAAAATAGCCGGCTCCGGAATCCCCAGAAAAGCGGACAACGAGGAAGGAAGCGCTAACGCCTTCAGCTTGCTGTTCTTCGTTTTCAGTCCAACCGCCAGACAAGCCGCACCCTGGGCAGCCATAGCGCAAGTAATGATCACGTTGAAGGCGTTTACGCCATTCTTTTCGAGCAGTTGAATTTCCAGAAAATTAAATATATGATGCACACCCGTAACGACGACAATCTGATGCAGGAAGCCGATGACAATCCCTGCAATACCGAAAGGCAAATCCAGTACAAACGTCGTTCCTTGCAGTACCCACTCTTCAAGAGAATGGAAAACCGGACCGATAGCAAACAGCCCCAGTATAATCATGATCAACAGTGTTAAAAATGGCGTAAGAATCAGATCCAGCGCTTCGGGTACCCGTTTGCAAAGCGCCCACTCCAGCTTGGCAACTGTCAGCCCCCATAGCGGACTTTCACCGCCTAGTTACCCGCCATGCATGGCGCACAAAAAAGAACGCTCATTTTTACGAGCGTTCTAGAAAAAATAATTTTTTCACTCTTTTTTTTCGTAAACAAAATTATTCTTGATAATTTGCTTTGTCTGAGCTGTTATCTCCTCTTGATTGTCCCGATTTGCAACCTGATCGCTTGGATACTCATTCGGAACTTCAACAGGGAAAAAATCTCCATATTTTGAGTGTATAATTTCTGCTTGTGAAGATAACACTTTCTCGTTTATCTCCTTCTTTTTCTCAGGTGTGAGCCAGTCAGGATCATTGGTAGTTTGGGTTTGAGGCTTACTGCTGTTCGCAAAGGTCTGACTTTTGATAACAGCCACCGCCCCTCCGACAACGACAATTAGACTTAAAATAATAACTACTGGTCTGAGTCGCTTGTTCACACTCACTTCCTCCCTTCCAAAAATAATCCAATTAACAAAATTTAATAACCCATGAATCCGTTCCCTGAAATAGTGTAGTCATTAAAATTATTTACTAACATTTGGTATTGTCCAGCTTCTGGTACCTTGATTTCAAATTTTGTATTCGTGCCTGTATATCTTCCAGAAACCATGCGAACCTTGCCCAAATAATCTCTACTCACGAGTGTATAACCAACATCAGGTTGAGACCAAGAACTATCATCTCCCCACTGCACCACACTTACAGGTACATACCCTGCATAACCAATTGAAAACTTATCTGACCAAAATCCATCGTTACGACCTAGGTGGCTAAATGACCAAGATGGCACAGCCATAGGGGAAATTTTTTCAATAGATTGAGTTTTATCACTTTTTACAATTACTGACTCCAGTGGAACTGCATTGGCTATAGCTTCATTATACTCCTCGAGCGTCAAGCCGCTCAAGAGCGTATCCGAATTAACAATTGAGGAGTAGGGTGGGAATAGGGACTGGTTAGAAGCGTCTTTAGCCGATGAAGATGAATCTGCATAAGAGCTTGCAGGATTCAGCCCAATGGCCACCAACATAATAACTAGCATTGTTACAAGAAGTTTTTTCACAGATAATTGCCTCCAAATACTAAATTTTAACAACTTCTATATGATAACACACAAAATAACCATCGTATATATATTTTTTGAAATTTTTACATAATTGACATAAAATTTTGTTTTTCGGGATTTGATAAAAATCGCTACAGTTTGTCAAGGAATACCGCATTAAAGGAAGGAAACTATTCTACGACCCAAGTCCATGTCATTGTAAATACTCTGGCAACCCGTTGCGCTTCCGAACTGACTGGCAATCAAAGTCATGATGCGTAACCGGGTACGAAATACTAAATTTCAAAAAAAAACGGCCGCCCCACTTGGATACTTTCTCTAGCAGCCCTTTTTAACAAGGGGCGAGAGCGCTCCAAAGTAGAACGACCGTTACATTTAATTCCTAGGCGTGTGCTTTCTTATTCCTACCACCAGGGTGGTGTTAATTGGAGGAACCTGCTGTTTTGACTTCCTCCAGCATTTTATCATTATAGCCAAAAATCCAGGTCAGGACAAAAGCTACTGCCATAGCAGCCACGTTCGCCAAGATATAAAGCGGAAGCTGGTGGTTCATGTAGAGCAATGTACCCGGAATGACCGTGATGGCCATACCTGTAGCCGCCAAATGGAAGAGCGAAGCGATAAACCCACCGACCGCCCCACCGATCAGCCCCATGACAAAAGGCTTCATATATCTCAGGTTAACACCGAAAATAGCCGGCTCCGTAATCCCCAGAAAAGCGGACAACGAGGAAGGAAGCGCTAACGCCTTCAGCTTGCTGTTCTTCGTTTTCAGCCCAACTGCCAGACAAGCCGCACCTTGGGCAGCCATAGCGCAAGTAATGATCGCGTTGAAGGCATTTACGCCATTCTTTTCGAGCAGTTGAATTTCCAGAAAATTAAATATATGATGCACACCCGTAACTACGATAATCTGATGCAGAAAACCGATGACAATCCCTGCGATACCGAAAGGCAAATCCAGTACAAACGTCGTTCCTTGCAGTACCCACTCTTCGAGAGAATGGAAAACCGGACCGATGGCAAACAGCCCCAGTATAATCATGATCAACAGTGTTAAAAATGGCGTAAGAATCAGATCCAGCGCTTCGGGTACCCGTTTGCGCAGCCCCCGTTCCAGCTTGGCTCCGATCAGACCCACGAAGAACGCTGGCAATACCGAGCCCTGATAACCGACTACAGGGATGAAGCCGAACATAGTCAAGGGATGAGCTGAGCCGTCCGCAACAGCATAGGCGTTGGGCAAGGCCGGGTTCACCAGCATCAAACCGAGAACGATACCGAGCACTGGGCTGCCGCCGAATACTCTAAAGGCTGACCACGCGACCAGCGCAGGTAGAAAAGCAAAAGCCGTATCCGTCAATACTTGGGTAAACAATAGGAAATTCGGTGAAATATCCTGCGGCGTCATGCCAAACAGGGCCAGAATTTGCGGCTGGGTAAGCAAACCGCGCAATCCCATGAACAGCCCCGTAGCAACCAGCACCGGAATGATCGGTACAAATACGTCGCCAAAGGTACGAATGGAGCGTTGGAAGACGTTGCCTTCCTTTTTCGCCTGACTCTTCACTTCTTCTTTAGATGTTCCGGTTAATCCGAGCTTCTCGACTTCTTCGAAAATCCGATTGACCGTACCTGTACCAAAAATAATCTGATACTGTCCCGAGTTAAAAAAAGCTCCTTTGACCTTGTCGATTTCTTCGACCTTTTTCTGATCAATCTTCTCCTTGTCATGCACCATAATCCGCAGGCGTGTCGCGCAGTGAGCAAAGGACTCAATATTATCCTTCCCACCGATTGCTTGGATCACTTCTTTGGCTATTTCCCGGTTCTCCGCCATGATGTTCATCCTCTCGTTCATTCCGTTATGTTATTGATGATTAACGATCCACTTGATGATTTTGAATATTCATGTAAAATCCCATTTTACCGCTTGGAAGAGAGCCTCTCCCTTGTCGGCAAAAAAGCGTATTTCGTCACTCTCTGGGTGCGGAAAAATACGACTGGTGAACACCTCTTCCCCATCATTGACGAAAATTTCCACCGAAGACGTATCCACGAACAGATGAAGCTTGATACGGTTCCCATTCATGGCGCACTGTCTTATCTCACCATACGAAGCAGCGACAGGCTCACCCGATTGCGAACGGTCCAACACAAGCTTGCGGCTAACGGCATCATATCGGATCACCGTTTTCTCGGTCGCACTTGCGCGGAATTCAATACCGCATGCCTTGGCGCTCAAAAGATCATACTCACAAATCAGCTCATAAGCCGTACCCTTGAAGCCCGTATAGGTTTTGCTCTCCGACGTTAATGTGTCGGCTACCCGTTCCTCACGCTTTTTACGCAGCGTAGTCAGCTCAGGAATCGGCCTTTGTATGAGTTTGCCCTCATGAAGCGTAAGCTCCCTCGGCAGCGTCAGGCAATGCGCCCATCCGTTCGGATCTGTCGGACAATCGATATCCGGTAATCCCATCCATGCCACCATGATACGCCGCCCCTGCGGGTCGATCATCGTCTGCGGTGCATAAAAGTCAAAGCCACGGTCCAGCTCGCGGAATGCCCCATGCTCCAATATTCTGGTCCCGGTATCCAGCGGCTTGCCGATCACGTAACCCGACTGATAAATATTGTGATTCTCATCCCCGGAAGGCTCCAGGCCCTGAGGAGAAAATACCAATACACCCGAGCCGTCCAGTTCAAAATAATCGGGGCATTCCCACATGTAGCCAAACGTCTCCAGCCCTGTGTGCAGTTCCCCCTCAAATCGCCACGTATGGAGGTCGGTTGACCGATAAAGGACGGCGCAGCCTGTTAAATTCGCTCTCTGGGCACCGATCACACAGTAAAAGCTGTCTCCGTCCTTCCACAGCTTGGGATCACGAAAATGATCCGTATATCCTTCCGGCACGTTCGGAATAACGGGATGCTCCCATTTTGTAATGAGACCGCTCTCATCCATAACGGCAATACATTGATAAGGATGTCTGATCCAGTCCCCGTCACGTGTATTTCCCGTATATAGCATATACAGCTTGCCCTCATGCTCCATCGCGCTACCTGAATAAGCACCATGTGAATCAAAATAATCTCCCGGTGCGATACCGATGCCTGCGTCGTCCCATGTGACCAAATCTCTGGACTTCAAATGATACCAGTATTTCATTCCATGATCGGTTCCAAACGGGAACCACTGATAGAACAAATGGTATTCACCCTGATAATAAGAAAAGCCATTGGGATCATTGAGCAAGCCTGTCGATGGCTGAATATGAAACTCCTGCCGCCAGTGACATTGCTCCACCTTTTTCTCCAAGCTGGCTATTTCACCGGGCTCTGCCTGCTCAATCAGTCGATACTTTTGTTCTTTTGTCATTTTCATAGGTGTACCTCATTCTTATTAAAACTTCCGTCTCGGGAACCGGTTCCAATTTGATGAAAAAAATAATGTATAGGAACCGGTTCCTGTACGATTAAAAAAATATACTCATCCATGGATTTGCAACCGATTCCACTTGTGCCCGAGGCTATGGAACCGGTTTCGTAGAAATTATAATCCACCTGTTCAGCGTTTGTCAACGCTTTCTCTCTCTATAAGAGAATAATTCATAACAGTCACTTTCTCTACCGGTTTGTGTTCTACCAGCCGTACAATATTTTGCGCCGCTACGCGTCCTGCTTCCATGTAAGGATATTGCACGGTTGTTAGCGCAGGATGAATCACCTCCGTAATATCGTATCCCCCGAAGCCAGTCACCGACAATTCCGACGGAATGGCAATCCCTCTGGAATATGCCGCGTTGATCACGCCAAGCGCAATATTATCCGTAGCACACACCATTAACGACGGCTTAAATCCATCTAAAATCGCAGACGCAGCCACCCGTGCATCGGACATTTTAAAACCGGTTTCATAGTATCTGATATCGTACCCGGCGGATCGCTCCAGTTGCTTCACATCGTCCCTATGAGCTTGATTGGGCAATGCATCCCGAACAGCCTGCTTAAAGCCCTCCTTGCGCCGCACACCGACAGCGACATCCTTTTCCGTAACGCCGACGTAGGCAATTTCACGGTGGCCCTGTGACAGAACATATGCGCCGATATCATATCCCGCCCGGTAGTCATCATGGATAAGGCTGTGAAGCTGCGTGTGCTGCTGCCCCACCAGCAAAACCGGAATCGCAATGTCGCGGATCGCGGTCAGATGCTCGTCAGTAATTTCAGCAGCCAGTAAAATAATGCCGGAAATCTTTTGCCGACCCAACTCGTAAATGGCTTCGATTTCACGTTTCACATCCTGGCTCGTATTCGAGATCAGCATCTGATAATGCTGGGCCCGAAGTTCTTCATCTATACCCATCAGCGTATGGGATGTGGCAAAGGAATCCAGACGCGGCACAACGGTTCCGATAATGTTAGTTCGCTTTGCTTTCAGGCTCTGGGCAAAGGTATTAGGCACATAACCCGTGGCCTTGACCACCTTTTCAATTTTACGTCTCGTATCCACGCTGACAGCCCCGCCGTTCAAAAAACGGGATACCGTGCTCTTGGCCACGCCAGCCATTTGGGCTATATCTGCAATCGTCTTATTCATGAGGTCCCCCGGATTGTCTTCATTTTCACAAGCTTCCAAAACGTCTCTTTTATCATACCCTATAATACCATATGGCGGGGTTGGAATGCTGTGGCTCCAGACCCATCAAGGACAAAAAACACCGCTCCTTTCATTAAAGAAAGGAACGGCGTATCTTGGAAATAGAGTTTAAAAATCAAAGTTATCCGGATCGGGACCTACACGATGATTCGCATTTAACGCCTGAATTCGGTCCATATCCTCTTGCGTCAATTCAAAATCAAAAATGTCGGCATTTTCGACAATCCGATGCGCCTTGGTAGACTTGGGAATGGTGACAACTCCCTGCTGCACATCCCAGCGCAAAATCACTTGCGCCACCGATTTTTCATACTTGGTCGCTATGTCTTGCAGTACCGCATGATCAAGCAATTGGCCTTGCATTAACGGGGACCAGGCTTCCATTTGAATATTGTTCTTTTGACAGAATTGCAGTAGCTCGGTTTGTGTTAATTGTGGATGAAATTCCACCTGATTCACCATTGGCGTGATTTCAGCATCCTTCATAAGGTCTTCCAAATGATGAATCTGGAAGTTGCTGACTCCGATAGCCTTGATCCGCCCTTCTTTATATAAGGACTCTAAAGTTCTCCAGGCTTCTTTATACTTCCCTTGAACCGGCCAATGAATCAGATACAGATCCAGATAGTCCAGACCCAGCTTGTCCAGGCTTGCTTCATAGGCTGCCCGTGTCTCTTCATACCCCAGATCGGCATTCCACACTTTGGACGTTACGAAAAGGTCTTCTCTGGACAGGTTATTTTCCCGAAGAGCTTCCCGGATGGCTTGTCCTACACTACTTTCGTTAGCATAGGCTGCGGCTGTATCTATACTGCGATAACCATGCTTCACAGCCGCCTTGATGGCATCGACCAGCTCTGAGCCTTCCTCCACCTTAAATACCCCGATTCCGAACCAAGGCATGTGAACTCCGTTGTGCAATGTTGTTGTGCTTTGTAAGTTTTGAGTCATTGTTTATCTTCCTTCCTAAATTATCTACTATATAAGCTGAACTAAAAGTTTCTTATCGTGCCACTACGCAGTCGGATGGTGCTTCCCATCGCCACCGCCCCCGGATTTCTTAAATGAAGCCTAGGTTTAAGGTAGAAATCCGGGGACAAAAGCGATCGCTTCGCTTGTACAGCCACCATTCCGACTACTCCGTTTTTGTGTTTCATTTTTCCAGTTCAACTTATATCCTCTGTATCTTTCATAAATATTCCATTTAAGCAGCAGCCGTATCCCTTTTTTCTAGCGTGCGACTCCAGCCTGTGAGAAGAACCGCAGCGAAAACCATAATCGCCCCGATCCAGGTCGTATGAATAAGACCCAAGGAATCAGTCACCCTTCCACCCACGTATGCTCCAATGGCTATCCCGGCGTTGAAGGCTGCAATATTGACGGCGGAAGCGACATCTACGGCTTTGGGGGCAAAACGTTCAGCCAACATCACCACATATACCTGTAGGCCGGGCACGTTCATGAACGCAAGCAATCCCATAAAAAAGATCGTAATCAGTCCAGCGGTTTTAAAAGGAGCTGTGAACAACAGAACGAGCAGGACAATTGCTTGAATCAGGAACATGTAAAATAAAGCTGAAAGCGGCTTGCGGTTTGCAGCTTTTCCACCCATAACATTCCCAATAGCAATCGCAATTCCATACAGCAAAAGAATAAACGTTACCGTACTCTGCTTAAATCCGGTTATGTCGTGAAGCAATGGAGATAAATAAGTAAACACCACAAACGTGCCTCCATACCCCAAGGCTGTAATGATAAATGCAAGCAGCAAGCGGCCATTGGTAACCAGTTTGACTTGCTCGCGGAAAGGGGTTCTGTTCCCCTTTCGCAGAGTGGATGGCAGCAAAATCAGATTCGCAATGAGTGCCACCACACCGACGATCACAATCGCCATGAAGGCCGCTCGCCAGCCCCATTGCTGCCCGATAAAGGTTCCCAAGGGTACACCCGTGACCGTGGCTACGGTCAGCCCGGAGAACATAATGGAAATGGCACTGGCTCGGCGGTCATTGGGTACAAGATCGGCTGCGATGGTGGAGCCAATGGACATGAACACCCCGTGGGAGAACGCCGAGACCACGCGCGCAATCAGCAGCATGACAATTCCACCGGAGAACGCTGCGAGGCTGTTGCCTGCAATAAATACAATCATGATCCACAGCAGCAGCGTTTTACGGGGAACACTTGATGTTAACGAGGTCAAAACGGGAGCCCCGATGGTTACCCCTAAGGCATACAACGTGACGGTTAAGGCGGACATGGTTACGGATATGTGCAAGTCCTCAGCGATCAGGGGAAGCAGTCCCACGCTGATGAACTCGGTTGTCCCAATGGCAAAGGCGCTTACGGCTAAAGCCAGTAATGGCCAAATACTTCGTTTTGAGTCTGACGACATGTCTTTCACTCCTATCTTTATTTCTGCCTGTAGAAATCTTCGACCAGCAGATGTTATTATGAGTTATTCAGGCAAGTATGAACAGTACGTACTTTTTAGTGATATAGGTACCAAAAAGTACCCTAAACAAAAGGTGAAACACACGGAGGGATCGACATTGGGTCAGAAAAAATACAATATCTCGGTTGAGGCGACTTTAGAGGTTATCGGTGGGAAATGGAAGTGTGTAATCCTGTGTCATTTGACACATGGGAAAATGCGGACAAGCGAATTGAAACGCATCATGCCTTCGATTACACAAAAAATGCTGACGCAGCAGCTCCGGGAATTAGAGGAAGACGGCATCGTCAATCGAATTAGCTACAATCAGGTGCCTCCCAAAGTGGAGTACGAGCTTAGTGAATACGGATGTAGTCTGAAGGGCATTTTGGATTCTCTGTGCGCCTGGGGAGAAAAGCATATTATTAAAGAGTACGGGGATAAATCCGCTGTACTGGAGGATAACATTCTTAACAAGCTGTAAAAAAGAGTACACCCTTTCCTTCTTCCTAAGTCCTTGTACCCTTGATGAAGCTTTGTACAATAATTTACAATGTAAAAAGTTTCACATACTCTACTTTGGGAAGAAGGATCATGCACAATGAAAAAAAACTGGAGAGTTTGCTTGTCCAGCATGTTTGCTATTTTCCTGGTTGTGTCGGCAACCGGATGTAATGCTCAGCCCGCCACTTCCAAATCTACGAACACTTCGTCTTCACCGACTAGCGACGCCCATGCGGTTGTTCAGAAAAATCCACACTGGTCCTATGAGGGAGAGGAGGGACCGGAGCATTGGGGAGAGCTGGAAAAGGATTTCGCCGCTTGTGGTAGCGGCCACGAACAATCCCCTGTCAACATAGAACATACTCGAATGGAAGCTTCGCAAACGCAGCAGCCGATACAGGTTCACTACACCAATACGAAAGTATCCATTCTGAATAATGGACACACCGTTCAAATCAATGCAGCCAGCCCCGGTAATAATATTGTACTGGACGGTACTAAATTCACTTTAAAGCAGTTTCACTTCCATCATCCCAGTGAACACCAAATAGATGGTAAAAATGCCGATATGGAGCTTCATTTTGTTCATCAGGGTGACAACGGCAGCACCGCCGTCTTAGGCGTACTCATTCAAGGCGGCAAGGAGAATGAGGCTTTCAGCCGTATTTGGTCCAAACTGCCAAAAGATGTTTCCCAGGAAGAGGCTCTGGAGGGAGAACTGAATCTCGCTACTCTTCTGCCGAAGGACCTGCACTCGATTCGCTATAACGGATCTCTGACCACTCCGCCTTGCACAGAGCATGTGAACTGGACAGTGCTGGAACAACCCATTGAAATGTCGGCCGACCAAATCAGTCAGTTCGCCACCCTTTTTCCCGATAACCATCGTCCTGTACAACAACTGGGAGCCCGTGAACTGACTGCCGATAAATAATGAAATAAGTACCCTACGACAACTAACAGAAACTCTGCCGCCGCTGACAGTAAAATACCAAGAAGCCCCTCTGTCCATAAGATAAACAGGGGGGCTTCTTGGTTATTTTAGTGGTTGCCAGTCTTTACAAATGAACCAGTTCCTCCACCTTTACTGGCTGACCTGTACGAATAGAACGGTTGGCGGCAATACCGGTCAAAATGGACCATGCACCGTCGATATGTGAGGCTGCGCGATGAAACCGATCATCTGCTGGCTTATCAAAAATATCCCGCAGCATGACCGGATCACCACCGCCATGACCACCCACGCCTTCCTCTACCTCCACCTCATAAGGTGCTGCAAAGTGGGGATAGATCGTAATGGTTTTTTCTTTTAACGCCCCCTCGTCTGCCTTACTGCCCCCGGAATTAACGTAGGATTGCTCGGATACCCGAACCTCCATTCGTCCCTTGGTGCCGTTGAACACGATGATAAAGCCCTCCCAAGGCATGTAAGCATTCAGCGAGTAGTTCATGACTGTCTTGTTCTTGTACTTCACCATGACACTAAGCGTGTCCTCAATGCTAATATTGTCGCCAAATACGCTTTGATCCCGCACATAGCCATCCTCATGCTCGGCATCCAGATACATGCTTTTCAGGTGCTCGTTACGGTCCAGATGCAACGCAAAAGGATCATCTTCTGCCGCCTTGCTGCCGTAAGCCCGTTGATAGAACTCAGTCACACCACGTTGTTCCGCATTTTCCCGGCCATAAAATTTCAGATCGCCCATCGCATATACCGTCTCCGGCTTCGAGCCGAGCCAAAAGTTCATCAGATCGAAATGATGCGTCGATTTATGCACCAGCAGACCGCCGCTATTGCGCTTATCCCGGTGCCAGCGACGGAAATAATCCGCACCATGCTGTGTGTTCAGCAGCCATTCGAAATTGACCGACAAGATATCACCAAGCGTCCCGTCCATAATAATCTCGCGGATTTTCGTATTATGCGGCGCATAGCGGTAGTTAAAGGTGACGCGTAGCTTGCGTCCCGTGCGATCTATGGCGTCCAAAATATCCTGGCATTTATCCTCATCCACCGTCATCGGCTTCTCGGAAATAACATCACAGCCCAGCTCCATCGCCCGGATAATATACTGATGATGCACACGGTCAATGGTCGTGACGATCACGATATCCGGCTTCGTTTCTGCAATCATTCGTTCAAATTCATGGGCTTTATAGGTCTGAATCGGCTCGTGCTCATATTTCTCCTGCAACAGCCGATTGGCATAGTCCATTCTCGTCTGATTGACGTCACAGAACGCGATCAGCTCCGAGGTATCCTTGAAAACGGTAACAACTTCACCGTAAAAAAATTCGGCTCTTCCTCCAGTACCCACAAGTGCATATTTGATTTTAGCCAATTGGCACACACCCTTTGCATGAATTACTTTTATTTTATAGTATAAGAAAGAGCAAATTCTTCGCATTTATTGTGAATTCGTCCTTAAAGTATACATATATTATCCATTTGAATTTTTCTCGTAAAGGAGACCGTTGATGTGATCGCCACACCCCGTTTTGCCATCGAGCAAGCGCTACGGACAGAGCCGTTCAGCATGTCCGCTGACCATGTTCACCAAGCACATGAAATCTATTATCTGCTGGCAGGAGAGCGCTACTATTACATTAATCAGCGGGTATACGCTCTACAGAAGGGCGATCTGATCTGGATCAGCAAACACGATTTTCATCGCACGAGCAACAAGGGCAACGGTAGCCATGAACGGATTCTGATCAATTTTGATGAAGCGTTTGTTGCCACGTCGATGCCTGACGCCCCGTCCAGCGATCAGAAGCAGCCCCTCCTGCCGGAGAAAAGCTTTCTGCTTCGCCCTTCGGCGGAGGAACAGCGCGAGCTGGAGCATCTGTTCCAGCAAATGCTGGATGAGTATCATCAAGACCATGCATACCGCCATATGTATCTCCAAAGCTTGCTGCTCCAGCTGCTTATCCGAATCGGCCGCATACAATCCTCCACCCCCGACACCATTGCGCCGGAACGCAGCGAGAAGCAGCAGCGAGTGTATGCGGTCATCGAATACCTGCATGCCCATTATGCGGAGAGGCTGACTCTGGATCAACTGGCACGGCATTTTTATATCAGCAGTACGTATTTGTGCCGGATTTTCAAGCAGACCACAGGCTTTACCTTAGTAGAGTATCTTCAGGATGTCCGGGTTCAGCAAGCACGAGCGTATCTGAGAGAAACGAGCTGGAAGGTGACCGCCATTGCTGAAAAAACGGGCTTTGACAGCATCGCTCACTTTGGTCGTGTGTTCAAGCAATTAACTGGACATACCCCGTTACAGTATCGAAAAGAACAGAAAAAGGAGCAGGGAAACGCCCCTACCCCTTGATACCTGTCAAGGTAATGCCTTCGATAATTTGTTTTTGAGCAATCATATAGACGAGCAGCACCGGAACCGTGAATTTCTCCGGTGTATTGAGATAGATAAGCAGTAGGTTATTTTCGCTTTAAGAAATTTTTTGTAGCTTGGTAAGCGAATAAGTGCGGCCACCGTCTGAAGTATAATGATAATTAAATGGACTTAAGAACTCACAAACTTGGAATGTGTCCAAATTAATAACGATGTAATTAGGACCATACGAAAAATCGGTATGCTCTGTTCCAAAGGTTCTCGGAGTTTTAAGACCAGAAAGATCGAAGTAATCCATAATGTGCGTTACATCTCCCTCTACATTACGATAATAGCTGTTCATATAGAGCCATGATCCCTTACTGATATCAATCAGTAAGGCATTTGGAGCGGAATAGGGTACACTACTGGAGAATGACCCCAAATATACACCCTTTACTTCAGCTACTGACATGCTCATATCTCTAGCGGAATACCCATTCGGGGTATACCATGTTTCGGAATTTTCCCATTTGAGTCCTGTCAAGATATTATCTCCGTTACTGCGGATTGTTGAAAGATTATAATACAAGACGACTCTGGAAAGGTCCGCTGTACAATTGATAATGGCAGAAGCACCCGATGGATTTGAAGCATTCCACATCAATTTATAGTTACCTCTTTCTTCACCTGTTGCAGAACCAATTACAATCGCATATTTACCTGCCGGGATATTAACGTATGAGTGACCTCCGTTTGCTTTAACACCCCATCCAGTAGAACTGCCTAATGAGCCGTTGGCATTGACATTGTACAGAATAGCCAACAAATTTGTATTGCTGGAATCCAGCTTTAGAAATGAAAGCTGCTTTGCAGTGAGAGAAACCACATAACTATCAAATGATTCACTGAGAGTGCCATCTCCTACAAATACAGGTTCGGAGATACCCCATGCGCTTTGCGGTTTAACGGTTCTGCTCTGGGTAGAATCTGTGGAAATCTTTTTCGCTTCGTTCGGAGATATTTCATCTAGATTATCAAATTTTTGAGTATCCATTGCAGAATACGGTATCGAGGGCATGGATTGAATTTCTGTATTCTTCGCCTCTTCCTTAGCCACTTGCGGTGTTGTTTCACTTGCCGCGAAAGAGGGAACTACTAAAACACCGTACATGAGCAGTACTGCCAAAATATAACTAACGCTTTTTTTGACAAATTTCATATTGTACTCCTTTCACGATTTAGATACTTTATTTTTCAAAATTGCCGCCATATAAGCATCGTTCTGGGCAAGCCACGAAGCATGATAATCTCTAAAATGCATAACGTAAAAGTCTATTTCACTCGCATTCTCCTTTCGTAGTTTTGAATATGAGTCAATCGTTTCTTCTGTTGTGTCTAGATTATCAAACAGTACAGAAGAAATTTCAATGGACTGGCGTAGATAGTATGTTGATGACGTAAACAGCATGAAATACGAGTAAATTTCCGTTTTACAAGAAGGCATACTGTATTCATAATATTCACTGCAATACATCATCTGAGTATACCTCAAGCAGGTTATTAATATAATTTCTGCTCACGGGAAGATGGGTAATCTCATGACCATTGAAAATATCGACGGAATATGGATAAGTTATTTTTACTCTGTAGATTTTAGATTTTGCAATCACATATGACCTATGTATCTGGATGAAATTCTCACAGCCTAATAACTGCATAACTTTATTTAATGTTCCTCTAAGATAGATTCCCTCTTTTGTTGTATGATAGATTATTGTATGATTATTCACTTCCACAAAAACTATATCACTTTGACGAACAATATTTATCGTGGACTCTGATATAATAGTAAATACTCGTTCCGGTTTTTTTCGCTTCACTACCCTATCCAAAAATAGCGAAAGTCGCTTCTCGTCAATAGGTATTTTCAAGAAGCCCATTGCTTCAACTAAATATCCGTCAATAGCACGAGCAGAATCAACTGTAACAAAAATGATAGGTACCTGATTCCCCATTTTCCGGATATGCTTTGCTGTAGTCATCCCATCAATATCTTCTTCACTACTTAGCGAAGTATCGAGCAAAACTACGTCTATATCTATGTGAGCATTAAGATATTGAATTAATTTCTGGGACGAATAAAAATCAGCACATTTCAGCTCTATATTTTTATTTAAAGCCCACTGAGATATAGACGCTTTTAACGCATCGCCCCAATAACATTCGTCTTCACAAATTACGACTTTCACGGCATACCACTCCTTCATTTGTACAGTTAAGATACAAGTGTTGAAAATCCACGGTCGCTACAGCCTGCGGTGCTTTGACACCTCAGAATAGGATTTCGAAGTACCTTGTAGAATTGTTACATTTAAGGAATTCAGAGCGCCTCGATGAAGCTTTTGTCGCCTCGACAACAACAACTTCTACATGGACGACTCGAATTCCTTGCTTGTTTTTAAGGCAAAATTCTGACTTTTTAAGGGGTAACTAATCAGAACCTGGAAAACGGATTTTAGCAAAAGCATACGCCGTCATAAACGCGCTAATCAGCATAGCTGTCACAACGATCACCGTAATGCCAAAACCATCCCAGTTTACAAAGCTTAAGTAAAGCGTATACAGCAGCGGCAATAGCGAAAAACATAACAGACCCAGAAACTGGGGGCTAATGAATAGATAGCCCCACAGCGCTTGATGCTTTTTCTGCATCTTGTCACCTTCCTCCCCGGTCACGGCCTTATTCCGTGCCTACTTGACCGCCTTGGATATGATCTGATTCAGCTTCTCAATCGTTGCCGCCGCATCCTGCTTGCCGAGGAACATCAGGTCAATCGTCTCCGTGATATCCGAGTTTAATCCCGGTACCTGAGCGTCGTAGGCTAATGCGGAACCATGCGCATTCCCTTTGTCACGTCCTTCGGTCAAATAGCTTGAATGCTCAATCATCGCCTTTTTCATAATGCTCTCATCTGCTGCGGCAAGCGTACCCATGGCATTCCCACCCTCAACCAGTCGCGCCTCCTGCCCCTTCACCGAGACGTAGAATGCGGCCAACTTCATGGCCTCTTGCAGATGCGGACTGTTTTTGTTTACGGCTACGTAAGCAACCGGAATGGCGACAGGTTCATTTTTGCCCGTATTGGAAGGCCAGTAAATATAATCAAAGTCGAGACTTTTATTTTGACTGAACAAGGGCTCCAGCCATCTTCCCGCCGCCAGCATACCGACCTGGTTGGACATGAACATCGCATCTGCTCCCTGCCCCTTGGGAAGCGAACCGAGATATACCGCATTTCCCTTGTTCACCATATCGTACATGAAGCGGAAGGCTTCCTTGCCCTTTTCATTGTGATCCAGTACATACTTGCCTTGTTCATCAAAAATCCGGCCACCATTCGACCACACCCATGAATACCAGTGAGCCCACCAGTTTTCTGCAATATAGCCCTGCTTTCCGGCAGCTTTCAGCTTCGATGTGACTTCCTCAAAAGCGTCCCAGTTCCACTTGCCCTCGTCATAATATTGCTGCGGTGTCTTCACACCGGCATCCTTAAAGACCTTTTTGTTGTAATACATCACCATCGGATTCGAGTCGGGAGTGACCCCGTAGATTTCCCCATCACGCTTCGCCGGACCCCACAATCCTTCTGGAAAATCCTCGGCTTTTACATTACTGGCATCACTTTTTAAAAATTCACCCAAAGGCTGTACCTGCTTCGCCCCAATCAAACGCGCAATGGTCGGCTCATACGAATAAAACACGTCCGGCCCGCGGCTTCCCTGAAGTTGGGTCAGCAGCTTTTGCTCATATTGGTCTCCCGGTACAGGCACCAGCTTAACCTCAATATTCGGGTTTTCCTTCTCAAAGGCATCCAGTGCCCGCTGGTACACCTTCACCTCCGCAGGATTCCCCCAGACTTGCATGGTCAGCCGGACTTTTTTCCCTTCCGTGTTTTCCAGCTTGGGAGAGGTAGTGCAAGCCGCTGCAAGTAAAAACAGAACACTGAGAAAAAAACCAATTTTTATCCAGCTCATGTAATTGTCCATCTTAACCGCCTCCTGTAGCTTCGCATAGTTGTATGTCACCCTGGTTTGAAGCGCTTACAAAAACTTCTCTTATCATCATATGTAAAAGAGGGAGACGCGATATCCCCATTTTTCATGTATAACTAAAATTTTCACTTCCTGACGGAACTTTCCCCTATATAGTGTAAAACGAAGAAGGCAGCCTTTGGATCAAGGCAGCCTTAAATGTGTTATTGAAATGTAGAGACTACTTTCAGCTACAAAACGGACAACGCTCCCTCAGGCTGCTCTGCTCTGACAAGCAAAGCTGCTTGGGCGGCGGCAATGCGGGCAAATGGCACCCGGTACGGTGAGCAGCTGACATAGTCCAGTCCGCTGCGGTGACAAAAGAGAATAGACTCACTATCCCCGCCATGCTCCCCACAGATACCTGTCTCCAGAAAAGGCTTTTTCTCCTTACCCTTGATAACAGCCCATTCGATCAATTTGCCTACGCCATCCTGATCCAACACCTGAAAAGGGTTCGTATCCAGAATATTCTTTTCCATATAGGAGCCGAGGAATTTACCTTCGGCATCATCCCGACTGTAACCAAAGGTCATTTGTGTCAGATCATTGGTTCCAAAGGAGAAAAAGTCGGCGTACTGGGCCACGCTGTCTGCCAGCAGGGCGGCTCTTGGAACCTCAATCATGGTGCCCACCCGATACCTGAACCACTTAAACTCTTCGCTAAGCACTTGAGCTGCCACCTCATCGACCAGTTCTCTCATCTGCTTGAGTTCATTCGAATGACCGACCAGCGGAATCATAATCCCTGGTCTCACATCCACGCCCCTGCGCAGTGCTGCTTCCGCGGCCTTAAAGATCGCTTCAACCTGCATATCGTATATCTCCGGAAACAGAATGCCCAGCCGAACACCGCGCAATCCCAGCATAGGGTTAATCTCCCGCAGGTCGTGCACCTTGGAGATGGTGCTTTTAAGACGTTGAAGCTCCTCCACATGGCCGCCGGAAAGCTCAAGCTCCCGCTGTTGCTCCTGAAGCTGCTCCAGGTTCGGCAGGAACTCATGTAATGGCGGGTCCAGCAGGCGAATCGTCATCGGTAAACCGTCCATCGCACTGAACATAGCCTCAAAGTCGGATTGTTGCATTTGGAGTATACGATTCAAATGCAGAACCCGCTCCTCCTGATCCTCGGCCAAAATCATCGCCTGAACGATAGGCAGCCGTTGGCCCGAGAAAAACATATGCTCTGTCCGGCACAGCCCGATGCCCTCAGCTCCAAATTCCCGAGCTTTGGCGGCGTCGAGTGGCGTATCCGCATTGGTGTAGACCTTCAACGTCCGAATTTCATCCGCAATCTCCAGCAGCTTCAGCAGCTCCGGTGTAATGACTGGCTCGTTGAGCAACAAACTGCCTTGGTACACCTGCCCAGAGGTCGAATCGATCGAAATATTTTCCCCTTCCTGAAAGGTCAGGTTACCGATACTAACGCTCCGACTGTACAGGTCAATGCTCAACGCGTCGCAGCCGCAAATGCAGGGTTTACCCATGCCTCTCGCAACCACAGCGGCATGGCTGGTCATTCCCCCTCGACTCGTCAGCACGCCTTCGGCGGCGATAATTCCGTGAACATCGTCGGGTGAGGTCTCTACACTGACAAGGATGACTTTCTGCCCATCCTTCGTCCAGTTCTCTGCCGTATCTGCGTCGAATACAATCCGTCCACTTGCTGCGCCGGGCGATGCAGGCAGACCTTGGGCAATCGCAACCAGCGATGTGGAAGCATCAATGGAGCGATGTAGCAGTTGTTCCATGTGGGACGGTTCGATCCGTTGGATAGCCTCCTCTTGGCTGATAATCCCTTCCTCTACCAGATCTACAGCTATTTTTACAGCCGCCTGCGCTGTTCTTTTGCCGCTACGCGTCTGTAGCAGATACAGATTTCCTTTTTCAATCGTAAATTCGATATCCTGCATATCCCGGTAATGGCGTTCTAACAAGGAAGCCAGCTCTTCCAGACGACCATAGACTAACGGCTGCTCTTCCAAAAGTTGAGGAATAGGGTTGGGCGTTCTTATCCCTGCCACGACGTCCTCTCCCTGAGCATTTACCATATACTCACCATACAGTTCATTCACACCTGTGGATGGGTTGCGGGTAAATAACACACCTGTTCCACTGTCATTGCCGAGATTGCCAAACACCATCGCCTGAATGTTCACTGCTGTTCCTTGTTCATCTGGAATGCCGTAAGCCTTCCGGTACACCTTGGCACGCATATTGTTCCAGCTGCGGAATACAGCCTCTACTGCCAGCTGCAGCTGTTTATACACATCCTGTGGGAACGGCTGTCCGCTCTGCTGCGCGACAAGCTCTTTATAATGTGCGATCAGTTCCTTCCATTCTTCCGCGCTAACCTCCTGGTCAGTGCCACGCCCATGGGTCTGCTTGCTCTGCTCCTGAAGCTGGTCAAAATAATTGGATTCGATACCCAGCACCACTTCGCCAAACATTTGAATAAATCTGCGGTAACAGTCATAGGCGAAGGTTTCATTTCCCGTCTGCTCTGCCAATCCACGCACGGTTTCATCATTCAGACCCAGATTCAGTATCGTGTCCATCATACCGGGCATTGAGGCTACCGAGCCTGAGCGGACAGATACCAGCAAAGGCCGCTCCGTATCTCCGAATATAGCCGACTGGGCTTCCTCAACGTCGTGCAGGGCAATGACGATTTCTCCCAACAAACCCTCCGGGAGCTTGCCGCCGGAAGTAAAGTAGGCTCGACACGCCTCGGTAGTCACCGTAAAGCCGGGAGGGATCGGGAGACCCAGTGTCGTCATTTCCGCTAGATTGGCGCCTTTTCCTCCTAGTAGCGCTTTCATCCCCAACTTACCTTCGTTAAATGAGTACACTCTTTTCAACATTGAATTCATTCCCTCCACTTATCGAGATACATGCCTGAACTGATCTATAGGTTTACTTAAAGTTGTAACACAAAATAAGTGGTTATTTCAATATATAATACGTAATATATATTTATTATATTTGTTTATGACGTTTTAAATATTGATAAACCTCATTTATAAAACACTTTAATTCGTGGTTAGCCGTATATTGGGATAGAGTGATTCTATCCCAACCTACCTGTCCATCCTGCAATTCAGGACGGGTTCCAAAAACAAAAAAACGTCTGTTTGTACAGACGTCCTTTTGCTCAATTCGATAGCATCTTTTCAAAAATATTAAAGCCATCCGTTTCACCTATATAAGTGTAGCCGCATTGTCTGTAAAACTGGCTAAGCTTGTCATTCCCCGCAATACAGTCTAATCGGATTCGGTCCTTGCCTGTGAAACGGATTCCCTTTTCAACCCATTGCACCAGTTCGCGGCCTAGTCCCTTCCCGGTTCTATCCCGATCCACAACCAGGCGATGCAAATATACTGAGGCTCCTCCGTCGGAATCAGCATCATCTAGCCCCCACAACTTACGATCCCATGCACTGGGCTGCTGTTGCAGAATCATGGAGCCAGCCAAGGTATGCCCCTCTGATGTTCGAAAAATGATCACCTCTCCGCGCGAAATAGCGCCTCCCAGATTATGATCATCCTTCCCTTTCAATAACTTGCCCCATTGAGTGGAACCCTTGCTGTGCAGCCATCTGGCAGTCTGTAAAATTAACTCCTGCACCTGCTCCTGATCCTCTGCGCCTGCCAGAAACGCGCGTAATTCCGGATTGACGAATGGATCGGCAATTTGTAGTGTTGCCATGCTGCACCTCAACTCTCTTATGTCAGTATGTATGAAAACTATATCATAAAAAAAGAGAGTTTGATTTTATACTTTCATGGTTCATTTATGGTGGAAAATGTAACCATTCTAACTATTCCAACCGATGATATACCGTATGAGAAAAGATGGAAAGGTTGTGAATGAAGTGTCATTCGGCATGACCAAAGAACGTATACTTATCTTCACCCTATTGTTAATCCCTGCTATCGCTGCCTTTGTTGCGACACGGCCTATGCCCGCACAGTATATTTTGCAGGGAGAAATGCATTCGGTCCAAGAGCTGGGCGTTCAGGGAAGTGTGTTTTTTGCGTCCGTTCAAGCGGGGATAGCTAACAATCTCGTGGAGCGTTGGAATATCTATTCCAGTGAAAAGGTAACCGGGGGAGGTATTAAGTTTGAGCCCCTTCCCCCTGATGAGGTGGATACTTATCAAAAGGACCTCACAGAGACGGATACGCTAAAATATTCAGCCATGCAGGCTGTTCATGCAGCGGCGGAATTAAGTACAGACACAGAAACAAATGAGGAATCCGAAGCTTTATCCGATCTGAGCCGTTTTGAAGATGCTCGCTATGCAGAGCTATTGAATCATTTGGGGGGACTTTCGGGGAACTCCTTGGGCCTGATGACAGGCATCGGACTGTATGAGGAAACCAATGCTATCGACTTCTCGGATGGCGGACGTCACAAAATCGCAGGCTCCGGCACGATGGAAGAGTACGGGTATGTCGGGTCGGTCGGTGGACTGGAACAAAAGCTGCTGGGGGCAGAGGCCGCGAAGGTTGATCTGTTTTTCGTACCCGCAGATTATGATTGGCTCGGTGAGGAAGGCAACGAAGCAGAAGCTGCCCGTGTTCAAAAGGAACATGGACTCAAGCTGCGCATTATCCCCGTGGAGACGCTGGAGGAAGCTATCGCGTATTTGAAGCAACTAGACTAGGGGGAACTGTATCTTGAATGATTTACAATCCAAAGCATTTCCATCGAAAACGGTTGGCATTGCGCTGCAAGCCTTGTTAGCGGTGGGTGTTATATGCGAATTGCATATTCTTATTTTTACGGTGGTTTATGTTTTTGCAAATGAGACTTATTATGAGAACCTATACGAGTTGGAGCAGAAAGTTACCGTCTTTAGCTTTGTTCTTTACTACATATGTATTGTGATTTATCTGATCTGGCTAGTCCAAGTACATAAAGCCATCCGACAAAAGCATGCCGATTATCCGATTCGAGCCTTCGGGGCGGTTGTCCGTATGATTCCGATTTTCAACCTTTGGGGAATCAAAAACACTTTTTCCACTATCCACAGCTACTTATCCCGCCATTCAGGGCTAGAACGTAAAGCATCTTACATCCGACACTTGATCATTCCGCTGTATTTCGTCTGGTTTGCCGGAGGGATCGTGGAGCGGGTTTTCCTCAGTCAATTACCTCATATGGAATCGACGATTATGATGTTCGAAGCCATCATGCAGCCTGCCAGAATGATTGTCTTTTACTTCATAACACGGATCATTCACAATAGTCTGGTTGTGCTGTATGAAAAAGATGAAAACGGTAGCTATTCAGAAGCTGAACCACGAAAGACTACTAATGAAATACAGGTGTCGGTGCCACAAATGGATCATCCCACGAATGCAACTGGTTCCCAAGAGCCCTCCCACACTTGAACAGGGTTGTATTAAAAAACGAGCTGGCCTCATTGGTCAGCTCGTTACAATTCCGGTAAAGTGTCTTACTCAGAACAGAACCCATGATTTACACCGTCTGCACAGCAGGCACAATTCGGTACAATCCCGCAACATCACCAGTCGCGGGCCGATCTTCCTGTATCGACCAGCCGAACGACAGCACCTGCTCCAGCCGAGCATACTCAACCTTCGTCAGCTCGGATGTAACGGCTTCGCTTCCTTCCTCCAGTGACAGCTCAGGCTCCCGCCCAAATGCAGCGGCAATCCATGAACGGATTCCCCGTATCGTGTTGTACTTAATCTGATATCCGTCAGCTACGGCGCTTGCAAAAATCTCCGGCTCTTTGGACGCCAGCCCGGTGGCAAGCTCTGCATAATCAAAATCGGACTGTCCGTCCGACGGCAGTTCATTGTGCTGCACCCGACGGATTAGCTCCTCATCAGACCAGCCTAATGCGCGTAAAGATTCCAGCATGAGCGCGTCCCATTGGGAAATACGTACTCTTTTCGTCGATTCAGTCATTGTTTCTCGCCTCCTTGTTGATCACGCACATCGTACACCAGCCTTAACCTAACGGTTAACCGGGTACGCTACATAATGGCCAGGACTGATTTCACGCAGCTCAGCGGCACTCTCACCGTCCTTGTCCCATGCCAAAGAACCGTCTGGTTGGGCAAACCCCGCCCCAAAACCGTCCCGCTCTCCGGCTGCTCTCGGATCAGGCACCGGGATAGAGGACAGCAGCGCCTGTGTATATGGATGGGCTGGCTGCTCATACAGCTCATCTGCATCGGCTACCTCCACCAATCGTCCATGGTACATCACACCGATCCGGTCTGAAATATGCCGCACCATCGACAAATCATGGGCGATGAACAGATACGTCAGCCCGAATTCCTGCTGGAGATCCTCCAGCGTGTTAATGACCTGTGCCTGAATAGACACGTCCAGCGCCGAAATCGGTTCGTCGCATACGATAAACTCCGGTTTCACGGATAAAGCACGCGCGATAGAAATCCGCTGGCGTTGTCCGCCGCTGAATTCATGGGAGTAGCGGTACAAGTGCTCCCGCTTCAGTCCGACCTTTTCAAGTAAAGCCACGACGGCATCCTTACGCTCACTGCCCTGATGCAATCTGTGAATATCCATCGGCTCGCCAATCAGGTCGAGCACGTTCATACCCGGGTTAAGCGAGGAATACGGGTCCTGAAAAATGCTCTGAATGCGCCGACGCAGCGGCTTGAGCTGCTTATCGTTCAGTTTGGAAATATCCTGACCGTCAAAGCGCACCGTTCCTTCCGTATAATCGTATAACCGCGTCAGGCAGCGTCCAACCGTCGATTTACCGCTGCCCGACTCGCCGACCAATCCGAACGTCTCACCACGCTTGATCTGGAAGCTCACGCCGTCAACCGCCTTGAGCACCTCCGAGCTGCGTCCCAACAGATCCTTGGCTGTTACAAAATGCTTCTTAAGCTGGTGTACCTCCACCAGGGGCTGACTTTCGCCCATTGCATTGCTCACTTCACTCACGTTAAACCCTCCCTTCCACATGGCCCGCTTCGGGCGTCTCGTAGACTCCGGCAGGCACAGCGTCCGGCTCGTTCAGCCAGCAGGCCGCCCGCTGATCCGGGCGAAGCTCCACCATCGGCGGCCGCTCTACACAGCGGGCAAACGCGTGCGGGCACCGTTCCATGAACGGACAGCCCGACGGCGGGTCCAGCAGGTCCGGCGGCGTGCCCTCGATCGGCACCAGCCGCTCGCGGAAGCCGTTCGTGCGCTGCGGCACAGAGCGCAGCAGGCCCTGCGTATACGGGTGGGCCGGACGATAAAAGATATCGTCCACGCGCCCCTCCTCCATTACCATGCCGCCGTACATCACGATGACACGGCTGCACACCTGGGCGACGACACCCAGATCATGGGTGATCAGGGCAATCGCCATGTCGGATTGCTGCTTCAACGTCTTGAGCAGCTCCAGAATTTGCGCCTGGATCGTCACGTCCAGCGCTGTGGTCGGCTCGTCAGCAATCAACAGCTCCGGGCTGCACGAGAGCGCCATCGCGATCATTACCCGCTGACGCATCCCCCCGCTGAATTGATGCGGGTATTGGTTCATACGGCGCTCCGGCTCGGTAATCCCCACCTGTCGCAGCAGCTCCACAGCGGCTTTCGTAGCCGCCTCCTTGCTCAGTCCCCGGTGTCTGCGAATCACCTCCACTAGATGATAGCCGACCTTCTTGACCGGGTTCAGCGAGGTCATCGGGTCCTGAAAGACCATCGCAATCTGGTTCCCGCGTATTTTGCGCCATTGCTTTTCCGTCAGAGCCGTCAGACTTTCTCCCCGGTAACGAATATCGCCATTCAGCCGCTTGCCCGGCGGGGCAATCATAGACATGATGGCTTTGGCTGTAACGCTTTTACCGCTACCGGATTCTCCTACGATTCCTACCGTTTCTCCAGCATCAATATGAAAGCTAACCCCTCGAACCGCCTGATTCTCCCCCTCACGTGTGAAAAAGGAAACCTCCAACTGTTCGACGGACAGCAGATGTTCAGTCATAGTGTTTTCGCTCCTTTCTGTCGCTCCTGGAGCCATTGGTCATGGGTCTTGTAGCTGTGAATCATCGTTTCACCAGCTTGGGTTCAAAGCCTACACGCAGCACGTCCCCCAAAACATTAAAGCTCAGCACGGTCAGTAAAATAAGCAGCCCCGGAAATAACGCCATATATGGAGCCTGTGCAATATATCCTTGGGCATTATTTAGCATGCTTCCCCATGTAGCGTTCGGCAGTTGCACACCAAAACCAAGGAAGCTCAGCGACGATTCCATCATAATCGCTGAAGCGATATTGTTCGTCGCCCCCACGATAATCACCGGAATCAGGTTCGGGACGATATGCTTCAGAATGATCCCGAATGTGCTTTGTCCCGAAGCTTTGGCATACAGCACATATTCCCGTTCCCGCAACGTCATCGTCTCCGCCCGGACCACCCGGGCAATATTCATCCACATCAGCAGGGCGATAATGACAATAATATTGCCGACGCCCGGCTTCAAAAACACGCTCAACAGCAAAATAACCAAAAAAGACGGAATCGACATGATCAGCTCCAAAATCCGCATGAGCAAATTATCGATCCATCCGCCGAAATAGCCGCTTACAATGCCTACTACTGCGCCAATACTGGTCGCAATAATCATGGACGCGAAGCCCACCAGCAAAGATACACGACCGCCGTACAGCGCCCTTGTAAAATAGTCTCGGCCGTAGTCATCCGTTCCAAACCAGTGTGCCGCTCCCGGCGGTTGAAGACGCTCCAGCACGTTCAGCTTGTTCGGGTCCTGCGGTGACAAAAAAGCGAAGATTGCCCCCAGCGAGAATACGATCAATAGTATGAGGGCGGCGGCGCCCGTTTTGCTCGTCATCAGCTCGATCCCGATGTTGCGCCATTTGCTCCGATTCATGAGTTCACCTCGTTGATTTAATTCTCGGGTCCGCGATGCTGTATAAAATATCCGCTAGCAGATTGCCTATGATCAGCAGCAGGGCGGAAAACAGTGTAATGCCCATGATAACGGGATAATCCATCCCTTTTACCGCCGTCATACCCAGCGAGCCAATGCCCGGCCAGGAAAATACCGTCTCGGTCACGATGGCTCCGGCTACCAGATCCGCAACCGACATACCGAGCAGCGTAATGATAGGCAGTAGTACATGCTTGAGCACATGCCGAAATAAAACCAGTCGTTTTCCAGACCCGAACGCATATTGAATCTGCACGTATTCTTCCTTGAGCTGCGTTATTGTACTGGAACGGATATACCTCACATACACAGATAAAAATCCGAAGGCCAGTACAAAACACGGTAAAATCCCATGCTTGATCACATCAAGCGCCGAGTCCGTTCCAATGGTCCGCATCCCCGTACTTGGAAGCCAATGCAGATAAATAGCAAACAAATAAATAAGTAAAATGCCGAGCCAAAACAGCGGTACAGAAATCCCGATGTACGACATCAGGTTAATCAGCTTGTCGATCCAGCGGTTCCGATTGCCCGCAGCCGTCAAGCCGAGTGGAATGGCAATCAGGACAGCCAGTATTATGGATGCGCCCATTAATCCGGCGGTAGCCGGGAGGCGATCCAGAATTTGATCCAGTACAGGCTGGTGATTAATCAGCGAGTAACCCAGATCACCTGTGAGACTTTTTTTGAGCCATAACATGTACTGCACATAAGCAGGCTGATCCAGCCCCAAGCTGTGCCTCATACGTTCGATATCTTCCAGATGCATATTCGGTGTAACAAAAGAGAGAACCGGATCACCTGGAGCCAGCTTGATCAAGCCGAAGCAGACGATGGATACGAAAAATAGCATCGGTATAACTTGCAGCAATCTTCTGGCGATGAGTTGTCTCATACGTTTCTCTTCCCCTTGCTGTTCTCGAAGAAAATAAGCTGGTTCTCCCAGCTTATTTTTTGAAAACCCTGTCTTATTTGTGATAAATTTTGGACAAATCTTCGAAAATTACGACCGGTTTCAGCACAGCCTGATCAATGCCGCCATACTGCTTGTCGAATGCTACAATCGTTTTGGTATAAGCAATCGGGTAGATAACTGCATCATCAGCCAAAATCTCTTGTACCTTTTTGTAGATTTCTCCACGTTTGGTCGTATCCGACTCCGCTGCGCCTTCTTCCATCAACTTATCCACTTCTTTGTTGGAATAACGCGAATAGTTGGAGGACGATCCGGTGCTGTACAAGATACGGTACGCATCCGGGTCATAACCCATGATATAGCCGCTGATCGCCAGATCGAAGTCCTTGGCATTCGTATCGACGAATTTTTGCGACCAAGCCGAGGAATCCATACTGTTTACATCCAACTGAACGCCGATATCCTTCAACTTCTGCTGAATGTACAGCGCTTGTGCCTCTTGCACCTTATTACCGCCCGGAATAATAATGCGCAGCTTCAGTCCTTCAGCTCCAGCCGATTTCAGCAGTTCTTTCGCCTTGTTCACATCATTATTGAAAAATGGAACATCGTTCGTGTGATACAGCACGTCCTGTGTCAAAGCAGACTTCGCAGTATCAGCATAATCCTTGGAGCCATAAGATACCTGAATCAACTCATCCTGATTCAATGCGTATGAGAGCGCCTGACGCACTTCTTTTTTGTTCAACTGCTTTGTGTCGCTGTTTTCATTAAACATCAGGTAAGCCAAGCGGCCTTCACTGTAAGGGTAAATATCGAACTTATCGGTTGCTTTAATCGTATCCACGTTTTGCGGGTCTACATAGTTGACGTTAATCTCGCCATTCTGGAGCGCCAAGCTCGCAGCATTCGAATCCTTCACAACTCGGTACGTTACAGAGTCCAGATGCGGCTTGCCACCAAAATAGTTATCGAACCGTTCCAGTGTCACGTACTCACCAGTTTTGTATTCTTTAAACTTGAACGGGCCGGAACCGACTGGAGTGTTGTTTTTCGTGCTTTTCTCAATATCCGCTTCGTTCTCGAAAATATGCTTCGGAATCGGGGATACCTGTACCAGCGCCGCTTCAAAAGCAGGAGCTGCCTGCGGAAGCTTGAAATCCACTGTTGTATCATCAACCTTGCTCACCTGAACCGGCTTGCCGTTAATCATGAAATTACTTCTCAAAAAGCTATGCTGCTTCTCGTCCAAAATTTTATTAATCGTGAAAACCACATCGTCAGCTGTCAGCTTCTCGCCATCATGCCAAGTCAGATTCTTTTTCAGCTTCAGCGTGTACGTCAGCTTGTCTGCCGAAGGAGTCAGGCTATCTGCCAGATAGAATGTCTTCTTGCCGTTGTTCACCTGAAACAAAGGTGCGAATATCGCCTGATCTATCGTCAGACTCACCCGGTCACCCGCATAGTTCGGGTTCAGCACCACCGGATCGGCTTGTACACCGATGATCAGATTGCCGCCATCCTTGGGTTGCCCGTTATCAGCTGTTGTAGCATTCGTATTCGCTGCACTTTCGTTTGTCGCAGACGAAGAACCGGAATTCCCGCCAGAGCAGGCACTTACCACCAACATTAATATGATCAATACAAATACACCAGTCCAATTACGACGCATGTCTCTAGCCTCCGAGTTCTCTAAGTGTGTAATAAAAAATATTATAAATCGGAATAATCGGATTTACAATCAATTAAAAACTACCTATTCCCCTTTTCATTAGAAGTTCAGACATTATGTGATCGAAATTAGCAAAAAAACACCCGATTAGGGTGTCTTTTAGAAGACCAGCAAACTGATTAATGCCAGGATGGCGGGTAATCCTTGTTTCAGTAAAATGGATTTATTGGCCGTCAATGCACCATAAATCGCAGCCACCAGAACACAAATCACAAAGAACAGCTGAATCTGTTGCCCTACCGCAGCATCCGGGTACAGCAGCCCCCATACCAGCCCGGCAGCCAGAAACCCGTTGTACAGCCCTTGATTCGCAGCCAGTGACTTGGTCACTCCCGCCAGCTCCTTGGAGGTGCCGAACGTGCGAATCGCCCGTGGAGTCGTCCACAAAAACATTTCCAATATTAAAATGTACACGTGCTCCAGAGCAACAATCCCAACCAATATTGAACTGATCAAGCTCAAGTATATTCCTCTTCTCCACGCAAAATCGTTGTAAGTTGTAACTTTCGGATTCACTCTTGAGGATTATAATCCATTTTCCAAAATCAGTAAAGAGACCGGGACTAAGCCCAGTCTAATTCTTGCATAGCGCTTAGAAGAATGTTACTTACATGGTTCTCGCAAAATCCAGCAATGCTTTGGACATGCTGTTAATCTCGTCCGTAGATGCATTCACCTGCTGCGTGAGCGCGGCCTGTGTCTGCGTCAATGTAGACATGTTGCCGATGTTATGCAAAATCCGCTCGATGAGTGTCTTCATTTCGTCCAGACTGGTTTCAATATTTCCGGTCGCATCGGCGCTGTGAATGGCAAGCTTCCTTACTTCATCCGCAACTACGGCAAAGCCGCGTCCCTGTTCACCCGCACGGGATGCCTCGATCGCCGCATTCAGCCCAAGCAGATTCGTTTGATTGGCAATCTCTTTAATGAAGTTGGAAATGTTTTGTGTCTCTTCCGCGCTGACTTTGGCCTGATTAGCCGCCTCAGTCGATTGCTCTTGAGCCGTAGCCAGCTCCTGCGCCTGATTACTAACCGAGTTGACACCATTCACCATTTCCGTAATGGAATCGGAGAGATGCTGTATTTTGAGCGTGAGCTCGTCCGCAACGGACTGCTTTTGTTTTTCCAACGTTACATCACGGATAGTACCTGCCATGCGAATTGGCACTCCCTTACTGTCACGTATGCTTCCCCCACTATTATAATACCAGCGGTATTCGCCATTTTTATTCTGCAAGCGGCAAGTTACTTCATAGGGAGTGCGATCTGAAAAATCATTCAAATGGTCGTTCAACGCTTTAAACGCTATTTCAACGTCATCTGGATGCAAGCGTGAACCCCAGCTGCTAAGCGCACTCGGAAAGTCTTTCTCATCACTAAAACCCAGCGTTTTGCGAAATTGCGGTGACCACCAAAATTCACTATTTGGATTCTCTACATCTCCGTCAACCAGGATGATGTCGTATGGAGCTTCGATTAATACACGGTTAACAAGGTCATACCTTGTAACCATTGCTTCCAATTCCTCAGACTTGATTTTCTGGTCATTCACATCCAGCAAAGCGCCTGCGATTCGCAGTGGCACTCCTTGCTGATCTCGAATTGTCGTTCCAGTCGCACGGAACCAACGGTATTCGCCATGCTTCAGCTTTAAGCGATACTGAATGTCATAAGGAGTTTTTCCGGTATGATCCAGCAAATGATCCGCCAACGCTGCCAATACCCAGTCATAATCCTCCGGATGTAACCGGGATGCCCAGCTATCCAATACATTTGGGAAATCCTTTTCGCTCTGATACCCCAGCATGGAGCGGAATTCATCTGTCCATGTGAACGTATTGTTTGGATTCACAGGATCACCTGCAATGACCTCCATATCCCATAAGCCGACTTCAATCGCCTTGGTGACGAGCTTCAGACGAATGTCGGTGTGTCGAGCCTCATTTTTGATGGATTCAAGCGCTTGGTTGACATTGTTTGCGATTTCCTGAACCTCAGAAGATGCAGAGGATAGTTGTATTGCGGCAGAGTAGTCCTTCTGCTGTATTTTTTGCGACAATTTGCGGCTTTCTTCCACTAAAGGAGCAAGTGATTGAGCCTCGTTTTTTTTGAGAAACATGATATGATCTTCCCTTCTGAACCAATGTTTGAAACGGTATATTTTATATCGGAATATTATCAATAATCATTATAAATAAAATTGAAATTAATTAGGTAAAAAGAACCATTTTTTAAGACCATATGCCCAAATATTCATAGATAAAATATCGAAAAATGTCGAATTAGGGAGGAACCTCACAGGTCTGGAAACGAAAAGAACACCCTCGCACTTACTCTGCAAGAGTGTTCTTTTCGGCAAATATTCGGTTTATTCGATTTTATTTCAAAGAAGCAGCATATTCCTCGCCTTTTTCCTTATCGTATTCGCCTTCCCATTTGGACATGACCACGGCGGCAAGCGAGTTGCCTAATACATTGACTACCGTACGCGCCATATCGAGAATACGATCAATACCAGCGATAAAGGCCAAGCCTTCCAGCGGAAGGTTCACTGATCCCAGTGTAGCGAGCAAAACTACAAAGGAAGCGCCCGGCACACCTGCCATACCTTTGGAAGAAATAATCAGCACTAGCATCAGCGTGATCTGTGTAGTGATCGGCAGATCAATACCATACATCTGGGCGATGAAGATCGCAGCCAGCGCCTGATACAAGGTGGAACCGTCCTGATTAAAGGAATATCCTATCGGAATGACAAAGGAAGTAATTCCTTTCGGACATCCGAACTTCTCCATTTTCTCCATGATCTTAGGCAGGACACTTTCCGAGCTGGCCGTTGAGTAGGCAAGTAGCAGCTCACTTTTCAAAATTTTGACCATAGTCCAGAGACGAGTACCGCAGAGCTTGGCGATAATTCCAAAAACAATCACAATGAATAGCAGCATGGAGCCGTACACCGACAAAACAAGCTTCAATAACGGCCACAATGATGCCAGCCCAAACTTGGCTACTGTCGTTCCAATCAGTGCAAATACACCGAACGGAGCCAAGCGCATCACCTGATTGGTTACCCAGAACATAGCGTCGGCTACGCCTTCGAAGAAATTCAGCACAGGCTTGCCCTTGTTACCAATCGCCGCTACCCCTAGTCCGAACAAGACGGAGAAAAAGATAATAGCCAGCATATCCCCTTCGCCCAGCGCTTGAAAAATATTAGTAGGAACAATATGGACAATCGTATCCATAAAGCTGTGGCCTGACTTTTCAGCCGTCTCCACGTAGCTATGGATATCACTCTTGGCCAGGTGGGACATGTCTACACCGTCTCCGGGACGAACCAGATTCGCAACCAGCAATCCGAAAAGGATGGCAATGGTCGTCACAATTTCAAAGTACACAATAGACTTTCCGCCGAGCTTGCCCAGCTTTTTAATATCTCCGACGCCGGCTACGCCTATAATAAGAGTTGAGATCACAATAGGCACGACAATCATCTTAATCAACCGGATAAAAATATCGCCGATCGGCTTTAAGTAGACTTCCACCCCTGAATTGCCGTAAAATAAGGCACCAATAATAATACCTAAAGCCAGACCGATAAAGATTTGCATTGTCAAATTAATCTTTTTCACTTCGTGTCCCCCCTGGCTGATTTGTATATTTTTGCAGTATGCTGTTCTTAATATTCAAATGGTGTTATTTATACTACAGTCTGATCTATAAAAACCGACAATTATCTACACCTGTATTTGTTTTTTTTCAATAAATTCACCATTTTAATGTTGAATTGTGAATTTATCTCACATTGCCTTTCTAATAACACAGGAGGTGAATAATTATGAAGCTGAATATCCTCCTTTTCCTGCTTATGCTTGTGGTCGTACCACTGGCGGGCGAGCTGAATATTCACCCTTTCTCTAATACATTTCGTCTCAGCTTCGGCACGCCTGTATTTTTTTTCTTTCTGCTATCTATTCGTCATATTCTGCCTGCATTATCAGGACTGCTTGCAGGCATAGCCGTGGTGGCCTTTCGCATCTCACTCAGTTATTTCACTCACCCCGGCCCTTCCTTCGAAGAGCTGGTGACCCTGCACGGGCCTACCTTTTTTTATTACATGGTCTACGGCCTGCTCTTTCAGGTCCTTAACATTAATGCCGAGCCTTACCGCGCTCTCCGGGTAGGCATTCTCTCCGTGGGTATAGAGGTTGCGGCAAGCGTGGCGGAACTTAGCGTCCGGCGGAGCATTGACGGGGAATTCTGGGACATCGTCAAGATCAGCAAAGTGGCTCTCATGGCCATGATCCGCAGCTTCTTCGTGCTCGGGTTCTACAATATCATTCGCCTGAAGCAGTCCGTTCAGCATGAAGAGGCGCAAAGAGAGCAGACCGAACGGATTCTGCTTCTGGTATCGGATCTGTACGAGGAGTCCGTCCAGCTCGGCAAAACCCTGTCGCATACAGAGCAGATCACCCGTGAAAGCTACGAGCTATATCGGGAGTTGCAGCAGGCTGAATCTCTGGAAGACAGGGACCGTTACGCCAGACAGGCACTCCGTATTTCCGGACAGGTTCATGAGATCAAAAAAGACAGTCAGCGGATTTATGCCGGGCTGTCCAAGCTGATTGATGCGGAAAGCGGAGTGCATTACATGCCTTCTCGGGAGCTTGGGGAGCTGATCGTCCGAACGAACCACAAATATGCACAAGCGCTGGACAAGTCTATTCATTTCAGCCTGAATGTTGACCCTTTGCTGTCCAAGTTGCATGTTTATACGGTTTTGACACTCATTAATAACCTGACAGCTAATGCGGTTGAAGCGATGAAGGACAGCGGAAGGATTGACGTTTCCATTCGGTTTCTACCAGGAAAAGAGGACACGGTGACCTTTAGTGTCACGGACAACGGCCCGGGGATTCCTCAGCGTAAAAGGGAAATGGTCTTCACACCGGGGTATACAACCAAGTATGATGATGAAGGACAGCCTTCGACTGGCATGGGATTGTTTTATGTGCGCGAGGTCGCGGAGAGCCTCGAAGGAACGATTGTGCTGCAACAGGAAGAAGAACACACAGACAGGGTACGGACCACTTTTACAGTCACATTGCCTTTACGGAAACTGACGGAGAAAGGAAGATAGCCCGGATGCGTTTTTATATTGTAGATGACGATCAGGGAATTCGCTCTATGCTGGCAGACATTATTGAAGATGAAGGTCTCGGTGAGGTTATCGGGGAAGCGGAGGACGGTTCCTATGTGAACAGCGATCTATTGGAGCTTAACCGGATTGATGTATTGCTCATTGATCTGCTGATGCCGATTCGTGATGGCATTCAGACGGTGCGTGCACTCAGTGATCAATTCAGCGGCAAAATCATTATGATTTCCCGCATTGAATCCAAAAACATGATCGGCGAGGCATACTCGCTCGGTATTGAATACTACATTGCCAAGCCCTTGAATCGGCTGGAGATTATTGCGGTGATTCATAAGGTGTCCGAACGTTTGCGTATGCAGCAATCTATCACGGATATCCAGCGCACGCTACAGGGGCTCTCGATGTTCACATCGAGAGGACCATCGACAACAGTAGAACCGACCAAAAGCATCACAACTTCCGGGCAGTTTCTGCTCTCCGAAATGGGAATGATCGGCGAAGCAGGCAGTATGGATTTGCTGGACATGCTGGAATATCTGGACCAGTATGAGGAAGATACGGGTAACCTATCCCCCTATCTGTTCCCACCGTTGAAGGATATCTTCGCGAATGTAGCCTTGAAACGGCTGGGAAGCTCGGCTTCTGCGACAGAGCTGAGTAAGGAAATCAAAGCATCTGAGCAGCGCGTCCGCCGCGCTATTTTCCAGACACTAAGCCATATCGTGTCGCTCGGATTGACGGATTACACCCACCCTAAATTTGAAAATTATGCGTCCAAATTTTTTGATTTTACAGAAATCCGCAAAAAAATGCTGGAACTGCAAAACAATGTGGAACCCTCGCTGTCTCAAGCCCGGATCAATACAAAAAAATTTGTACAGGTGTTCTATATGGAGGCCAAAAGGCTGCTACATTAAAAAAGCACCTGCTTACCCCCTAATGTGCCACCACATGAGAAGGGTTACGCAGATGCCATTTGGTTAAAAAATGCTGATCATCTTCTAGTCTTTTGGTTCCACACTCTTGTCCTGGCGTTCCATTGCACCCAAAAAACCGACACCATCGGACAACAAGCGTTTCAAGACATTTAATTCCTCCGTACTGTAACGATCTAAAAATTGAAGCAACTGATGCTGTACTTTATTGTGAAGCCGCTCATGCACAAGAAAGAGCTTTTTACCCAACGGGGTTAGACGAAAATAAATCTCTTTTTTGTTGTCGTTAAGCTGGGTTCTGCGAATCCAGCCTTCCTTGAGCAGTTTGGTGCTGACTTTCGAAACCGTACCTTTGCTCAGCTCAATCCGATCCGCTAATGTCGTAACATTAATCGGCTCATGCCTCCCGATACAGTCAATGACGTGAACATCAGTCAGTTTGAGCGAAGCATTCCCATCAAAATGCTCGTGGACTTCTTCGAGAAAAGACATACTCTCTCTCTGCTGATACTGCTCCAGCTGATGGTTAGTTTTGATAAGCAGGTCATAGACGTGCTGAATGATTGTGGCTTTTTCCATACAAACCGATAGTCACTCCTTTGGCGTATCCCTCCGTTCATTATAGCTTAAATTTGTTTCAAAAGAAACAATATAAGATACGAAAAGCTCCCCTTTAACATTTTCGCATCTAAATAAAAATCATACTGATTCATGATTTTTCGTTTCTCATGAAACAATTTTATTGTAATTATATTGAGAATAATTATCAACTACTTTTTTCAGAAAATTCTTCTCTCTCGCAAACCATGCTTTAATTTTCATTTCCAAAAATTTAATTGTATAATCGTAAAATGAGACAAGCTCTTATGAAAGGGATGATCTTACATGTCGGATGCAAACCAATTATTCGGTCAAGCACTGGTTAAATCGCTGGTCGGTGAACGTGGACATATTCGAGTGGCTCGGGCTTTGCCGGATATCGACGCTGAACTGGCAGGTAAAAAAAATGTAGAAATGCCCTACAGCATTTATCAACTGTTGAAGCATATGAGCTACTGGCAGCAATTTATGCTGGAGCATTTGGAAGGTCGGAAGCCCCAACTTCCGGGCAATGTGATGGAAAGCTGGCCCGAAGAAACCGGACCGCAAAGTGAAGAAGCATGGCAGGCAGTTATTAAGGAATTTTTGCATGGCGTAGATCAGGCTGTAAAGATTGCCGAAACCGCACAGCTGGATGATTCGCTGGCCCATTTCCCCGGTGAAACGAAAGCGGGACTGCTGCGGAATATCGCTTCCCACAACTCATATCATTTGGGCGAAATCGTGCTGCTGCGCCGTATTTATGGAGCTTGGCCGCCGCCTGGAGGGGGCTTTCCCGCTTAAAGGGAAAACTGTGCCCTCGGGAAATCAGGCACAATGAGGAGCACACCTGCGTATCCTAGGGAGAATTACTCCCCTTGTGCCCTGCTTACTTATACTCATCCTACCTTGATTTGGAGCCCTTTATGCGTCATCAGGAGCAATCAGAAAAATGGTCCCCCATTATGCATAATCAAAGAGAGGTTTCGAGGATATGAAGAGGCGTATACATTTAAGCCATAATATCATCTGTATGATTGTCATTAGCCTTATTGCTAATATGAGCGGGAGTATGATCCTCCCGCTCTTTGCTATTTATGTAGAACAGTTCGGCATATCCGCACTCAATATGAGTATTTTATTTTCTCTATTTTATGTGGGAAGATTTCTGGGTGGAGGCTTGGCAGGACGAATTTATGAAAAGATTGGCGCAAAGCGCTTGGGGCTGAGCTTACTCTTCGCTGAAATCATTTGTATGCTCTTGTTCCCGGTTGCAGAAAGCTTCTTCATTCTATCCATCCTTAGACTCCTTCAAGGCTTGGTGGCGATAGGATTAACCGTCTTTGTAAGAGTCACCATTAACCAGATCAGTACCACGGAGAATAGAGGTATCCTCAATGGATATATCAGCAGCAGCGAAGGTGCAGGTACGATTTTGGGACCTATCATGAGTGGAATCATTGTTTCCTATTTTACTTTAGCTGTCCCGTTCTATTTCGTCGCTATTTTTTCCTGTATATCCTTCGTTGCCGTCTCCAGAATGACATTCCCCCGTCTCTCTTCCAAACCTCAGCAGCAGCAAGAACCCCTTCATGAATCGAAAAGAAAAACCATGCTAACGAAACAGCTACTGCTCTATTCCACCGTTCATTTCCTTGAAATGAGTGCATTCGCCATATTTTTAACGTACTTCTCTGTGTATGCAACCTACAAGCTCCATTGGGGCCCTGTAGAAATCAGCTTGGCTTTTACAATCATCGGGGTATCGACGTTTGTATCAGCACCCTTTATTGGCAAAGTATCCGATCTGCTCAAAGATCGCTTAATCCTCAGTATTATTGGCCTGTTGCTGATCATGGTGGAAATAGCCTTGTTTCTTTGGTTCAAGGAACCATGGATTGTATACTTGGGGATGTTCATCGGAGGCATTGGCGGAGCCAGTTATCTGGATTCTTTTTACTCCCAACTGGGGGATGTCATTCCTGAGGAAAATAGAAGTTCATTTATCGGCAACGTCGTATCATTTTCGGAATTAGGGGCCATTGTCTCTCCAATCATCGCAGGCGTACTCATTGAACGTTTTAACATAAATGCCCCTTTTTATTACAATATGCTTTTGGTGCTTATGGCTATTGTTATCCAATACTTCATTCGGTTAAAGTTGAAATCCTCAAGAAAAAGGCCACTTGCATAAGCAGGCAGCCTGTTCCTTGGCCTATAATTACAGCTCCAATTCAACTGCAACCCCGAAATGATCGGATACGACTAATCCCGTTTTTCCGTTCAGCACGACAGTTGAAGATTGAACCTGTACGGGTTTGTTGGAAAAAACATAGTCAATCCGCAGCGGTTCGGCGTTACTTTCCCAGCCTGCAATGGCTTTGATGACCGTATGGCCTTCATCACGTACCGTTGCGTTCGGATAGGTGTCCGACCAGCCGGATTGCAGCACATAGTCATACCCTTCCCCGCGCACTTCAGCCGCATTGTTGAAATCCCCCATCATAAAAACAGGCGTCGGCGCAAAAGGATTCAATACCTCCGTTGTACGGTCCCATAGTCCACGGAAGGATTCCTCATCATTCCACCAGTTGTAGTGCCCGCTCACAAACCAAGCCGATACTCCATCCACCGCAGTTTGCACGCCCACAATTTTACGGGATCGGTAGTTGTCATAGTCCCGTAGCGAGGAAACATATTCGTTCACCGTGCCTGTAATCGGTGTTTTGGACAAAATCGCCAAGCCCTCATCGTATTTGGCAAAGCCAATATGTGCGGGGGCCCACGTCCAATAATAGGTATCGGACAATAACCCATTCAGCACATAAGCGTAATTATCGCGCTTAATGACCACCTCAGGATCAGCGCTATAGTAAGCGCCCAAATCGTCCGGCGATAAAGGAGCCTCGTCCATAGACTGGTTCACTTCCTGCAAAGCAATGATATCGAACTGCTGCTCATGAATAAAAGCGGCCAGTTGTTTTAGCTTTTCGAGCTGATTTTCTTCCATCCAAGCATGTACATTTAAGGTTAACAATTTCAAAGTAATCACCTGTTGAGTATGTCTTGTATATCTGATTTGAGCACATCGGCCTTCGGTCCGTAAACCGCCTGTACCCCATTATCTACTTTAATTAAGCCCAGAGCGCCCAACGCTTTCCATGTCTTTTCGTCCCCGACGGCATCTGTATCCTTCACCGTCACACGCAGACGGGTCATGCAGGCATCGACCTCGACAATGTTCTGCTCACCCCCAAGCGTTTTGATGATATCTGCCGCCAATTGATTCTGAGGGGAAACGGCCGCTACATGACCTGTATCCAAATCCGCGCTGCCAGTCCCTCCAGCCTCCTGAGGCTCCTCATCCGTATAGTTCCCCAGTCTTCCCGGCGTAGCCATTTGGAATTTGCCGATCATAAAATAAGCGATAAAGTAAGTCACCACCGCAAATACAACACAAGTCAGCACGAAATTGATAATGTCCTGCACCAAACCCGCATTTATAGACAACGGTAATCGAGTCAGCAACTCAATCATACCAAACGAATGTAAACGCAAATGTATGATGTCCGCCATTCCGAACGCAATTCCGGTAAGAATAGCATAAACCACGTACAGTACAGGCGCTACGAACATAAACATAAATTCCAGCGGCTCCGTTACCCCTGTCAAAAAGACAGCAGCGGCGGCTGAAAAAATCATCGACTTGTACTTGCTTCGCTTATCCTTGTCTACACGGCGATACATAGCCACCGCCAGTCCCATAAGGATTCCCGCTCCGCCGATCATTTGCCCTACCTTAAAGCGGGCAGGCGTCACGCCTTCCAACAAGCTATTGTAGGCTGTCGGATCGGTACCACGAAGCGCACTCAGGTCGCTTGCCCAAGCCAGCCACAGCGGGTCCTGTCCAGCAACGACGCTGCCCGCCCCGGAACCCGTAAGCGTCGTGTAAACGCCACCAAGTTGAGTATAGTTAATAGGAACCGTCAGCATATGGTGAAGCCCGAAGGGAATTAACAGTCTTTCCAGTGTACCATAGACAAATGGCGCTACAAAAGGAGCCGATTCCCCAGAGGTCGCCAACCAAACACCAAACTGGTTAATCCCTCCCTGGATAAATGGCCAGATGGCAGACATGATCAAACTAACGATGACAGACCATAAAATCACGACAAAAGGAACAAAACGTTTACCGTTAAAAAAGGCTAAAGCGTCCGGCAGCTTGCGGTAATTGTAGTATTTGTTAAATACCACTGCCCCGACGAACCCGGAGATGATACCGACAAACACGCCCATATTGAGTGCAGGTGCCCCTAAGACAGAAGTAAAATAGCCACTGACCGGAATAGATGCACCAAAGAGAGTATGGGTGGTTGCCCCCTCCTGCGTTAGCATCTTCGAGGATACGCCCAAAATCGTTCCTGTTGAAATATTAATAAGAATAAAAGCAATTAAGGCGGCAAAAGCCCCGCCAGCCCGTTCCTTGGCCCAGGAACCGCCGATTGCCACCGCAAACAGAATGTGTAAATTGTTAATGATGCCCCAACCCAAATTTTCCATGACCCCACCGACGGTCAACCAGACATGAACATCACCAGCCAGCATTGCCACCACTTTACCGAGCGAAATCATAATTCCGGCCGCTGGCATGACAGCGACAACCACAAGCAGTGCTTTCCCAAGCTTTTGCCAAAAATCAAATGATAGAAGTTTTTTCATTTCTCCATCAATCTCCATCCATATAGTATGTATAGCGTTGTTTGTTACCTCGTAAATAAATGCAATCGGTTGCACAATTATTATAATGATATCGCTTTCTATTGGCAATACCCTGATTGTAAACATCTTGGTTAATGACGATGTAAAAGCTCGAAAAAAGTCGCGAATTTGTTGATTTTCGAGCAATATCGTATGATAGAACATAATATTTCCTGCTTGAGATAGCAAAAGGAGAAGAAGACGATGGCAGTAACCATCAAAGATGTCGCAAAGCGTGCCAATGTTGCTACTTCCACCGTGTCCCGTGTCATTCAAGACAGCCCAAAAATTAGCGAGGCCACCAAGGCACGTGTCCGCAAAGAAATGAAGGCGCTTGGCTATGAGCCCAATTATTCAGCCCAAAGTCTGGCTAACCGTGTCACACAGTCGATTGGCATTATTATGCCTGAATCGGATGTGGCGATCTTTCAAAACCCGTTCTTTCCGGAAAGCCTTCGCGGGATCAGCGAATGGGTAAATGAGCATAACTATACACTGTCGATTGTCACAGGAAAAACGAGCGATGAATTGCTATCCCGCGTGAAGCTGATGACGCGAACCGGACGTGTTGACGGCTATATTGTCTTGTATTCCAAGCAAGAGGATAAAATCGTGGAGTATTTTCATAAAGAAAAAATACCTTACACTGTAATCGGCAAGCCTCAGCAATTTATCAGTGAAACCACTCATGTGGACAACGATAACTATCAGGCCGCCAAGGACGTGGTCACTTATTTGATCCGTCTGAATCATCAGCGTATTGCTTATGTTGGCGGAGATCATGAACGCACTGTGAATACCGAAAGACTCAGGGGCTATCAGGATGCGCTGCGGGAGGCCCATTTGCCTCTACCGGACGAGTACGTTGTCAGGGAGCCTTTTACCCTGGAGGACATACGGACGCTATTGCAGGTTTCCCCGCCGCCTACCGCTATGATCGTCAATGACGACCTTGTAGCGATGGCTGTACAGAAATTTCTGTCCCAACTGGGCGTATCCATGCCAGAACAGCTTTCCATGGTGAGCTTTAACAATCTGATGCTGGCTGAGCTGATGAATCCCCCTCTTTCTTCCGTAGATATTGATATCTTCACCCTTGGTTATCAGGCGGCCAAAAGTCTGATCGAAAAAATCGAAGACCCCAAGGAACTGACCAAACATATCATCGTTCCCCACCGGATTGTAGAACGCGAATCCAGTCAGAAGCTACCGTACTCCGAGGAATGAACAAAAAACTGATTTTGTGGACATCCATAAAATCAGTTTTTTTGCGTTGACAGGGCAATCGGTTGCACTATATACTGAACTCGCTCATATACTGGTTTCGTTAAAACAACGAATTCATTTTCAGAGAGGGGTACGCAATCATGGTTTATAACCGATTATTTGACGTAGATAACTGGAAACTGACAACCCACACTCTACATACAACACACATGCGATTACAAGAAAGCATAATGTCCATAGGCAACGGTTATATGGGCATGCGCGGCAATTTTGAAGAAGCCTATTCAGGTGATCATCATCAAGGAACTTATATCTCCGGTGTCTGGTTCCCCGACAAAACAAAGGTCGGCTGGTGGAAAAACGGCTATCCCGAGTATTTTGGCAAGGTCATCAACGCCATGAATTTTATCGGCATCGGTCTGATCGTGAACCAGCAGGAAGTGGACTTATTTACGGCCCACATCAGTGATTTTGTGCAGGAACTGGACATGAAGCAAGGTATTCTGCGGCGTGCCTGTACCGTGAACGGTCAGGTTCGTATCACTACGGAACGTTTTCTAAGCATCACCACTCGTGAACTATGCCTGATTGATTACCAGGCAACCAATATAAGCGAGCAGCCTCTAACGATTGAGCTTGTTCCTTATTTGGACGGTAATACGAGAAATGAGGACACCAACTATGATGAGGTGTTCTGGCTGGAGGAAGCGCGCGAGGTTCAGGAACAATTCATCAGCCTATCCACAACGACGATAGACAATTCGTTTGGTATTCCGCGTTTTACCGTAAACGCTACCATGGGTATTGTGACCGCAGGACAGGATCAGCAAACGACGGAAGAGGGCTTTTTGTATGCTGCACGCCACTATCAATATACCGTTGCTCCAGGTGACAGTGCTCATCTGCAAAAAATCGTGGCTGTCACCACCTCACGTGACATAGAAAGGGATGCGTTGATTCCACAAGCTGAACGTCTCGCCGTGGAAGCCGTGAACAAAGGATACACACTGCTTAAGCAGGAGCATATCGCCGCTTGGGACGGACGTTGGGACAAAGCGGATGTTGAAATCGAAGGGGATACAGAGGCCCAGCAGGGAATACGTTTTAACATTTTCCAGCTATTCTCTACGTACTACGGTGAAGACGCCCGCCTGAACATTGGCCCCAAGGGCTTTACGGGTGAAAAATATGGCGGTGCCACGTATTGGGATACGGAGGCGTACGCTGTGCCGATGTATTTGGCGCTGGCAGATCCTGATGTGACTAAAAACCTGCTTCTATACCGCTACCATCAATTGGAGGGTGCCAAGCATAATGCGGCACAGCAAGGACTGCAGGGCGCACTGTATCCTATGGTCACCTTTACGGGTGTGGAATGCCATAACGAATGGGAAATTACCTTCGAGGAAATTCACCGTAACGGGGCCATTGCCTATGCCATTTACAATTACACCAACTACACGGGCGACTTGGCCTATTTACGGGAATATGGAATAGATGTACTGGTCGAAATTAGCCGCTTCTGGGCGGATCGTGTTCATTTTTCCCATCGCCATCAGCAGTATATGATCCACGGGGTTACTGGGCCGAACGAATACGAAAACAACGTCAATAACAACTGGTATACCAATACACTGGCTGCATGGGTTTTAAAATATACGTTATCGGTCTTGTCTCAAACTTCTTCAGAGAAATCGGAGAGGCTGGCTGTTACCGAGGATGAGCTTGCGCATTGGCAGGATATCATCAACCGTATGTACTATCCCTACGATGAGGAACGGGGCATATTCGTACAGCATGATACCTTTCTGGATAAGGATTTGCAGCCTGTATCCTCCCTTGATCCAAGTCATCTGCCGCTAAATCAGAAATGGTCATGGGATAAAATCCTCCGTTCCTGCTTCATCAAGCAGGCGGATGTGCTACAGGGTCTGTATTTCTTCGGAGATCAGTTCACGCTGGAGGAAAAAGTGCGCAATTTTGCATTTTATGAGCCGATGACCGTTCATGAATCCAGTCTGTCCCCATCCATTCACGCCGTGCTGGCCGCTGAGCTCAAAATGGAGGAAAAAGCAGTCCAGATGTATCAACGGACGGCTCGTCTGGATCTGGATAATTATAATAACGATACCGAGGACGGTCTGCATATTACCTCCATGACGGGAAGCTGGCTGGCGATTGTGCAGGGCTTTGCCGGAATGAGAACGTATAACGAAACATTGAGCTTCTCCCCCTTCCTGCCTCAGGGCTGGAGCAAATATACGTTTAAAATCAACTATCGCGGTCGCTTGCTAAGTATTCTCGTACAGGAAAATGAAGTAATCATTACGCTGTTGGACGGAGAACCCTTGACGCTGGAGCTGTATGGACAGCCGACACATATAACCAATGGGCAACCGTTAATGACGAGCAGTGTTTCATAAATACGGGCAGACAAGGGGGAGAAGCGAATGAAGGCAGTGATTTTTGACTTGGACGGCGTGATTACAGATACCGCCGAATACCATTTTCAGGCATGGGACAGCTTGGCGGCGGCGTTGGGCATTCCTTTTGATCGAGAATTTAATGAGCAGCTAAAAGGGATCAGCCGAACGGAATCACTCGACAAAATATTGGCGCGGGGTGAAGCGGACGCATATACTGCCGAGGATAAGCTGGAGCTGGCTGCACGGAAAAATACGGAGTACCAGCGGCTCATCTCGGCTTTGACCCCGGCAGACGTACTACCGGGCATCCATGCACTTCTAATGGAGTTACGCGACGCCAGGATCGGAATTGCGCTGGCCTCTGCGAGCAAAAACGCAGCGTTTATACTGGATAGGCTGGAGCTGACACACTATTTTGACAGTGTGGTGGATGTCACAGCCATTCGGCATGGCAAGCCTGACCCGGAAATCTTCCTCACCGGAGCCGTGAATCTGGGTGTTCAGCCTGCCGGCTGTATCGGTATAGAGGACGCTCAGGCCGGAATCCAGGCGATCAAGAGTGCAGGAATGTTCGCAGTCGGTGTGGGAACGCCCTCGCAAATGCAGGGTGCCGATATCGTGGTGGCTACTACCGCCGAGCTGTCTTTGAGGATGTTGGAGGCGCATTTTATCAGGGGATGAAGAAGGGAAAGAATATAAAAAAATGGCCTGTCTCTGTGACAGGTCATTTTAGTGTGTTTATGACTTGAAGGACTTTCTCTTTGGTATCTGGGTGATTATTCGCATATTCTGTGAAGGCTTCTTGCAAAATGGTTCTTTGATCCTTTTCGGTAACAAATGACCAGGTACGCAGCATTGTAGCGAACTCTTCCGGAAATCTAAAAGATAGCGCATTCCTTGCCAAAGCGATTACCTCCTATTCTTAATAGCTTGTGATAAAGCAGCCAGTGAAATAACCAGACCGACCAAAGCGATGATAAGGGTAACAGTTTGCATACTGATGCCTCCTTTATGGTTTCTCGAATTTGTAAAATATAATTTACAACAGAGAATGAAGAGGGTAAGATAAGCATAAGATGATAGGGTGCAGGAAGGGGATTGCTCCCCAACCTTGCTGATGATTCAAGCCTTCTTACGTTGCAGCGTAAGGGGCTTTTTACTTTACCCGGCGGTTATTTTTCTTGGCTGTTTGGAAGTTCATCCAAGCGGCTGCGAGATTAACCAGTGCCGTGAGTAGAAGTACAATCGCGGTCCCCATCGTCTTAGGTTCTCCTTTCCGGAGTGCTTACTACACCCTCTGAAATTATATTACTATACATACGTACTGCCATCAATACGAGATTCCCGCATCCTCACGCAGCCACTGGAGCACGTCCCGTTGGTTGTCGGGTGAGACACCGTGGTCTGTCGGGTACGTTTTGAACGTGCAGTGAGATGTCCGGGTCTGGAAATACGCTGCGGTCTCATGACCGATCTTCATTGGAAATACGGAATCGTATCCGCCGTAGGAAATAAATACGGATACGTCCTCCGTGCTTTGCAGCGCGTATTCCGTTTTCACAAAGTCAGGCACATAGCCGTTCAACGCCACGATTCCCTTCAATTGGTTACCCAGCGTAACTCCGTACATGTCTTGTTCATTGGAGCCTTTACCGTGCAGTGTAAACATGGACACTTTCCATCTGCTCCCTCCACCTCAATTTACGTCCCAGCATTTTACATTATTCGTTTCCATTCGCTCGCAGGTACAATATATAGACGGACAGAATCATTCCGATCTATTATATTGCCGAATAAAAACCGCTCTCTGGATTAATACAAATACTCGTTCATGAACTGATATAATGGAAGTGTTAAGCTGTCATCAGATTGACTATTCTCTCTTAGGAGACTAATGCATATGAAACCAACCTATCTTATGGATGATATACAGTGGCAGCAGCTTATCCAGAACGTGGCTGACCATTTTAATGACGTGACGATTAAACGCGGCTTTCAATATTTCAAGCAAGGAAAGGTAAAAGAATTTACATTGCCTGACGCCGACCATATCGCGGCTGTCGTAGATGGAAGCGATCTTTACGAGGTGGATCTGCACTTGAGCGCTTTTGCTGCCAGCCGATGTACATGTCCAGTTCATAAGAACTGCAAGCACATGATCGCCGTACTGCTGAATTATGCGAATGTGCAGGAGCGTTCCGTACATGCGTTGGTGAACGCCCATTCAGCGGGCTTCACCCGGTTGGCCACCAAATCTGACGCGCGCACCACCGCGCCTGCTTCCCGGTCCACTCCTTCACCGGATCGCAAGCAGGCTGCCAGAAACACGCTCAGCAAAACAGCAAGCCGCATACTGAATTTGCCCATCTCGGAATGGCATGACTTGTTCGATCAGTGCATCGCCCTTATCCACATGAATACGCAAAATTCCCAATATGCACAAAGCGCGCTGGCCTCAATATATGCTGTGAAGCCGCCGCTTTCACCCGGCATGGAACAGTTGTATGAATTGCACGCTCATCTGCGTGTGCTGGAAAAGCTGGTGCCTCAGTCACCTATGCCAGGCTATCCCACCCATTCCTATATGGGATATTACACGCAAATCGCCGCCGATGAGCTTAAAGAAGCTATCGAGCGTGATTTTGAGAGCCAGCTTGTCCTAACACCTGCCCTAACCAATGAACCGATGCAAGAAGCACGCATGGCAGAGACCTTGGCCTATTTACGCCGAAAAATGCTGGCAGAATCGCGTAACGGCACTTATTTTTCAGACGCGTACTACCGATTTTGGCTAAATTGGATGCGTCCCAAACAGAAAGATTCCACTTCCAGCATATATGCGGAGGAATTACAGCATTTACGGGCGGCTGAGGATGAGCTTGGTACAGCTTTGGCCCGGCTTCCCTGGATGCTGGCCCAAAGCTGGATGTATTTTTACCAGTCTCAGGATGATCAAGCCTGGTCACTGCTTGAGAAGGCCGAAAAGGCTTTTCCGCTAAAAATCTCTTCCAGTCAACTGCTTTTGTTCTTACATGCCTTACGTGAAGCCGAGGAATGGTCGCGCCTCAAGGACGGACTACGGCATATCGGCCCCTTGCTCCACAGCCATCGGGACGATCATTTGCACGATTATATGAACGATTGGGATACGGTTTTGCAGCATCTTCCAGAAGCAGAACAGGAAATGTGGGATACACTGGTCGGAATGCTTCCTTTTGCCGGGGGAATGTATGAAGAAGCACTGCTTGCCCACGACAAATGGCGGCAATGGATCGACTACCAGTTAAGTATACGCAGCGAGCCTTTGAGTTTTCGGGTGAGCGTGTTGCAGCCCATTGAAAAGAACGCACCGGAGCTGCTGCTGCCCTTCTACCATCAGGCGGTGGAACGATATGTGCTGGAAAAAAACAGATCCAGCTACAAAGCGGCGGTCAAGCTGTTGAAGCGGCTGTTCAAGCTATACAAAAAAATGAAGCAAGAGCCGCGCTGGGAGCTGTTCTTCGCGACCTTCACCAGCCGCCATAGCCGCCTGCGGGCGCTACAGGAGGAATTGCGGAAAGGGAAATTGTTATCATGAGCCAATATACGGAGACGATTACGGTACACATCCAGTTAACCACCTATGGAGACGCGCTTATTTATGGCGATTCGTCTATGAACTACAGCATTTCCGGCCAAATCCTGAAGCAGCGTTTATTTGCTTGGCATGAGGCTTCTTTCTATGGCACCGAGCTGGAGATTCAGCACGTTCAGGACACGGATATTATCCTCCTCCCCTCGGAGCAGGTGATTCCCTTTCTGACGGAGCGCAAATGGCTGGAGCATATCGAATGGATCTGGGACGAGGACAATGCCCCGTGGCTTCGATTGATCCCTCTACTTGCCCATTGCATTGAAGCGAAAGCCTACGTGCCCAGCTTCACAGCATTTCAGACAGGGAAGCTGCAATGGATTTGGGATACGGAAGCACTGGAGGCGGCGGAGGCGCGAGAGGCGTTAGAATCGGGGAAAACGCTGGAAAGCACCAAACCGGCAGAGCTTGCTCTGCTTGACAGCCTGGAGAAGGACGAGCGCGAAGGGCTGGCTGCGGCGTTCTCGGCCACCGTGTTTCAACGCTGGTACGGCACCGAAGCGGAAGCCGCCGATTTGCGAAGAGAATATCCAATTCTCTTCGCCCAAAACCGCCCGGCCGCGGCTGGTCTGGACGCGCGGGCATGGCTTATCGCTATCGGCTGGAAGGCCGATACCGCGCCCTTCCGCCCGCTCCTGCAACTGCTGGAGCCAGAGCTGGAGGACGACGATCCGTCGTGGCAGCTCAAGCTTGTGTTGCAGGACAAGCAGGACCCGGCACTGCTGGTGCCTGTACGGCTAGCCGACGATGGATACGCATCCGGCCCGTGGCCCGATGCGTGGACAGCCCATGTGCGTGAGCGCTCAGCCGGATGGCTGGAGCGCTTGACCGCGATTTTGCCCGCCGGGCAGCGGACCGGAAGCCGCGATGACGTGCTGGATCGCCCGCTCTCCGACGAGGCGGCGTGGCAATTCCTGACGACCGACAGCCATCGCTTGCTGGAAGGCGGTTGGCAGGTACTGCTGCCCGCTTGGTGGGAAGCAGCCACCCGCAAGAAGCCGAAGCTGCGGGCCAAGGTCCGCCCTGGCGAAGGCGGGAGCGAGCGAGCGAAGGGCGGCTCGCTGTTCGGACTGGACTCGATTGTCCAGTTCGATTGGCGTGTTGCCATTGGCGATGCCGATCTGAGCGAGTCCGAGTTCGCCGAGCTGGTGGCCCGCAACGAGCGGCTGGTGCGCTTCCGCGGGCAATGGATCGCACTCGATCCCGCGCTGCTGGCGCAAATCCGTCGGGCCATGGCCGGGATCGACAGCACTCAGGGATTGTCGTTTCAGGGCATCCTGCAGCTACACCTGCTCGGCAACGCTGATGAGGCGGAGAGCGACGCTACGGGAGAACAGCCGGAGGATGCGGCACGCTTCCGGCTGGAGGTCGAGCTGAACGGGCATCTGCTGAAGCTGATCAGCCAGCTTGGGCGACAGTCGGAATGGCCCGCACTGGAGGTGCCGGATGGACTGCAAGCCGAGCTGCGGACGTATCAGCGGGACGGATACGCGTGGCTTGCCTTTTTACGGCGCTTTGGACTGGGCGCCTGCCTTGCCGACGATATGGGGCTTGGCAAAACGGTGCAGTTTATTGCCTATTTGCTACATCTACAGGACATCGCAGCAGAGACGAGCGTCCGCTCCAGCTCGCTGCTGATTTGTCCAACTTCGGTACTGGGCAACTGGCAGAAGGAACTTAGCCGATTCGCCCCTTCATTGAAGGTCATGCTCCACTATGGAAGCAAGCGGGATCAGGGAGACTTGTTCCGCGAAGAAGTCGAGCAAGCCGATGTCATCCTGACCTCCTTTGCAACAGCGACCCTTGATCAAGAGCAGCTGCAAAGCATAACCTGGGACTCGGTTTGCCTGGATGAAGCGCAGAACATTAAAAATGCGCAAACCAAGCAATCCAGTGCCGTCCGCAGCTTCCCTGCCCGGCATCGTATAGCGCTAACCGGGACGCCTATTGAAAATCGGCTGTCCGAGCTATGGTCGATTTATGATTTTATCAATCCCGGTTATCTGGGCAGCGCACGCTCCTTCAGCAATCGGTTCATCAATGCTATCGAGAAGGAACATAACGAACAACGAACGATAGACCTGCAAAAACTAGTTCAGCCCTTCATGCTGCGACGCAAGAAGAAAGACCCGGCTATACAGCTTGATTTGCCCGAGAAAAATGAGATGAAAACGTATATTCACCTCACCTCCGAGCAGGGAGCGCTCTATGACCAAATTGTTAAAGAGCTCATGGAACGGATGCACAAGCTGGAGGGGATTGAGCGAAAAGGTGCTATATTATCTGCCCTTACCCAGTTGAAGCAGCTTTGCGATCATCCTGCGCTCTTAACCAAGGAGGCAGCCCCGGATGCCACGGCTTCCGGCTATAGTCAGCCCGATTTCGAAGCAGTTATCAGCCGTTCATCCAAGCTGGAGCGTATTTTGGCCATGGTCAAGGAGCTGCGGGAGGAAGGCGAGCGCTGCCTTATTTTCACACAGTATATTGGCATGGGACGTATGCTCCAGCAGGTGCTCGCTCAAGAGCTGCAAGAGCCGGTGCTCTACCTCAACGGTAGCACGTCCAAAACCGCCCGTGACCGGATGATTGATCAGTTCCAAGCTCACACACTGCCGTCAGACGAGCAGCCGTCCGTATTTATTTTGTCGCTCAAGGCCGGGGGCGTGGGTCTGAATCTGACAGCTGCCAACCACGTCTTTCACTTCGACCGCTGGTGGAATCCGGCTGTTGAAAATCAGGCCACAGACCGCGCCTACCGGATGGGACAAACGAAGGACGTACAGGTGCACAAGTTCATCTCGCTGGGCACGCTGGAGGAACGTATTGACGAAATGCTGGAGAGCAAGCAGCAGCTTAGCGACCAAATCATTTCCAGCACCGAGGGCTGGATTACCGAGCTGTCGACAGACGCATTAAAAGAACTCTTTACACTACGTCGCGACTGGGCGTGATGAGGTCTATAAACCTATTTTTGAAGAAGTAGTTTATCGCACGGTTCGAAACTCCTTTGTGTGCATCTACTATCACATCACAACAAAGGAGTTGATAGGTAATGGCCATTCGTCCTCCTCAAACCTTAAAGTCTACGGGCAGAAAGGTTCCTGTTACGAAATATCGTAATGTGAGTCCTACGCAAACCTTTAGCCGGTTTACGGTCATTTGGGCTCGTAATGATGGAGTACCTTTTATTACAACGGGATTTTTTGCAGTCCTCCGCCGTACAGATGAAAGCTTTGTGCAAGCTGCCAATTTCGACAGTTTCGGCACAGTCCGATTCAACAATGTGCGTACACCTACGAACCAGCCTTATATTCTACGTACCTTTAGAGACGACGGAACGCTGTTCCGGGTCAGATCGGTACCTGCTGGTGTGTCCTCGTATGTCGTTATCGGTTAAGTGCTTGCCGAACGCAGTCTGAAAATGTATACGAAAAGAAGCAGCCAGGAACAGAGTACATCTGTCCTGGCTGCTTCTTATTCCAAAGCTATTTTCCAATATATTTATTCGGAATCTTCCACCGTTTCTGTAGCTTTCGAAGCGACTGCTTTGTATGCTGTTTTAAGCCAGTTTTCACTCGACCAGTTCAGCTTGCCTGCACCTGCTCCGTCCTTAGCTTGCAATTGAGCAACCAGGTTCTCAGGATCTTCGGCTGTGTAGCTGTAAGGCAACGTTGTGAATCCATTCCAGGAGAAGTTCTTACCTTTTACAGGATAAGGGGCTAACGGGCTATTTGCATCTTCGCTGCCCCCTCTGAATACTTTACCGTTGTCAGAGAAGATAACATCTTCTGCTTTGATCTTACCTGTGTAGTCATCTTTTTTAGGGTCTTTTTGATTATTACGAACTGGAGAAAATACATCAATTAAATATGATTTTTCAAGTAATACCGCGCCATTTTCAGTTGAAATCGCACCATTACCTACGACGTCAAAATGGTATCCTTTGGCAGCAATCGCTTTAGCCATGTCGGATGTAATTCTGTTCTTGGCTCTAGCCAATCCGGCATCGTCCATAACGATGTTATAGGCATGGGCATTACCAGCACGCAAACGCGGCATACGGTCTTGAATATCCTTGTAGTAGTTATGGTGCAATGTTACTGCCAAATCTGCATTATCAGCGGCCATCTCAGTAGCACCGATCAGATGCGCTTTCTTTTGTCCTGCTGCGATATCAATGATATCTTCTTTACTCAAGCCTACTGCACTGCTTCTCAGATAAGCATACATAGGGTAGGAAGCTTTGTCTGCTTCCATAGCGTTAATTTGTTGAGTTACCCAGCTATTGGAGCTGCGGTCATCTCCTTTGAACAAGGACCAGGAAATGGTAACTCCGTTACTGCCTTTTTTCACATCTACCAAGCCATCATATGCTTTGTTGAATGTACAATGGTCAATCCATACTTTGGAGCTTTGGCCTTCAACCGTGATATAATCCCAGTCATTCTTGTCATAGTTCCCTTTGGTTGCTTCATCCCACTCCCAAAGTTCGTCAAATTCGAGGTTACGGAAAATCAAATTAGAGCTTCTTTTGATAACAAAGCCAGCATGTTTGATTTTAGCGCCATTTGCCGAGAAAATCGTGATTCCATTCAAGTTTTCTATATAGATTTTGCTCACACCTGTTTTCTTCAAAACAGGATTTGTCAGCACAGGGTTGTTTGCACTAAAAGGCATGACCTTCGCAGCATCAGGCATTTCGTTCCATCCCAAATCAAGATCATTCATGATCTCAATAACTTTGACTTTAGTACCTTTTTTAAGTGCCTCGTTGAGATCTACAGCGTTGTAAACCTTTTTGTAATTGGCATCGGTTTCCTTAATTTCCCCGCCACCTGTATTACCATAGGAGAAACCGGCCAGATTATAGTTAATATTTGAGGTTGCGTTTTTATCTACCCCAGGAGTTGGTTTATCTGTACCTGGTGTTGGATTCACAGGTGTTGTACCTGGATCTGCTTCAGTTGAAGCGCCAGATACGATAACATTATCGAACTGGGCAACCGCCTTGGAGGTTACCAAACCAATAGCTCCGGAAGCAAGGCTGGAATCTGTTGCGGTCAGCTCCAGCTGATCATTGACATACATCTTAATCTCCGAACCGGACAGCTCCAGCTTCACTTTGTACCAGGTATTGGTGTCCAGTTTGTATTTGTTATTGGTAGCCAGTGTCTTCATAGAACCGTTTACCTTTTTGCGAATTTCAAGTGCTCCACCCTTCTTGTTGTACAAGGATGCAGCATAAAAGTTGTTGGAATCTGTGTATCTGCCTGCAACATATACCCGATTGGAGCCATTAAAATCATCTACATATACATCCGCTTGTACGCTATAGTTCGTCCATGATGCATTACCTTTAACAGAATGGCTTTCGCTTCGACTAGATTGCTGGTATGTAGAGCCATTCCCGTCCGCGACAACAGACCAGTTCCCTGAACCTGCTGTCCAGCCTTGAGCTTCCCCTTGTTCAAAATCATCACTTACCTGTAAATTCCCATCCGCATGCGCATGACCTAGTAACGGTAACGATAAAGACAGAACCATCGTACTGCTCAACATTACACTTGCACATTTTTTCAACAAACTCGACTTCATGTAACAGTCTCCTTTTTAGATAAATTGATAAGAACCAACCAACATAACTGTATAGCTGTTTGTGCCACACGGCCTTTCCAAACAATATATGCTAGCGCAATACACTAATAATTATAGACTTATAAAATAATATTAAAATATGTCGAATTACTTATCTTTTGGTTTAAATTCTCTATTAATTTTGCATCCTTTTTCGTGAATATACCAAATACCCTTTCATAAAACCACAAAAAACCTTTTTTTGAATAAGGCATAAGGTTGTCATGTTTAAAGTGATACATTTAAAGAGGTCGACATAATGAAAAGAACCTATAGGAGTGATTAGATGCCCAGCTATCACTATGCTTCCAAAGCCGAGTTAAAAGAAGCGATTCATGCCTCCTACTTACTGTTAGACAGTGAATACAAGGAGGTTGACGAGAACCAAAAGGATATCCGTATCTCCGAAGTAGACAAAACACCCGCAGAAATCATTGCCTACCAGCTTGGATGGCTTCATCTTGTCATGTCATGGGACAAGGGCGAAAAGGAAGGAAAACCCGTCATCATGCCTGCACCAAATTATAAATGGAATAGGCTAGGCGAGCTTTACCAATCCTTTTACAAAACCTACACCCACCACTCTTTACGTGAATTACGCCAACTATTCAAGCTGACAGAGCAAAAGTGGCTGGATTGGATTGACACGCTAAGTCATGAAGAACTCTTTACGCAGGGCGTTCACAAGTGGACAGGCAGTAATCCGAAGTGGCCCATGGCTAGATGGATTCACATCAACTCAGTGGCACCGTTTAAAACATTCAGAGCCAAGATACGAAAATGGAAGAAATACAATGCTCTGCATTGATGAAAAAAAGTGCATGTTGTGCTACAATACTTGAGTTGTATCGGGATATATTCAGGGAAGGGTAAGTGAAACGCCATGCTTATTATTGGTATTGCCGGCGGTACGGGTTCCGGTAAATCAACGGTAGCACGCGCTGTCGTTGAACGTCTGGGATCAAACAAAGTGACTTTCATATCTCAGGATAACTACTATAAAGACCATTCACATCTGAGTTATGATGATCGTGCTTTGGTCAATTATGATCATCCGTTTGCCTTTGACAATGAATTGCTTATTGAGCATCTTCATTGTCTGAAAGAAGGACAAGCGACCCACGCGCCAGTGTATGACTTCACGGTTCATGCGCGTTCTACAGACGAGACGGTAGAGCTTCTGCCGAATCATATTGTTATGTTGGAGGGTCTGCACGTGCTGTCTGACGAAAAGCTTCGTCAACTGCTCGACATCAAGGTATTTGTCGACACGGATCCGGATGTGCGTATTCTTCGCCGGGTACTTCGGGATATTGAGGAGCGCGGCCGCACCATTCAGTCGATCCACGATCACTATTTGAGTACGGTCAAGCCTATGCACGAAGCATTTATTGAGCCCTCCAAGAAATACGCGGACCTGATCCTTCCTGAGGGAGGCCACAATGAGGTTGGCATTCAACTGCTGTCTATTTTGACTGAAAAATATTTGGCAGGAGATCGGACATGGGGTACGGTTTAGGGTAATCCCGGTTTGTTCAGGCTGTCGAGATCTTCTCGATGGCCTTTTTTGTCGTTTTATATGCCATTTGAACTAATTTATTTTTGGATTCCCATCCGATTTATGTTAGCATGTAAAGATTGGATACTTTATATTCGAGCCAATTTGGAAGCGTTATCAATTATGTGCCTCAAATGATGTGACGTCCGCTTTAATGGAGGTCTTTTTTTGAATAGGTATAATTACGGAGAGTGCTGCCATGAAAGAGCTATGCAATATTTTGATTGTAGATGATGAGATATTGGTACGGCAAGGGATCAAGCATCATTTATCGTGGGAACAGTATGGATTTCGCATTGTAGGCGAGGCTTCTAATGGAAAAGAAGCGTTAGAGCTGATTGAAACTTTGCGCCCGCATATTGTCATTACGGATATCGTGATGCCTATCATGGATGGCGAGGAACTGACGCGCATTGTCAGACAGAACTATCCTGATATTGAGGTCATTGTGCTCAGTAGCTACGGCGAGTTTAATTACGTGCGATCCACCTTCCAGCAAGGTGTTGCTGACTATATTTTGAAGCCCAAGCTGGACACGGATGAGCTGCTGCAAGTGCTCCAGAGAACGGCCCGCAAAATTCCGTCTATTCAGTATCAAGCAGATGCCGGGGATAATCAAATTACGATGGATCATGTGATAGAAAAGCTCATTTCCGGCTATAGCATCGACTACGATATGGAACTGCTGAAACAGGATTTTCCGTATGCCCGTTTTGCACTCATAGGCGTGGAACAGGCGGAACCACAGGGGAAAGGCCAGTCCCACCCTGCCTCGGACCTATTTTCCAGGCTCACTGATCGAGTGACATCTGCCTGTGAACAAATCGTGTTGCGGCGACTGCCGTCTGATGCAAATGCGGCTGTTTTTTTAGCCAATCTTGAGCCGCGTGAATTACACTCCTGGATGCCTGCAATCAGGGAAGTAGCTCAGGAGACGAAGCAAGTCGAGCCACAGACGGGCTGGGCGGTTAGCCGTCTATTTGATGATTTTAATCAGATTAGCGAGGTCTATCAGGATGAACTGCCAAAACTGCTCAGCTATCGCTTTTACTTCCCGGGAACTGCGCTCCTGATGGAAGACGAACTTCCCAAGCCTGTTCAGGTAAACAGCTCGTTTAACTTAAAGCAGTTCACAGAAGAGATGAAGCGCGAGCATTTTGATACAGCCTTTCAGGACTTAAGGTCTTATGTAGCTGCCATGTCCCGCAACTATACCTCCACCGCTTTTGAATTCAAATCTCTTCTCGGAAACATCGTGTTTAACATTACGACTTTGCTCGGGAATCAGGGGTATGATATGAAAGAGCTGGATGCGGCAAAATACTCCTATTTCAAAGCCATAAATGATGCACCTCATGTACATGAAGCTGTGCGATTGCTGGAGACCTTTTTAGATGAAGCGAACATGCAGATTTTGGCTAAAACGCAGCAAGGAAGCAGTGCGAGCATGAAGAAGCTGCTGGAATATATCGAGGAGCATCACGCTGAGACGCTCAATTTGACGACACTCGGTCAATATTTTCATTTTAATCCCTCCTATTTGTCGAGCTATTTTACAGCACATCATACAGAGGGCTTCAGCGAGTATTTGAACAAAATTCGGGTTGAAAAAGCTGCGGAGCTGCTGCGGTCGGGTACGATGTCCATTTCGGATATTAGCAGCACCGTCGGCTATTCGGACCCCAGCTATTTTACCAAAGTGTTCAAAAAGGTGACGGGTTACTCCCCCAGTCAATACCGCCGGGAGCATCTCCATTAGAGAGCAAACGCATATCTGCCAGCAGAAAAGAGATTGAATATGAAAAGGTATATGCATAAAATCAAATATCAAGGTCTGTTCTTTAAAATATTTGTCGTTATGGTGGTCAGCATCACCGCGGTGTCCTTGCTGACCTCTTTGGTGACGATTCGAATGTCTGAACGACTCTTTGCCGAGACATTCAGTATTACGAATGCCAAGGTACTCAGCCAAATTCAGTCCAGCTTTGAGTCCTTCAATGACTCAATTGTGAATGCCGTAACCCATGCCTCGGAAAACGGGACGGTCAAAAACTATCTGACAGGCGGTCAATCCGATTCCATTAACTCGGCACGCATCTACTTCGGTATGGCACAGCAGATGAAGCAGATTAAATCAAATGTCGACGCCTATGATGTCAGTGTCGCCATCACGGGCATGAACGGCCGAAGCTTCTATTCCGACTCGTCCTACTGGCCGGTAACTGCAGAGGAGCTCAGGAACAATTTGATTACAGCCCGAAGCGCGGCACAGCCGACACGGCTCATGTATCAGCTGGATACGGATCTACTTCGTCAGCAAATGAATAATACCGGACAGAAACCCACACCCTATATTATCGCCTCCAGGGCATTCATGGAGCGAACTAGCGGTACGTTGTATGGCATGATCTACATTGCCATTCGCGAGCCCGAATTCCGCCGCTTCTATAACAACTTCACAAGCAACGGCAATGATGTACTTATTTTGGACAAATCGGGACTCATTGTGTCGAGCAACCGTCAGGACTTGATCGGACAACACTCCCGTGAGCTGCTGGGCTATGCGACAAAAATCAATGAGCAAGGACTAAATTACATTAATGCGAACGTGATGAACAAGGAAAGTATCCTCCTTTCCAACTATATTCCTTCGTATGATTTTTACCTGGTTAACATGATTGACAGGCAAACCGCAATCGGACAAATTATTGACGTTAAATCTGTTGTATTGATCTGCATTGGCATCGTGCTGATTGCTTTGTTGATCGTTTTTCTGATTTCCCGGCGTTTGATTCGTTCTTTGACTCGGCTGGTTAAGCAAATGTCGACTGTCCGCGAGAAAAATTTTGATAACTATCTCCCGGTAACGGGCAGCTATGAGGTCAGGCAGTTGAGTCATGCCTACAATTACATGCTGGATGAACTGAATGACTATATTCGTAAGCTGCTGGAGACGCAAAAAGGACAACGGAATGCAGAGCTGGCTGCACTGCAACGGCAGATCAATCCGCATTTTCTGTACAATACACTGGCTTCGATCAAAATGCTGGTGCTCAAAGGAAACAAGGAGACCGCCGCTGAGACGATCAATGCGCTCATTTCCCTACTGCAAAATACAATCAGCAATGTGAGCGAAACGATCACCATCGAGCAGGAAATGGCCAACATGCAAAATTATGTGTTCATTAACCATGTTCGCTACGGTCAGCGGGTACAGGTGAATTATTTTGTATCGCCGGATTGTCTGGAGTACCATGTGCCCAAGCTGATTATTCAGCCTTTTATCGAGAACTCGTTTTTCCATGCATTTAATGAGAAAACCGCGGGTCACATCTATATACTGGTGTCCAAAACGGACGATACATTAATCTGCGAGGTGGTCGATGACGGAGACGGTATGGATTTGGACGGGCATACGGCAAAGGACGGACTGCCCAATCCTAAAAGCAAGCGCCAACTGTTCACTGGTATCGGCATCCAGAATGTACACAACCGCATTACCCTTCTTTATGGAGAAGAGTATGGCGTGACCATCTCCAGCAAAAAAGGCGAAGGCACCAAAGTGAAAATGACACTGCCATTGATCGTAAAACCCGCCTCTCCTAACTAATAAAAAATATAAACCGAACTAAAGATACACGAAGCGCCACTACGCGGTCGGATGGTGCTTCCCATCGCTGTTGTACCCAGATTTCTTTATTCAATTTATAAAGGTTGAAATTCGGGTAGGTGATGCTTCCGAAGCTAGCTTTCCTATGGAAAGCTTTTAAGGCGACCGCTAGCGCTTGTACAGCACCATTCCGCCCACTTCGTTCTTGTTCCACTTTTTTCGTCTTTAGCTCAATCTAAAAAAATTACCTGAATCTAAAAAAAGCACAAATGTAAGCGGTACCTTTTTTGACAAATCATAATAATAAGACAAATCCGTATAAAGATATTCCTAACTGCCAGCAAAGCAAGGATGATAAACTAGATTCATAAACAAGGTAACCGCTTTCAATAAGTTTTAAATGATTATAAAAAAAGAGTAGGGGTTGAACGAAATGAAAAAAATGACTTTCCTTCTGCTGATCGCAAGCTTGATCCTGCTATCTGCATGTTCCAGCAATTCCGAGAAAGCCGCGACCACGACGGATTCCGGTAAGAAAGAAATCACGGTCTGGGCTTGGGACCCGAACTTCAATATCGCGGCCCTAAAGCTGGCGAAAGATCGTTACGTCGCCAAACATCCTGATGTAAACGTAAACATTGTTGAATATGCTCAAAATGATATCGTGCAAAAAATGAATGCCGGTCTTAACTCCGGTTCTACCAAAGGATTGCCTAACGTGGTTCTGATTGAGGATTACCGGGCACAAAACTTCCTGCAAGCCTATCCTGATTCCTTCCATGATATGAGCAACTCGATCAAAGCATCCGACTTCGCCGATTATAAAATTGGACCGACCAGCTACAACGGCAAGCAATACGGTGTTCCATTCGACTCCGGTGTTATGGGTCTGTATGTAAGAACGGATTATTTGGAACAAGCTGGCTACAAAGTAGCTGACCTGACCAACATTGATTGGGACAAATTCATTGAAATCGGTAAAGCCGTAAAACAAAAAACAGGTAAAGATATGCTGACTCAAGATCCAAACGACCTCGGTCTGATCCGTGGTATGATCCAATCCGCAGGTTCATGGTACCTGAAAGAAGACGGTAAAACACCAAACCTGGCAGGTAATACAGCTCTGAAAGAAGCGCTCTTGACGTACAAATCCTTGTTCGATGCGAACATTGTTAAAATGAATGCCGACTGGAGTCAATTCCTGGCAGCCTTTAATAGCGGTGCAGTTGCTTCCGTACCAACAGGTAACTGGATTACGCCTTCAATCAAAGCAGAAGCTTCGCAATCGGGTAAATGGGCCGTTGTTCCTTTCCCTAAATTGAAAAATGTACCTGAATCCGTGAATGCTTCCAGCCTCGGCGGCAGCTCCTGGTATGTCCTGAACACAGACGGTCAAGATACCGCTGCTGATTTCCTGAAAGAAACATTCGGTTCAGATCAAGATCTATATCAAGATATGCTGAGCAAAATTGGAATTGTCGGTTCATTAAACGCAGCTTCCAGCGGTAAAGCTTATGACGAGACAGATCCGTACTTCGGTGGCGACAAAGTCTACAAGAAATTCGCAGAATGGACCAAACAAGTTCCAAAAGTCAATTATGGCATGCACACTTATGCCATTGAGGACATCATGACCGTTGAAATTCAAAACTACTTGAACGGCAAAGATGTAGACACAGTTCTGAAAGATGCTCAAGGACAAGCAGAAGCACAGCTTAAATAAGACAGTCCATCTAGCCAAGGCTAAACAATAAAACGATAAGCACTTAAAACCTTGGGCTTGCGAGTTCAAGGTTTTAATGCTGCATAGGGAGTTGATATGGTTATGAAGACAGCCACACCCAAAATGACGACATCGCGTTTCAAGGCAGGTATGACAGGATGGTTGTTCATATCCATCGCAGTGATCATGATTGCAGCCTTTTATTTCTACCCGATGATCCAGGCGCTTATCTTGTCCTTCAAGACAGGCACGGGGTCTAATCTGACCTTCAACGGCATTGATAACTACAAGCGTCTGTTCACAGATAGCATGTTTATAACCGCCGTGAAGAACACGTTTATCTATTTGATTTTCCAGGTGCCATTGATGGTGATTCTGGCTCTGTTCATTTCGGTATTGCTAAATGATAAAAATCTTAAATTCAAGGGCTTTTTCCGCACAGCCATCTTCTTGCCTTGTATTACATCGCTGGTAGCCTATTCCGTTGTGTTCAAGTATTTGTTCTCGGCTGACGGTCTGGTAAACTCCTTATTGCTGAATCTACATGTGATTGGCACGCCGATCCAATGGATTACAGACCCTTTCTGGGCCAAGGTTACGATTATTATTGCGATCACATGGCGCTGGACCGGCTACAATATGATCTTTTACTTGTCCGGTCTCCAGAATATTGACAGCTCCATCTATGAAGCGGCCCGTATTGACGGTGCTTCCCCTATTCGACAGTTTTTCAACATTACGGTTCCACTGCTTAAGCCGATTATCCTGTTCACCTCGATTACATCGACGATTGGTACACTCCAGCTCTTTGATGAAATCATGAATATTACCAAAGGTGGACCGGGGAACGCGACATCTTCTATTTCGCAATATATCTACAACCTGTCCTTCAAGTATTCATCCGACTTTGGTTATGCGGCGACCGTATCCTACTCCATCGTCATTATGATCATTATCTTGTCGATCATCCAGTTCAAAGTGGCAGGTGAGAAAAAATGATGAAAACGAAAAGAATATTTACGTATGCCTTTCTGATCATTGTGTCGTTCGTTTCGATTTTCCCGTTCCTGTGGATGCTATCCAGCTCCACGAACCTGTCGGTCGATGTTACGAAGGGCAGACTCCTGCCCGGCTCCCATCTGATGGATAACATCCACAATCTGATGGATAAGGTGGACATCGTCACTGCGCTGAGCAATTCGGCGAAAATCTCGATTTCCACGACACTGCTGGCGATGCTGATTGCCTCTCTGGCAGGCTATGGCTTTGAAATTTACAGAAGTAAAGCCAAGGATATTGTCTTCAATATCCTGCTGATGTCTATGATGATTCCGTTTGCGGCGATCATGATCCCGCTCTATCGGATGTTCGGCAGTATCTCCAATACACTGCCTTGGATCGGTATTGATACACTTTCGTCTGTCGTCATTCCGACGGTGACTACGGCGTTTCTGATCTTCTTTTTCCGTCAAAGCACCAAGATGTTTCCGAAGGACTTGCTGGAAGCTGGTCGTATGGACGGATTGTCCGAGCTGGGTCTGTTCTTCCGGGTGTATATGCCTACGATGAAAACAACCTATGCCGCTGCCGCTATCATCACGTTCATGTCGAGTTGGAATAACTATCTCTGGCCTCTGATCGTGTTGCAAACGCCGGAAAATCAAACGATTCCGTTGTTGATTTCGAACCTCGGCTCCGGCTATGCACCAGATTATGGTGTGATTATGATCGCTATCGTCCTGTCCACGTTGCCGACTGCACTGGTATTTTTCCTGATGCAGAAGCATTTTGTAGCGGGTATGGTAGGCTCGGTAAAATAACGGATTCGCTGTTGTGAAATCCCTTCATTTCATTTTAAAAATAAGGAGTGTTCGCCTTGACCATCCACACCCCCAGCCTGGATTGGCTAACCGACGTAACCAAGTTTGCAGTACATCGGCTGCCTGCCTATTCCGATCATAAATATTACGCTACACTTCAGGAAGCGGAGCGTCATGCCGATATGGCTTGGCGTCATAGTCTGAACGGTAGCTGGAAGTTCAACTATGCTACGAATCCATCCAGCCGTCCGGTTGAGTTCCATGCCCCTGATTTTGAATACGGTGGCTGGAGCGACATTCAGGTACCGGGTCATATTCAGACGCAAGGCTTCGGTCAAATGCAGTACGTGAATACGATGTATCCGTGGGACGGACATTCGGACGTTCGCCCACCACATATTCCGGAAGATCACAACCCGGTCGGGAGCTATATCAAAAGCTTTGTTTTGCCAGAAAATATAGCTTCTGACGGTCAGCCTGTGTTCATTTCTTTTCAGGGCGTCGAGTCGGCTTTCTATGTGTGGTTGAATGGGCAATTTGTCGGGTACAGTGAGGACAGCTTTACACCGTCCGATTTTGAATTGACACCGTTCCTGCAAGCAGGCGAAAACAAACTGGCGGTTGAGGTATATCAGAGAAGTACAGGGGCATGGCTGGAGGATCAGGACTTCTGGCGTTTTTCCGGTATCTTCAGAGACGTATATCTGTACACCATCCCATCTGTTCACGTACGTGACCTGCATGCCAAGGCCGATCTGGACGCCTCGTACACACAGGGTCTTCTGGGGCTTGAGCTAACCTTGGAAAAAGCAGTAGCAGCCTATGCAGCCGTCGATGTCAAAGATGCTGCGGGCCAGATTGTAGCTTCTTTGAAGGCGGATTTTACAGATGGCAAGGCTTCGCTGTCGGCAACACTGGATCAAGTCCAGCGCTGGAGCGCCGAAAAGCCTTACCTGTACACGTTGTTCATCCAAATTCACGAGCCGGACGGGACACTGGTGGAGGTCATTGCGCAGAAGATTGGCTTCCGCAAGTTTGAGCTGATCAACAAGGTGATGCATCTGAACGGCAAGCGGATCGTCTTCAAAGGCGTGAACCGCCATGAATTCAACGCCCGCACTGGACGTGCGATTTCTCGTGAAGATATGCTATGGGATATTCGTACGCTCAAGCAAAACAATATGAACGCGGTTCGCACCTCTCACTATCCGAATCAGACCCTGTGGTATGAGCTGTGTGATGAGTACGGGGTGTATGTGATCGACGAAATGAACCTGGAAACACACGGCTCCTGGCAAAAGCTTGGCGCAGTCGAGCCTTCGTGGAACATTCCCGGCAATCTGCCTGAGTGGCAGGATATCGTTATGGACCGCGCCATTTCCATGCTGGAACGAGACAAAAACCATGCGTCCATCCTGATCTGGTCCTGCGGTAATGAGTCCTATGCGGGTGAAGTGCTGCGGAATGTAGCCAACTATTTCCGAGCCACCGACCCGAGCCGTCTGGTACATTACGAAGGTGTATTCCACAACCGCACGTACGATGATGCCAGCGATATGGAGAGCCGGATGTACGCCAAGCCCGCAGATATCGAGCAGTATTTGAACGACAATCCGCAAAAGCCGTATATCAGTTGCGAATACATGCATGCGATGGGTAATTCCGTAGGCGGTATGCACAAGTATACAGAGCTGGAGAACAAATACGAGCTCTATCAGGGCGGCTTTATTTGGGATTACATTGATCAGGCGGTCATGAAAAAAGATCGCTATGGACGCGAGTACCTCGCTATCGGCGGCGACTTTGACGACCGGGCCACAGACTATGGATTCTGTACGGACGGAATTGTCTATGCTGACCGGAAGGTTTCACCGAAGATGCAGGAGGTCAAATTCCTGTACCAAAATCTGAAGCTGACCCCGGATCGGGGCGGTGTGACGATTCGCAATGAAAATCTGTTCGAGGGAACGGATGACTACGAGCTGGTATACAGCCTGCTTCATGAAGGCCACGAAATCGCACGGAACGTGATTCATGTGGATGTAGCGGCACAAACAGAAGCTCATATTCCGTTGACGCTGGTAAATACGGTCGGAGTAGACGCGCCTGGTGAATATATTATTCACACGTCTCTGGTCTTGAAAGAAGCTGCGCTCTGGGCGGAGGCTGGATATGAAGTAGCCTTTGGACAGCATATTTTCATCGTGGAAGATACACGTCCACAGACTGTTCCTGCTGGCAGCATTCGAGTCGTGCATGGCGATGTAAACATCGGCGTTCACGGTGCAGATTTTAGTATCATGTTCTCCAAAGGAGCAGGCAGCCTGACTTCGCTGCGCTACGCTGGACGCGAGATGATCGCCATTCCTCCTGCCCCATTGTTCTGGCGTGCAACCACGGACAATGACAGAGGTGTAGCGCTTGGGTTTGAAGCGGGCGGTTGGTTTGCTGCGAGTCTAACACGCAGATGCGTGGGGATTGAAGTCACGGAGGAGCAAACTGATCACGTAACGGTTACGTTCCGTTATACACTAAGCATTCATGCAGACGTACAGGTAGCAGTGACATATACCGTCTTTGCCGATGGCAGCCTGAAAGTGAAATCCACTTATGAAGGCGTATCCGGGTTGCCTAACCTGCCGATCTTTGCTCTTTCTTTCAAGGTTCCAGCAGACTACCGCCATTTGGACTGGTACGCCATGGGACCAGAGGAAAACTATATCGACCGGGCCTTCGGAGCAAGACTCGGCGTATTCCACAACGAAGCAGCGGACAACGTATCCGGTTATGCCGTGCCACAGGAATCCGGTAACCGTACAGGCGTACGTCGTGTCGATATTACCGACGATTCTCAGCGAGGTATTCGCATTACTGCACCTGCAACCGCGCCTGTGGAATGCAACATTTCACCATACACAGCGTTTGAGCTGGAAAGTGCATACCATCAGTATGAGCTGCCCAACGTCTACTACACTGTCGTCACGGTGGCTGGCAAGCAAATGGGTGTCGGCGGCGACGATAGCTGGGGCGCTCCCGTACACGAGGAATACCAAATTGCAGCCGATCAGAAGTTGGAATTTGAGTTTACCGTGCAAAGGGTATAAATAAGTTCACCGCATAGATAAGTATTATTAAACAAAAGCTAAGCCCTTCCGTTGCTTCCTTTATAAGAAGCTGGAAGGGCTTTTAAAGTTCAAATATGACCGCCTATCTATTAGCTAGTCGCAAGATTGACATACGTCTTCCTGAAATCAAGATTTAAAGCATTCCCTGATTAGGAATTCCCTCATATGGCGAAAAAGGCATCTCGCTCGCCCCTTTTCAATGTAGTTACATACACAGCATTTTCAGCGGTTCCAAACAAGGTAGGAATAATTAAATGCTATTTGATCATACGAAATACTATTTTGACAAAGTCTATTAATTTTCGACAAATTTCTTCCGATAATATATCAGAGCTTCCTAAATATATCAAAAATCGATCTTAATCTAAAAACAGAAGGCAAGAAAAATGAATCGACCATTAACAAAAGGAGGGCGAAATATGAAAAACTTGTTGAACCAAAAATATTTGGATTAATGATGTAAAACTCACCAGTTTCCTTAAGGAGGCTCAAGAGAACCAAAGTAGAATACAATTTTCACCACTTTACAAATTGTTCCATAAATTTTGTGCATCCACCATAAAAACAGTATGTGAAATCATTATGAGGAGGAGTTTATATTGAAACTAAAAAATTTTAAGAGGTTTATCGTTCTTTTAGGTGTGTTTGCTTTATTAGGCTCTCTTTCCAGTCTGGCATCTGTTGTCTCCGCTGCTGATAATGAAGTGCAAGGCAGTGCTGTTGTAGAAGGTGTAAATTATAGGATTGTAGGCCGAACGAGCGGAAAGCTTCTTGATCCATCAACTAGTTCAACTGTTGTACAAATGGGCCTTAATAAGGTAACAAGCGAAAAGTGGAATTTTGTTGCTGTAAGCGATGGGTATTATAAAATTGTTAACAGTAGCAGCAACAAGGTTATGGATGTATCTGCTGATGGAATTATACTGGCAGATGATTCAGGAAGCAATAGCCAGAATTGGGGTTTAGTTAATGCTGTTGGAGGTTATTTCAAAATAGTCAACCGTGATAGCGGCAAGGTCTTGGATGTACTTCAAAATAGTACTGCCGATGGTGCTAAAATCATAGCGTATAACGATACCAATGCCTCTAACCAACAGTGGTACATCGCGCGAGAGATTAAAGGGAATGTAACATACACCCTCGTGAAGTCAGCTAACCCTACAGCCGATCAATTGGATGCATACGAAAGAATCACCCGAGCTATGGATACTACAGTAAAATACTATAATAATTTCACTGATTTTTCTAAGCATCTTACTATATACTATAGACCAGGAGTACCTACAGCTGAAGGAAGCTTCAACGGCACAATTAGCTTTGGCACGAACAGAGGGTTTATGGTTCCCGCCACAGCTATGCATGAAACGGGTCACACAATGGGAGTGGGACAGAACAGCGTTTATGCTTCGTTAATGTCGACTAGAATTTGGCAAGGCGCCAATGCAACTGCCGAGCTAAGATCGATTACAGGGAAGAATACTGACGAAATACATGGAGACAGAAATCATTTTTGGCCATACGGTCTCAATCAAGCTAGTGAAGTTAAATCAGATGCAGATTATATAAACCATTGCAGAATTGTATATGCTATGAAAAAAGATGGTATGTAGATTGAAAACAGACATTTCCTGCTTGGATTGGATTATTTTCGTTATGGATAGTTGAGGATTGCGAGCGAACAGGAGAAAAATGGATTCACGCAAATAGACCATAACCGTAGCTTCGGAGACGATGGCTTTGGATGGTGTTCTCAATCATATTATGAGGTCAGCCAGTTTTTACTGGTTGACCACTTTTGTTTTTGTGGTGTATTAATCGGTAGCCGATCAAATATCAAAAAAATTCTTCAAATTAAGTTTATTAAGAATGCTGGGTAATATTCGCCAATCCCACTCATCTAATGTTCATTAAAAAAGCAGAAAAGAGACCCTAAAGAGTCCCTTTTCTGCTGGATATATTGGCAATATAGGCTGGTCAGCCCTCAATGAAAATCATTGCTCTTGACTGCAAGCACCTGACGGGCTATTAGCATAAAGGCATCAAAGGAATGGCAATGCTTTAATCGTTCTAGCGTTTCTTCCTGACGGATCAGTTCTACGAACAGATCGTAAATCCCCATCGCCTGCTCGTAATCCTCTTTACAGATCGAAAGCAGGAATACAACATGGACCTCATGGTTGGCATCCCATTGAATCGGCTTTTCCAGCAGACACACGCTTACGACCGTCCGGTTAGAGCTAAGCTCCAAAGGATGGGGAATCGCCATACCTCGATCCAGAGCCGTAGATCCCAGCTTCTCTCTCTCCATGACTGCTGGCAGGAACTTGTCAGTCACAACTCCTTTTTGCCTCAAAATACCGCTCATTTCTTCAATCAGAGCATCTTTATTCGGCCGATCGGATCGGGTCATAAACAAGTTCCGGTCAAAATACCGCAGCAGCGAAATTTCCTGCTCCTCATCGCTGGCACGCACCATCCGTGTGATCGTCTCCATATCCCGTTCCGAAGGAATCGGACTAATTACCGCCGATGGTTTATCCTTACGCTGCTGTAAGTGGATCGTGGATACAATTAGGTCCTCGTCCACAGTGAGCATTTCCTCGTATTCCCGAAGTGAAACCACTCGGGATACATCCAGCTCAGCGAACAGCGAACGCAACCTGGATTCCAAAATCCGGGCGGTTCCGTAGCCGGAGCCGCACACCAGCAACACAGTTTTACGACGCCGATGTGGGATATTGTATTTGCGTTCCAAGGCGGCTCCGATATGAAGCGCCAAATAACCGATTTCGTTATCGTTGATGTCATACGGAAATGCTTTTTGCAGTTCTTTTACTGCACCGACCGTGATTTCATAGGCGAGCGGGTAATACTTGCGGATATGCCCAAGCAACGGATTACGCATGTTCATGCCATGCTCCAGCCGGGTCAGCATCGGTTTCAGATGCACAAACAAATCCCGGGACAGCCGTTCATCGTCACGCAAATCATAGGTGAAGCGCTCGTAGACAAATGTCAGCATCTCGCGCACAGCCAGAAAGAGACGGTCAGACTGGAGACGCTCCCACTCGGTTTCGGCCATCTTTTTGCTGACGATATGCAGCAGGACATAATCCAGCTCCCCTAAAGGACAGGTGATGCCAAAAGCCTCTTCCATCTCACTCAGAATGGTAGTAGCCAGTTCAATATCCCGCTGACCGCCTGCCACCTTTTCAAAGCGCTCCAATCCATGCCCTTCCTTCACTCGCAGTACCATAACCGCCAGATGAGTGATCAGATCCTTCAGTGCCAAATCCGCTATCTTGATGCCGTTGGGCCGCAGATGATTCAAAATAATTGCACGGATTCGCGGTAAATCCAGCCCCTGAAACAGCTGTTGCTGTTCCAAAGGCATACCGCTGCGTTGTCCTTCTTCATCGCGTACATCGGCATACTCAGCGAGACAGTAACGGATACTTTTCTCTTCCCCAACCACCTTCACGCCATATCCCGGCTTAGTGCGCAGGGTGAGAGCATAATCATCCAGAATCCGCCGAATGATTTTAAAATCATTATTCATGGTCGCCCGGCTAATATACAGCTCGTCGGCGAGGTCTTCCATCTTCACGTATTCTCCCGTATTCAGCAGCTTGAACAGCTCATACCTTATGCGTTCTTCCGGTGCTCCCGGTAACCGCCCGCTTACCTCCGTTTCTTCCTGACCTTCCTCAGCGAAAAAACGGTATCTTTCGGGATCAACGACCATGATTGTATAGCCGCTGCCCCTCTTGGATTCCAGACGTGCTCCATATTCATTCAGAATACCGCCCAGTTTTTTGAGATCATCGCGGATCGTCCGCTCTGTGACCTCCAGCCGCTCAGACAGTGCTTTGGTGGTCCAAGACCAGCCCTGATCGTTTCCACTGACGAGCTGGTACAGCTTTTTCAAGCGTTTGTAGGGAAAATTCATGTAGCTTCAAGACCTCCTTTCCGATAAACCATGTTTTGTTTCCGTGTTACTTCGATTCAGGTGTAACCAGTACCGTTAACAGCTTGCAATGCCCCAACTCCGGCAATGGTGCGCCTTGGGCATCCGATGAGGCCAACGTTTCTCCCTTAGAGCGCTCATCCAGGGAAGCCAGCTCATAGTGGGCCGATTCACCGAATGCGATGCGTCCGACTGCATTCTTCTCCAAATAAGGATTAAATACACGCACAATATATCCATCATTATGCTCTGCTTTCTTGAATGCACTCAGGATCACATTCGAATCCTCGCTAAAGGATAGCAGGCTGTAGCTTTGCTCGAATATTCTTTCTTCGTCACGGAAGGCAAAAATTAAACGACCATTCAGGAAGTCAGACAACTGGTAGCTGGTCAATGGTGTTAAATATTCCTTGGCCGCTTTAGCTACATCTGCTTCATCAAAACCGGACTCATGCACATGCAGGGCAAAAGTGAATGAAAGCTCGCCAATGAGCTGTGCATCCGGCGTTTCTACGATCTTTTCTCCCGAAGCGCGTCCCGGGCGGTACAACAGATTTTCCTTGCCCATAAACCCGAAAGTACGGAATAACGTCAGCGCTATTGTATCATGTTCTTTGCCAATGACCTCATATTCTCGTACTCCTCCGGTCAGCACCGCTACTCCACGGGAACCATCGTTCAGCGCAGCATAGCTTTGCAGAGCCTCAATTGTGATCGGTTTTTCCGTCCACTGCTCCCGTTCCCACACCTCTACTTCTTCCAGCGTTGTTGGACGGGCAATGACCCCGAACGGTTGATCCGCAATAGAAAGCCTGGAAGCAATCCCGGTGTCAAATAGCACCCGCAAACGGTGACTCAGCACCTGATTGTCCACATCCACCGAGAAGCGTATCAGGCGTTCACCTTTCCGCAGGGAAACCGATGCCTGTAGTGGTAACACGGCAGAAGGCAAAGCAGCGGCGCGTTCATTCAAATCGTACGGAACCTTTAGCTTCATACGGAGGGACAGCTCCTCGGCTACCGGACTTTTAGATGTCACAGTCTCCACATCAGCACCGAGCGAAGAAACCGTGAGGTCACGTTCCGGCGGAGAATAGTTATAGGAATCTCCATCATCCCCATTTTCCTCAAACACCATCTGATCCGCGTACACACGTCCCGAGACTTTATCCGTAATGCTTAATGCCCCGTTCTCCTGTACAGCTACGCTATAAAATTCGTTTTCAATACCGTTTCCGTTACTGCGTTCTGCCGTGGCATCCCCGGTCGAACTGAAATCAAATACAATCTGCGTATATCCCATAGCAGGTACCTCCTGAAGCTCTACCAGCAGCTTCGCACGGAATACACGTTCAGGCAGATACACCTTTTTGCTCGGATTCAGGTAAATATGCTGACCAAGCACATAGTCTGTCTGTTCCACTTTTTCGGTAATCGTATACGGAAGCTGCTGTCCGTTCGTATCCCGAATTACAAAGCTTCCTTCCGGTAAATAAGCATCAATCTCTGTAACGCCCTTACGGGGATAAGGCAATGTGTTAAAGATGGTGAAGGCAAAGGTCTCCTCCTGTTTAATCTTTGAAGCAATCAGGCGCTTATGCAGATCCAGTAGATTTTCTGCGATATCCCGCGCTTGCTTGTAGCGAAAAGCCACATCCCGGTTCGTCGTGTCACTGTTGCAGCCACCGATGCTGTCATGGGCAGCATTTTCAAACATCAGCTTCCAGATATCCTTCACGATGTAATGCGGGTAGTCATGTCCCAGTGCATGACTGATCGACAGTACAGGCTCCAGCGTATTTACAATTAAATTTTCAATATAGTTATTTTGCTGCTTGAGGTCAGCCCGCGTAGAAAAGATCGACTTATGGATACGCATATGCTTCGCTTCCATTAGCTCTCCTTCCAGCACAGGAAGATCGCTGCTGTCCTTTTCAATTTCTTCAAGGAAACGCTCCGGCTCATTCATCACATATTCCCGTTCCGGGTCAAGCTCGTTGAACTTGCGGATCAGCTCCGGCAGGTTCAAGCGGACAGGCGCTTGGTCGAAGCCGTTCGGAAAATAAATATGGCGAGTGGACGCTTTTTCCTCCAGTGCACCGATTTGGCTGTCCAGATATGCTTCAAGTTCTCCGGGTTCCTCCGGAATATTACCGCCATAGTAGTACCCGAACGGTATTTGAACCGCAAACACCTGACTCCCATCCGAGCCCTTCCACAAAAATTCAGTTTTCGGGTTCGTATTGTCTGCTACACCGCGCCAGAACAGAAAATGCCGAATGCCGAACTCCTGATAAATCTGCGGCATCTGCGCCGATTGACCGAAAGCATCTGGCACATAACCAACCTTCATCGCATGACCATATTTCTGCGCCGTCTCCATACCGTAGTACAGATTGCGGACCATGGATTCACCGGAAATGACTAGCTGATCCGTCTGCGTATACCACGGCCCAGTCATCAGGCGCTTGTCCGTCACAAGACGGCGAATGCGTTCCTCATCTTCGGGGCACCATTTGATGTAATCATCCAACAGGGACCCTTGGGCATCCAAAAGATAATATTTAAAACCATCCCTATTTTCTAACGCATCCAGCACTTCTTTCACATGCTTTACCAAGTAAACTTTGGATCTGGAAGTGGTAAAGTACCACTCCCGATCCCAGTGAGTATGTGGAATGACATGCACTTTCGTACGGTTCATATCTCTATCTCCCTCTGTGTTGTCTATCTTCTATTTATATAAGCTGAACTTAAAAGTTTCATATTGTGCCACTGCGCAGTCGGATGATGCTTCCCATCGCCACCGCCCCCGGATTTCTGGAATAAAGCCTATAATCAGAGTAGAAATCCGGGGACAAAAGCGACCGCTTCGCTTGTACAGCACCATTCCGTCTACTTCGTTTTAATGTGCATTTTTTGAATTCAACTTATCTAGTGAAGTTCAGGAATAATTTAGTCAAATACCAGTTCAATGTCTTCTCCATTTTTCTTGACGGATGCTTCCTTCGTATCTGCCTGCTGCTTTTCTTCCTCACGGAAGTTGACGAGCAGGGTACCCGCTACAATGATTAAAGCTCCCGTAATCCCTCCTGCGAGATAAGCAAATGGAGTACCTACAGATATCGCGCCATACAGGCCGCCGATTGGAGGCATGATGACATGTGCGCCCAACAAAGCTGTCAATGCCGCACCTGCCGCACAGGCAATCATGTTCAGTGGAATCAGCTTGGCAGGGTTGCGCAGCGTAAAGGGAATAGCCCCTTCGGTGATTCCGATAACACCCATGATCACCGAGCCTTTTCCAGCTTCCCGATACGTTTTGGAAAAACGATGCTTCAGAATCAGAGTCGCAAGTCCATAGCCCAATGGTGGAATACAGATGGCAATGTTTACGAAAATATTAGGCAAATACACACCTGACAGGAATAACGCATTTCCCGCCATCCAGGCTGCTTTATTGACAGGACCGCCAAGGTCGAACCCGATCATGGCTCCCAAAATCAGGGCAAGCACCAGAGTACTGGTTCCGCTTTCACTCATATGCTTAATCCAGTTAACCAGTCCTTCGTTAATCGCACTGAGCGGTCCCCCCAGGATGACGGACATGAGAATCCCCGTTAAGCCTACGGTAATGAGCGGTAAAATAATCAGTGGAACAGAACCAGCGGCTGGGCCTGTGATTTTCACTTTATTTTTCACCCACAGGGTTAGGTATCCGGCAAAGAACCCGGCAACGAGCGCGCCCAGAAAACCAGCGTTCGTTTCCTGTGCCAGTACGCCACCAATCAGCCCCGCAGCAAGCGCAGGCTTATCAGCAATCGAGTAGGCGATATATCCGGCCAGCACCATGTTCAGCAACCCAATTCCGCGCCAGCCGACATTTTCCATCAAGTATAAAATATGAAGAAATCCGCTTTTATCGGCATAGGGGCCAAAGTCCGTGACCCCCATCGTCAGTCCAATAATCTTACACACCGCAACAATCAGGGAACCTGCAATAATAACTGGCAGGAGGTAGGAAATGCCTGTCATTAGATGCTTTCTAGCTTCACTCAGCCATTTTTTCATCATGTTCTCTCCTATCTTGAATACTACTGTTATCCAAAGGCTAATCGGTTGTTATTCAAGGCAGCTACGCTGCTGCTTTTCTTTTTTACTACATGTTGCTGTTCCCCAGCCTTAGCCTTATTTTTGAGCCGAGATGGCTTCCACCGCTTTGGTGAGAACCGCTTCCGCATTGTTGACCGCATGACCGATTTTGACACGAACGATTCGTTTATCCTCAAAACGCTCCGCATCCTTTACCGTCTGGTCCGAGGCAATCAGTACAAAATCCGCTGCTGCAATCTCTTCCTCCGTAAGCTTGTTCACCTGGCCTAGCGCACCCTGCTGTTCCACTTTAATGTTGTGACCAAGCTGTGCTGCTGCTTTTTCCAGTGCTTTTGCCGCCATTGGGGTATGAGCCAAACCTGCTATACACGATGTAACGCTTACGATTTTCATTATGACACCAACCCTTCTGTATATTGTTCGAGCAGATGATACACATCGTCGCTGCTCTTGGCACCCGCCACCGCCTCTTTGAAGGAATTCTCCAATAGCAAGGTTGCGAGTGAGGAAATAATTTGCAAATGGGATACATCCACGGAGCCTTTTGGCACCAAAATACTGAAAATATACTGGACAGGCTTACCGTCATGAGATGCCCAATCAATACTATCTTGCAATCGGATAATTAGAACTGCTGGTCTAGTGACTGCTTCGCTCTGCGTATGAGGTATGGCAAACTGATCCTGAAGGCCCGTCGAATATACCTTCTCCCTTTCCCACAAATCCTGCACCAGCTGTTCTCTATGGACGGTGACACCCAGCTTCTCAGCCTCTTGGGCAATAAATTCAAATACAGCCGATTTTGTCTCCAGCTTCTTATCCAGATAAATCTGTTCTCTAGTAATCATGGTGGATGTCTCTCCTCCCTTCTATCTATAAGTGAAACGCTTACAAGTTCATTCTAGCCGACTCCCCGCTAATGTTTTACCTATAAAATTTCCCTATCCAAGCGGAAATGCATTAGAGTTAATTTTTGGGAATGGAAAAGAAAAAAAGCGCACTAGGCGCTTTAGCTTGCCGTCAGACTTTGTTCATAAATGTTTTATGATAGGCATTCCGGTACTGCGAAGGGGTCATATTCACTATTTTTTTAAACATACGCATGAAATACTTTTCATCCGTATATCCCGCTTCTTCCGCAACCTGCTTAATGCTCATATCGGTACGGGAAATCAGCTCCTTGGCTTTATTGATACGGATGCTGTGAATGAACTCCAAGGGCCGCATACCTGTATTTTGCTTGAACAAACGGGATATATAATCCTTGTTGTAATTGAATTTTCGGGCTAAATCCGTCACGGTTATCGGTTCTTCCGCATGAATACGGGTCCACTCGATAATTTTGTTAAAGCTCACATTCCCCTGTGGGCTAGCGGGACTGGAGGTCAAGCGGCTGAGAGCCAGCTCAGATATCTCGATCAGCAGCGAGGTGAACAGATAATTTACACTGTGATACGTAAGATAGTGCGAATTGGCTACGTGCAGAATCTGATTGACAATTATATGAATCCGGTCTCCATTGCCTGCGCGTACACATTGCGGTATATAGATATCCCGTACAAAGCCATGGCGCTGCAAATGAGCATCCATAACACGGGTCTCCTGCTTCATTTCTTCATTAGATAATACATTTGGGGTCGTGGGGACATCGAAGTGAAACCAGTAAAATGTAACTCCCGGCAACGATTCCTGATATCCTCCATGTGTACGACCGGGATAAAGCAACACAATATCTCCTTCCCCGATCTCAAAATGCTCCTGTTCCTCTCGTATATATACTTTCTCATGGACGCCAAGGATCAGCTCGAAGTTCTCTATAGAACGACTCATATGCTTCCAGGGCACCTCGGAAATAAACTCACCTGCTGAGATAAGCTGAACGGGTGCATCCACGTTTACTTTCAGATAAGTCATTTTATCGCCTCTTTAGTTCATGTTCGGATTTGTCCACCCATTGTATGGTTAAGCTACTGACATACCGCGATGGCAATGCTAATGTAGTGGAGAAATATACACTTTCATCTTAGCTAAGGAGCGATAATTTTGAAAGCAAAAGCTTTTGACTTGCATAACGTAAGCATTGATTCCGGCCCACTTTTACATGCTATGGAGCTGAATGCGGCCTATCTGTTGAGTTTGGAACCCGACCGTCTATTATCGCGCTTTCGTGAATATGCAGGACTGGAGCCCAAAGCGGCTCACTATGAAGGCTGGGAATCCCGCGGCATCAGCGGGCATACCCTCGGTCACTATCTGTCCGGCTGCTCGCTGATGTTTGCCTCAACGGGTGACGAAAAGCTGCTTGAACGAGTACATTATGTTATCAACGAGCTGGAAATATGCCAAAATAGTCATGGAAACGGATACATTTCCGGTATTCCGCGTGGGAAAGAGCTTTTCGAGGAAGTGAAGGCTGGCGATATACGCTCGCAGGGCTTTGATCTGAACGGAGGCTGGGTGCCGCTATACACCATGCATAAGCTCTTCGCAGGCTTGCGGGATGCCTATCTGCTCGCGCATCATCCCAAGGCTTTGCAGATGGAAATCAAACTCGGCGACTGGCTGGAGGATGTATTCCAGGGTCTGAACGATGATCAGGTGCAGCAGGTGCTTCATTGCGAGTTTGGCGGCATGAACGAGGTGCTGACGGATCTGGCCGAACATTCCGGGGAAGAGCGCTTCTTGAAGCTGGCGGAACGCTTTTATCATGGGGAAGTGCTGAACGATCTTGCAGTAAACCACGATACGCTGGCAGGACGACATGCCAATACGCAAATCCCCAAAATCATTGGCGCTGCACGGCAATATGAAATGACCGGGAAACCGCAGTATGCGGATCTCTCCCGCTTTTTTTGGGATCGGGTTGTTCACAAGCATTCCTACGTGATCGGCGGCAATAGCTATAATGAGCATTTTGGTGAACCGGGGAAGCTGAATGACCGTTTGGGCGAAGGTACCTGCGAAACCTGCAACACCTACAACATGCTGAAATTAACGAGACATATGTTCGAATGGAACGCATATGCAGCGTATGCGGACTACTATGAACGGGCGATGTTCAATCATATTCTGGCTTCACAGCAGCCTGTCGATGGACGTGTATGCTACTTTGTATCGCTGGAAATGGGCGGGCACAAGTCCTTCAATTCTCAATATGAGGATTTTACATGCTGTGTCGGGTCCGGGATGGAAAGCCATTCCATGTACGGCACTGCGATTTATTTTCACACGCCAAAAACGATCTATGTTAATCAATATGTCCCTTCTACTGTGACGTGGGATGAGATGGGCGTACAGCTCAAACAAGAGACTCTCTTTCCGCAAAATGGTCGGGGAACGCTGCGCGTCATCAGCAAGGAATCCAAATTGTTCACGATCAAGCTAAGATGCCCGCATTGGGCGGAGCAAGGTATGATCATTAAAATCAACGGGGAAGAGTATGCCGCAGAGGCTTGTCCTACCAGCTACGTTGTAATCGAACGGGAATGGAACGATGGGGATACGGTCGAGTACGACATTCCTATGACAGTAAGAATCGAGGAAATGCCAGATAATCCGCGCCGGATTGCCTTTATGTACGGTCCGCTTGTGCTGGCTGGGGACCTTGGGCCCGTAGGACAGGAGTCCAACGAGGAACGTCTGCTTGCGTCTGTTCTGATTGGATCGGCCGACTCTTTGACAACGAAACTCATTGCTGATGGGAACGAGTCTAATGTATTTCGTATGGACGATTTAGGCTATGTCAGAGATTTGGAGCTTCGCCCGTTTTATCAGATGTATGATCGTTCTTATACCGTTTATTGGGACCTCTTTTCCAAGGAAGAATGGGCATCAACAGAGGCGGAATACCGCACTGCGTTAGCGTACCAGTTGGAGTTGGAGCGACTTACGGTGGATGTTGTGCAACCTGCTGAAATGCAGCCTGAACGGGATCATGCCTTTATGGGCGAACATGTGAGTCTGGGGTCCATCTATAACCGTAAATATCGTGATACCTGGCCTGGGGGCTGGTTTTCTTTTGTCATGAAGGTTCTTCCGGATGAGCCCGTCCAATTAGCGGTGACTTATCTGAAAGATTCAGATCGCTCTCATCGTGACTTTGATATCATCGCAGATGGGCAGATGTTAGGAGAAGGCAAGCTGAAGTCCGAGGAAATGAATAAATTCGAAACGTTCGCGTATGAGCTGCCTCTGTCTGTGACGAACCAAAAGAATGAAGTTACGATTCAATTCACAGCCCATCCACAAGGCAAGGTTGCGAAAGTTGCCGGATTGCGGATAATCAAAAGTTACCTATAGCGCCACTACGCAGTCGGATAGTGCTTCCCATCGCCCACCGGATTTCTGGAATAAAGCCCTTCATCGGTGGAAATCCGGGGGTGGTGATGCTTCCGAAGCGAGCTTTCCTACAGAAGGCTTTGAAAGCGACCGCTTCGCTTGTACAGCACCATTCCGCCTACTCCGTTTTAATGTTCATTTCGCGAAAGCTGTCTCTAATCTTGCGCAACTCTTGCTGTGATCGACCATATCGGGAAGCGTACGTCCAGGCAAGCACTTGGTGATAATGCGAAGGAGTCTCTATCGTAGTCACGTTATACATAACTGGAGTATCTTCCACTTCTCCTTTTAATGTAAATTCAATAGCAGGATAGCCGTTTACCACGATGTTGGAAACCTTTCCCGATTCAGGGGTTGTAAGCCCTGATTCTATATGGCTCTGAATGATCTGTTTATACTCTTGAAGAGTCATACTGCTGTCGAAATCGCTTTTCGGTTCAGATAATACAATCAAGTATCTTTCTGTAAATTCATTTTTAATGGAGATATCCGCATCCTCATTAATCGTATAATCCCGTGACCAGCTCCACGGAGCCGTAACTTCAAACTGATCGTCCTTACTGACAAAAACGTCGGGCTTGGTTACTTGTGTGATGAGAGAAGAAATAAGGGATACAGCAAAGATGGCCGAAATGATCGTCATCAGGATGATTGCCCCTGCAAAAATCCCGGTTTTCTTTCTTCCCACAGCTCTCAGATCCCGTACCTTTACAACATATGTACCCGCAGCCATATCACCCAGCCGTTGTTTTTTGGGTGTCGCCAGCACACATATACCTGCAGGTAACCCCCAGAAAAGCAGCGGATTCGTATCCACCAGATGTATGGCGGTGCGGATCAACGATTTAACCATGCCCGGCGAGCTTCCTTCCCCATTCACAACTTGGATACGAAGAAGATATTTGCCCAGCGTGTAGCCTGTAAGTCCTTCCAGTAAGAGATAATAGCAGAAGGAGCCGATCAGGAAGATACCCACAACCATAACGATATTGGGACTTTCGGCAGCAGCTAACTTTTTCGCTGCAAAATAAACCAGTCCTCCATATCCAAAAACGATAAGGATGAAGTCAATCATCCAGGCAGCCCATCTTCTGAAAAAAATAGAGGCTCCGTATGTTGCTGATAACACAGCCATCCTGTCCGGCTTGGGTCGAATATAGCTCCCATTGACTACATGCTCACCCGATACTACGGTGGATGGATGTTTCATTAAATCTTGTTCTTCCAAATCATACACCTCTAATGTCAAATTAAATCCTCATTCAGTATAGCATTCCTTTTCATCCAGTGAAGCAAGCCTGACAGCGCACTGGAGCAAACGGAATCCCGCCGATGAACAAACCACACCTCCAATTTCCGATATTTTTCAGGCAGACGATGTGAAGCAATACTTCCCGTTTCCTCCGCCTTCGCAATCGAGGATTGTGGCAGCATAGACACTCCCATACCAGAAGCTACACCACCCAGAATAACTTCCAATGTTCCAAATTCCATAATCTGATAGGCATTAATACCTGTTTCGCTCAAAAAACTTTCCGCTCTTGCCCGATGTGTGCAGCCCACGTCGAAAAACAGCATAGGCTTGGCAAGCAGCTCGCCCATGTTCTTGTTCCCAGGTTCCGAGATAAGCACCAATTCCTCTTCATAGGCCGCAACATGCTCTATATGCGGATCATCGACAGGCCCATAGACGAAGGCTCCATCTAATTCATAATTCAATACCTTTTGTACGAGATCATGCGTGCCGCCTGTCAAAAGGGATAGTTGGACATCCGGGTATTGTGAGTGGTATTCCGCCAATAATGAAGTCAAATGCGTGACCGCCGCTGTCTCAATCGAGCCCAATCGCAAAGGTCCCGTAGGATGGTCCGAATATTGAGTGGACTTTACAGCCTCGTCCAGCAAGGTCAGGATTGTATCCGCATACCCCAACAGATTCTCTCCCGCTGGCGTTAGCGTCATTCCGCGATTAGATCGACGAAAAAGCGGTACGTTCAATTGTGCCTCAAGCTGCTGAATCCGGGAGGTCACATTGGACTGTACATAGTTCAAAACCTGCGCAGCCTTCGTGATACTGCCCTCGCGAGCAACAGCCTGAAATATTTTCAAATCACTGCTTTCCATATATACGTCACCTGCTTGGTATGATCATTTATGATACTCACGTTCGATTTTGTTCATTTTACCGGATGCTTATCGCTCTGTACAATTCAATATACATGCAAATGCATCTCAATTCGAACCACGGGAGGTTTTACAATGAAAGCTATGATACATGCCAGCAAAAACGGCCTTGAAGGCCTAATGTATAAAGACGTTACCGATAGACAACCCGGGCACGACGAAGTGAAGGTAAGACTCCAAGCCGCAGGCTTGAACCATCGGGATCTGTTCCTCATAGCGGATCGAACAGCCAACGATACTCCACTCATTCTCGGGTCGGATGGCGCAGGTGTGATCGAGGCTGTGGGCGATGGCGTCCCAACCTCGCTCGTAGGTACTGATGTAATCATCAATCCATGTATCGGATGGGAGAATACGCACCACGTCCCTTTGGTCCCAGCCATTCTGGGCGGACCTTCAGACGGGACATTCGCTGAATCGGTTATCATCCCCGTCCAAAATGCCGTCAGCAAGCCAACTTACCTATCTTGGGACGAAGCAGGGGTGCTACCTTTGTCTGCTTTAACCGCTTACCGCGCTCTCTTTACCAGAGGCCAATTACAGCAGGGTGAGCACGTCCTCATTCCCGGCATTGGCGGCGGCGTAGCCACGTATGCCATGCTTATGGCTTTAGCGGCGGGCGCACGGGTCAGCGTCACATCACGTAGCGAAGCGAAAAGACAAGCTGCCCTCGCCCATGGCGCTAATCAAGCATTTGACAGCCATGACGATTGGAAAGAAAGTATGAACGGAGACTCCGTGGATCTGATCCTTGACAGTATCGGCCCTGCTACGTTCGACAAATACCTGGAAATCCTCAAACCGAATGGTCGAATCGTTACATTTGGCGCAAGCTCAGTAGATCGAATAGAGATTCCGCTGCGGTCTATATTTTTCCCTCAAATCAGCATCATCGGCACCTCCATGGGCAGTGGCGAGGAATTCGCAGATATGCTTCAATTCATGGAGCGCCATGCACTCCATCCAATTATAGATAGCGTATTCCCTTTACAAGACACGGCACAAGCCTTCCACCGTATGCAGCAGGGAGCACAGTTAGGCAATATAGGGATCAGGATGAAGTAAGAGCCTGAACGAAGTACAGGAAGAAAAAAAATCCACTACTATAAAATGCCTTCATCCAGAAGTCAATTTTATGGTAGTGGACCTATTCAGTCGATCAAACGATGCTGGACCCATTTGTTGCCGCGGAAGCGCCAAAGGAAAACGATCCCCCGCACGCCCCATTCAATATCCATAGCCAGCCAGACACCAACAATCCCCATATTGAACACAATGCCCAAAATATACCCCAGCACCACCCGGCACAACCACATGGACAGCATCGAGGTGAGGGATGTAAATTTCGAATCACCTGCTGCTCTAAGCGCAGAGGGTGTAATAAAGGCGATGGACCAGAGCGGGATCTGGGCCAACGTATTAATCAGTATGACAATGAAAATGTCATCTACGATTTCAGCAGGCGGATGAAATAGCCCCACCATCGGCTTGAACAAAGGCATAAGAATGAGGCCCATTACAATAAAAGAAAGAGACGACAGCCAAATAAATGATTTGGTAAACTTTCTGGCATCCTCGACATTTCGACGACCCATACATTGACCGACTACAGTCACAATCGTAAGAGCCAAGGCATTCGCAGGAATTTGGAACACATTAGCCAGTGATGAGCAAATGGCATTCGTCGCCAACGCATTTGTCCCCAGGCTCACAATGAAAATTTGGGTTAAAATTTTACCCCCATTAAAAAACATCTGCTCTGCTGCAAATGGAAGCCCGATGAACAGAATCTTTTTAAGCATGGCTAGATTAAAATAAAGCATATCTCTAAGCTGAACACGCAAGTCGTCATCTACCCTGACCAAATAGACCAATGCACAAACTGCCCCTGCATATCTGGACACGTTTACGGCAATCGTCATGCCCAGCACACCCATATCCAATACATTAATGAATACTACATTTAGAAGCACGTACGAGAGGTTCATGATGAGAGAAAGAGCCAGCGATGCCCTCGTCTTCCCGATCCCCCTCAGCGCTCCACACACCGCCTCAACGATCGCAATCCCCACGAAAGACATACAGCTTCCCAGCAGATACACCTTACCGTTAGCTAATACATCAGCCGAGGCGGAGCCAAACAGAACACTTAAGATCGGATTGTACAACACGATCATAAACAGACTGATAGCCAAGGCCAGCAAGGAAACGGAGGAAATGGTGCCGGATGCGGCTTTAGAGACCATAAGGTCGTTACCGCTCCCCTTATACTGTGCCACGACAACCGTTCCCCCGGTAGACACAGCGACAAATACATTAATCAGGAAAATATTCAGGGAATCAATCATATTCACCGCGCTGACCGCCGCCATACCCGATGAACTGATCATTGCCGTATTCACCAAATTAAGACCCACGATAAAAGCCTGATCAATCAGAAGCGGGATAAACAGAGCAATAATCTGTCGATAATCAATAGACTCTCCCGAAAAATGCCTATTCAGAAAGCCATGTGTTCTTATTCTTACACTCAGTTGACTCATATCATCACATTCTTTTTATCAAATTGAAAAAAACCCTTCAACAGAAGAGCTTCCATGGCGGGAAAATGTATAGAGTTGCAAGGCTAGATGTACCTAGTTCTTGATTTCGTACACTTTTCTCTACATAGAAGTATCACTCCAAAAGAAAATCCTGTCAATGGTTTTGCTCACATTTAAAAATAGAAAAAAACACAAAAACCTGCTCAGTTCAGTGAACAGGTTTTGAAGTGGCATTAATGTTTTTACGATATGATTAAATCCTTGTTAGACGAATTAAAATTATCTTCTCGCAATTAAATCCTGTTGAATGGAAGCTTCGTTCTTTTCGAATTTTTTATACAAGAACATAGGAATGATACCGATCAGGAAGACGATAAACGGTAGCCAGATAAAGCTGAACTGAATTCCAGACAACGCAGTAGGCGTTTGGACCTTCCCGGCGATGTAACCGGTGCTGCCCATGATCCATGCTGGCAATAATCCGCCGATTCCGCTACCCGCTTTAATACAGAATGCGCTTCCAATGGAGGTCAGGAATCCACTTGCCCGAATACCATTTTTCCATTCCCCGTAATCAACTGTATCTGATAACATCGCAAACGGCATAGAACATGCAAAGCCTGATCCTAACGCACCAATAATCCAACCAATTATAATGAGGGTTAAGTCCGTACTTCCCATTAAAATCACAACCTGACCCAATGCAGCCAGGATCAATCCAATAATCATGATCGAATTTTTACTTAATTTTCTGGCGAAAAACGGAATCAGGACCATCGAGATCAATTGTAAAGAGGTCAGTCCGTTGATTAAAGGTACCAAGTCCTTGCTATCCAGATTGTATTGCAGATAAAAGATAAGCGTCGCTGAACGGATATTCAAGCCAATCCAGTAGCACAAATTAGCAGCTACGACGAGCATCCAGGGCCAGTTTCGTTTGATGGCTGTAAAACTTTTAGCAATCGGAACGGATTTCGTTTTAACCCCTGCATTTTCTCGCAAATCGGCAAACGCTATCAAAAACATGATAACGGCCATGATTCCAAATAAAACGAGCGTTAAGGAAAAACCTTTTTGATCATTCCCCTGTCCAAAGAAGGCAACCAGAGGCAATGTAAACGTCGTAGCTATGAAGAAGCCCACATTCCCCCCGACCATACGGAAGGAGTTCAATACGACGCGCTCGTTAGAGTTCGTGCTCAGGTTAGGCAGAATGGACGTAATTGGCGTACTGATTCCTGTATACAGGATACCGGCTATGATATAAGTGATCGCCGCGTACGCAATCTTTCCAGACTCACTCCAGTTGGGTGTTGTGAACGTAAGAACCATGAACACCGCAAACGGGATACATAACCATAGAAAATAAGGTCTACTCTGCCCGTATTTTGACTTGGTCCGGTCAATCAGGATGCCCCAAATCGGGGCATCAATGGCATCAATGAAGCGGGTGATAAATAGTAAGGTCCCGGCAATTCCAATAGAAAGACCGAACACATCTGTATAAAAATATAATAAATAGCTGGAAATGACACAGTATAAAAGATTGCCTGCTGTATCCGTTAATGAATAGCTGATTTTACGATGAAAAGGAACAGTACTGTCTGCTTTCTCGGGTGGTTCCGTACTCACAATTCTCGTGCTCATGATCTCTTCTCTCCCCATAAGAATGAATTATGATTCATAAACCCACACACGCATTTCTCCTTTATCCCGGTTGCACCAGGCGTAGTAAGGAATAGCTGTGATTTGTTGAGAAACCAATTCAGGGGGCTCCGAGCTATATAATGTCGGTGAACCTTTCACCCGATACCCCTCCGTGGTCAGCTTTACAATGCCACCAAGCAGGTTTTCGCTAAACTCTTCGGTAATGAGACTGTCCTTCGGCAATCTTAATCCCGCCAGGTTCTCCCCGTTATCCACTTCTTCCAGACAAAACACGATTGGACCACGTTGGAGAGCGACCTGCTGCTGATTCATGGAGACAAGAGTATTGCTCCGAATCCGTTCCACCGGCATAGCCAAATGCAGGGTTACCACATCACCATCATTCCAGGTGCGCTGAATCTCTGCATAGCCTTTTTTCAGATGATGTAATGAAATGGTTTCGCCATTCACCTTCACCTCTGCCTGCTTGCACCACCCCGGAATCCGCAAAGCCCATGTAAACGAAGTCGGCTCTGCTACATGAATCGAAAAGGTCAGGTCCGCATCCCATGGATAATGATGAGTTTGTGTAATTTCCACCTTTTGACCGGATAAAACCATGTTTACCTTGCTTGCAATATACAGGTGCGTATACAGAGTATCCTCGGTTTGGGTATACATATTATCTTCGACCGAAGCGATCATGCGCGCTAAATTGGGCGGACAGCACGCACAGAAGAACCATTTTTGCCGTTCTGTTTTTACGTGCTCCTGATCTTTTCTGGATTTTTGAAAAGGATTTACTTCCAGTGGGTTTACGTAGAAAAATCGTTTTCCATCCAGATCCATCCCACTAATTGTTCCATTGTACAGCGCACGTTCCAGCACATCGGCATATTTCCGGTCTGGTGCTAAGCGCAGCATACGATTGGCCCAAAAGGCCAGCCCTACAGAGGCACAGGTTTCGCAGTACATGCTGTCATTCGGGAGATCATGATTGCAAGTGAACGCTTCTGCATTTACAGAAGATCCGATGCCAGCGGTAATATACATTTTTCGGTTCGTAACATCGTCCCACAGGGCTTCACAGGCTTTTAAAAGGGAGGCATCTCCTGTCTTCGCAGCCAAGTCTGCCATTGCAATATACAAGTACACCGCTCTTACGGCATGACCAACAGCCTCCGTTTGTTTCCGGACAGGCTTGTGTGCCTGCTGGTATTCGAAGCCTAAGCCAAAATTAATGTTGTTATCATCATTCCAGGTGGGCTCTGTTTGAATTTGTTTTCTGTTTTCTCGTTCCTCTTCAAAGTAAATCGGGTGCTGCCCCCGCTGTTCAATAAAATATTGCGCTAATTTGAGATATTGATTCTTTGCAGTTACGTCGTATAATTTGATCAAAGCCAGCTCGATTTCTTCATGCCCAGGATAGCCTTTTCGTTTCCCCGCTTCCGTACCAAAAACCTGCTGAATCAGGTCCACGTATTTCTCCATAATGTGAAGGAACTTCGTTTTGCCTGTCGTTTCGTAATAAGCAACCGCCGCTTCTATAAAATGTCCCGCACAATATAGCTCATGGTTATCGCGTAAGTTGGTCCAACGATTGTTGGGCTCTTTCAGCAAATAATACGTATTCAAATAGCCATCTTCAGCTTGAGCTCTTCCCAACAACGCAATCACTTCATCCGCCCGTTCTTCAAGTTCAGGGTTCGGATGATCCCTTAAACTAAAGGCCACCGTTTCCAGCCATTTTGCAATATCACTATCTTGGAAAACGGTTCCATAATACTCCCCGCTGGATTCACCAGCCGCAATTTTAAAGTTTTCAATCGCATGACTGGGTTCTGTATCTGGTAACTCATCATTTAATGCTTTCCACTGATATGGGATGACCTCTTCTGCCACAACCTGCTTATACTTTTTCCAAAATAAATCCTCAACGACGACATGTTTTACTGGCTTAGCTGTTTTCATTGGATAAACATCCCTTCCCGAAAATAGAACGCTTTCATTTTTAAAAAAATAAGGATAAAGTAATGATAAATACCCGACCAAGCTAATCTGGGGTTTCCTTGCTACAGTCCTTATTTTATCAACCTGAACTTATAAAAAAAATCGCGATCTTTAACTAAAAGTTATACGATTTCACACACATAAAGGAGCTGACTTCCATGAGCAAAACAAACTTTCTATCTTTCCTTGTCCCTCCATTGCCTTATTTCATTGAGGGAAATTTTACTACATACCAAAAAGGGGACTGGCACCCGAATCGTTATAACTTGGGCTATTTTGACGTTATTATCATCAAAGAAGGACTGCTGCACATAGGCGAGGAAGATGAATCATGGAAGGTTACCCCAAATTTCGCTTTAATTCTCGAACCGGATAAACACCATTTTCCCATTGAGGCATGTACAGAACAAACCTCCTTTTACTGGTTCCATTTTCAAGCCAGTAGTATGTGGTGCGCACAAGCCTCACCCAATCTGATCACACCAAGCTCGCCCATACCCGAGCTGCATTTTCATTCCGAACATACAACAATCCATTTACCCAAATTTCAAAAACTAATCAATCCCCATGAGCTGTTTTCTAAATTAGACTACTTACTAGCCTCTACCTTAAAACCTAGAAAGCTGGCCCTATGGGAGGCCCAACAGACGTTTGTGAATATTTTTCAGAGTTTGGAATATGATGAGAATTATAAAAGCAGTTCTTCCAAGTTAGCAGAACAAATCGAAATATACTTAAAACAGAATTACAAAAATACGATCACCAATAAAGACCTGGAGGCTCATTTTCACGTACATCAAAACTATCTCGCCAGATGCATGAAGGTCGCTTTTCAGCGTACGCCGCTTGAATATTTAATGGATTACCGACTGGATCAGGGGCGCAGTCTTTTGCTGCAAACCGACTGGTCTGTGCAACAAATTACAGAGGAAACGGGGTTCTCCCAAGCCAGCTATTTTTCCAAATGCTTTAAACAAAAATTCGGGATGTCCCCGAAAAACTATAGACAACAATACTGGAAGCCAGCTAATTGAATCGTAAAATATATAGGCATTACATCTCCTTTACATTTTTAACATACTCCCGTTATATTGCCCCTTTATACTGAGTCAGCTATAGATTTTACATCGTGAAAAGGAGTATACATATGAAGGCAACTAAACTAGCTTTATTGACGATTTTGACAGGGGTTTTGGTATCACCTACCGTAATGACCCGTGCGGCAGAGGTTCAGCCATCCGGGTATGCACCGCTACGAACACAGGCAGACAAAATGGGGGCAGTCATTACCTGGGACAGTGACGACAAATCTGCCTTGGTGAAGCTGAAAAATGGCATCGTCGGAACCTTTACAGTCGGTGAGAAGCAATATCGCCTAGCTGGCCAAACAGGGGAAACGGATCGTGAAATTAAGATGGTCGGTGGAAATATTTATCTTCCTACAAAAATTCTTACCACGCTTGAAGCAGAAAACAGCAAATATACGGATCCCAAAGACGCAGTTCCTACCTATAAGGTTACCCCTACTGCCGAGACAGAAGCAGTGGAGGATGGAGATGACGCGGCCGACGATCCTGCTATCTGGCTGAATCCGACCGACCCGGAGAAAAGCAGACTTGTAGCGACCAATAAAGGCGGCGGAATTTTGGTCTATGATCTGCAAGGCAAGCAATTACAGAACTATAAGGTCGGCAAAATGAACAATGTGGATATCCGGTACGGTTTTACACTGGGCGGTAAAAAGATTGATATTGCAGGAGCAACCAATCGCACCAACAACACCGTTGATATCTTTGCCATTGACGGGATATCAGGAACGTTAACAAACGTGGTTGACCAGCCTATTAAATCATCTATGAAAGAAGTGTACGGGTTCAGCTTGTACCATAGCCTCAAGACAGATAATTTTTACGCACTCGTTTTGGGCAAAGAGGGTGAATTTGAGCAATATGAGCTGACGGACAACGGAAATGGCAAAATAGCTGGTAAGCTGGTCCGCCAGTTCAAGCTCGCTACGCAATCCGAGGGCATGGTGGCTGATGATGAATATGGCACGGTCTACATCGCTGAAGAGGATCACGCCATTTGGAAATATGATGCCGAGCCAGACGGTTCCTCCGAGCCGCTACGACGTGTTGATGTTGCAGACGGGCGCAGACTTCAGGATGATATAGAGGGACTTACATTGTATTACGGCAAAGACGGCAAGGGGTATCTCATCGCCTCCAGCCAAGGAAACAGCAGCTATGCGATCTATGAACGACAAAGTGACAATGCTTATATAAGCAACTTTACGATCAGCGCCAGTCCTACAGTCGACGGCACCTCTGTTACAGACGGTATTGATGTTCTTGGCTATGGATTAGGCAAGAACTTCCCGCACGGTATCTTCGTTGTACAAGATGATGAAAATCTTCAAAATGGCAAAAAGCTGAATCAGAATTTTAAAATGGTGCCTTGGGAGCAGATCGCCAAGGGCGCACGCATCCCGCTAACGATAGACGATGGCATCAACCCGCGTGAATTGGTGAACAGAAGCACGAAGTAATGCCTGTCAGAAAGTTACATTCAACATCTGTTAAAAGAAAATAAAGTATTAGACTGGTAACCTCCTATTACGCTAACTGGCAGGTTAGTGACTGAAGGAGAAGGGTACAGAATTGCTCCATCTTCACGGAAAATTGTTCACTTTTCCATTGGCTTTCCATATCTCACTAAAACATGCCAGAGTAATTTTAATTCTTGCAGAACTTCTTTGTAGGTTCCTCTATCGCTCCAATTACTTGGATTTCGTTTCAAGTCCATAGCTGCAGAGCCAATCATATTTACATCAATAAAATCACTTTGCGCAATTCTTTTGGCTAGTGAAGGCATCGAAGGACCTCTAAAATTCATAGGAACCTCATCAACCAAAAGTGTAAAGCCCATGTGCCAGTAAAGATCAACTGAATACTTTAAACATATCTGTTCTAAGATTCGTCCTGTATGGGTGCCCTTAAATGATGGATCGGCAACAAGCATCGTTACGTCTTCTTTAAGAAAAATGTCACCATGAACCTGAGCTTCGATATAGTGGTTAAGATTTCGGTTTGGCTCTTTGTTTGATGGATTTTGGAATGGTTTCTCAAGATTGACGAGCATATGGTCGATTAACTTTCGAACCGTCAGATTTCTTTCACCAATGGCAAAATCACTATAGAACGCATCCCTCATGAGAGCAGCCAAAATGAGGTCAAATTCCTCATACGTCCCCTTTTCCTTGGGGTCTTGGTGAGAATCCAAATAAGTATAAGTGCAACGATGAGAGACCTCAGTGGATAAAAGGAAATAGCATGATCCAAAACGTGGAGCAGGTCCATCGGGATGTAACATGACATTGAGTGCCCCATACTTGGGCCGTTCGCTATTGGTTGAGCCATTTATTTGGTACGCTCCGCCAAACATTTTATTCTCCCAAACGTCACGTTCACCACCTGAAAATGCTGATACACTTCCATTCGATAGGAAAGTCTCAAACTGGCTTTTATAAATTCCCTGCTCAAGTAGTGCTTCAGCAACGCTTTTCATGGTCGGATCTAATCGATCTGGGTGAAAGTGTAGCGCAATACTTGCATGAGATTTTAGTTTAGTGATAGCATCTTCAAATGTCTTCAGCTCGATGCTGGACATTTGAAGGATTTCCCTAATTGTTTGCTCCACCTCATTTTTGCGGCTTCTTGCGTAATTTGTTATATACTCTTGAGCTAATTGCTGAGACCTCGATAATTCCATGGGCAGAAGAGTCCCTTCCCTTTTTATAGAATCATAATACATGATGGACAGTAAGGGAAATTGCAGATAGAGTTATTAAATTAACGGGGAACGTTAGTTCAATAAAACAGCGACAGTCTAGGACTTTATTTTCTTCTGACAACATTCTGACTGTATTATCTTCATAATACCTAAACCTCGTTAATGGTATAATGGAGGTAAAAGAATCGGAGGGATTAGTATCCATTACCAAGCTATTAACCTGAATGAGAAATTATCTAAGTTCAACGATCATTGGTCTCCGAAAGTTATTGGCGAAATGAATGACTATCAATTTAAGCTCGTCAAGATTGTTAGGGATTTTGTATAGCACGATCATCAAGATACTGACGAGGTGTTTATCGTGCTCGAAGGGGAGATGTTCATTGATTTCCGCGATGGTCAGGTGAAAATCTCCCAGGGCGAGATGTTTATTGTCCCAAGGGGAGTCGAGCACAAACCTTTCGCCGAAAAGGAATGCCATATCATGCTGGTGGAGCCTAGAGGTTTAGTTAACACTGGCGGGACTGAGTCCGAATTAACAGCAGCCAATGATATTTGGATATAGCGTCTGTTAGAATAATGAACTCGTTTGATTACATCGTTAAAACTACGGGAGTCTAGGACTTTTTTAACACTAGTTTCACCCAAAGAAAACCCGCTCAGTGAGCGGGTTTTTCAAATTTTCTACACATGATTACGTGCCCCAGTTTACCTATGCTTTAAGATCCAGCATCAGTACATTCACCGAATTAGCGGGTAATTGTAGAAGGATCGCGTTATGACTGAGCGAAACCTGCTGCTCGATAGGCACTACCTTCTCATCATTCTTCTTATTCACATTAGATACATGAACCAGAGAAGCATCGCCAGTTAGTGTAATCAGCTTGGCGCTGGACTCCACACTCAATTCCTGAAGGTTCAACTGCATTGCCTTATCCACGTTATCGGCATTCACAAGCTTCACATATACATGCTCAGCATCTTTGGTCACCGAGTTGAACACGTCTCTGTTGTAAGCTTCCAGCTTGTAGTCCAGCACTTTGCTGCTTGTCACTCCGTCGGTGTAAGAGCAGATCAGGCTGTTGCCCGTTTCACCGCCGTAATTCACCGTGATGGTGTAATCCGTGTTGTCAGCAAGCTCTTCATAGCTGGCCGCTCTCAGGTTGCCTGCCGCAGTACTGGAAGAGTAGTCACCTAAGGTATAGCCTTCCACCCCTTGCTTGTAAACCTTCACGCCCGTTGCCTTGCCGCCATAGCCAACGGCATATTCGACCACGTCCTTTTTCTCTGCGGAAATATCCGTAAGACCTGCGCCCACATAAAAACCGTCCGTGCCAGAAATACGGGAAGCCACAACCTCCACCTTATAATTCGTCCATTGGTCGTCCAAAATGTACAGGCCGTTCAGACCGCTGGCTTGAGCTTTGAGGACAAGCCCCTTGCCTGCCTCCACCGTAGATCCCACGGAGCCCGGAATGACCTGCCAAGCCGGATTCCATTCCTGGGTAAAATCCTGATCCAGCAGCACGCAGCCGTCCTTGTTGGAAGTGACAGTCACACGCTTGACAATCACTTCGGCGTTGCCTGTCGCGATCTCAATTCCACCCTGAGGAATGAGGTCTATCGGCTTGCCGTTTTTGTAAGTGGAAAAAGAGGTCGCCAATACTTTATTGCCTAAATATTTAGCATACATTTGCTGTACATAGTAGTTTGGCGTAAACCACACCGTTTCGTCATCGAACCAGATGCAGTCCGGGGTCCATCTATAGGTTCCGTCCGTCAGCACCTTGTTGAACAGCGGCGCATAGGCAGCCAACAGAACGACATCGGCATTATTTTCGAAGCCCGTCATCACCGCTGCCTCTGCTACTGCGCCTGCCAATGTATTTTTATCCGTAGACGCATACTCACCCACGAACACCTTGGACGTTTCCTTCCAGTCTATGCTGCCGTCTGCGTTATACGCTCTATAGTAATAATTATATCGGTCCGCGTTATGAAGCAGGTACTCGTTGGAACGGTAGTAGTGCTCATCTGCAATGGTGTCCATGTAATTTTTTTGCTTCTCATACCAGGTCACGGTTTCTTCGGTCACTTGGGCACCATCTGCAAAAGCGACCTTAGCCGAACCGGTGATATTTCCACTCAGGAACTTCCAGCCCTGCTGATATGCATCGTCGTCTGCTTGAGCGCCAACCGTGGAGATGATATGCAGCTCATAGCCTGGATAGTTTTCCTCCATGTACGCATCAATAGACGTTTTGAACACTTCAAAGTTGGCAAAGAACTCGACGCCCCAATTTTCGTTCCCTACACCCAGATAGTGCAGATCGAACGGAGCTGCATGGCCCATTTTTTTACGCATGGCGGCCCATTCATTGTTCTCGAAATCCACATTAATCGCAAAGTCGATCAGATCCGTAAAGTTCTTGATATAATACTCTCTTAATGCGCCACCAGCCGGATGAGCGTAATCGGAACGAGCTTGGCAGAGAACGCCGCAGGCCATAACCGGAAGCGGAGCCGCATTCAGATCTTCGGCCAACTGGAAATACTCCATATAACCAAGGCCCATGGTCATCATATAGCCCCATACATTAAAATTTTCCTTGCGCAGCTCAATATCGCCAATAGATTCCTTCCAGTCGTATACATTTTCCCATATAAACGAACCCTCAGAGATACAACCGCCCGGAAAACGCAGGAACTTCGGATGCATATCGAACAGCGCGTTCACCAGATCTTTTCTCAGTCTATAGTTGGGATTCCCTTGGAAGTTGGCGTGTGCCGATGGGGATCGGGCTTCCTCCCCTGCACCCCACACATCCTGTGGAAACAAGGAAACCATATCTATCGAAATCTCACCGTCAAACGTCAGCGCCAGTTGCCCCAGAACCGTAGCCGATCCTGTCAGCACCAGTTTGGAATCTATACCGTACTTCTTCCACGTGTTGCCGCCCTCCACCTGTACGGTTAACGACTCACTAATCCCCTTCTCATTTGCGTCTTGCAGTTGTAGCGTGATTGTGCCCGCCGACTCAGCCTTCGCCCAGATGGTGAAATCATACTTGTCACCCGCTTGGATAGACATGGCGCAATTCTGGTTAGAATCCGAAAAGCCCTTATTCCGAATAGTTGCACCATCCGCTACCGTCACATAATATGAGTTCACATCTTTGTCTTTAGCGCCTAGAAATTCATTTAATCCGCCGCTATTTTGCGGATTCATCTTGTCCGTATCACCAGACCAGGCAAACAAAGGATTACGGTTACGCCCCGTAGAGCAGCCGCATTCGCCGGAAGCATGGGAATAGGTATCGAACACGAAGGACTCGAAGGAACGATTCTGAACAAGCTCCGCATAAATTCCGCCATCCGCTGCGTTATTGATATCTTCGTAGAACAAGCCGTACATCACTTCGCTGATATCCATGACTTCCCTATTTCCATGAATGGTCAAAGTGTAAGGAGGTAGCTGTTCTGGAAGTACGGATACTTCAAAACTTTTTTCAATACAGCTTTGGCCCTTCGTCAAGAAGGCTGTCACAGTTACCCCCTGTGAGGAGGTAATTGTCTGGACCAGACCGTTGTCAGAGAGTATCTCAGGGTGGCTGGATTTCCAGGTCACTTCTACTCTACCGCCCATGAGGACCGTTGGCAGGGACAAGTCCTTGGTTACAATCGTCGTTGGGAAGGACAAATACTTATCACGAGCGAGCTTCACAACCTCTTCGTCTGTCAACGAATCGCACATGACTTCAATGACTTCATCCGCTGACAAGCCTGCTTTATAAACTCGGAAGTCCGATAGGGAACCGGAAAAATCCACATCCGCTGCATGCTGGGAACGACCGATAAAATTGTTGCTGTAGTTGGACGAGTCTGTAAACGTTTCAAACCATTTGCGCAGCTTGGCATAGTTGCCGCTGGAGGTTTGGCTGATGGAGCCGTCCGCTACGACTTCGCCGTTCACATACACAACCGGACCCGCACTGCTTAATGTGCCGCCTTTTGTGCCGATCACGGACATGGCTATGTGCATCCACTCATCCCGGACAAAACCTCTCCCCGGATCTACAGCCAGATCTGCCTCGGCGAAAAGAGTCCCGCGCAGATTCCGTGTCATGAACATATAAGGCCCTGTATGGGCTTTGCCAAAGTCAAAAACACGTTCCCACATATCCGTGAATCTACCGAAGTTGACCCAAGCAGTCACCGTGGCACCCGTGTTATCGCTTACATCTTTAAGCAGATCGGAAGGAAGCTGTATATACGATGTACCATTAGGACCTCCCTCAAGCGTTAAAGCCATTCTGCCGCTGGCATTGGAGATTGTCGGTGCTACTGTGCCAGAAGCAACCCCGTCATTACCTTGCCCTGAGCTATCTTTGCCTACGTTCCCAGCATCCTCAAACTTGTACCGCGCAATGATTTGATCTTGGAATTTGGTCATCTTCGTTGCTCCTATACATATATTTTGTTAATGTAAAAACTAATTAATTAATATAAATATATACTATATAGCTATAGTACCTTATCCTGCCCACATTTTTCAATCCTTTATAGTGACAAAAAAACCGCTCAATGAGCGGTTTTTCAGATATACCATCCTTGTTAGGGTAAATTTCTCACTCCATTGATGAACTGCTTTAATTCTCTATTGGAAACAACTTTTTGCCCCAAAGATTTAGTCAATATTCACTCCTTGGGACTAACCACTTATTCAATATCAAACAAATTTATTTTCAACTCGTAAATAAACCGACCTCATGGGTTACACGTTCAGAGTTTCTGACCACAATTCGGACAGAAGTTAGCTCCTTCGTTTTTCACACCGCAGTTAGGACAGAAATTGGGCTTTTTATGGTCTCCAGAAGGAGAAGGAGCGGCAGATTCAGGTTGAGGCTCGGCCGGAGGATTTTGGTTGGGATTCAAATTTTTCATCATTTCGTTTGCTATATTCATCCCCATCATCATACTCGCCATATCCGAAGCAGCGCCGCCGCCTTTTACGTTGCCAGATGCAATACCGTCCGTCATCGTGACCTGTTGATACTTTTGCAAATTACCGATCATTTCATGAGAAGCCGTCTTCGTAATCATATCCTGAATTTCTTGAGGATAATTGAAGCTCATCACGTGAAAGCCTGTAATCGTCATCCCGTTGTCCATCACTTGCATATCCAGATCTTCTTGAATGCCTTTGGAAATATCGGAAGCATTCGCTTGCAGATTGAACATGTCTTTCCCTTCTCTGCTGATCCACTTCATTAACAACTGATCCAGCACAGAAGTAATCCGGATTTTAACATCCTCCACCAGATAGCTGTCTTTCATCCCGGCAACCTTATCTATGAGCGTAACATAATCGTCCACCTTAAAATTAAACGTGCCGTTGGCACGAATGGGCATACCCCCCGGAAGCTGGGGAGTCGGGATCAAAACCGGGTTTTGCGTCCCCCATTTCACGGTAAACTCCTTCGTATTGACGAATAAAACTTCCACCCTCATGCCACTGTTAAAGCCAAATTTAAATCCTTTTAACGTGGACAGAAACGGGATAATCTCAGAATCTATATTGTAAGATCCTTCATTCTCGAAAATCCCTTCAATCTTGCCGTTATTTACGAAAATCGCGTCTTGACCAGAGCGGATCATTAACTTGCTTCCTTTTTTAATCTCCCGATTGCTCCATTTCCAAAAAATCATATCATCTCTAAATTCTTCCCACTCTACAACATTCGCAAATTGATTTCTAAAGAACGACATTCTGTTCCCATCCCCTCAGTTAAAATGAACCTCTACTGCCGCTATGCGAATGACCGCCACTGGTGGTTCCGCCCCCGCTTGAGCCGCTACTGCTGCTACTCTTTTCGATCTTCCGTTTCGTTGTTGTTGTGTGGAGGTATTGATCCCGATGAGCCAAAATCCCTGAAGTGCTTGCATCCTCATAGGTCTGCCGATTTACCGTAACACGGCCGCCGGAATTGGAAACCATCTTACCCACGATAATCCCCGCCAATACCAGTGAAACCACCAATTGAAACGCAATACTATAAAATATACTATCCGGGTTCACCCCTGGTCGGATTCCCAAATACCTGTGCGCACTTAAAATATATTTTTGGAATGCAAGCTCATAGTTACCGCTCGTCAGGTACGGGCTAATCTCGTCACGTATTTTATCCAGTCTGTCGTCATCCAGATACCGCTCTGCTTTGTAAAATCCGGCCAAATAAATCTCTCTATTTCTCATATCCATCGTTAAAATAACCGCATTTCCATGAGTCCTGTCATATCCAGGTCCCTGATCATCATAAAAGTCCTGCGTCATTTTCATAACATCCATATTGTCGGAATTGCTGGAGGTAAAAATAATAATGTCCGTTTCTCTTTCGGCCCCGTATTGATTAGCCATCGTGTTCAGTTCATCATACTCTTCCTGATTAAGCAGACCCGCTTCATCATAAATCAAGGACTTCCATTCCGTTGTAGCCGCCTCGGCCTTCATTTCCACAGGAAAGGCTAGAAAAGCAGTGAAGAAAAACAAGATTGCCAGGATCAGTCCAACCCTTTTCATTAAAACATCCCCCCCATGATCACCCAAGTGATTAGCTTCAATGAAAGGAAAGAGACACCGAAAATGCCTGCAAACCAGGCAGTCACTTTGACCTTGCTAATCGGAGGCTTGCCGACTACCTTGCCTGTCTGACCGTTCATGGCAAACGTATGCTCCAACCTATTATAGTCATAGTGTATTACCCATACCGGGAGCAGGACATAGTCGGCATTTTTTCGTGTTGTGTCTATTTGCTTATCCGTATAGTCCACAGCAGTATATTCCGACACCGAAGACTGAATATAAGCATCAATATATTCCTTCACTTTTTCTTTTACTCGCGGGAAGAGCTCCTCGTCGTTATAACTGTATTTCTCCGCAATGTAGCCGGCGAGATACGGGGTTTTAAAGCTTTTTAGCTGATCGTAAGGAAAAGGCTCCAATTTATCCATCAGCTCGTCGTTCATTTTCTCCGCGGCATCAATCGGAACCTTCACGTAATTCAGACGAATTTTCCGGTATACATCAAAATGCTGCGTTTCCGTATACTCGTAGTCCCCGCTTGTATAGGTTCTCACTTTTTTGCCCTGACCCTGAACCTCAATTTTATTATGTAATTCATATAACCAGAAAGGCACATACATCCCGGTGATTCCCTTGATTCGATCTGCTGTCATGAACCGATTCGGCGTCAGACGGCCATTCTTGCACCATTTTCGGAAAGCTTGCATAGCTTCTTCCTTACTGATCGAAAAAGGAATGACCTGCGCCGGGGCCAGCTCCCCTGTCAGTCGTTCGCCAAGCACAACCGCTGATCCGCAAAAGCTGCAAACCGTCGCGCTTGTCTCCACTTCAGTCATAATGACTGCTCCGCAGCTGGTGCAATGATACTCCTGAGCCTCGTCTTCTGAAAAAATGTGATTCGTCAGAGGATCTGGAAAATACTCGATATTGTCCTTTCTTCCGCAACTATGACAGGATAACATTCCTGTTTCACTGTCAAAGACCATGCCACTGCCGCAGTTTGGGCATTTGTATTCGATAACCGGCATCTGCTCACCTCTATCATAAAGAACTGTTATTTCTGATCTTTCATTTTTTCTTTGATCGCAGCCAATTCATCTTCTGCGTTCGTGCTTTTCTCAACTTGTGCGAATAAATCATCCAGATCGTCCTGCGTCCCTGCTCTAAGCTCGGCTATAGCCATTGCTTCATCATATGCCCGATTAACCTTCTCTTCCATAGCTTCGAATACGGAATCCTGGCCGCCCATGGCGTTCAATGATTGCTGTACTTTGGCAACCGCCATTTTCCCTTTTAGCTTGATGCGCCGTGCTTCCAACTGGCCCATATCAGACACCAGTTTATCCTGCATTTGTTTCATACTTGCGGCGTTTGATGAAGCCAAGTCATAAGCGGTTTCGAATTGTCCCCGTTTCTCCACCTGCGTTGCCTTTCTCTCCAGAAACTTTCGAGCGTTCTCATCCTTGCCAGCCTCCACTGCCTTCATAGCATAATTCTGAAGCTTTTTGATCTCCGCTCTGCATTCATCCAAAGCTCTTTTCGCTCTTCTCTCATCCGCCAACACCGAAGCGGTTTCCGCTTTCACTCTGCCCAGGTCGATGTTCAGGTTCTGCATGTAATCCTCAATTGTCTTCTCCGGATCTTCCACCTTGTCTAATAAGGCGTTAACATTCATTTTCATAATATCCCTAAATCTCGACAGAATCCCCATCATGGTCTCCCTTCGAAAAGACTGCATTCCTACCATATAATACATCAAATTCGGAAAAAAGGGTTCATTTCCCTTTCCAAATCCAATAACAGGCACTTTAACGCCATCATTCAATACCTTTTCCTAAATTTTCCAGTTCATATGAACAGCCTCCTTTACTATTTTCATATAAGATAACACCTCGCCGCTGCATAGGCAAAAGTACAGCTAACCAAATCAAAAAAAGTGCCTGATCCCCGTGAAATCATACTTTAAGACACGGGGGGCAGGCACTTGCACCGCAGTAACTAATCATATATTCCACTTCATGCTTGCTTGTCCTGTATAGTGCTGAAGTGGACTTTATTTTTTATCTCAAGCTTTTCCATACCCAGTTTTCTACTTCTGGTAAGTCGATGCCTTCTTCACGAATGCATTGATTATGCTTCTTAACCATAGCATCCATTTCAACCACAATGCTTGTGTACTTCCCGGCTTCAGGTAAGTTTAGAACAGCTTCCTTCACTAAGTCAAAACGGTCCATTTGATTCAATACACGCATATCAAATGGGGTCGTAATATCACCATTTTCACGGTAACCATGCACATACAAGTTATGATTGTGACGATCAAAGAACAGATCTTTGATTAGACCTTCATAGCCATGGAAAGCGAAAACAACTGGCTTTTCCTTTGTGAAATAATGATCAAACTCTGCGTCAGATAATCCACGAGGATCTATTTTTTGACTTCTCAATCTCAATAAATCTACCACGTTGATAAATCGAATCTTCAGCTCAGGCAATTTCTCATGCAAAATGGAGATCGCAGCTAAGCTTTCAATCGTTGGTTCTGTACCGGCAGAAGCAATGACAAGATCAGGTTCTCCACCTTGATCTGTACTTGCCCAGTCAATGATCTTCAACCCTTTATCCACCAATTCTTTCGCTTCATCAGCAGTAAACCATTGTGGACGTGGGTGTTTAGACGAAACGATCAAATTGATCTTTTGACGGTCGTTTAAAATGGTGTCAAAAACAGCCAACAATGAATTGGCATCAGCTGGCAGATACTCCCGAATAAATTCCGGTTTTTTATCAGCCAAATGACCTAACAAACCTGGATCTTGGTGTGTATACCCATTATGATCCTGTTGGAACACCGTTGAAGTTGCTACGACATTCAATGATGGGATATCTGCACGCCATCCTTGATCCGTTGCTTTACGTAACCACTTGAAGTGTTGAGTAATCATTGAATCAACCACACGCAGGAAGGCTTCATAACTTGCAAAGAAACCATGACGACCAGTCAACACATAACCTTCCAGCAAGCCCTCTGCTTGATGTTCGGATAATTGGGAATCAATAACACGACCATAAGAAGACAAAAATTCGTCATTAGGTTCAATAATTTGGTCCATCCATTGACGTTTGGTTACTTCAAAAACAGGAGCTAAGCGGTTAGACATCGTTTCATCCGGTCCGAAGATTCTGAAATTACGATTTTCTTCATTTAAAAGAACCACATCTTTAACGTATTTCCCTAAAACCGACATATCCTGTGCAATGACTTTACCAGGAACAGAGTTATCTAGTGTATAGTTACGGAAATCTGGTAAATGCAAGTCTTTAATGAGGTTACCCGCATTCGTAACAGGGTTCATCCCCATTCGTTTATCGCCTGTAGGTAGAATTTCGGCAATCTCAGGTTTTAAACGGCCATTTTCGTCGAACAATTCCTCTGGTCTATAGCTATTCAGCCATTCTAATAAAGCAGGTGCGTGCTGCATATTTTTTTGGTCAACAGGAATTGGAACTTGATGGGCACGGAATGAATTTTCATTAGGTACGTTATCCCATTCTTTTGGACCCGTCCAGCCCTTAGGTGTACGGAAGACAAGCATCGGCCATGCTGGGCGAGTAAGGTCATTGTTTTCACGCGCATTCTTTTGAATAGCTTCAATTTTTTCGATTACGGTATCCAATACTTTTGCCATTTCTGGATGCATTTGATCAGGATGCTCACCTTCAACAAAAAATGGTTCCCAACCCAAGCCTTTGAAATATGAGGTCAATTCTTCTTTCGATTGACGAGACATAATCGTTGGGTTACTAATCTTGAAGCCATTCAAGTGTAAGATTGGCAGCACTGCACCGTCAGTAATGGGGTTGATAAATCTGTTAGAGAACCACGAAGCGGCTAATGGGCCAGTTTCAGCTTCGCCATCACCAATAACAACAGCCGAAATCAAATCGGGATGATCTAAAATGGCACCCACCCCATGAGAAAGGGAGTAACCTAATTCTCCACCCTCATGGATAGATCCAGGTGTTTCAGGAGCGGCATGTGAAGCAATACCGCCAGGGAACGAGAATTGTTTGAATAATTTCTTCATACCCGGGATATCTTGTGTAATTTGCGGATAGATTTCAGTGTAGCTTCCATCGAGATATGAATTTGAAACCATAACCTGGCCGCCGTGACCAGGGCCTTCAATGTAAAGCATGCTCAAATCATATTTATTAATAACACGATTTAGATGTGCATAAATAAAGTTTTGGCCAGGAATGGTGCCCCAGTGTCCAATAGGCTTAATCTTTACGTCCGAATCTTTTAATGGTTCTTTTAACAAAGGATTATCTTTTAAATAAAGTTGGCCTACCGAAATGTAGTTCGTTGCACGCCAATATGCATCAAGTTTTTCCAAATATGCTTTAGATGAGTAATCTACTATTACAGGTGATAATGACATGATGTCCACTCCCTAAACAATTTTGTTTGTAATTTATTCCGGAAATTTCATCGACATGTACATCATAACGCTGCGTCGATTAAATTCAACCTTTTCAACAAATGATACGGTCCAATTTTGTGAAATTTTGAACATAGTATGAAATATAATTAAAAAGACAGTAAAAAAGCTCTTACATTAAAATAAATGGAAATTTTAACCACGTTTTTTTATTACAATCTATCCATAGTATGATCAGATTTTTTTTTCAAAAGCATAAAAAAAGACTGGAAATTTTTCCAGTCTCATCGTTAATGAACCGATACGAAGGTGTTGAATTTCAAATATTTGTAATGGAATCGCATATGAGAAAATTCAAATGGCGTGCCATTATCTAAAAAGAAAACACCTTCCATGATGCCTACGGGCTCATTTTCCTTCAAATGCAGTAGTTCTTGATCGTCTGCTTGGGACGGCTCTGCAAAAATGGATAAAAAAGATTTAGTGACGGCCAGGTTCCGCGAGTCTTCCAAATAATTAAAAATCGACCCCTCGATAATCGTCTGATTTAAATTTTGGACAATTTTAATAGGGATATAGCCCGTTTCAATCATAAAAGGATCATCATCAAACAAACGTAAGCGAACAATTTTGTAAACAAAATCATGAGTCTCCAAGAATAAATCGCGTTGTAATTCTTCTGTTGGTGGAATGACCTCAAAACTCAATACTTTGATTTTAGGCTTTTTACCATGCATTTGAAAATTATCAGTGACCCCTAGATTAGAGCCTTCGTAGTTAAAGATAGATTCATTCCTTATGTATAATGGATTAATAAATGTCCCAGAACCGCGCTTCTTGAAAATAATTCCTACATTCTCCATTTTAGTCAGAGCACGTTTAATGGAACTACGACTCACCTGGTACGTCTCGCTAAGACTACGTTCATCTGGTAATCTCATATCTGCAAACTTACCAGCAAAGATTTTCATCTTAAGATCGTCAATAATTTGCTTATAGACAAATTGTGTCATATCGTACTCCTCTTCCAGGTCTTCTATAACTTCATATAGTTTACCATAACTTGTTCTTTCCATCTCATGTTTGTTTACGTATGTAGAGTGAGCCTTCATCTGATAGCTTGCTTTTACTATACATCTCTATGCATAATACCATGATTGCACATACATCATACCACTGCAATGCATCATGTTCATGCAGAGTATGATCCTTTCTCTCTTTAAGGGCAGATAGTCATCCCCTTTCAACCCCAAAGAGCGACGACACCGACGAAAGCGTCACCCTGCGCCAAAGTCGGTACCGTCACTTTTCTACCTGAAACATTTAGAAGGGCACTTGATTAGAATATCCTCTTTGTTTCTCTAGTCTTGATTCAGTCCAAGCGAATTCCTTCGAACGCATTCATTACTAATTGCTGCACATAGGAATCGTCTAATGGATCACCAGTTACCAACAATCGATAAAAAATCGGTCCATAAATGAGATCTGTGCTTAATTCAATATCGAGATTTTTCTTCAATTCCCCACGCTCAATCCCCCGCTCCATAAGAAGCCTGGCCTCGAGCCGCCGAGGATGGAAATACCGCGTCCGGTATGCCTCCGATAATCCTGAATCAAGCTGCCCTTCACCTATTAACTCCGTAATGATTTTACCCTCCCGACTTGTCAAGAACCGAACTAAATTCGTAGCATGAATGAGAATATCATCTAATACAGAACCCGTGTCGGGTACGGGCAATCTTGCTATGGAAGCTGACAGAAAACCATCCATCACCACGGCAGCCTTGTTAGGCCACCATTTATAAATGGTCGCTTTGCTAACTTTGGCTCGTTCAGCAATTTTTTCCACCGTAACCGCTCCAAAGCCATGCTCCAACAGTAGATCATAGGAAGCGGTAAGGATAGAATTCTGCGTCTCGACATTACGCGGACGTCCTCGTTTACTCTGCACCGGAACCCCCCCTTCCTCTTAGATGTAAGTAAATACAAAAAAATAAACTGTACGTTCAGTATATCAAATATCAAGTAAAAATAAAACGAATTTACCTATTTACAAAACCAAACGTTCAGTATATTATTTGATTATCGAATTAATGAACTATACGTTCAGTATTTATTTTTCCCTAAACAATTACGAGGAGGATTATCATGCAAAGAGAACAACAAGCCATAGAAAGTAACCGTATTTCAAATTGGATGATGTTTCTGTTGGCGGCCGCATGCGGCCTTATCGTCGCCAATCTTTATTATGCTCAGACCCTTGTAGGGCCTATCCATGTTGCTATGGGCCTTTCTTCCACAGCAGCGGGCTTCATTGTCACTTTAACTCAAGTCGGTTATGTTGTGGGATTGCTGTTTATCGTACCGCTCAGTGACATTATTGAAAATCGACGCCTCATGGTCGTATCGTTAGTGATTACAGTCGGTGCATTGCTCGCAGCCGCATTCGCCCCCAATGCGCCGTTGTTCCTGACCGCATCTCTGTTCATTGGAATTGGATCGGTGGTAGCCCAAATACTGGTGCCATATGCCACGTATTTGGCATCTGAAGAGCAGCGCGGCCGCGTTGTCGGGAATGTAATGAGTGGACTGTTGCTAGGAATTATGTTCGCACGACCAGTGGCAAGCTTTATAACCAGCATCTGGGGGTGGCAGGCCGTATTTATTTTGTCAGCAATTGTCGTAACGCTGTTGACGGTTCTGCTCTCGCGAGCTCTTCCTGAACGTAAGCCTGCGCCTACGGTATCTTACGGCAAATTAATTTTCTCTCTGGGCACTCTTTTAAAACAAACACCCGTATTGCGCCGCCGTGCCCTATATCAAGCCTGTCTATTTGGAGCCTTCAGCCTATTTTGGACTGTCGTTCCTCTACGATTAGCGGATGATTTCGGAATGTCCCAGCAAGGTATTGCATTGTTTGCTTTAGTAGGCGTGGGCGGCGCAGTAGCAGCTCCGATTGCCGGAAGATTGGCTGATAAAGGCTGGAGCAAATTCTTAACCGGGCTAGCCATGATCATTGCCGCCTTGTCTTTTTTGCTAATCTATCTTTTTCAAAACCATTCGACAGTTGCTCTTGTACTGCTCTTTGTCTCAGCGATTACACTGGATATGGCCGTATCGGGAAATCTTGTACTTGGGCAGCGTGTGATTTACTCCTTGGGAAGTGAAGCGAGGGGGCGTCTGAACGGACTCTTCATGTCTATTTTTTTCGTAGGCGGTGCCATTGGATCATCGTTAGGCGGTTGGTCTTATGCGCAAGGAGGTTGGAATTTCAGTGCTCTCATTGGGGTCGCGCTGCCGTTGCTAGCTTTGCTTTACTTTTTCACTGAGAAAGAAACGAATGGAGACGCACGAAAAAAAACTTCGACAAAATAACCATACAACAAAAAGTTAACCCCTGTTCGTCTGAGTAGTTAAAGATACACATGACGAACAGGGGATGTTGTGTTCTAAAGGTTCATAGTCTTTTATTTAAGTATTGCATCGATGGAATATGAGCCTGCCCCTGTCAATGCGATACCGATTACGACTGCAATCAGAACCAACGGGTATTCATAGCCATTAGCTGTTGCCCAAATTCCGTTTTGGCCATGTACTTTGAAAATCGCCCCAAGCATAGTCAGCGTAATGAACAATGCAGCCAATGGAGTGAATAGTCCCAAAGCAAATAGGACTCCTCCCAGCAATTCCATCAACCCAGCGGACACGGCCATGAATACTCCCGGTTTAATTCCGACCGATTCCATCCAACCGCCAGTACCTTTTGGACCATAGCCTCCAAACCATCCAAAAAGTTTCTGAGCTCCGTGCCCGACCAACAACAATCCAACCACCAAACGTACCAGTAACAATCCACTTGCCAACATAAAAATCACTCTCCATATCATATTTATTTTAAGATTATTTAATTAAAGATATTGGATAAAATTAAGTTCATTGCTGCACTATTTGAGCCTGTTCTTTTTTTAGTTTTTCAGGAGTAATATCGTCTCCATGCGGATCATAAATAGTAGCATTCAGGAGAATGCTTTTTATAGAACCCCGAAATATTTGAAGGTATTCTTTGCGAAGATCAGTTTGTTCAATTTTTTCAATTTCAGTTAACCCGACTTCTTTTTCTTTTTTTGCAAGCTGATTAATTCTTTTTAAAATTGTAATCATATCTATACCTCCATATTTAATTGCTTTGATCAGTTATATCTTTAATTTATTTATCTTGATATAAAGATATAACATTTTTTTATTCGTGTCAATACTTATTCAAAAGAATAGAAGATCATCCCTTGGGCTGCTTACAGAGAAAAAGAAAAGCCAGCCATCACAGAGGATGCTCTGCGACAACTGCTTTCTGGCTTTCAGGGCCACATCCCCAGCCGCAACCTTCCTGAGATCAAGAAGTTCATCGACAGCTATGTAGAAAAGGTGATCGTCTACATGGAAAACGTAGAAGTCATCTTTAAGCTACAAGTAGTCACACTTTTCATCTCACCTGAGTCACGAAAAATTTTCAATTGAATTTTATATATTTAGCGAAATAGGAAAGTATAATAATAGAAAAATGTAGGAAGTCAAAACATAGGAGGAAATCATGGGCCGACTAGTTCATTTCGAAATTCATGTAGATGACATGAAACGTGCTAAGAAGTTTTATGGCGAGGTATTTGGATGGACATTTGAGGATTGGAGTGATTATGCTGGAACGCCTTATTTTGGAGCTGTGACAGGCGATGCAAATGAACCCGGAATCAACGGAGCCTTGATGCAACGTCAAGGTGCTTCCCCCCAACCCGGCCAGGCTATGAATGGTTATGCATGTACTATGGGAGTGGAAGATTACGATTCTACTGAAGCAAAAATTCTTAATCTTGGAGGCAAACTTGCACTGCCCAAGCATGCACTGCCTGGAATGGCATGGCAAGGGTATTACATGGACACAGAAGGGAATATTTTTGGTATTCATCAGCCAGATGAGCATGCAAAATAGAGTTATACAATCGCATAGACAAAAGCACCACCTCACACGGTCGGGCTTTTATATGTTCGTTCAAGATGCGATAGAGCAGCCTGTTAGTAAACAATACAGCTACGGAAAAGGACCTGAGCATTCATCAGACTTAGAGCAAGTCAAGGCACAGAATCCATCATAAACGTGTGCAGATCAATTCACATTCAAACAAAACTAAATAAACCAGTCGCCGGTTCAATTCCGGCAACTGGTCACTTAAACTTGAGTGTGTTTTGATCCCTGTCTCATCAATGGGGGGTAGTCCCGCAGTACATCTTTTTTTATCATAACAAGCCAAAACTCATCAGATAATCTATTCCAATTCCATGTAATAAAGATTTGTAGGATTATCTTTTGTAATGGTATGTGCGCCAGGAGCAAGTGATACGCTGACAATACCATCAGTCATTGGATAATCGGTTCCATCAACCTTGATTTTTGTTCCGTCTGCTGAATTAAACACTAATGTTAATGTTGAAGCTTCCGTAGTAGTAAACCCAATACTGGTTGAGTTCTCGATTTTTAAGCATTGAGTTAGAGTCACACCATTATACTCCACAGTTCCCTTGTTTGCCGAAAGATCCCCTTTAATATCAAAGAAGTCGTTGTTAGTTCCAGCTATGGTAAAGTTATGAACTTGTTCTCCGGGTGTTGGTACCGGAACAGGAGTCGGTGTTGGTTCTGGGGTTGGTTCTGGTGTCGGCTCCGGTGTTGGTTCCGGCGTTGGCCCTGGTGTTGGTTCTGGCGTTGGCCCCGGTGTTGGTTCTGGCGTTGGCCCCGGTGTTGGTTCCGGTGAGATTGAATTACCCCCTACAGATACAAGTTGAGTTGTGTAGCTTTTTATTTTAGCCATTAGAGCTGAATTGAGTGCATACGACGTGTCATCAACGGAATTATCAAATTTCCATGTAAAGTCTCCGTTATTCAGGCGTCCAGCTTTTGCAGTAACAATTTGTTCAACATCGCTTACGTTATCAATGTCAGCACCGTTTACTCCAATATCGACGCTTGTATCAAAGTTGTTATAAGCTGTTCCTCCTTTTAATGCTTTGTATGAGCTTGGTACGGTTTCATTTCTCGACGAAGCTAAATACGCATCAAAAGAGTTTTCATTTGCCAGAGCTGTCCCGTTATTGGAGTTTGCATAAATCAGACTGGCAGCATCAACTATACTATTGTTGTAGGCCTTAATCACACCTCCGTTTTCTCCCGAAAATGTACCTTCCCCTAAAGCATCCGTACCTTGCAAAGAACTCAGCATTGGATATTTAGCATGTCTAAAATAATTAGATTCTACAAAGGCTGAAGCTCCCATTGTAGCACCGACACCATATTTTGAGACTCCATCAAAGAAGTTATTATATATATGAACAGATGCCACTCTTATACGTGGATGACGGGAGTCTGAATGATCAAACCAGTTATGGTGGAAGGTGACAAAGAATTCTGACGATTCACTTAAGCCGACCAGAGCCGATTTTCCTGAATCCCAGTAGTGATTATAAGAGATTGTAATATACGTCGATCCATTTTTAACGTCTGTGGAACCATCTCCCTTTGCTTGGTCGGCATCTCCTCCTGCAGATCCATAGAATACATCATTATTATGCACCCAAACATTTGCATTTCCTGTATCCATTGAAATACCGTCATCAGGGAACAACATCACACCCAGGTTTCTCACTTCCACATTTCCAGCATATCTAAGAAGTATTCCCCATCCGTAAGCATAAGCATCGTCTCCGATACCTTCAACCGTCATATTCATTTCCGAATAATTTTTTTTGCCTTTTACTTGAAGATATCCACTGCTATTAAGTTGTCCTCTCATATCATCTTCTGTAACTTTCCCAATAAATCTGATTGCAAGTGGTGTTGTATCATAGCCTTTTTGTCTTAATGCCAAAATCTCGCCTAGACCAACACCTGTTTGAACACGACCTGAGCTATTGATTTTCACATCGAGGGTCACTGTTTGTGCAGTCTTGGATGTTACATAAAGAACTTGGGCACCATTCTTAAGTGTTCCGTCTTCATTATAAGCACCCGAGCCTGTACCATATAGCGATTTTGATGAGAAAGCAAATCCAGATCTATCATATGACGCTACGGATAGCTTATTTGAAACAGCACTTACCGTTGAACCCCCTGGTAGCCTGGCTTCAACTTTCATTACATAATCTCCAGTTGCAAGACCTACGGCATCAGCTCTCCAATAGGAAGGGTATTTTCGAATTAATTCACTATCAATTTGTTGGTAGTAAGAATCTGGCGCACTTACAGGTTTAACATATACATTATACCCCTCCGCATTGCTTTCAGGTGACCATTCTACATACGCAGTTTCATTCCAGCCTCCATCGTCGATGATCGAAAGACCGGCAGCATAAATTGTAGTATTTTGCAATCCTCCTGTTATTAAAGATATTGCAAGAGAAAACAATACAACAATACCCATTACATTTGTAATCCTCTTTTTCATTTCCAATCCTCCCAAGTTTGATTTGTTGCATACATCATTAAACCGTTATCAAAAAGCCGTCAAGTTTCTCAATTCACCTCCCCCGTGTAATCATATTAATGGTGCGTGGCAAACCCAAAAATGCATTCGTCCATTCTGTACGCGCAACAAAGTAATACAAATCAATGAAACATTTATACAAATTTTATAATGAGAAAAAAATCACAATGCATGAGTTAAACGAATGAGACTTACATTCGAATACAGAGTCTATCAATAATTTCGAACTAATTCGTCAATATTCCCTTCCTTTCAATATTCTAAATTATAGCATGTGATACAAAATATTTCCTGGATTATTTTTACTTTAAATTAATTTGATGAATATCCCTATATATAAAATTTGACATTAACCAGTGTATTTTTCATGGCGATAAAAGATCAAAAGTTTAAGACGACATGCCGAAGACTTCACGGTAATGCCCTCCAAGTCGAGATCACCAAAATAATAAAGTTCTTGCTCCGCGCCTTGAACAGGGTACTGTAAACGGAGCATCCCCAGATTTCCTACAATTTTTCGGCCGTAGCCAAAAATCAATGAGGAGAAGGATAGCTTCGGCAGTTCGGGCATCAGCCCTTGGAATGTTGTCTTATTCTCCATGATAAAATGTAGGTGGTTCTTGCTGTCAAATCCGATGGAAGGACTGACCGCCAACATCAAGGGATCACTGACAGGCACAACTTTGAGTTGCTCCCAAGCTCCTAGACGCTCCAGCAAGGATTGCCCTCCGTTTTCCGTAATCCACTTCTCGTCTCTCCTCATGTTGTAAAACAAAAGTGTCCAGTTTAGCATAGTTCGTGACTGTACCAATCGCATCGCCGTGCATGTACTTGCGTACCATCGTTGTGACCAGATCATCATAGGTACGGTGAATATCCTGATAGGACCGCTTTTTCAGCTTGATATCCATCTGATACGAATGCGAAGCCGCCTCCAGTTCAAAGGTATATACTCCCCGTATGCAGTATACGGACATGCGTGTAACCAAACCGTGAAACAATCGTCTTAGCGACTGTCCCTGCTCATCCACTTTCCGACAGCATAAAGCCGCGAGGTGGTGTCCGAAATATAGCTTTCATGAAACAGATCATGAAGCGGACCTTTAATCCAGCTCCTGCCCGTCATTTTCAATTCGGATATGACCACAATACAGGCACTGATGGGTACAGTTCTGTGTCAAGGCAGGTTGGCCTTCAATCCTCATGTCGCTTTTTCCGTTCAGCCACGGCATGGTCAGGACAGGAACACACGGGGCTTTCTTCACACCATAGATGTCCACCATTTCGCTGGCTTGCACAGACGGGTTTAATGGACTGGAGCAGTTCCCAAAGGACTTGATGTTCACACCCGGTACATAATCTCCAATGTTCATTTGTGCCTTGTTTTTCACGTAGACCCCATGGCTAAAAGGCCGTTTCAAACGGGTAGGCTGTGTGCCATAACTACAGCTTAAAATTGCCCCTGCCACGACATAGCTCTTTTTCGCACCGGTTCCCGGCTTCACTTGGGCTTCTTCCACTTGCTCCATCCTCCTTAGTGCTCCATCTCAATTCGTTGTACTCGAATGCCTGTAAAAGATCGGCGCAGCAGACTTTCCGCCACAGCCAGATGGATATAGATATGGGGTTCGATCAGTCCCGCAATCCGAAAAACGGGCGATGGGATATCCCCCTTTTTGAGCACCAAATGCTTCAACACATCATTGGGATACCACTCCGTTTGTGCGGACACGCAATCCACTATCGGCGGACGAAGCATCCAGTACACGTCCTGTCTGGCCTGCTGGAAATCGGTAAGGATGGCCGCTTTCCATTCCAGTCCCGGCATATATTTCTCCAATAATGCTTTCAGACGATCCGACATCAGCGGCAGAGGAAATTCCAAAAAATCGGGGTATATCGTTCGTTGATCAGTATGTACATCTAAAAAAAGAGGTTCATCCTGCGGTCCCTTCATCGGGGCATCTGTCAAGATGTCTTCTACTTGCAGGGGAGACAGCGCAGCAGGCTCCACCCGATGTTTTACCCGCTCGTCTACCATCAGTCGAAAATATCTCAATGCAACCACCCCCTTTTCCTAACGCCATCCCCCGCCTGTGAAAATGTAGAAGGCTCTTCCCACGAATGGGATACCTCAGGGGATAAACATTCCAACCCAATGGCCTCCCTTCGCTGTTCATCGGTAAAAATGACCCCTTGCACATTTGCACCTGTAAAATCGGCCCGGATCAAACAAGCTCCCTCAAAGGAAGCACCTGACACATCCGCTCCCTCAAAATAGGCATCCGTTAGATCTGCTCCATTCAAGGACGCTCTTTGCAGCAGGGCATCTTGAAATACAGCTCCTCGCAGCTGTGCATCTTGAAAATGAGCTCCTTGCAAGCTCGTCCCTGTGAAATCTACCCCAGCAAACCCCAATGGCTCCCAATCTAAAGAAGCATCCGAGCCGTATCCGGCGTTGCCCATAACAGCATCCAATATTGCCCCTCTCATGGAACATCCGCTAAAATCGGCTCCGTGAAGCAAGCTATAGGTGAAGTCGGTGCCTTGGAGCTGGCTTTCCTGCCAGATCGTTCCGACCAAAACGCAACCATGCAAGCGACTGTGTTCCATCTCGATCTGACGAAAGGCCGTATACCGAAAATCCAACTGGCTATAATCTGCGTCCAAGAGCTGGATGCCCTCCAACGCCTGATAGCTGTAGGCTTGTTCTTCTTTTTCCTCCAGCCACGACTTGATTACGTTCGCATCCATCGGTCTGCGGTCTTCCTTATGCACAGACACACTCTGATCCAGGTACTCTCCAACACGAATCTCAAATGTTTCTTCCCGCTCCAACTCCTGAAATTCAGGTAAACGCACCGCCTGTTTCATCGCCAAACGCATCATATTCACCACTAGCGCATGAATATGTACCGCTGCCTCCAGCATGATCTGCTCCCATTCTAGCTCCGATAGAGAAACCTGCTGCTTTTCTACCTCCGTTCGCAATTGCCGCTGCAAATCGCTCCAGTAAGAGAACGTCCACTCTGCATCATATTCGAATCGGATCGGTTCAGGATCAAGCATCCATAAAGCATCTGAAGCCTCCACAAGATAAGTTGGCTGCTCCTCCAACCATGTGGTACGCAGCATGGAGTACGTGATATAACCGATCTTTCCTTTTCTTCCTTGAAGCTGCTCCTGCCGAACCTTCCAACAATACCCTTGGAAGGCCTCGACACAGGCTTGAATCCGTTGTTCTTGCGTCGCCTTGAACTTCAGTGCCCAGTCTCTACGGATCAGAAACCACGCCTGTTTCAAGATGGCTTGTTGTTGCTGCGTGTCCAGCTCATCTATGGGCTTCTCCATCTGCTTTCATCCACCACCTAAAACTCTTCATATGTCATATCATCATGTTGCCGCCATTCAGCCGCCGCACTACAACCTAATTCGACTTCACTTCACTGCCCTTCATGTCCGCTGATCCGCTCAATTGAATATGACTGCCGTTGCAATCCATACGCAGCTCACTGCCTGCGGACAGACTCATCGTTTTCCCTGCCGACAGGCTCAGATTGCCACCCGCCGAGATATTTACCTGCTTGCTGCTTACGATATGAATACCTTCCTTGTCGTCCAGCTTGATAAAAATAGCGCCGTCCTTGCCCGTCACGACCAGCTCATCCGGACCCAAACGAATCTCCTTGCCATGAGGCGTTCGCCATATTTTCATCTGCGGATTGGAGAACTTGTTGTGTCCGCTTCCTCTGCCTGCACGCCTAATCGCACTCCCCGCAATCCCATCTTCTTCACGACTGCCCGGAAAATACAGCGATACGGGGTCTCCTTTTTCCGGCATGACGTACCAGCCTGTATGACCTCCAGCACTATACACCGTCGAATAGTTGAACCAATGCGCCTTATCTACATCCTGCTTCTCATCGCAATCCAGATGGATGCGCACCTGATCCTGACGCACGTCCACGACCACACCGCTTAACGAGGCTCCCGCCAGCTTTTCCTGATAGTAGCTTTTTTGCCGTAATCCTTTGTACGAGGCAAGCACATATTGATGACGCAGCAGCCCCTGCCTCATTTCGGTATAGGCTTCCACTACATACAAGCTGTGTCCCTGAAAGGTCATCTGAGCTCCCAAATCCAGTACCTCGTCCGTTTCTACCTCATAGAAAATAAAGTCATTTTCTGTCACCTTCGCCTGCTCATTTTCCTGAAAATAACGGAAAGGCAGCATCTGCTTGCGCACGGTATAACGGGTATGATCCAGCACCACCTGTGCGGGACTATCCTCAATGCCAAAATAAAATTTTGGACTGTCAAAACGAGCCACAGGCATCAGGCTCGTATGATACCGGGAGGCCATACGTCTCAAGAACGCCCAGTCCGTCTCCTGGTACTGGATGGCCAACCTTCCGATTGGCTCTCCACCTGTCGCTCCATCAATCACATCCAGCCCTTCGTAGTCCTTGCCGATCTGTTCCAGCATCTGAGGAATGGTCATTTTCGTATATTGAAAAGAACGGGTACGCTGCTGGATATCCATCCGGTAGGTATGGGAAATCGCCTCCACCTCCAGATAGTACACATCCCGCACGACCTTCACTTCGACCGACAGGGCAATCCCGCTGAACAGCGGCTTGCTTTCGCCCGTTTCATCCCGCTGGCTCACCTCGATGACGGTGTTCTTTTCCGTCGTTTCCACATAGCTGTCCTGCATATCCTCAGGGATGATTCCTGTAAAATAGAGCCGGGTATGCTCGTTGATTTTTTTCGTGAGGGTAAGTTGCTCCAGATCGACCATGACATATGGATAGATTTGAATTTGATCGTAACCGAGGCTCATAGGAAAGCCACCCCTTTCTCAAATGTGGAATTCGAAGGAAACGGAACAACATGGAGCGATTGCACTGTATTTTCTGCCACAGGCAACCACGCTTCCATGTCTGATTCCATACAGTTAAATGTGCCCATCGTCACCTGTCCTTTACGGACAAACAGCAGCATTTCGTTGTAAAGATTAACATCTACACCTGCTGCCACAAAACGGACCAGCCCGATGGACAGCCCGGAACGATTCACAATCATTTCCGTACCGATCCAGTTACGAACGGGTTGTACAGACCGCAATACATCCGCCATTTGTTCTACAAACTCGGGAAGCTCGTCCACCTCCAAAGCCGATTCAGTCGGATTAAAGGTGATGTTCACCGTGCCGTCCAAAGAGGTATAAATGATCTGCGGACGCTGTTCCGAAGGATATTTAAATCGGGCTTGCTCCAGTGGCATCAGGCTAAAAAATTTGGGGATGCTAACCGCCATTTGTCCATCCAAAATCGTTTCCCATTCCAACGGGATCAGTTCATCACCCATCCGCAGCACCCTGTTTTGTTCAGTAACAGAGTTATCCTGATCGGATACAGCAGGTTGAGATAGGTTCATATTTTCGTTATTAGATGCTACATCGTGGTTAAGCTTATTTTTGAGACTTAGGATATGCTCGTCCATATAGTTCATAGAGGTAGTCCCTTCTACTTCAAAAGATGAGAGTTTACTTCAAAATACGAAAGTGAGAGGGGATATTTAACAATAGCCCATCTTATATATGTATCGGCCAGAATAGAGATTATGTTTACAGAAAGAACCATCCCATGCGTTATTTTCAATGTATCTTTCTGAAATTAATATGGAAAAGAGGATGAATAGGAACGGACTACCGATCAAACTAAATCCGTCTTAGCCAAAAAAAGAAATTATCATGCAGAGCACAGCACCAGACGCTCCTTTTTCTCTTTAAGGGCAAATAATCACCCCCTTTGAACCTCAAAAAGCGACGGTACCGACGAAAGCGTCATTCTACGCCAACGTAGGTACCGTCGCTATTTTTCTATAAAAATGGAGCAAATTCCATGTCAGCCTGCTTGCCAAGCATTCTCTCTACCTGCTCTATTCCCCTTCAAATTCAACTTATGCAAATGAAAAATCAATACCATTCAGTTGTATGCAGTGCAGAAAATTTATAAACCAAGTTGTAGACATGATGTCTACGAGTCCCAGTACAATTTGACCCTTAATAATTTCATGTCTACATTTGGTCTACATTTTTGCGTAATAAAAAGCAAAAACCCGCTCAGTGAGCGGGTTTTTTAGATGGAGGCGAGGGGAGTCGAACCCCTGTCCGAAGATAACGACACATAAGCTTCTACGGGTGTAGTGACAGTTTTGATGTCACCCTAGGAACTCCCTGTCACCGGATTCCCTTCGGGTCAGCCTGATTGTCTTCTTCAGCTCACCGCAGGCGGAGATGAGACAGTGTATTCCACTATTTGTTAGCCCCTATCCCAGTCACATGGACGATGCTGGGTAGAAGCACGCACACAGTTTCTTAGGCTGCGAAAGCGTAGTTGTTTTGTTGTTTGCCGTTTAATAGGCTTTAGCGTTGATGAAGCGGACGCGTCCCCACTACCCGCTACCCATGCTCGAACTATCCCCGTCGAATCCATAAACGCCCCCTTATTATAAAAGGGCTCCACGGATAAATCCGGAAATACCGGAGCATAAGCATGCATGTAACTATATCGTAAGCTGAATCCTGAGATTCAACAGTCGAACAAGCTCAAAAGTAAAACTTTAAAACTTACTACTTCATTAGTATACCATATTACACATCATAACGAAACGGAATGAAGCCATTTAAGCTCCACAAAATAGCACCATTATAGGAACAAGTAGCTTATTCACGTAATTTGTACCATGCCCTCTTAATTCAAGTAACAATGGAAAACTCCAGCTCCAGCCTAATCACACGTTGGCTTCACTTCGTCTAATGACTCCAAGCTACGCTAAATTATCTCGCAATTTTCTGCTTCTCACGCAGAGCGCGTTGGATATCACGCTGTGCATCACGTTTGGCCGCAGCATCTCGTTTGTCGTACTGCTTTTTACCTCTACCGAGTCCAAGTAACAGCTTGGCATAGCCGTTGCGAACATAAATCTTTAACGGCACAATCGTGTAGCCTTCCTGTTTGGACAGACCAATAAGCTTGCGAATCTGCTCTTTGTGCAGCAGCAGCTTACGAGTACGCGTCGGATCGGTCGGGTTGTTACGATTGCCTTGTTCAAAAGGACTAATATGCATGTTGTGGATGTGAATTTCAGCATTACGAATGGTGGCAAACGCATCACTGATATTAGAGCGACCATTACGCAAAGACTTAATTTCCGTTCCCGTTAACACCATGCCCGCCTCGTAGGTGTCCTCGATAAAATAGTCATGGGAAGCTTTTTTGTTCTGGGCGAGCACTTTCCCGTCTGCCTTCTTACCCATGAATACCACTCCTTGTTCCTAATGTAATCTATTCCGTAAAAAGAAAACTCCAGCCCGTTCACTACATAACTGCAAATGAGCGGCTTAGAAATATATTGTAACAAAATCCAGACGGTAAAAGCAAGAAAGGTCAAGTCTTTAAAACGAAGCGGCCTCCGTCCAAAACATCAGACAGAAACCGCCGTAATCTAAGCCAAAGATCAGCTTAATACACTGATTCCAAAGATTCATCTATCTAACAAGAAAGTAAGCTACCATCTACATCATTCACTTCTTCTTTTTCCGGACAAACCCAGCGGTGCTATTACCGCCACCACCACTGCCTTTGCTCTTCCGCTTACGACGTGCAGCGTCGTCACCGCTCGGGCTGGCATCACTGCCTGGTGTAGCTGCTCCGCCGATAAAAATACCGCTGGCTGACGTCTTCTTCTTACGTTTACCCGCACTTGATGCTGGCGAGTTGTAACCGCCCTTGCCGCTGCCAAAACCGAAACCGCTGGCTGAGCCAGCTCCTGCTCCGTTTCCGCCGCTACGGCCCGTACGACCTGCGGTACTAATACCTCCGCCGCCTACGCCTAAACCAGCTTCTTTAGGCTTCCCGGCAGCATCACGACCGCCTTTACGCTCTCTGCCAGCCTTGTCCTTGCCGCTCTTACGGTCGCGCCCCTCATGGGGCTTTCCTTTACCTCGGCCCTCACCGCCACGCGCAAAGCCAGCGCCTGTCTTTGAACCACCCGTGCGTTCACGGCGTTGCTGCTGCTTCATATCGACGAGTTCAAAATCAATCGTGTAATCTTCCATATTCACGCGCGCGACGCGAACCTTAACCTCATCTCCGATGCGGAACACCTTGGAGGTACGTTCACCGATCAACGCCATATGCTGCTCGTCAAAATGATAATAATCGTCCGTAAGCGCACTCAGACGCGTCAGGCCTTCCACCGTATTGTCCAGCTCAATGAACATACCAAAGCTGGTTACGCTGCTGATGATTCCCTCGAATTCCTCGCCGACCTTGTCCAGCATGTATTCAGCCTTTTTCATCTGCTCCGTATCACGCTCTGCATCCACAGCCACACGTTCACGTTCTGAAGATTGCTGTGCAATATCAGGCATCCGTGCAGTCAAATACTCCTGACGCTCGGCTGTTAAAGCCCCACCGTTTTCCAATACCTCACGAATGACACGGTGAATCACCAAGTCAGGGTAACGGCGAATCGGCGATGTAAAATGAGAATAATACTCCGCAGCCAGTCCAAAATGTCCTGTCGACTCCGCATCGTACTTTGCCTGCTTCATCGAACGCAGCATCATGGTGCTAAGCACCGTTTGTTCCTTCGTGCCCTGAATGTCTTCCAGCAACGTTTGCAGCGCACGCGGATGAATGGAGTTCCCCCGACCTTTGATCTGATGCCCAAAATTGGCCGCAAAAGCCATAAAGTTTTGCAGCTTCTCCGGGTCCGGGTCTTCATGAATCCGGTACAGGAACGGTACTTTGAGCCAGTGAAAATGCTCGGCTACCGTTTCATTGGCTGCCAGCATGAACTCTTCAATGATCTGCTCAGCAATCGTGCGCTCTCTTTTAACGATATCCACGGCCTTGCCTTCATCATTCACAATTACTTTTGCTTCATCAAAATCAAAATCAACCGCACCCCGTCGCATCCGGTTAGCTCGCAGCTTCAATGCCAGTTCCTTCATCGTACGGAAGTCTTCCACCAGCTCCTTGTACCGTTCCATCAGTTCAGCATCTTCCTCTTCGAGGATTTTGCGAACGTTGGTGTACGTCATTCGTTCCTTCGTTTTAATGACACTGGTGAAAACATCATGTTTTACGACCTTCATATGCTCATTAAATTCCATCTCACAGGACAAAGTCAGTCGATCCACCTGTGGATTCAAGGAACAAATCCCGTTGGAAAGCCGATGCGGAAGCATAGGAATAACACGGTCGACCAAGTACACGCTACAACCGCGGTTATACGCCTCCTGATCCAGCTTGGAGCTCTCACGCACATAATACCCTACGTCGGCAATATGAACGCCCAGACGGTAGTTGCCGTTTGGCAGACGCTCTACATTAACCGCATCATCCAGATCCTTGGCATCCTCGCCATCAATCGTTACAATCGTTTTATCGCGCAGATCGCGCCGCCCCTGACGCACTATTTCTTCTTCCGTAATCGCATCGGGAGCCTTTTCCGCTTCCTCTGTCACTTCATCGGGAAAAGCTTCTGGAAGCTGATGCTTGCGAATAACCGATAGAATATCGACACCAGGATCATCCTTGTGACCCAGCACCTCCAATACTTCACCTTCCGCCGCAGCTCGTCCTTCCGGATAGCTCACAATGCGCACAACGACTTTTTGACCGTTCACGGCTCCGTTGGAGCTGGCTTTTGGAATAAAAATATCCCTGTTAATCCGCTTATCATCCGGCAAAACAAAACCGTATGCTTCGTGGCTCTGGAACACGCCTACCACCTGTAGCACTGCGCGCTTCACGATCCGCACGACTTCGCCTTCCAAACGGCCACCCGAAGGTCCCTTCGACGTTACTCTTACCAGTACCGTGTCTCCATTCATTGCACTCTTCAAGTCATTAGCATGAATGTATACATCCGGGTGCTCCCGGTCTTCCGGGATCAGAAAAGCAAATCCCTTGGCATGAGCCTGCAAACGTCCGCGCTGCAAATCCATCCGTTCCGGCACACCATAGCGGTTCGTCCGGGTCAGCAGAATTTTTCCGTCTTCCTCCAGCGCGTTCAAAAGCTTAAGGAATTCGCGGAAATCCGCCGCGTCCTTAATTTCAAAATGCTGCTCAAGCTCCTGGTAAGTCATAGGTTTGTATGCGGTCTCGCGCATAAAATCAAGTAATTGTTGCTCTGTTATCATAATATCGTCCACCTCGGGTGACCTTTAATTTTCAGTAATAATCCGCATGTTCCTTGTTCCTGATACAAGGCTCTTTATATACTCATACCCTAGTATACACGAATTCAATCGACGGCATCCCTGCCTATCTAAAATCCAAAAAAAGCCCCCGTTTCCCGTGAAACGAAGGCTTAAGGTTATTATTTAGCTTATTTTGCAAAAAATGCAACCAAAACGGAAACGATCATAAAGCCCGCACCCAAAACAGCAGTCACGCGCTGTAAAATCAAATCCATACCGCGAGCTTTTGTCTTGCCGAACAGATGCTCAGCACCGCCAGAGATGGCACCGGACAAACCTGCACTTTTCCCCTTTTGCAGTAAAACAACCGCAATAACAGCAATCGAGAACACAACGAGCAGCACTTTCAAAAAGATTTCCATGAAAAATCCCACCTCCTGAGCTAATACATCCGTTTTGCAAAACAACACAGCCTCTTTTATGAAAACATGATCATATCATGTTATGAATAGCCGGAAATTAACGCAAAACACTATTTTTATTCTACCACAGCTTCCAGTAGATAACAACCAGCTATACCGAGTCACTTCATTAAGCCTTGCAAAAGAGTAAAACCGACGTCACATGGGCAAAAACAAAAAAACAGACCTGTTCACGTTAGCGAACAGATCTGTTTTGTAATTACGTAAAAGGCTTCGAGCGCTCAGACTCTGTGTTCTTGAATCACAGCCGCCTGACCACCGTCAGCATCTTTGCGTAATATTATTTTTTCAGGTTGTAGAAAGATTTCAGGCCGTGGTATTGAGCCAGTTCACCCAGTTGATCCTCAATGCGGAGCAATTGGTTGTACTTCGCGATACGGTCAGTACGGGAAGGCGCACCTGTTTTAATTTGGCCTGCATTTGTTGCAACAGCGATATCAGCAATTGTGCTGTCTTCGGATTCACCGGAACGGTGAGAGATTACAGCTGTGTATCCTGCACGTTTAGCCAACTCGATAGCGTCGAATGTTTCAGTCAGCGTACCGATTTGGTTTACTTTGATCAGGATGGAGTTACCGATGTTTTCTTCGATACCTTTGCCCAGACGCTCTGTATTGGTTACGAACAGGTCGTCACCAACCAATTGGATTTTGTTGCCCAGTTTTTCAGTGAGCAATTTCCAACCTTCCCAGTCATCTTCGGAGCAACCATCTTCGATGGTGATGATTGGATATTTATCAACCCAAGAAGCAAGCAGGTCAACGAATTCAGCAGAAGTGAAGGATTTTCCTTCGCCTTCCAGTGTGTATTTTCCATCTTTGTAGAACTCAGTGGAAGCAACGTCCATACCGAGGAATACGTCAACGCCTGGTTTGTAACCAGCTTTTTCGATCGCTTCGATAATAGTGGACAGAGCTTCTTCGTTGGATTTGAAGTTAGGAGCAAAACCGCCTTCATCGCCAACAGCTGTGTTCAAACCTTTAGAGTTCAGTACGGATTTCAGGTTGTGGAAGATTTCCGCACCAATACGCAAAGCTTCTTTGAAAGTAGGAGCTCCTACAGGCAGAACCATGAACTCTTGTACGTCAACGTTGTTGTCCGCATGTGCGCCACCGTTAACGATGTTCATCATTGGTACTGGCAGTTGTTTAGCGTTAAATCCGCCCAGGTAAGTGTACAGTGGCAGACCCAGAGCTTCAGCAGCAGCGCGAGCTACAGCCATAGATACCGCCAGAATTGCGTTTGCACCCAATTTACCTTTGTTATGTGTACCATCAAGCTTGATCATCAATGTATCAATTTCTACTTGGTTTACAGCATCCAAGCCGATAACTTCAGGAGCGATGATTTCGTTCACGTTTTTAACAGCTTGCAGAACGCCTTTACCCAGGTAACGGGATTTGTCGTTATCGCGAAGCTCTACAGCTTCGTGCGCGCCTGTAGAGGCACCGGAAGGAACGATGGCACTACCGATAGCACCGGATTCCAGATATACTTCCACTTCAACAGTTGGGTTACCACGAGAATCGAGGACTTCGCGAGCGTACACGTCAGAAATAATAGTCATTTGTACTTAATCTCCTTTGTCGATCATGATTTATTGGTCAAGCCTATACTTATTAAATCAAGCTTACTTGCGGGATGCAATCATAGATTTTCCTGTCATTTCCGCAGGCTGCGGAAGTTGCATCAAATCCAGAAGCGTCGGAGCTACGTCAGCCAGTATTCCATGCTCACGCAAAACGATATTTTCGTCAGTCAAAATGAACGGAACCGGGTTAGTTGTGTGAGCTGTGAACGGACGTCCCTGCTCGTCAATTTCCATATCCGCATTACCATGGTCGGCAATGATAATAACAGTGCCACCTTTGGCTTTAACCGCATCTACAACACGTCCAACACATTCATCCGTCGTCTCTACCGCCTTGATCGTTGGCTCCAGCATGCCGGAGTGTCCAACCATATCCGGATTGGCAAAGTTCAGGATAATCGCATCATGCTTATCGGCTTCGATTTCCCTAACAGCAGCATCCGCAACCTCGTAAGCGCTCATTTCAGGCTGCAAGTCATATGTAGCCACTTTAGGCGAGTTAATCAAAACACGAGTTTCGCCAGGCAGTTCTACATCACGACCACCACTGAAAAAGAAGGTAACGTGCGGATATTTTTCGGTCTCGGCAATACGCAATTGCTTTTTGTTGTTCTGCACCAATACTTCGCCGAATGTGTTATCCAGGTTTTTCGGTTCGTAGGCTACGAAGCCTTCAACCGTTTCACTGAACAATGTCAGGCAAACAAAGTGCAAATCTTTAGGGAATTTCGGTCCGCGATCAAAGCCACGGAAATCCTTATTCGTAAATACCTGAGACAATTGAATCGCACGGTCAGGACGGAAATTCAGGAAGATTACTGAGTCATTGCTTTCGACCAGCCCTACAGGGCTTCCGTCAGCCTTCACAATAACCGTCGGCTCCACAAATTCGTCGAACACCGATTTTTCATACGATTCTTTCAACGCTTCCATTGGATCTGTATATTGAGGACCTTCGCCGTACACGATTGCACGGTAAGATTTCTCTACACGCTCCCAACGTTTGTCGCGGTCCATGGCATAATAGCGTCCTTGTACAGTCGCGATTTTACCAATACCCACTTCCTGAATTTTGGCGATCAGCTGTTGCATGAAGTCCACGCCGCTGTCAGACATAACATCGCGTCCATCCATAAATGCATGAATGTATACTTCTGTTAAACCTTCTTTTTTCGCCAAATCCAGCATAGCAAACAGATGGCTAATATGGCTATGCACGCCACCATCGGACAAAAGTCCATACAGGTGAAGCTTCGTGTTGTTCTTTTTGGCATGCTGTACTGCTTTAAGCAAAGTTTCATTCTGGAAGAACTCGCCTTCGCGAATGGACTTCGAAATGCGGGTCAAACTCTGATATACAATCCGGCCTGCGCCGATGTTCAGGTGACCTACTTCGGAGTTACCCATTTGCCCTTCCGGCAGACCTACCGCTTCACCAGACGCTGTAAGCGTTGAATGAGGGTATTGTCTTAAGTATTGGTCGTAGTTCGGCTTGTTCGCCTGTGCAACCGCATTGCCTTCCACAGTTTCGCGCAGTCCGAATCCATCCATAATAATTAAGGCTACCGGTTTTGGTACTGTCATCTTACTTCGCCCCCTCAACAAGCGCGATGTAAGACGCTGGTTGAAGACTAGCGCCACCTACAAGTGCGCCGTCGATGTCGCTTTGGCCCAGATATTCAGCCACATTTTCAGGTTTCACGCTGCCACCATACTGAATCCGTACAGCATTTGCTGTATTTTCATCGTACAGTTCTTTCAACAAACTACGGATATAGGAAATGACTTCATTCGCATCCTGCGAAGTGGAGGATTTACCTGTTCCGATTGCCCAAATTGGCTCATAAGCAACAACCACTTGTGCAGCCTGATCTTTAGCCAAACCAGCAAAAGCCGCTACAGTTTGCACTTTTACAACCGCTTTGGTTTGACCGGCTTCACGGTCTTCCAGCTTTTCGCCTACACATACGATCGGAGTCAGGCCGTGGCGGAATGCCGCATGAACCTTTTTGTTCACTGTTTCGTCTGTTTCGTTAAAATATTCACGACGCTCGGAGTGTCCGATCACAACGTAGTCTACGCCCAGATCTTTCAGCATCCCGCCGCTGATTTCACCTGTAAATGCGCCGTCTTCTGCAAAGTGCAGGTTTTGTGCGCCGATTTTGATAGATGTACCTTTTACTGCTTCAACCAGAGCAGGAAGATTCGTAAATGGTGCGCAGATCACGCTTTCCACTCCTGCAACCTCTGCTTTCCCTTTGATCTCTTCGATGAAAGTTTTAGCTTCTGGTACGGTTTTAAACATCTTCCAGTTACCCGCGATAATCGGTGTTCTCAATGGTTTCAACTCCTAACTATTAGCTGCCCTAAAGCATTTATTATGCGCAGTACGTTTGATTACTTATCGTTGAGTGCAACAACACCCGGAAGTGCTTTGCCTTCCATAAATTCAAGGGATGCGCCGCCGCCAGTAGAGATATGATCCATTTTGTCAGCCAGATGGAACTTCTCAGCCGCTGCCGCAGAATCACCGCCACCAATGATGGTGTATGCTTCTGTTGTTGCGCAAGCTTCCGCTACTTCACGCGTACCGCCAGCGAAAGGCTCCATTTCAAATACGCCCATTGGTCCGTTCCATACAACCAGTTTGGAGTTTTTGATAACATCTGCATAGATTTTACGTGTTTTCGGTCCGATGTCCACGCCTTCCCAATCTGCAGGAATGCCGTCAATATCAACAATGTTCGTGTTCGCCGTAGCGCTGAAATCGTCAGAAATAACGATATCTACCGGAAGATAGAAGTTTTTGCCGAGTTTCTTCGCTTTTTCGATAAATCCAAGAGCTACGTCCAGTTTGGATTCATCCAGTAGGGATTGACCCACTTCATGACCTTGAGCTTTAAAAAATGTATAAGCCAAACCGCCGCCAATGATTACGTTATCTGCAATGTTCAGCAGGTTGTCAATCACGTCGATTTTGTCTTTTACTTTGGAACCGCCGATAATGGCTGTAAAAGGACGATCTGGGTTTGAAAGAGCTTTACCGATTACAGACAATTCTTTCTCCATCAGCAAGCCGGAAACAGCCGGAAGAAGATGCGCGATACCTTCTGTGGAAGCATGAGCACGGTGCGCTGCACCAAATGCGTCATTCACGAAAATGTCAGCCAGCTCAGCAAATTGCTTCGCCAATTCAGGATCATTTTTCTCTTCTCCTGGATAGAAACGTACATTTTCAAGCAACAGCACGTCGCCGTTTTGCAGTTCAGCCACTTTCGCTTTAACAGCCTCACCAACTGCTTCGTCCACTTTAACAACAGGCTTTTTGAGCAGTTCAGACAAACGCACGCCAGCAGGAGTCAGACGCATGGATTCAACGACCTGACCTTTTGGACGTCCAAAGTGACTCGCCAAAATAACTTTTGCACCTTTTTCAATCAGGTAGTTAATCGTTGGCAAGGTTTCACGAATACGCTTGTCATCCGTAATTTTACCGTCCTCAACCGGAACGTTAAAATCTACACGAACAAACACCCGTTTTCCATTCAGTTCTATATCACGTACGCTCTTTTTGTTCATCTCCATATTCCTCCGCACCCTTTTAATTTTACGAAACAGGAATTTAAGGCACATTTTGATATATAAAGAGCGGAAACAATAACTGCTGTTTCCGCTCTATGATGTTGCGCGATAAGACTGTTCTTACTTAGCCAATTTAGCGAAGTATTCCAACGTACGGATCAATTGTGCTGTGTAGGACATTTCGTTGTCGTACCAAGCTACAGTTTTCACCAGTTGTTTGTCGCCAACAGTCAGGACTTTAGTTTGAGTTGCGTCAAACAAAGAACCGAAAGTGATACCTTTGATGTCGGAAGAAACGATCTCGTCTTCAGTGTAGCCGTAAGTTTCAGGATCGGAAGCTTCTTTCATCGCAGCGTTGATTTCTTCAACAGTTACGTTTTTCTCCAGAACAGTTACCAGCTCAGTCAGGGAACCAGTTGCTACTGGTACACGTTGAGCCGCGCCATCCAGTTTACCTTTCAGTTCAGGAATTACCAGACCGATGGCTTTAGCAGCACCAGTTGTGTTAGGAATGATGTTTTCAGCTGCAGCGCGAGCACGACGGAAGTCGCCTTTAGCATGCGGAGCATCCAAAGTGTTTTGGTCGCCAGTGTAAGCATGAATTGTAGTCATCAGGCCTTCAACGATACCAAATTTGTCTTGCAAAGTTTTAGCCATAGGAGCCAGGCAGTTTGTTGTGCAAGAAGCACCGGAGATTACAGTTTCAGTACCGTCCAGAATTTCATGGTTTACGTTGTAAACGACAGTTTTCATGTCGCCAGTAGCTGGAGCGGAGATAACAACTTTTTTAGCGCCGCCTTTCAAATGTTTCTCAGCAGCTTCTTTAGTTGTGAAGAAACCTGTGCATTCCAGAACGATATCTACACCCAGGTCTCCCCAAGGCAGTTCTTCTGGGTTGCGGTTAGCCAAAACCTTAACTTCTTTACCGTTAACTTTGAAGAAGCCATCGTGTACTTCTACTTCTCCTTGGAAAGTACCTTGTGTTGTATCATATTTCAACAGATGTGCCAGCATTTTGGAATCTGTCAAGTCATTGATTGCTACTACTTCAATACCTTCCACGTTTTGAATCCGGCGGAAAGCAAGGCGTCCAATACGTCCGAAACCGTTAATACCAACTTTAACTGTCATGAGTGAGTTCCTCCCAAAGTTCGTTTAGTTTAGTTTATATATTCAAGACAGACCCGAAAGCCCGTCAAGACAACACAATTCATAAATCCGTTTAACCATTCAAATAATGGCTTACAATTTCAGCAGCAGCGCCTTCGTCGGTGACAAGAATATCTTCCTGCCCGAAACGCAGCACTGCATGAATAGCGGCCGCCTTGCTCTTACCTCCAGCTACGCCTAGAACCGTCTCGGTACGCCTGATATCCTCCAAACGGAGTCCAAGCGTCAGCATTCTGTGAACAACGACGCCGTCTTCGTTAAAATAATAGCCAAACGATTCGGCAACCGCGCCCTCACTGCTGATCTGGGCAAAGGTTTCAGGGTCGAGCTTGCGTCTACGTGCCATTGCTATGGCGTTGCCTATCCCGTGAATGATGATCCGACTCTCGCGAATCAGGCTTAAAATATCCTGAATATTCGTATCTTCAAGCAGGGAGTTGTAAGCATGATTGCTGAGCAAATCCGGTACATGGAGCAGACGGTATTGTGAGCCGACCTTACGAGCCATTGTGGAAGCAATTGTGTTCGCCTGCATTTCCATGCTTTCTCCCAAACCCCCACGTGCTGGTACGAACCATCCGCCCTTAAGTGGGCCATTAGCAGGTAGTGTCAGTTGGTCCGCCACGTCGGCAATCGTCGTGCCACCTGTTACGGCGACCACATCCTCGTCGTCCATAACACTCAGCAGCGCTTTTGCCCCGGCACGACCCAGCTCCTGCTTCGTTAAAGGAGAAGCATCCGAATCCCCTGGAACGACAACCACCTTCCTCAAACCATAGGCTTGACGAATCTGATCCTCCAATTGGGACAGGCCGAACAAGTTGTTCGCAATTGGCTCCAGCTGTTCCAGCAGATCCAGTCCTGCTTTGCTCACCTTCATGCCCACACTCTCAATCTCAATCAGCCCTTGGGCTTTAAGAAGATCGGTTTCGGCGCGCAACACGCGCTCGGTCATGTTCAGTGAAGCCGCCAGCGTTCTGCGTCCAATAACATCGGACAGCATAATCTGATGCAGGATTGTGTACCTTTTTTTCAAAACATCCATGAGGTCGGGCAGAAGCTGCTTCTGTATTTCTAATATCTTTCGCATGCTTTCCACTCCCGCACACTTCTAAGTTCTATCTTTAATACTATATCACTAACTGGTCTTAAAACGTCCCGGGTTAACTTTTTAAGTCCCACGTATATCTTACCCAATATTTGCTCCACATGCAAGTCTATCTGAACCTATATTTCTCAACTTTTTATGTGAATATGCGCACGTAATAAAAGCTTGCAATTCAATGCCGTATATCATATAATCATCTTTGTTTCCAATTAGCTGTGCGCCCGTGGTCCAACGGATATGACGTAGGCCTCCGGAGCCTGAGATCGAGGTTCGATTCCTCGCGGGCGCGCCATTTTATATGAATGTCTAAATGCTTCTATATACTGTTTTAACCAATAAGAGCGCAGAGGGCTCTTTTTTTGACTATTAGTTTGACTTTCTTTGACTTTTTGTTTGAAATTGTTTATCATGTGGTTAATACGGTAACAGTTTATAAATAGGGACGTGTAATCGGCATGTCCACCAAATCCATTAACGATATTAAAGGGAGGTTTTTTGACGTGAGCTATGTTCCTATGGTAGTAGAACAAAGTAACCGCGGCGAACGCGCCTATGACATTTATTCCAGACTGTTGAAGGATCGCATTATTTTGTTGGGCTCGGACGTCAATGACGTTGTAGCCAACTCTATTATTGCGCAAATGCTGTTTTTGGCTGCCGAAGATCCTGAAAAAGACATTCACTTGTATGTTAACAGCCCTGGCGGTTCGATCACAGCCGGTATGGCCATTTTCGATACGATGCAATATATTAAACCTGACGTGTCTACGATTTGTGTAGGTATGGCGGCTTCCATGGGTGCGTTCTTGCTGAACGCAGGTGCCAAGGGCAAACGTTTTGCTTTGCCGAACAGTGAGATTATGATTCACCAACCGCTGGGTGGCGCACAAGGTCAAGCAACGGATATTGAAATCCGCGCCCGCCGCATTCTGAAAATGCGCGACAAATTGAACCGCATTCTCGCAGATCGCACAGGCCAACCACTGGAGCGCATTGAAAAAGACACAGACCGTGACTATTTCATGTCCGCGGATGATGCCAAGGAATACGGTATTATTGATAAAGTGCTTACTAGCTCCTCTCCAGAAGGTGTGTAAGAGAACGAATTATGGCCTCTGAATAGCTGGTAAACGAAAAAAGCTGCCCCGGATGATTGTATCCGGTAGGCAGCTTTTTTCGTTTACTATTCTTTTGTGTACAGATAATCTAACTTATTCATTTGTACTATTCATTCTGTCCAGTAAAAGGCTTGCTGCCTTGAGGCAACAATTGACCAAACGAATAAGTGAACTCAGGAATACCATACGCATAAGGCCCATACTCATACAAGTCAAACACAATCGTCACACCGCTATTCGTTACATAAAAATTCGGATTAGCCGCAATATTCTTGAAGCCACCAAAGCCGCCTTCATTCACCATTGGACCATTAATTTTTTCTTCAGGTCGCTATTAAGAAACTGTTTGTAATTAGGATTGGCCTTCAGCACGTCAGACAATTGCAGCAATTTTCCATCAGCGAGTGAGAACGTATATCCTTTACGGGCCGTCATACCATGAGCACCAGCCGTATCGGAGTAATCCTCCATAATGATGCTCAAAATCCCTTGTTGGTTATAGGCAATAGCAAAATCATTACTGAAAGTATACGGTCTTTCTACTGTAGGTTCACCCTCTGCTACTTGCTTTTTGCCTGCTGCCAGTATTCCCTCCGCTTGCTTTTTGAGCACACTATTAATGGCCTGCTGAGCTTCAGGGTTTAGCTGGCCACCGCTGATTTGCGAGTACTTAACCTTGTAGGAAACCTTTGCATCACTCGAAGCCGGAAGAGATTGGGACGTAATCGTGATCGGATTTAGCTGGCTTTTACTCATTGTTACTGTTTTCTGAGCTGCATTCCACTGAGCATCGATACCCAGATAGTCTTTCAGCAGACTCATAGGAATGTACAGCTTCCCGGCGATCTGTTTGGCGTCCATGTTGCGTGTGGTTATTCCATTGACATTGACATAGGGACCATCGGAGGAAGAGGACATGATGTAAAGCTTATTGTACCCACTACCTACGGTATAAGTCGCTGTTTTGGCATCATAACTCACCGGAATCCCCAGGCTGTCGCGCAATGCTGCTACGGGAATCACTGTGCTTCCGTTCACCTGAATCCCTTTGGTCGCCAACGTTTTACCATTCCATTTAATAGAAATACCTGGTTGCTGTGCTGTAGCCTGTTGTTTGTATGAAGCTGCCTCGATATAGGAAACGGGAACAACTGCAACTCCTACTAAAATTCCCGCTGCCAGCAGTGCGGAGCCCCATTTTTTTGTATGCTTGTTCATATTAAATATTCCTCCTGTTATAGATGTGTATTCTACGTGTATTGATTACTTTACTTATTATATCTATCCCCCTATGTTCGTAGTTTACAATCTGTACACTCTCCGATTTCAATCTGTACATCTAGGGGACCCAGCTATTACAGACTCATTACAAAATAATTTCGACATATAAAAAAGCCAGCAAGTCATCCTGCAAATAAAGCAGGACGCTTGTGGCTTCGTTATCATCTGTACGTTAGTTCAATTCGTATTGTGCCGATACTTGGACCTTCACAGTCACTTGACCGGATTGTATTTCTGTTCCGCCGCTTGTATCCAAGAGTGCTTTACTCATAGCAGCCTCACGTTGTGTGAAGATTTGGGCATCTCCCCCATCTACCGTTACGTTCAGGAGAGTTCCAAGCCCTCGTTTGGTTGCCTTCGCTACAGCACTGGCTTTGGATTGAGCATTTCCCAACGCCTTGGCAATCGCTTCTTCTTCATAAGCTGAAGAGTTTTCTACCGAAAAACGCACATTATCCACGTTGTTCGCTCCAGACTGTGTAGCCTCATCCAGTAACTGACCGATTTTATCCAAATTACGGTACTTTACGGAAAGCGTATGATTGGCAATATAGCCTTTGAGCTTCTGTCCTTGTTTTTCGTCATAGGTATAGTTAGGCTGCACGTAGAACTGGCTCGTCTGAATGTCGTCTGCACTGATGCTCCACTTTTCTTTCAGCAGTTGTGTGACCTTACTTATTTTAGCGGCGTTGGCTTTTTGGGCAGCTGCTGCTGTATTTCCTTCAGATTGTACGCCGATGGATAGATAGGCAATATCGGGTTTAACCAATACTTCCCCGCTGCCACTCACATTAATTACACTGCTTACCGTCGTAGATGCTGACGCGGCATAGGCGCGATCTGCTCCTGTCCATAATCCTCCCGCTACTACTCCTGCCAATAATGCTCCTGCCAGAACTGCTGTATTTGCAGCTTTTGTCCAATGCTTCATCATATTCGCCCTCTTTTCTTGATGATGTATGTACCTTCCAGACGGAAACTAAGGGAAAAGGTTGCAGTTAGGCACCACATTTTCGAAACAGAGTACCATCACAGAATTTAAATTGCTTGTAGCTTGGGCTAAACACAGCGCCGATATTCAAAGAGACCACATTGTAGCAGCCCAACAGGGGATTGCCCACTCTGTTTTTTCGGGTACAAAAAAAGCCCCAAAGGGGCTTTTCACTAAGAGCATATACCATATCACAAAGCAGATGTTTATTTATTGATTTTCCAGCTCTACTTTACTAACCAGACTTACTAAAGCGTTTACAGCCTGTTCGGCATCCGCACCTTCAGCACTAATGTAAATTTCAGTACCTGTACTGATGGCAAGGCTCATAATACCCATAATACTCTTGGCATTAACCTTCTTGTCTTCTTTTTCCACAAAAATCTCAGATGAATATTTATTCGCTTCCTGTACGAACAACGCAGCAGGTCTGGCGTGCAGTCCTGTTTTCAAGCGTACGACTACCGGATGTTTTGACATGTCAGCTTACCCCCTCATCAAATAAATCTGGACACTACTTACTCCATTTTATTTATCACATTATAACATTAACCCGGGACAGACACTAGAAAAAAAACTAAAAAAACCGGGGCTGAAGCCCCACAGACACTCCTTTTATGGAATCAGGCCGTTTTCTCCCCTGATTTTGTCAGCCATCTCGTCAATTTTGCGAAGTCGATGATTGACACCCGACTTACTCACAACCCCTTTGAGCATTTCCCCGACTTCTTTTAAATTCAAATCAGGATGAGCGAGACGTATTTCCGCCACCTCGCGCAGCTTATCTGGCAGCGTATCCAGGCCGACTTCCCTCTCCAGCAGCTTGATATTCTCAATTTGCCGGACAGCAGCTCCAATCGTCTTGTTCAAATTAGCCGTTTCACAATTAACAATCCGGTTGACGGAATTACGCATATCACGCATAATGCGGACATCCTCGAATTTGAACAAAGCCTGATGCGCGCCAATGATGCTGAGTAGCTCAATGATCTTTTCGCCTTCCTTGATGTAGAGAATAAAGCCTTTTTTTCGCTCAATGCAGCGGGCATTCAGATGAAACTCATTCGCCAGATCGACCAGCGCCTGGCAATGCTCCTCATACATCGAGGAAATCTCCAGATGGTAAGACGATCCCTCCGGATTGTTCACAGAACCACCTGCCATAAAAGCGCCACGCAAATAAGCCCGCTTACAACAGTTTTTCCGAATGATATCCCGATTAATCCCGTCCGTGAACAAGAACCCTTCTGATACGATGTAAAGATCCTTCAAGAGCTCTTGTACACCGCTTGGAATGCGGACAATGTACACGTTATTTTTTTTCAGGCGCATTTTTTTCCGTACAAGCAGCTCAATATGAACTTGAAAATGCTTTTTGATCAAGGAGTAAATCCGCCTTGCAATCGCGGCATTTTCTGTGGACACGTCCAATATCACCCTTTTGTTGGACAGCTGTACGGACCCGAGCATACGTATGAGCGCAGATAGTTCCGCTTTTTCACAGCAGGGCTGGCTTTCAATCATCGTAAGCTCTTTTTTTGTTTGTGCCGCAAAGGACAAGGGACTCACCTCCTTCTTAATATCCAGTTTTGTACCAATTGGTAAATGTGCTGGCTCAGTTTGTCGGCATCATGCCGTAAATAGGTGCGGAACAGAACAAGCGTATCTGCCACCACTTTATACCCCCGCTCAGTCAGCTCTCCCATGTCTACTTGAACTGGCTTGGCACCCTGCTCGGCATACATTTCCTGTACCTGAGGCGGAATCTCTCCATTATTGACGATCACATAATCAAACAAATGATGCCCTACATGCTCATAAATAGCCTGCAAGTGGTCCCCCACTGTATATCCATCCGTTTCGCCTGGCTGAGTCATAACGTTGCAGACGAATATCTTGATAGCGTCTGATTTCACCACAGCCTCTGCAAGCTTCGGTACAAGCAAATTCGGCAAAATGCTGGTGTACAGACTGCCAGGACCAATCAGGATCGCATCGGCCTCATTAATGGCCTCTACAGCCTCAGGCAACGGCTCCACGTGAGTCGGTTCAAGAAAAACACGTTTGATTCTGCCGCCCGCTTCCGGGATTTTGGATTCACCGGTAACCACCGTGCCATCCTCCATTTCGGCACTCAGCACAACGCCTTCTTCAGCCGCCGGCAGCACACGCCCCCGTACAGCAAATACACGGCTAAGCTCACGCACCGCCGTCACAAAATCTCCTGATATATCGGTCATCGCCGCTAAAATCAGGTTGCCCAGACTATGGCCTGCCAAGCCTGATCCTGCACCGAAACGATATTTCAGCATATCGGACATCACCGGCTCTACATCAGCCAGTGCAGTCAGCACATTACGAATATCCCCCGGAGGGGGCATTTGTAGCTCACTGCGCAATATCCCGGAGCTTCCGCCATCGTCAGCGACTGTAACAATAGCCGTAATATCCAGCGGCTTTTGTTTCAACCCCCGCAGCATGACGGACAAGCCGGTTCCGCCGCCCATAACAACAATACGAGGGCGCTCCCGTTGTGATCCGGTCTCTTTCATGTTTTCACCTCATTAATGCCGGTCGCGATCAGCATCCCGATGTGAAACAGAAACTGATTCTGTTTCACTGGCACCCAGCATTTTTCCTAAATATTCAGATATCGCGACAGAACGATGCTTACCGCCGGTACACCCGATACCAATAATGACCTGGCTTTTGCCTTCCTTGCGGTATTGCGGAATCAAAAAATGTAACATATCCAGTAGCTTGGTCAGAAATGCCTGAGTCTCCGGCCATTTCATAACATAATCATACACATCGCTATCCTGTCCGGTGTGTGGTCGCAATTGGTCCACATAGTGAGGATTGGGCAGGAAACGCACGTCGAATATGAGATCGGCATCAATGGGAATACCATATTTGAAGCCGAAAGAGGTAATGTTTACGGAAAGCATGCTGCTCTCCAGATGAGAAAATCGGGAAATAATCCGCGCCTTTAAAGTTGCAGGCTTCATTACACTTGTATCAATGACCTGTGTTGCCGAGCTTTTCAGCTCCTCCAACATTTTGCGCTCCAGTCGTATACCGTCAAGAGGCATACCATCCGGAGCAAGCGGGTGGCGACGACGGCTCTCCTTGTATCGCTGTACGAGAACACCGTCATTGGCATTCAGGAACAAAATTTCACAATGAATCGTAAAATGATCCTTAATATAGTTCAATGATTCCGACAAGGCTGTAAAAAATTCTCGCCCGCGCAAGTCAATCACCAGCGCCACTTTGCCTATCTTACCGTTGGACTGTTCAATTAATTCAGCAAATTTGGGAATCAGCACAGGCGGTAAATTATCAACGCAGAAGAAGCCCAAGTCTTCCAGGCTTTGCACTGCAATGGTCTTCCCTGCGCCTGACATTCCCGTAATAATAATGAGTGTTGCCCACGGCGCAGCGTTTTTTAAGTTGTCTGTCATATGGACTTCCCTCTCCTTTTGCTTCTTCGCTCTATGTCAGTAACCTATGGATCAGGAGCGCAGCAGCAAACCGGCTGCTCCTACAATACCTGCGTCATTGCCAAGCGATGCCGGAACAATAGATACCCCTTGCTGGAGCGGCTCAGGTGCCAGTTTGGCAAATACCAGACGCATCTCTTCGAACAAGAAATCACCCGCTTTGGAAACACCCCCGCCTACAATAAACAGCTCCGGGTTTAGCACGGTGGCAACCGCTGCCATAGATTTCCCCAAATAAAAGGCAGCTCGCTTCACGATACGGAGTGCGACCTCATCCCCGGCCTTGGCTGCATCAAATACTTCCTTGGCGGCGATTTGATCTTCCAGCGCCAGAGAAGTCCGATCTCCACGTTCCACAGCGTCATTTGCCATACGGATAATGCCCGTTGCGGAAGATACGGTTTCCAGGCAACCCATTTTGCCGCATCCACACTGAATGGCCTCCAGATCCGGTACAACGCTCATATGACCAATTTCTCCAGCCATGCCTGAAAAACCTTGATATATTTTACCATTAATAATAATACCACCACCAACACCCGTACCCAGGGTATAGCATACGCAGTTTTCTATACCTTTGCCCGCCCCGGCCCAAGCTTCGCCAAGTGCAGCGACGTTAGCATCGTTGTCTATTTTTACAGGCTTGCCGATCCGTTCCTCCAACAGCGCACGAATCGGTACGTCACGAAAGCCAATATTGGGAGCGAGGACTATAATGCCTTCGCGAACATTCGTAAAACCGGCAACGCCCGCTCCGACACCCTTCAGTTGATCCCATTCATAGGGAGATTGCTCAACAATGTGCCGCACATATTTTTCGATATTGCTGATCACAACGTCTACGCCCTTAGCTGTTTCCGTTGGTCCTTCGTATGTGTGCAAAAGCTGTCCGTCTTCATTACAAATGCCTACCTTGATTGCTGTACCGCCCAAATCGACACCCACATAGATACTTTCAGACATGTTCCAAGCCACCTTTATGTTTACTTAAAAACTGTGTATGAAATATATGATTAAAATCTTGACTTATAATAGTTACCTACGTTCCAACTATAATTGAAGCCCCCGTTACGGTCAAGGACACTTCCCTGTTGGAAAGCGCAGGATTAGCGGAACTTCAGGTCTCGTCATCCATAAAAAGGAGAAAGCCTGTGCAGATGCAGCAGGCTTTCTCTTCCTGAATCCAAGGCACGTCTTAACAGGGCCTATCCATCGCCCTCACCTTAGCCATATTGTATTCTGTAGCTTTCTTTATTGATCCAGTGTTTCGCTCCAGTCATGAACAGCGCTACCTTCGAGATATTTCTCGCAGTCCATAGCCGCCATACAGCCCGTTCCCGCAGCCGTAATGGCTTGACGGTAACGGTTATCCTGCACATCCCCGCAGGCAAATACCCCGGGAATGTTCGTTTCTGTCGTTCCTGGCTTCACTTGAATATAACCATGATCGTCTGTACTGATTTGGCCGTTCAGGAAGCCTGTATTAGGCGTATGTCCGATGGCTACGAACACACCATCTGCCTCAAGCAGCTCATCCTGATTCGTCTCATTATTGTGTACCTTCAAGCCCTTTAATCCCGTCTCTCCCGTTACGACCTCCACAGGAGTCCGGTTTAACGCCCAATGTACTTTTTCATTTTCCCGTGCGCGATCCTGCATAATTTTAGACGCCCGCAGCTCATCGCGACGGTGAACCAAGGTTACGCTGGAAGCAAACCGGGTCAGGAAGCTCGCTTCCTCCATGGCTGAATCTCCGCCACCCACTACGATGATTTTTTTCCCACGGAAAAAGAAGCCGTCGCAGGTCGCACAAGTGCTGACTCCGCGTCCCACGTTGTCCTGCTCACCCGGAATACCAAGATATCTGGCGGACGCTCCTGTAGCAATAATCACCGACTCCGCCTCAATGATGCCTCTTCCCTCTACCTTCACTTTAAAAGGGCGCTTGCTGAAATCCACTTCCTCTACCCAGCCAGAAGTAAATTCAGCGCCAAAGCGTTCGGCTTGCTTGCGCATGTTATCCATCAACTCAGGTCCAAGGATACCTTGCTCAAAACCCGGAAAATTTTCAATTTCAGTCGTTGTGGTAAGCTGCCCGCCGGGCTGCATTCCCTCAATGATCAGTGGATTCATGTTTGCGCGCGCCAAATAAATAGCTGCTGTATAGCCTGCAGGACCTGTACCAATAATTATGGATTTATACATACGTTTGTTGCCTCCTTCTAAGTGGTGTTTGTATCAGATCTCAGACCTGCTTTTTAAACGTGGAGAGCGGCTGTTTCATCTTCTGCTTGATACCGCACACGCTGTCAATCTGGCGTGCATAGCGGCTTACGGTCGATACGGAAATACCATAACGGTCAGCTACTTCCTGATAGGTCACCGAATGATGATTCATTTTGGCTGTCAAGTATTCCAGCGCCGCTGCCCATCCCTCAGTATGCTGAACAATCGGGACTTCCGGGGCAAGCCGATCCAGATATTCTAGCCAAAGTGACCTCAAATCGCGCTGCATGACCGGATCAGACTTGCTCATAACGGCAAGTACCTTATCCAACACTGCCTGCCATTCCGGATGGACAGTTGAATGGGCAGACACCTCATCTTCGGATACGTGGTGAACCTTCTCTGACTCTGGTCGCAGAAGTCGCTCCGTTTCCTGATTTGTCTCCTGTATGTCCTTAACTGACGGCTCCGTCAGCTCTTGCAGTACTTGCAAGGCGCGCCGTTTCAACTCGCCTTCCTGATCCGGGTCTTCTACGAAGGACTCCAATGCCTGTCGCACCTCATCGTCACCGATCAGGCTTAGCGCCTGAATGACTTGAAGCTGGGTCGCTCGATCGCCGTGGCGCAACGCCCAGAAGAAGGAAGACCGAATTAGCGGATCTCGCTTCATACTGTCAGGCACCTGGTCAGCTCCGAACTTCTCCCACATGCGGAATTGCTCCTCAAAGGGGAGATGGTAATGGTAGCTGAGTACTTGCAGCGGTGTGCCCTCCTGCTGGAGCTCCTCCAGCCGGGACAGGAAAAACCGTGGAACTTCCGAGGAAGCATCCTGCTTTTGCAAATGACCCCACAACCGCCGGGCTTCCGCATATCTTCCCGTATTGCTGGCAGCCACCGCCGTATAATGGTACAGGGAGGCGTCATCATTATTCTCTCCGTCACCTTGGAGCAACCTGCGGAAATGTCTGTAGGCCTCCTCATGACGTCCGAGAATCCCCATCGTAGTAGCCAGCTTGAATACCTGCTCCTCTTGAAATGGTATGGTGACCGTCAACGTTTGAATCAGACGATCCAATTCCGGGCCGCCGCCCTCATGCTGATAAAAGATCGCCAAGTTGCACAGCGCATGCAAATTACCTGGTTCATCCTCCAGTACCCGAAGAATGGTTGTCTTCGCATTTTGAAACAGTCCCATGTAGTAATACGCCAGCGCCAGATTGTTCCGCGCAGCGAACATGTCCGGCTGTTCCTCTGAAATTTGCTTAAGCAATTGGGCCGCCTGAGCAAACTTCCCTTCCTCCAGCAGGACACGGGCCTGATCATGCTCGACCACTCCCTGCCGGGCCTTAATGCGGTTCAGCTTGGTTGGACGGTCCAGCTCATAATAGAGCAGCTCCATCATTTCCTCGGCTTCATCGAGAAACTGTCCTTCCTCGTCCTCCTCCAAATACGTGACCAAGGCTTTCTCCGCTTCTTCAAACTGCTCCATATTGGCGTAATTATTCGCCATATAGAAGTAACACTCTGTCATCGACGGGTCTACGTCGCTCAGAACAGAGGACAGGATCTCATTCGAACCTGCATAATCCCCCATCTCTGATAATATACCCGCCATATTGCAATGATTCACCGGATTATCCGGTTCATATTCAACGGCTTTGCGAAAATATTTCAATGCCTTGTCATAATGATTGCGATCAAGCGAGCGCACAGCTTTCTCAAAAAAGAAAGATGCGTCGAAACGCAAAACAATAATCTTAGGGCTAGGTCCCGAAGCTCGCAGATGTTTCCCTTTCATAAATAACAAAGGCACCTCCTTTAACTGTAACTGGCATGTTCATACCCTTCAGTATACCACAACTTTAAAACGACTTGACAGTAGGGTATACCTCATCCCAAAAAACGGAACCCTGTCCTGACCCATCCGCTGGAAAATGAGTGAATAAGCCAAATAGCCGCACGCGCCTTCATGTGTAAAAAGGCAACGTTCGGCTGATTATCGGGCTATATATTAGGCAGAACATAGACCTCAAAGCGTCAACGGCACGGACGAGCGCTCACGCTGCCGGAATACGGCAAGCTCCCGATATCCGACCTCATGCAGAAGCGCGCGCGCCTTCTCCAAATGCTCGGACAGCTTCGCCGGATCATGAGCATCTGACCCTACCGTCAGCGGGATGCCTAGCGCCAATGCCTCCTCCAGCATGCGGCGGCTCGGGAACATCTCTGCACAGGGCTTGGATAGCCCCGATGCATTCAGCTCCATCGCCCGCCCGCTGCGGGCAACGGCCGAGAGTGTAGAGCGCTCCAGCTCACGCAGCTCCTCCGCTTCCTCCGACTTCGGATAGTGGCCGAAACGCTTAATGACATCCAGATGACCCATGATGTCATACAACCCGGTCGCTGCCGCTTTGGAAACCGCATCGTAATAAGTCCGGTACACCTCCAGCACATTTTTGCCTTCCCAATGGTGCACCTGACGGAAATCTGTTACATCCCACTCCCCGAGAAAATGTACGGAGCCAATCACATAATCCCACGGATATGCGGTGATGATGTCTTCGATTTCCTGTTCCCAGCCCTCGATGTAGTCGCCTTCCAAGCCGACACGAATGTCAATCTGTCCCTTATAGCGTTGTTTTAATTCCAGACATTCTTCCACATAACGTGGCAGCTCTTCCATAGGCATCGCCATCTCCGGATAATAGTCGGCCGGGTTAACATGCAATAGCGGCATGTGATCGGACAAGCCGAGCTGATCCAGCCCCAACCGAATACCCTGCTGCACATACTCTTCCAGATTTCCTATCGCATGACCACAGCGGGCATGATGCGTATGATAGTCAATTTTCATGCGGCTCTCCCCTCTTTCAGCGCTACATCACCCATTTTAATCACGACGGGGACGCTCATGACGGCGGTTCAGCTCAGTCAGCACATCATCCAGCGGTAGTTTGCGCTCCTGTAACAGTACCAGCAAGTGATAAATCAGATCGCTGACCTCCAGACGAAGCTCCTCATTATCCTTATTCTTGGCGGCAATGATCGTCTCGGATGCTTCTTCGCCAACCTTTTTCAGAATCTTATCCACGCCTTTGTCAAAAAGGTAGGTCGTATAGGCCCCTTCAGGACGTGTCACTTCCCGCTCCTTAATGATTGCTTCCAGCTGGGCAAGCACCTCAAAGCGGTCTGTTGCAGCATGAGTCGTGCCCGTTTGAGTCGCCACCGACGCTTGGCCCCCGGCATTTTCCGAAGCAGGAGCTACAGCCGTTCCTGACGCAGAAATATCACGGAAAAAGCAACTCGTCGCTCCGGTATGGCAGGCAGGGCCATTGGGAATTACACGAACAAGCAGAGCGTCACCGTCACAATCCAGCTGAATGGAGGTGATTTTTTGCGTATTCCCCGAGGTTGCCCCCTTGTGCCACAGTTCCTGTCTGGAACGGGACCAAAACCACGTCTCTCCCGATTCCAGAGAAAGCTTCAGCGATTCTCGATTCATATAGGCCAGCGTCAATACTTGAAGCGTGGCATCATCCTGCACAATCGCCGAGACAAGTCCCGCTTCATTCCAGCGGATATTATCCAATACCTGTTCCAGAGATAGCTGCTGGTTCAATTCGTTGCTCATCGTATCTCCACTCCTCTGCGCTTCAAATCCCGTTTTAGCTCGGGAATTCCTATTTCTTTATAGTGAAAAATGGTTGCCGCTAAGCCAGCGTCCGCTTTACCCGCCGTAAACACGTCATAAAAATGCTCCTGCTTGCCCGCTCCACCGGAAGCAATGACCGGAATACCCACGGTATCCGACACCGCAGAGGTCAGCGGCAGATCAAAACCATCCTTGGTTCCGTCCGCATTCATGCTGGTCAACAGAATTTCGCCTGCCCCCAGCCGTTCAGCCTCCTTGGCCCAAGCCAAGGCCCGAATGCCGGATGGCGTGCGGCCTCCGTGTGTATACACTTCCCATTCGCCCCAAGCCTCATTGTACTTGGCATCAATCGCGACTACGATGCATTGTGAGCCAAAGCTGCGCGCACCCTCCGCAATCAGCTGAGGGTTGCGAACAGCCGCCGTATTAATGCCGATTTTATCGGCCCCTGCACGCAGGATGCGCTTCATATCATCGACATGCGATATCCCGCCGCCCACGGTGAAGGGAATGGCAATTTCCCCCGCTGTCTGACGAACCACCTCTTCCATAGTGGCGCGACCTTCAACCGAAGCGGAAATATCCAGAAATACGATTTCGTCTGCGCCTTCCCGGTCATAAAGCGCCGCCAGCTCTACCGGATCGCCTGCATCGCGTAAGTTCACAAAATTGACGCCCTTAACCACCCTGCCATCCTTTACGTCCAAGCAGGGAATAATCCGTTTAGCCAGCATGCCTACTCCCCCTATGCCTTTGCTACAGCTTGTACGGCGACCTGTAAATTAATGCTGCCTGTATACAATGCCTTACCCACAATAGCGCCGCCTACACCTTTTTGCGCATAAGCACTTAGCGTAATCAGATCGTCCATCTTGCTGACACCGCCAGAAGCAATCACGGTGCGTCCACTGCTTTTCGCAAGCGCCACGATCGCCTCTACATTCGGACCCTGCATCATTCCATCGCGGGAAATGTCCGTAAAAATGAACGTTTCTGCACCCTTGGAGGCCAGCTCAGCCGCCAGTTCATCCGCTCGCACCTCCGAGGTTTCGAGCCACCCTCGTGTCGCTACATAGCCATTTCGCGCATCCAGACCAATCGCGATCCGGTCACCATAGGTACCCAACACCGCTTCCGTAAAAGCACGGTCCTCAATCGCCGCCGTGCCCAAAATCACGCGGCTCACGCCCAGTGACAATAGCCGCTCCACATGCTCGCGCGTACGCAAGCCACCACCCACCTGTACAGGTACCTGCACCGCAGACGCGATGCGTCCGATCAGCTCATCGTTCACAGGTTGACCCGCTTTAGCACCGTCCAGATCGACCAGATGAATGTAGGAACCGCCCAAGCGCTCCCATTCCCGGGCCACCTCCACCGGATTTTCATTGTATATCGTCTCCTGGTTATAATCACCCTGCACCAGCCGTACACATTTGCCATCGCGAATATCAATCGCCGGATATATCGTGAACAAAGTATGACCCCCTTGTGAGCTATTCAAAAATACCTATGTGTAATTACGCTCGCTTCTCCGCCTCCGCCAGTTCCAAAAACTGACGAAGCAGTCGCATACCCATTTCCCCACTCTTCTCTGGATGGAACTGCATACCGTATACATGGCCTCTGCCTACGATAGCTGTTACCGGCCCACCGTAATCGGTCACCGCCAACAAATCGCTTTCTACCTCCGGCTTGGCATGATAAGAATGCACAAAATACACATGCCCTTCCTCCAAGCCTTGCAACAATGGATGCTCCGGCTGCGTCATGCGCAGACGGTTCCAGCCCATATGCGGCACCTTCACACCCAGATCAGGAGCAAAGCGCACGACCTCTCCCGGCAAAATATTCAGCCCCTCATGGCTGCCATATTCTTCGCCACGAGTGAACAACAGCTGCATCCCCAGGCAAACGCCGAGCAGCGGCTGTCCAGCGCTCGCGACCTCCTGAATGACCCGATCCAGGCCACTGGAACGCAAATGCTCCATAGCGTCTCCGAACGCCCCTACACCCGGCAAAATCACACCGCTGGCGGAACGTATCACTTTCGCATCTCCTGTCACTACAGCCTCATAGCCAAGACGCTCAACCGCCTTGCTCACACTATGCAGATTGCCTCTGCCGTAATCCACAATAGCAATGGACATGGACTACAGCACTCCCTTCGTCGAAGGCACTCCCGTCACCCGCGGGTCAATGGATGTCGCTTCATCCAGTGCACGTCCCAGTGCCTTGAACACCGCCTCGATCATATGGTGGGTATTTTGCCCGTAGTGAACAATGACGTGCAGCGTCATACGAGCCTCCAGCGCGAATTTCCACAGAAATTCATGCACCAGCTCCGTCGAAAAGCTCCCTACCTGCTGTGACGGATACTCCGCACGATACTCAAAATGCGGTCGGTTACTAAGATCAATGACGACCTGCGCGAGCGCCTCATCCATCGGTACAAAGACGCTGGCATAGCGCTTGATTCCCTTTTTATCACCTAACGATTCTAGTAAGGTTTGCCCCAGACAGATACCAATGTCCTCCACGGTATGGTGATCGTCGATGTCAACATCCCCTCTGGCCTGTACGTTCAGGTCAAATTGTCCATGCTTGGTGAACAAATCCAGCATATGATTCAGAAAGGGGACATCTGTCTCGATTTCGGCCTGCCCTGTGCCATCTACTGCAAAAGATAGCTGAATATCCGTCTCGTTCGTCTTCCGGCTGACGCTGCCTGTACGTCCTGCTCCGTTATTTTCATTCCCCATCGCCATCCACCGCCTTTTTCTCATTGTCCAATCGAACCTGTATCGCCCTTGCGTGACCTTCCAGCCCTTCATGCCGGGCAAGCTGCATAATCGTCTCTCCATTGCGCAGCAGCGCTTCCTTGCTGTAATAGATCATACTCGACTTCTTGATAAAATCATCAATATCGACCGGAGAAGAGAACCGCGCGGTTCCATTAGTCGGAATAATATGGTTAGGCCCGGCAAAATAATCGCCTACCGGCTCCGAGCTGTACGCTCCCAGAAAAATCGCTCCCGCATTTTCGATCAGACCCACATGCTCCATCGGATTCTCTGTCATGATTTCCAAATGCTCCGGGGCAAGTTTGTTCACAATCTGGATCCCCTCATGCAACGTATCAACGACAATAATCGCTCCATAGGCATCAACGGATGCAGCAGCAATATCTCTGCGCGGCAGCTCTGCCAATTGGCGCTGTACCTCGGCTGATACTTCTTCTGCCAAGCGCTGCGAGGGCGTAACCAGAATGGCCGAGGCCATTTCGTCATGCTCTGCCTGCGAGAGCAGATCAGCGGCTACATAAGAGGCATTCGCCGTATCATCAGCCAGCACGACAATTTCACTCGGTCCTGCAATACTGTCGATATCCACCGCCCCGTATACCTCGCGCTTCGCCAGCGCTACATAAATGTTGCCTGGGCCGCAAATTTTATCGACGGGTTCGATGCTATGAGTCCCGTAAGCGAGAGACGCAATCGCCTGCGCTCCGCCAACTCGGTACATTTCTGTCACACCCGCCTCTGCCGCAGCAACCAGTGTATATGGATCAATTCCCGCCTTGCCGCCTGTTGCTGGGGGTGTCACCATGACGATCTCCGGTACACCAGCCACCTGAGCCGGGATCACATTCATCAGTACCGAGGACGGATAAGCTGCTTTACCACCAGGAACATACACGCCTACACGCTTCAACGGTCGGATGATCTGGCCCAGCAGGCTGCCGTCCGGCTGCAAATCCATCCACGAATTACGTTTTTGCTTCGTATGAAAAGCACGGATATTGTCCGCCGCCTCCCGAATCGCCTGCAAAAAAGAAGGCTCCACCTTGTCATATGCCGCCTTCAATTCTTCCTCCGTCACACGGAGCTGCTCCGCCGTCAGCGATACACCGTCGAACGATTCCGTATACCGCAGGACAGCAGCATCTCCCTCCTGCCGTACCGAACGGATAATCGCACGAACGGCTTCATTTTGCTCAGGTGTGCCATAATCGACCTCGCGCTGGAGATTGAAATCACGGGCTAAAACGATCTTCATTTGTCCATTCCCCCTTACTTGCAGCTTGCAGAATATTTCTCCTAACCCTAGCCTACTCCTCAGTCCCGCGGTGCCACCGCAGCTGGAATCACCTGATGCAATCGGTCACACAACGCCTGAATCGGGCCGTTTTTCATCCGATAGCTGACCCGGTTGGCAATCAGCCGACTCGTAATATCCAAAATACTGATCTGCTCGACCAGACCGTTCTCTCTCAAGGTCTGCCCTGTTTCCACCATATCGACAATCCGGTCTGCCAAGCCGATTAACGGTGCCAGCTCGATAGAACCGTTCAGCTTGATAACCTCCACCTGCTGGCCTTGCTCCCGAAAATACTGGGAAGCCACATTCGGATACTTCGTAGCCACCCGCTGACGAATACCCGGCTGCCAATCCGGCAAAGCAATGACCGACATTCGGCAACGGGCAATCCCCAGATCAAGCAGCTCATACACATCCTTGTTCTCTTCCAGCAAAACATCCTTGCCTACAATGCCGATATCCGCAGCTCCGTACTCCACATACGTGGGAACGTCGACCGGCTTCGCCATAATAAACTCCATTCCCAGTTCAGGTAGCGGAATGACCAGCTTGCGCGTTTCATCCACATCCACAGGAATAGGAACCCCTGCTCGACGAAACAGCTCAGAAGCCTGCTTATAAATCCGTCCCTTCGGCATGGCTACCTTCAACGTCTCCGTCATGGTAATTCCCTCCCTTGTACCGGTTGTCTTTCTTCGACTGTGTAGCTGTAAACCTCTGCGTACAAGTCCTGTTGCTCGCGGCGGCGATCCTCAGGCCCACCACTCAGCCCTGTCACCACTGTCCGTCCTGCTCCTCGAAGCTGTGCCGCAGCGGATAATGCCTCTCTGCGTCCCTGCTCGTCATAACGAATGAGCACCGGGTGTTTCGCCTCGATCTGGATACCGTCCACACCATCAACGATTCGGTTCGTCTTCAACGCGAATCCTGTGGCAGGAACGGAACGACCAAACTGCTGTAGCAGATTGTCATAGCGCCCTCCATTACATACGGGGAATCCGATTTCCGCCGCATACCCCTCAAAAGTCATTCCTGTATAATATGAAAAGTCTCCGATCATAGTAAGGTCAATTAGCACATGCTCAGACACGCCGTAACTCTCCAGCACTTCCCAAACCTCGCACAGATGCGCAATGGATTGAATCGTCTGCTGCTCGACGCTAAGACGGGTAGCCTGCTCACAAATTTCTTTGCCCCCGCGAAGCCGGAGAATAGCCTCCAGCTTATCCCGATGTTCGGTAGGCAAACCCAAAGCCTCAATCGCTGTCCGGTAGCCCACCACATCACGGTTCAATAACAGTTCCTTTAACGCTTGCTGTTCAACCTGGCGACCCGGAATGATTTCCTCGAACAGACCGTTCAGGAATCCCACATGCCCCATAGCAATTTTAAAAGAGGACACCCCTGCCGCCTGCAGCGATGCAATCGCCAGTGCCACGACCTCCGCATCAGCCTCGGGCGAGTCATCGCCCACCAGCTCCACGCCCGTCTGGAAAAACTCCGCTTCTCTTCCCGCCTCTTCCTCAATCGCCCGAAATACATTTGCGTGATAGGAAAGCCGGAGTGGTACTTCCTCTTCCTTCAACAGCGACGATACCACACGCGCAATCGGCGCGGTCATATCAGATCGCAGCACCAGCGTAGTTCCCCGGTTATTGAGCAGCTTGAACAACTTCCGATCCGAAGTAGAACTAGCCACACCCACCGTATCGTAGTATTCCATCGTAGGCGTCATAATCTGACGGTAGCCCCAACGTTCCATACATTCGAGTACATTCAATTCAATCGCCCGCAGCTTCGACACCGCACGCGGAAGGTAATCCCGAACCCCTACGGGGATTTCAAATCCTTTTGGCTTGGTCATCTCTATCACCTCATGATTTCGCAATATCTTTATCATGGTAAAGTGCTAATAAACTAAAGTATATTCGATATATTATCATGCTCTGACTGCGAACGTCAACCGAATGGAGCAGCCCATTTTTAGAGCAACGTTGCAGAACTGTCTCCCTCTCTTTATTTTATCCATTGCAGAATTCATGAACCCTATAAGAAAAACATCTAACGATGTACTTTCACGGAAGCAAGACCGCGCTTAGCGAAAGTTTTTCTTGCGATTATAGATTTGTTCAGTTTCGCTGAAAATTTATAAATTCTATAATCTAAAAAAAGACTGCCAGCCTCTCAGCCAACAGACACATTTATAATTTATACAAAAAACAACACAAAAAAGCCCCCTAATCCTTAAGGGAACCTTATTGTTATGCTATTTACTATACATCCGCACCCGACCGTCTTAACTCACGCAACGGATTACCGCCCACGAATGCTCCGGCCGGCACGTCTTTATGCACAACGGCCCCGGCGGCTACTATAGCTCCATCACCTATAGTAACACCGGGCAGAATGGTCGTATTGGCGCCGATTAACACATTATTTCCGATCATTACTTTACCAATACGATACTCCTGTATGAGATATTCATGCGCCAGAATGGTTGTGTTATATCCAATCACCGAATTGTCCCCTATCGTAATATGCTCCGGAAAAAAAACATCCACCATTACCATCAGGCCGAAGGCCGCATGCTGCCCTACCTTCATCCCAAGCACTCTGCGGTAAATGACATTTTTCCAGGATAGCACGGGACAATACCGGGCGATCTGTATAAAAACAAAGTTTTTAATCCCTTTCCAGCGGCTTACCGTCCGGTAAATCTGCCACAGCGCATTGGGACCTTCCACGGGATGGCGGTCAACCTTCCTCACGACACATCGACACCTTGAAACTCCAGCTTCAGTAAATCCCGCATATCATGCAAAATGTAATCCGGTCCATAGCCCCGTAGAGTTCCCTCACCCTTGAGCGACCAGGCTACACCCGCCGATTTCACGCCTGCGGCTTGAGCTGATAGAATATCAAAGGAACTGTCTCCAACCATCAACGTATGCTCTGCTTTGGCGTTCAACCCAGCCAGCGCCTTAAGCACAGGTTCTGCGTGTGGTTTCGGATGCTCTACGTCGTCTACCGTCACAATATAGTCCATAGAGGAGGTCAGATCGAACAGATCAAGCACACGAATCGTAGAGGATCGTATTTTAGTCGTCACAACCCCCAGCTTAATTCCTCGCGCACGCAACTCCTGAATAACCTCGATGACATACGGAAAAGGCTTCACCATTTGGTCGTGATGGAGCAAGTTATAAGCACGATAGCCTTTAACCAGCTCAGACACATCCTTTAATCCCGAAAAGGTACGAAGCTGGTCATCCAGCGTTCCGCCCATATGAGGGATAATATGCTCCCGCGTCAGCGGGTCAGCGTCCGGGTGATTCAAAATGTGCAGAAATGTGCTGATAATCAGCTCATTCGTATCCATAATCGTTCCGTCCAAGTCGAATAAAATCGTATTTATCATAGATGCTCCTTCTTGTCCTCGTCCGTGTCTTCCTTGTGTAGCTTATCCGGCGCAGCCGTTGTCGGAGGAATCGTATCTTGACCCGGGCGGAAAGCCTGTTCCGGCGTCACGTCAGGTACCTGATCAACTCCTACCTTGCTGGAGACAATCGGATCGCTATATTTCGGAACAGATGCCCCCTTACGACGACGAACCACGATGAAAATTACAGCGGCTACAACAATGAAAATAGGGAGCAGTTGCGAGATCCGTACATTACCGTAACTCGGGTCCAGATGCCCTGGTTCAAACCCCAGCCATACCATAGGAGACCACAAAGCATTCACAAAGGAAGCCAGCCAGTCTGGTCCCTGAAAAGCCAAACTATCCGTCCGTACACGCTCGATGAAAAAACGGCCAATCGAGTACCAAATGAAGTAAAACGCAAACATTTCGCCTGCACGTACAAATTTCATACGTCGAATAACGAGCAGCAGAATCACACCTACAATACTCCACAGGGATTCATACAGAAATGTAGGATGGTGAAACACTCCGTTAACGTTCATTTGATTTACAATGAAATCCGGCAGATGCAGTTGATTCCGCAAAAAGCTTACTTCCGTCGGTCCACCGTAGGCTTCCTGATTGACAAAGTTACCCCAGCGGCCAATCGCTTGACCAATCAGCAGACCTGGCGCACAAATATCGGCAATCCGCCAGAAATTATAACCCTTATAGCGGAAATAGATGACTGCGCATATAATCGCACCGATCAATGCGCCGTATATCGCAATACCACCATTCCAGATTTTAAAAACATCCCATAGATTATCTCGATAGTCTTCCCATTTGAAGGCTACATAGTAAATACGCGCTCCAATAATAGCCGAAGGAACACCCAGCAGCAGCATATCCATAAAAAATTCCTGCGGAATGCCAAATCTTTTGCCTTCACGAATGGCGAGATATAAACCCACAAGCGCCGCCAGCCCCAAAATAAGCCCGTACCAATGGACCTTAATTGCCCCGATTGAAAAAGCAATCGGATTCAGCAGTAATGTTGCCGTTGACATATGTTTCTCTCACTCCTTGTTCTTCCTTCCAAACGACTGAACCTTAATCCATATCTTCCATATCTTCAGAAATTGTAGCAGTCAGCTTATTCGTAAATTGCAGAGCTGCGTTCACGCCCATTTGCTTCAAACGATAGTTCATTGCTGCCACTTCAATAATAACGGCCAAATTTCGGCCCGGACGAACTGGAATCGTAACGAGCGGAACATCCGTGTCAATAATACGTGTCGTTTCTTCATCCAAACCAAGACGGTCATACTGCTTGTCCTGCTGCCATGCCTCCAGACGGACGACCAGCGTAATCCGCTTGTTGTTACGAACTGCACCTGCACCAAACAGCGTCATCACATTAATGATGCCCACGCCGCGAATTTCCAGCAGGTGACGAATCAGTTCCGGCGCCGTACCATGCAACTGAAAATCGGACGTTTGCCGAATTTCCACTGCATCATCTGCTACCAGACGATGACCGCGTTTAACCAGTTCCAGTGCTGTTTCACTTTTACCAATGCCGCTACTGCCCGTAATGAGCATACCTACACCGTACACATCACACAATACACCATGGATGGTGGCCGTAGGAGCCAGCTTTCTTTCAAGAAAACCCGTAATGCGGCTTGATAAAATCGTCGTGGCCATATTAGTTCGCAATACTGGGACATCCCGCTCAGCGCTTGCCTCCACCAGTTCTGCCGGTACTTCCAGACCGCGTGTGATGATAATACACGGAGTCAGCTCCGTACATAGACGCTGCATCCGATCCTTTCTTTCCTCAGGAGGAAGCATACCGAGAAAAGCCAGCTCAGACCTTCCCAAAAGCTGCACCCGCTCCTGTGTGTGGTATTCAAAATACCCAGCCATCTCCAACCCCGGACGATTCAATTCATCCACCGTGATCAGCCTGCGCAGACCTTTCTCGCCAGAAATAACCTCCATTTGAAATTGCTGTACAAGCTCAGATACCTTTACCTTTTTAGCCATCGTATTCTCCCCTTCATCCTGCATGACCGGATTCTATACGTAATCTTATTTATGTAGCGTCACCCTATCAACCATATAGCTCACTGCCAGCCCATCCTGTGCCAGCCCAAGCTCACCTTTTCAACATGATTTCGGGCTACCTGTGTTCATGCTGAACCTAGACCCATACCAATGTACCCATCGTATCGGAATTTTCCAATGAATGCAATGCCGAAGCTGGAAGCTGTATGGGATATACAAAAAGAGCCGCCTTTCCCCGGCTGGGAAACTGCGACTCTCTTTCATCGGTTGATCTTATTCGCCAACCAGAATGCTCAATTCCGATTCCTTATCAAAAATATGAACCTTGTTCATATCAACAGCCAACTTCGCTTTAACACCATCACGAGTATTGGAACGTCCGTCTACACGGGCAATAATCGTTTCATTTCCGGCGCCACTCAGGTACAACAGCATTTCATGACCGAGATTTTCCGTTACATCCACAGTGGATGTAAAGATTGTATTCGGAGAAGCCTCCAGGAATACAGGCTCTTCATGAATATCCTCAGGACGGATACCCAGGATCACTTCTTTGCCGATATAACCCTTGGCTTTCAAAATCTGTCCCTTACCTTCAGGAACGAACAGATCCAGACCCGGTGCAGTGAAATACAGCGCGCCGTCCTTCTCAGCCAGCTTACCTGTGATAAAGTTCATCGTAGGAGAACCGATAAAACCAGCTACGAACAGATTCACTGGACGGTTGTACAGTTCATCCGGGGATGCAGCTTGTTGAATGATACCATCCTTCATAACGACAATCCGATCACCCATCGTCATGGCTTCAATCTGGTCATGTGTTACATAGATACAAGTGGTTTCAAGGCGTTTAACCAGTTTAGTGATTTCAGCACGCATTTGACCACGAAGTTTAGCATCCAAGTTGGAGAGCGGCTCATCCATCAGGAAGACTTGAGGATCGCGGACGATCGCACGGCCCAGAGCGACACGTTGGCGTTGACCACCGGACAGCGCCTTAGGTTTACGTTCCAGCAAGTGCTCGATATCGAGGATTTTGGCAGCTTCGCGTACTTTTTTGTCGATTTCTTCTTTCTTCACTTTGCGCAGTTTCAGACCGAACGCCATGTTCTGGTACACGCTCATGTGCGGATACAGGGCGTAGGATTGGAATACCATCGCGATATCGCGGTCTTTTGGAGCCACGTCATTCACAACGCGATCCCCAATGTACAATTTACCATCTGAAATTTCCTCCAGACCAGCAATCATACGAAGTGTAGTAGACTTCCCACAACCGGAGGGACCAACCAATACGAGGAATTCTTTATCTCGAATGTCCAAATTGACATCAACAACCGTAGCTTTATCTGCACCCGGATATTGCTTGAAAATATGCTCTAAGCGTACACCAGCCATAGCTTTTGCCTCCCCAAGATCAAGTTTTGAAATCGAATACATTTCTTACTTGTATCTTACCCTAGTACCCACTTCGTGGCTATTCGCAAACTGCACAAAAATGCTATTTCCTTTTTGTCACTTTGTACAATAGTAGAAAAAGCTTGACCAAAACCGCATCATTAAACGTCCGCACGTCCAGTCCCGTCTCCTGTTTAATCTTGTCCAAACGATAAATTAACGTATTCCGGTGTACATAAAGGCGCTTAGCCGTCTCACTCACATTACAATCCAGTTGAAAAAAAGATATCCAATGTAGCCATCGTTTCAGCATCCTCTAATATGACGGACGACCGCACAACCTGCTCCAAAAATTGCTCGCGTTGCTCCTTCGAAATACGGTTTAATAACCTCTCCAAATGCAACTCCCATGAAAAGTGGATATGCTCTGTTACATGAAAAATTTTGCCAAGATGGATCGTCTCCCATAACAAATTCAGCTCTTTGGGAAGACTTTGCAATAGTATAGACGGCTTGGATACCGCCAAATGAAATACACCTACCCACTCATTTGCAATGAGCTCGTATAAACCCAGGCTGAAAGCCGTAAGAACCTCCTCCAGCGATTCCGTAAAATCCGCATCCCTGGTTTCGACATCTTTATCCCGGTCGTCTTCCGTTCCCAACAGTAGTTCCTTTTTAGCCATAATCAGCCAAGACTGTTCATTCAGTGGAGTAAGCAGCACATTCCCTCCAAAATAACTGGCTAACAATCTATATAGCTGAGTGTAAGCAATAGCGCCCTCCTGTGTTCCTTCACCAGTCAGTACAATGGGAACCATAAAAGACAACAACGAATCACGAAGCCCCAACTCATCAGGAAGCTCTTCTTCATTCTGTAGGTTGCCAGCCTGCTGTATGAGCCATTGTCCAAAACGCTTCATTCGCTCTTCCTCAGCATAAACCGGATTATCGGGCTGTTGCGTCCCCGTCTCATCCTGCCTGAATTGCTCCATGTTCCAGAGTAACGCCTCAATCAGCTTCCGTTCCCGATCCGTCAAATGCTTTGCCTCTACCGCAAAGGCAGCCAATTCTCCTGCTACCACACGGAACGGAAAATATATTTTGCTATCACGTACAAATGACTTATCCGGTACAGCCGATTCTGCTGACTGACCTTCTGCAATCATTTCCGGACACCAAGGCAGTATAGTAAAAGGTGCTTGAATAATATTCTGAAGCTGTTGCTGTATCCATTCCGTATCCAAAGCCACGCGATCACCACTTCACTTTTTTTAGAATAACCTCTAAGCGAACATAATGAACTTATTATAACCTGTCGATACCTTAAAATAAAAAAGTTAGTAAGAAACATAACCTAAATCCATGCAAAAATGCATACAAAAAAAGTCATCAACTATAAGTTGATGACTTTCGATGAGCCATGAAGGACTCGAACCTTCGACACCCTGATTAAAAGTCAGGTGCTCTACCAACTGAGCTAATGGCTCATAAAACTGGTGGAGGATGATGGATTCGAACCACCGAACCCGTAAGGGAGCAGATTTACAGTCTGATGCGTTTGGCCACTTCGCTAATCCTCCATATAAAGGTGGCTCGGGACGGAATCGAACCGCCGACACGAGGATTTTCAGTCCTCTGCTCTACCGACTGAGCTACCGAGCCATATCCATTAACAAAAAAATAAAGTGTGGAGGGATCCCCCTTCCCACTTTAGTACGTAAAACTATCATATTGAAAAATGGCGGAACTGACGGGATTCGAACCCGCGATCTCCTGCGTGACAGGCAGGCATGTTAGGCCTCTACACCACAGTTCCCTGGATTTTTCAAAAATGGTGCCGGCGAGAGGACTTGAACCCCCAACCTACTGATTACAAGTCAGTTGCTCTACCAGTTGAGCTACACCGGCACAATGGTGGAGGCTGAGGGGATCGAACCCCCGACCCTCTGCTTGTAAGGCAGATGCTCTCCCAGCTGAGCTAAGCCTCCTGGGTATGTATGGTAGCGGCGGAGGGGATCGAACCCCCGACCTCACGGGTATGAACCGTACGCTCTAGCCAGCTGAGCTACACCGCCATAACATAATATTTTGCTAGCTTGTCCTAAATGGCGGAGAGAGAGGGATTCGAACCCTCGCACCACTTTCGCAGTCTAACCCCTTAGCAGAGGGTCCCCTTATAGCCACTTGGGTATCTCTCCATGTAAATGGACTCACTTAGCAAAAATTCCGCGCGTTATTCTATATATCACCATAGTGAATTAGAATACCAAGCGTAATTTCAAGGTTACACCCTGAAAACTGGATCCGAAACTCCATTGCGTCCTATACTTAGGATAAGCCCTCGACCGATTAGTATTGGTCAGCTCCATGCATTACTGCACTTCCACCCCCAACCTATCTACCTCGTCGTCTTCAAGGGGTCTTACTAATTGGGAAATCTCATCTTGAGGGGGGCTTCACGCTTAGATGCTTTCAGCGCTTATCCCTTCCGTACATAGCTACCCAGCGGTGCTCCTGGCGGAACAACTGGTACACCAGCGGTACGTCCATCCCGGTCCTCTCGTACTAAGGACAGCTCCTCTCAAATTTCCTACGCCCACGACAGATAGGGACCGAACTGTCTCACGACGTTCTGAACCCAGCTCGCGTACCGCTTTAATGGGCGAACAGCCCAACCCTTGGGACCTACTTCAGCCCCAGGATGCGATGAGCCGACATCGAGGTGCCAAACCTCCCCGTCGATGTGGACTCTTGGGGGAGATAAGCCTGTTATCCCCAGGGTAGCTTTTATCCGTTGAGCGATGGCCCTTCCATGCGGTACCACCGGATCACTAAGCCCGACTTTCGTCCCTGCTCGACTTGTAGGTCTCGCAGTCAAGCTCCCTTCTGCCTTTGCACTCTTCGAATGATTTCCAACCATTCTGAGGGAACCTTGGGGCGCCTCCGTTACTCTTTAGGAGGCGACCGCCCCAGTCAAACTGCCCACCTGACACTGTCCTCGTACCGGATCACGGTACCAAGTTAGAACCTAGATACGATCAGGGTGGTATCCCAAGGATGCCTCCTCTCAAGCTGGCGCTCAAGTCTCGCTGGCTCCCACCTATCCTGTACAGATCGTACCCAAATTCAATATCAAGCTGCAGTAAAGCTCCATGGGGTCTTTCCGTCTTGTCGCGGGTAACCTGCATCTTCACAGGTATTAAAATTTCACCGGATCTCTCGTTGAGACAGCGCCCAAGTCGTTACGCCATTCGTGCGGGTCAGAATTTACCTGACAAGGAATTTCGCTACCTTAGGACCGTTATAGTTACGGCCGCCGTTTACTGGGGCTTCGGTTCATAGCTTCGCCCCGAAGGACTTACCACTCCCCTTAACCTTCCAGCACCGGGCAGGCGTCAGCCCGTATACTTCGCCTTGCGGCTTCGCACAGACCTGTGTTTTTGCTAAACAGTCGCTTGGGCCTTTTCACTGCGGCCCCCTCGGGCTATTCACCCTACCGAGGCACCCCTTCTCCCGAAGTTACGGGGTCATTTTGCCGAGTTCCTTAACGAGAGTTCTTCCGCGCGCCTTAGAATTCTCTTCTCGCCTACCTGTGTCGGTTTGCGGTACGGGCACCTTCTCCTGGCTAGAGGCTTTTCTTGGCAGTCTGAGATCATGACCTTCGCTACTATAATTTTCGCTCCCCATCACAGCCCAGCCTTACGATGTGCGGATTTGCCTACACACCAGCCTCACTGCTTAGACGGACATCCATCAGTCCGCGTCACTACCCTACTGCGTCACCCCATCGCTCATAACGGATTACGGTGGTACAGGAATTTCGACCTGTTGTCCTTCGACTACGCCTATCGGCCTCGCCTTAGGTCCCGACTTACCCTGAGCGGACGAACCTTCCTCAGGAACCCTTAGGCTTTCGGCGGATCTGATTCTCACAGATCTTTTCGTTACTCATACCGGCATTCTCACTTGAATGCAGTCCAGCGCTCCTTACGGTACACCTTCAACCCACATTCAACGCTCCCCTACCCCTGATACCTAAATATCAAGCCATAGCTTCGGTGGCGTGTTTAGCCCCGTTACATTTTCGGCGCAGAGTCACTCGACCAGTGAGCTATTACGCACTCTTTCAATGGTGGCTGCTTCTAAGCCAACATCCTGGTTGTCTGTGCAACTCCACATCCTTTCCCACTTAACACACACTTGGGGACCTTAGCTGATGGTCTGGGCTGTTTCCCTTTCGACAATGGATCTTAGCACTCACTGTCTGACTCCCGGAACCAAGTCTATGGCATTCGGAGTTTGACTGAGCTTGGTAACCCTTGCGGGCCCCGCACCCAATCAGTGCTCTACCTCCACGACTCTTATTCCGAGGCTAGCCCTAAAGCTATTTCGGGGAGAACCAGCTATCTCCGGGTTCGATTGGAATTTCTCCGCTACCCCCACCTCATCCCCGCATTTTTCAACATGCGTGGGTTCGGGCCTCCAGTGCGTGTTACCGCACCTTCACCCTGGACAGGGGTAGATCACCCGGTTTCGGGTCTACGTCCACGTACTAACTCGCCCTATTCAGACTCGCTTTCGCTGCGGCTTCAGCTCTTCACCTTAACCTTGCACGGGAACGTAACTCGCCGGTTCATTCTACAAAAGGCACGCCATCACCCATCAATAGGGCTCTGACTTCTTGTAAGCACACGGTTTCAGGATCTATTTCACTCCCCTTCCGGGGTGCTTTTCACCTTTCCCTCACGGTACTGCTTCACTATCGGTCGCCAGGGAGTATTTAGCCTTGGCAGATGGTCCTGCCGGATTCATACGGGGTTTCACGTGCCCCGCACTACTCGGGATCCGTCTCGGAGGGAACAAGTTTTGAACTACAGGGCTTTTACCTTCTCTGGCGGGCCTTTCCAGACCTCTTCATCTAACCGGTTCCTTTGTAACTCCATGTGAGACGTCCCACAACCCCAAGGAGCAAGCTCCTTGGTTTGGGCTAATCCGCGTTCGCTCGCCGCTACTGACGGAATCACTATTGTTTTCTCTTCCTCAGGGTACTTAGATGTTTCAGTTCCCCTGGTATGCCTCTGTTCTGCCTATGTATTCAGCAGAAAGTGACTGTCGATGAAGACAGCCGGGTTTCCCCATTCGGACATCCCCGGATCAAAGCTTGCTTACAGCTCCCCGAGGCTTTATCGTTGTTCGCCACGTCCTTCGTCGGCTCCTGGCGCCTAGGCATCCTCCGTGTGCTCTTTGTAGCTTAACCTAGATTTTTCTTTCAAAGAAAGAAAATATCGATGTTCGATAAAGAATGATGTTTACCAAAGGCAAAATATCTTTCCTTACCTGCTACCTTTATTTCACTTGTTTACACAAGATCAGCGTAAAGGAATATTCTAAAACGCAATTTCGTTTCGGTATCCAGTTTTCAAGGTGCAATACAGTTTCATCGAAACTGTATCCTGTGTGATTATCGCTCAAACTCCGAAGAGTTGATGATCATCATGCAGTTTTTTTGATGAAGTTGTAATTGGTGGAGCCAAGCGGGATCGAACCGCTGACCTCCTGCTTGCAAGGCAGGCGCTCTCCCAGCTGAGCTATGGCCCCAAAGAGTAATATAAAGTTATATGGTGGGCCCTAGTGGACTCGAACCACCGACCTCACCCTTATCAGGGGTGCGCTCTAACCAGCTGAGCTAAGGGCCCATAATAAACCACCAAAGAAATTCTTCTTTAGTGGTTGCGCTTGGCGACGTCCTACTCTCCCAGGACCCTGCGGTCCAAGTACCATCGGCGCTGGAGGGCTTAACGGTCGTGTTCGGGATGGGTACGTGTGGAACCCCTCCGCTATCGCCACCAAACGTTTGAGAGTTTAAGCTCTCAAAACTGAGCAACGAGTGAGTCGCTTTGGATATTCATTTCATTCACACAGATGTGATGAACCGAATTGAATATCCGTTCGCAGGTACGTTGTACCTGCTGATTTGAATGTTTCCGTTGCAGGAAACGATTCTCCATAGAAAGGAGGTGATCCAGCCGCACCTTCCGATACGGCTACCTTGTTACGACTTCACCCCAATCATCTACCCCACCTTCGGCGGCTGGCTCCCTTGCGGGTTACCCCACCGACTTCGGGTGTTGTAAACTCTCGTGGTGTGACGGGCGGTGTGTACAAGACCCGGGAACGTATTCACCGCGGCATGCTGATCCGCGATTACTAGCAATTCCGACTTCATGCAGGCGAGTTGCAGCCTGCAATCCGAACTGAGACCGGCTTTTCTAGGATTCGCTCCAGATCGCTCTTTCGCTTCCCGTTGTACCGGCCATTGTAGTACGTGTGTAGCCCAGGTCATAAGGGGCATGATGATTTGACGTCATCCCCACCTTCCTCCGGTTTGTCACCGGCAGTCTGCTTAGAGTGCCCAGCTTGACCTGCTGGCAACTAAGCATAAGGGTTGCGCTCGTTGCGGGACTTAACCCAACATCTCACGACACGAGCTGACGACAACCATGCACCACCTGTCTCCTCTGTCCCGAAGGAAAGATCTATCTCTAGACCGATCAGAGGGATGTCAAGACCTGGTAAGGTTCTTCGCGTTGCTTCGAATTAAACCACATACTCCACTGCTTGTGCGGGTCCCCGTCAATTCCTTTGAGTTTCAGTCTTGCGACCGTACTCCCCAGGCGGAATGCTTAATGTGTTAACTTCGGCACCAAGGGTATCGAAACCCCTAACACCTAGCATTCATCGTTTACGGCGTGGACTACCAGGGTATCTAATCCTGTTTGCTCCCCACGCTTTCGCGCCTCAGCGTCAGTTACAGCCCAGAGAGTCGCCTTCGCCACTGGTGTTCCTCCACATATCTACGCATTTCACCGCTACACGTGGAATTCCACTCTCCTCTTCTGCACTCAAGCTCCCCAGTTTCCAGTGCGACCCGAAGTTGAGCCTCGGGATTAAACACCAGACTTAAAGAGCCGCCTGCGCGCGCTTTACGCCCAATAATTCCGGACAACGCTTGCCCCCTACGTATTACCGCGGCTGCTGGCACGTAGTTAGCCGGGGCTTTCTTCTCAGGTACCGTCACTCTTGTAGCAGTTACTCTACAAGACGTTCTTCCCTGGCAACAGAGCTTTACGATCCGAAAACCTTCATCACTCACGCGGCGTTGCTCCGTCAGGCTTTCGCCCATTGCGGAAGATTCCCTACTGCTGCCTCCCGTAGGAGTCTGGGCCGTGTCTCAGTCCCAGTGTGGCCGATCACCCTCTCAGGTCGGCTACGCATCGTCGCCTTGGTAGGCCTTTACCCCACCAACTAGCTAATGCGCCGCAGGCCCATCCATCAGTGACAGATTGCTCCGTCTTTCCTCCTCTCCCCATGCAGGGAAAGGATGTATCCGGTATTAGCTACCGTTTCCGGTAGTTATCCCAGTCTCATGGGCAGGTTGCCTACGTGTTACTCACCCGTCCGCCGCTAGGTTGTTTTAAAAGCAAGCTTTTAAAACAACCCCGCTCGACTTGCATGTATTAGGCACGCCGCCAGCGTTCGTCCTGAGCCAGGATCAAACTCTCCATTAAAGACCAACCGAAGTTAGTTTATAGAAAGAGCGATATGCTCATTTTGAAACTGACGAGATAAAATATCTCATTGTTCGCTTCCATTTTATACAGCCTGACGGCATGTACCAAAATCTCAGCGTTGGATTTTGCAAGCAAAATCCGTACTCACTCGTTGTTCAGTTTTCAAAGATCAAACCTTCATATTCTCTTACTTTGTTTCATCACCGCATCTCAGCGGCGACTTGATTAATATAACATACATTTGGGATTTAAGTCAACACTTTTTTAAAATTATTTTTCAATTTCATTTCAGCGTTATTCTCAAAAAAAATTCCCGGGCTTTAAGGGCCGAGAATTAATGTATCATATAATCGAATTCCCCGTCAACTATATTTTAAAACAAAAGCACTTTTCGCTTGCCCTTGCCAAAAAGCTCCGCATATTAAACAATCCTCGTTCCTTGATTAAACTCTATACACACTCACATAGCCTGTCCAAACAATATCATTTTCAATCCCAGTAAAAGTGCAATTCCGGGCAATCCCAAAACCGTTACAGCCCCCATCGTAACCGGATTAATAGGGATATACACCTGCGTGATCCACCCCGAATAATTAATGACATACAGCGCAATTGCCACCAGAGCCATATGCGCCCCAAACACAGTAAGCCAGCCGATACCCAGACGTTTTTTGAGGATTAGACATGACAGTACCACAACGCAAGCAATCAGAACAAGCCAGACAGCACCTCTCATTCGGCTCTCCGTTTATGAACACGGCCCGCGTCATTGGCATACCCCGGTTCATCTGCAGGCAGGTGGAAACGATGCAACCCTTGCTTTTTGGCACATTTTAAATGTATCTGATATTTACGCTCCGCAGCTTCCAGAACAAAAATGGCATAGTCGATTTCGTCCTCGCCTGTAGCTTCATGAAATAACCGATGCGCTCTTAGCCATTCCGCATGCGAAGCCCGAATCTGGGCAAACAACTCCTGACGATGCTCTGCTTCCGATTTGCCGTGTTCCTGTCGACGAAAATTTTGCTTCACCCGTTCCCACATCCATTCATCCTCCTCACAAGCTGAATTATGTGCACAGTCTGTAAGACTACCTTATTCATACTTATTTAACAGAGGACAAACTTAGAACAGGAACCATCTATACCAGTCATATCATCACAAAATAAAAAGGAGCCATAAAGGCCCCCAGATTGTCGAGAAAATCCATAAGATTTATCGGCACTAAAAATATCTATAACGTATAGTTGTACTTATTAGTTCAGCTCTCTGCGGCCTTCCAGCGCTTTGGACAGCGTAACCTCATCGGCATACTCCAAATCCCCGCCTACCGGCAATCCGTGAGCAATACGAGTAACCTTGATTCCAAAAGGACGCACCAGCCTAGAAATGTACATGGCCGTCGCTTCTCCTTCAATGTTCGGATTCGTAGCCAAAATCAGCTCTTTGATGCGTTCATCACTAAGCCTGTTCAATAATTCCTTGAGCTTGATATCTTCAGGACCAATTCCCTCCATAGGAGAGATTGCTCCATGAAGCACATGATAAAAGCCGTTAAACTCCTTGGTGCGCTCCATAGCTACCAGATCCTTGGAATCCTGAACAACACAAATGACGGAAGCATCCCTTGTCTTATCCTGACAGATCCGACAAGGGTCCGTGTCCGTAATATTGCCACAGACGGAACAGAAGTGAAGATTGCGTTTCACATTGACCAGTGCTTTGGCAAAATCAATCACATCGTCTTCCTTCATTTTCAGAACGTGAAAAGCCAACCGGGCGGCCGTCTTAGGCCCCACCCCCGGCAGGCGCGTAAATGCATCAATCAGCTTTGCAATCGGCTCCGGATAATACAATAGTATGCTTCTCCTTTATGCGCAGTCTAGAACAGGCCTGGAATTTTCATCCCGCCTGTAAATTTACCCATATCATCATTAGCCAGTTCATCTGCTTTGGACAAAGCATCGTTGACAGCAGTCAACACGAGATCTTGCAGCATTTCCACATCATCAGGATCTACAGCCTCCGGTTTGATTGTGATGGAAAGCACTTTTTTATGTCCGTTTACCTCTACAGTCACAACACCGCCGCCGGAAGTACCTTCAATTACTTTTCCGCCAAGCTCCTCCTGGGCTTTCAGCATTTGCTCCTGCATTTTTTTCACTTGCTTCATCATTTGGTTCATATTGTTCATTTCAATCATCTCCTTTAATGAAGTATACATCCAGACACTTTGATTTTAATCCTTTATAACTACCAAATCTTCCCCGAAAAGTTCAATAGCTTCATCAATCCAGGGCTCCTTGGACTTTCCCGGTGCGTCATGCTCCTGCTCCAGTTGGAATTCTTCGGCAGGCTGATCGGGAACTCCTTCAATCGCAGCATTCCAATCCTTTTGCATCATTGTCACCAGACGATAGGGATGGCCCAACTGTTCATGCAGAACCTTCTCAATGACCTGCTTGTTAGCAGGCTTTTCAGTAGTTTCACGGTGAATGTTGTTCTTAAACGCCACGAGTACACTATCCTCTAATACAGACACTGGCTCGCCGTCCATAAACCATGCATGAACTGTGACTTTCGCTTCTTTGACTCCCTGCAAAATTTGGCTCCACTTACGCCCCGCTGCCGCAAATGCCTCTCCCGACTTCTCGGCGATATAGCGATCTAGCTGCGAAGGAAGCTTGACTGGCGCAGAAATCCGCGGAGCGGGAGCGCGTCCCCCGGGAGCCTGACGGTTCCCCGACGATACATCCTGCCCTGCCCCGGCAGCCAATCCGCCTTGCAACGCGCGTTCCAACTTCTTCTCCAGCTCGGCAAGCTGGCGCTTCAAAACGGCTACATCCTCCTGATTGGCAGCAGCACCAGAATGCTGTGTAGTTGGCTGAGCAGCGGTTCCAGCTGCCCCAGGAATGCTGCACAGCTTCAATAGAGCCACCTCAAACAAGGTTTGCGGCTGAACGGCATACTTCATCTCGCTCTGATAGCGATTAAGCGTGTCGATCATGCTAAAAAGCTGCTCCTTGGTAAAAGCTTCTGCCACTTCCTTGAACTGCTCTGGCTCCAGCACGCGCTCTGTCATTTTAGTTGCCTGCGGTACCATCTTAATCATAAGCAGATCCCTGAAATAGTACAGCAGATTTTCCATGCATTTATCTGCGCTTTTACCTTCTTGCATAAAGTTCTCAATCATTTGCAGTACTGTGCCGACATCTTCTTTCAGCAATGCCAAGGCAAGCTTGCCGAATTGTTCAGACGCAATACCTCCCGTCATATCCAGCACCTGCTGATAAGTAACCCGACCGTCTGTAAACGAAGATATTTGATCCAGAACGCTAAGTGCATCACGCATTCCGCCATCTGACAGACGCGCAATGTACTGCAATGCGTCCGAATCAGCCTCTATGTTCTCCTGTCGACATATAAGGTCAAGCCGCTCCGTCTGCTCCTCCAGCGATACCCGCCGAAAGTCAAAACGCTGACAACGCGAAATGATCGTCGCCGGAATCCGGTGCGGTTCTGTGGTAGCCAATATGAACATCACGTGTGGCGGCGGTTCTTCCAGCGTCTTAAGCAACGCATTGAACGCTTCCGTCGTCAGCATGTGCACTTCATCAATGATATAAACCTTGTGCCGTACTTCCGTCGGCGCATATTTGACTTTATCGCGCAAATCACGAATCTCTTCAACGCCCCGGTTGGAGGCTGCGTCAATCTCCTGTACATCCATGACCGCTCCGGCCGTGATCCGTTTACAGGCTTCGCATTCGTTGCAAGGCTCCGGCGCCGGTCCATGCTCACAGTTAATTGCCTTGGCCAAAATTTTGGCCGCACTCGTCTTACCCGTTCCTCGCGGACCGCTGAACAGGTAGGCATGGGACGTGCGATTTTCGCGGATGGCATTCTGCAATGTCTGGATAATATGCTGTTGTCCTACCATGTCCTTGAACGACTGAGGCCGCCAAGCACGGTACAACGCTATATGTTCCAATGCGCGTTACCCTCTTTCCCATTCACTTTCATGAACATTATGTTCACTTCATTATACTATACTCCCGTCCGAATCTAAACCGGACACCTTTCAATTTAAGAGCAAAAGAAAACCGCCTTATGAAAAGCGGTTAAACTAATCCTTTTTAAGGGGATAATAAATCAATTAAAATAATTTTTTGGTCAGAATTATTTCCAACGGCTCATTTTCGAGTAATAAACACCCTGCGTCCCAATATCCTAATTTTCTATAGAAGTGCTGAGCCTTTTCATTTGCCAGAGTAGATGTCATAACCAATTTGAAGCCCTTTTGTTTCATTTGATCTTCCCAAAAGAGGACAACTTGCTTACCTACACCCTTGTCTCGATATTGTTCATCGACCCAAATCATATTCAGGAAAGGTGTGTTGTCCCAAAAGTATCCATACCTCATCCATCCGATATTACTTTCATCTTGATTCCGCAGTATGTATATTTCATTTCCCTTTATTTTTACCTGTATTAAACTCTCTGAAATATGATGGTCATGGTCTCGTATGTATCCATAGTCTGAATCAGTTGCAAAAACAATTCTCATCTTTATCCTCCTTTATGTCACATTAACAACTAATCCATCATTTGTGAATCTGCACGCCAGTTAGTTTAGGAGGAAAAACATGAATGTAATTAAACATCGCCAAACACAAAAAAAACATCTTCGCAATGACTGCCAAGATGTTCTAATTCTCTAAATATAAACCGTGCACCTGTTATTGATCGTTGTGATCCGAGCGGCAATCCTGAACAACAACTCGGGCTAGGCTACCCTCCGGCACAAGAGTGCTCTTGCTTATGGCTGCTTCCTTCCGGACCTGACCAGGTTCACAAGTACTCATTGCGGAGGACCCAACCGTCAACATTGTGCGCAGGGACCAGCCTCACATCAACAACACCTCTAACAGGAATTCAACCTCGCTATAGCGGATTGCGAGTTACAGGGCACCGCTACCTCCCCATCTAGCACGGTGAAAATAAGTATATCTCAAGGCCGCACAAAAAGCAAACATCCACAACAAAAAGAGCCCTCTGCAATAGCAGAAGGCTCTAATAACTTTATAACCTGCGGTAATCGATTAGATACCGTATTTCTTCTTGAAACGATCTACACGGCCGCCAACATCAAGGAATTTCTGCTTCCCTGTGAAGAATGGGTGGCAAGCGGAGCAAATCTCCACGCGCAGAGAACCTTTCACAGAACCGGTTTCGAACGTATTTCCGCAAGCACAAGTGACATTAGTTACGTTAAATTTCGGTTGAATAGCTTGTTGCATTGAACTTTCACCTCTTTCCGCCCTGAACATCCTATCAGCCCAGAGTTGTATGAACACATGTTCACATTATAGCACCTGGATATGAGCGTTTCAACAACTCTTTTGTGTATCCAAAAATGGTGTAAAACAGGTGCAGTTCAACCCACTATTGACCGTTCTAGGCCTTGGCAAATTTGGGACGCGCCAGCCCTTGGGGCGGTACGTGGGTGTAAGACCCGATAACGACATCAGGCAGTTCCTCACGGTAAATCTCAAGCATTTGCTTCATGCCAAGGAGCTCCCCTTGGGCAGGTGGAATCAGCTCCAGATAGCTTTCAGGATCAATATTCAGGTTGCGCATCTGAATAAGCTTGAGCTTTGTGCGTTTGGCAAACTCAATCATCGCTTCGATTTCTTCCTCGCGGTCTGTCACGCCCGGAAAAATCAAATAGTTAATCGACGTATATACTCCCTGCTCGGAAGCATAACGAAGTGATTTTTCCACATTGGCTAACGTGTAACCACGCGGCTTGTAATAAGCATTGTAATGGTCGTCCAGCGCGCTAATCGTGCTGACCCGCATCAGATCAAGTCCAGCATCTACGATTCCCCGGATATGATCGTTCAAACCTGCATTCGTATTAATATTGATGTATCCCATATCTGTAACGGAACGGACCTCTTTGATCGAATCTATAATCAACTTGGCCTGAGTAGAAGGCTCACCTTCACACCCTTGACCAAAACTAATGATGGACTCCGGTGTTTTCAAATGCTCCAACATGACTTCCACAATCTCATCGACACGAGGACGGAAGTTCATTCTCGTCTGAGGGGATACAAAACCACTGTCATCCGGCTGTTCCGATATGCAACCAAAGCATCCGGCATTACAAGAATAAGATACCGGAACTCCGCCCTCCCAGCGATTCAGGAACGTGTTCGAGGAAGTAAGACACTCATAGCCTAATGCACAGTTGGACAAATGTTGGTACAGCCGATTTTCCGGGTACTGCTCTGTCATCCGCTGCACGCCCTGCTTTACCTCGTGGCGGTCACAGTTTTCCGGATTCCATTTGGACGGATTATCACTCCGCTCTGCCGTTACATAGAAAGCTCCATCTTTCCAGACCACGGCCGAATAGCCGAACAAGGGGAGCTTATACTCCTTATCGGTCTTCACATACCCTGGCAGGCACAAGCGTGTAAAGCCTTGAGGTAACAAAGCCCCCACTGCCTGCATATCGCCTGGCAAGGAAACCATTTCTCCGGATTCAGGGTTCATACCGACCGGGCGTGTGTTGGGCAGACTTACCAGCGTAGCTCCTTCCGGTAGCGGAATAAGCTCATCTTCCATGATTTCGACAATCATGTCTGCACTGCGGGCAAGCCCATACAAAGAAGCATGATCGTATACATTGCCTTTTTCGTCGGCATACACCAAATACATTGTGGAGCTCCTTTCGTTCCGTCAAGCGCACGCCTTAAACCAATCGAACCTTGACGGCTGCGTGCTTGAGGAACAGATAAATACCTATCATGGAAATGACGATTATCCATAGGCTGATCATTGTTATTCAGGGTAGCTATACTGCTGTTTTTAGTTGGTTGAAGCTGGAACCGATGCTGCGGTGGAACGCGTGGTTCTCCGTTGCGGAGTGCTTGAAGTGCTTTGTGACCCGCCGGACGGTGCCGTTGTATCAAACGAGGCCAAAAACTCTGCGTTATTGCTGCTGTTCCGCAATTTCTTTAGGAAGCCTTCCACAAAATCGTGGCTTTCCGTCATATTTTTACGAATAGCCCAAATGGTATCCAATTCTTCCTTGCCTAACAACATTTCCTCACGCCGGGTACCGGAGCGACGAATATCAATAGCCGGGAATATGCGGCGTTCCGCAAGCTTGCGGTCCAAATGAAGCTCCATATTGCCTGTACTTTTAAACTCTTCATAGATAATGTCATCCATCCGCGATCCTGTATCAATGAGCGCTGTGGCCAAAATAGTAAGACTTCCGCCCTCTTCCACATTCCGCGCCGCACCAAAAAAGCGTTTCGGACGGTGGAAGGCCCCTGGATCAATCCCCCCACTAAGCGTACGACCAGATGCTGGAATAACCAAGTTGTAGGCACGTGCAAGACGAGTAATGCTATCCAGCAGAATAACCACGTCTTTTTTATGCTCTACAAGGCGAAGGGCACGCTCTAGAACCAATTCCACTACCTTGATATGGTTCTCAGGCAGTTCATCAAAAGTGGAAGCAACAACTTCACCTTTAACAGAACGCTGCATGTCAGTCACTTCTTCCGGACGTTCATCAATCAGCAAGACAAACAGCTCAATCTCGGGATTGTTGGTAGAAATGCTATTGGCAATTTCTTTGAGGAGAAGTGTTTTACCAGCTTTGGGAGGTGCCACAATGAGTCCACGCTGTCCAAGTCCGACAGGGGCCAATATATCCATTATTCTCGTAGACAAATTATTGGGGGTAGTTTCAAGGACTAATTTAGTTTGCGGATACAGTGGAGTCAGTGCTGGAAAGTGTAGCCGCTCAGCAGCTTGTTCAGGACTTCTTCCATTGACAGCGTTAACTTGAAGCAATCCAAAATATCGTTCATTCTCTTTCGGAGTCCGGCATTTACCGGATACTAGATCGCCTGTTCTCAAGTCAAACTTGCGGATTTGTGAAGCAGAGATGTAAATATCTTCGGTACTCGGGAGGTAATTGATCGGCCTCAGAAAGCCGTAACCTTCAGGAAGTATTTCCAGAACGCCCTGCATAAACATCAATCCGCTCTTCTCGGCTTGTGCACGCAGGATGGCAAAAATTAATTCTTTTTTCTTGAGCGTTCCGTAGTACGGGATCTGGTATTGCTTGGCCAGCTTGTACAGATCGGTCAGCTTCATTTCTTCCAGATCGGAAATTTGCAGATCCATATAATAACCACCTATTCAATTATTAAGTCCATTCAAAACTAAATGATAGACAATGATATCATAAACGCCATCAACATAATTTTAACCAAAACAAATAAAGTTATGCAGCCATCTGCTTGGATTATACCGAATTATTCCGGTTTTCCGATAAAAGATTGTTAGGTATGGACCTATATCTTGTATCATGCAGCGGCTGCATAGAGCCTATCCATTCTATTGTTCATCCGTTCCGGGAGTCCCAAAATGTACGAAGTTTGTTATTCTGTCTGCCGCCATACGTCCGCGCCCAAAAGACGCAGATTGGAGACGAGATGGTCATAACCACGGTCGATGTATTCGACACCTGACACCTCGGTTACGCCTTCACTTACTGTAAGTCCGGCAATGACAAGCGCTGCACCAGCACGCAGATCGGCCGCTTTGACTTTAGCCGCATTTAGCTTGCCACCTTCAATAATAGCCGAACGACCTTCCACGCGGATTTTAGCCCCCATTCGCACAAGTTCCGGGACGTGTTTAAAACGATTGCTATAAACAAAATCGCTCAGTACACTAACCCCTTGCGCCTGAGTAAGCAAACTGGTCATAGGAGATTGCAAGTCTGTGGCGAATCCGGGGTAAATTAAGGCTTTAACATCAACATGCTCATATGAAGGTGAACCCAGAACACGAATACTTTCGTCATATTCCTCTATACCAATACCCATTTCCTGCATTTTTGCAGTCAGGGCCTCCATATGCTTGGGAATTACGTTGTCAATCAAAACATTACCACGAGTAGCCGCAGCAGCAATCATATATGTGCCCGCTTGTATGCGGTCAGGTATGATGGAGTGACGGCAGCCATGCAGCTCGGACACACCTTCAATCCGGATCGTTTCCGTTCCGGCCCCCTTAATAATGGCCCCCATGGAGTTTAACAAGGTTGCTACATCTATAATCTCAGGCTCTTTAGCCGCATTTTCGATAATTGTGGCGCCTTTGGCACGTGCGGCCGCCAGCATAATGTTAATCGTAGCTCCTACACTGCTGACATCCAAATAAATCTTGGTACCACGCAGCTCTTTGGCATGCAAATGAATAGCACCGTGCTCGTTCGTAACCGTAGCACCCAGTGCTTCAAAACCTTTGATATGCTGATCAATGGGCCGAGGTTCAAAATTACACCCTCCTGGCAAACCGATGATCGCTTCCTTGAAGCGGCCTAGCATGGCTCCCATCATATAATAGGATGCTCGTAATTTCTTAACAGGTCCATTCGGCATGGGAATGGATTTAATGGAGGATGGATCTATTCTCATCTGGCTGCCTTCCCAGGCAACGGTTGCACCAAGCTCCTCCAGTATTTCGGAATACACCGCCACATCACTCAACAGCGGCAAATTGTCCAAAATGACTTCCGACTCTGCCAGAATGGCGGCGGGAATCAAGGCGATGGCACTGTTTTTGGCACCGCTGATGGAAACTGTACCTTGAAGCGGCCGTCCACCGGTGATCATCAATTTTTCCATAAGCTTGAGGGTCCCCCTACTTGTTTTGCAGTCGGTCAAATAATAAACTTTCAACTTTTTGGTGGTTAAAATGGAAAGACACCGGCTAAGCGGTGTGCTTTCCAAGTCAAACTATTCAACTGAACAGATTCAAATCTTCTGTGCAGAACTACTATTACAATCAAAAGATACATTGAACCATGCAGACGCACGGTACATCAACTTATTCTTACGCTTGGTTGTTGGAACCGAACTCACGGATTTTACCGATAACGGTTTGTTTAATCGCTTCACGACCTGGAGCGATAAATGTACGTGGGTCATAAGCATCCGGTTTCTCAGCAAGCACTTCACGAACCACTTTCGCGAACACGATTTGGTTCTCTGTGTTTACATTGATTTTGGAAGTTCCCAGCGAGATTGCTTTTTTGATATCATGCGTTGGGATACCAGTACCACCATGCAGAACGAGTGGAAGTTTGATTGCAGCGCAGATCTCTTCCATTTCTTTGAATCCGAGGTTTGGCTCGCCTTTGTAAGGTCCGTGAACGGAACCCAGTGCAGGAGCCAATGTGTCGATACCTGTTTCGTTAACGATACGCAGACAGTCGTCAAGCTTCGCGTACATTACGTCACCTACAACATCATCCTCTTGACCGCCAACCATTCCAACTTCAGCTTCAACGGAAACGCCTTTGGAATGTGCATATTCAACAACTTTTTTCGTTGTTGCAATGTTCGTGTCGATCGGGCTGTGGGAATCATCGATCATAACAGATGTGAAACCAGCATCGATAGCTTCTTTACATTTTTCAAAGCTGGAACCGTGATCCAAATGGATCGCAACCGGAACCGTAATTTTCATATCATGAATAAGACCTTCTACCATTTTAACAACAGTGTAGAAACCGCCCATGTGGCGTGCTGCACCTTCAGATACGCCCAGGATTACCGGGGATTTTTCTTCTTCAGCAGCGCCCAGAATAGCTTGAGTCCACTCCAGGTTATTAATGTTGTATTGACCTACCGCGTATTTTCCTTCAAGTGCTTTGTTCAACATGTCTGTCATAGATACCAATGGCATGGTTACAGTCCTCCTAAGGGTGTTTGGGTTTGTCTATATTTTAGCCGACATCACATACGGGCTTATTATACCACAACCCATGTTAAATACTAAACAAGCTTTTGCACATCAACACATACGAAAATCACGCCCAGGACGCCGTTTTTTCATAGAATTGTATAAGGAGAGGATTTACTTTCAGTATTTCCCATAAACACAAACAAAAAACCCTGTTGTGTTAACAGAGTTTTCAACTAAAGTGATTCGCTTCGTCACTCCTGAGTTGCTTGTTTACGGCGATTCGCATTTCATCAATATCAAAGGGCTTGGTAAAGTGCATGAGTGCTCCCAGCTCCGTCGCCTCTTTAATCATGTCCAGTTCTCCATAAGCTGTCATCATAATAACCTTGATATCGGGATTCATGGTCTTTAGATGCTTCAAGATTTCAAGTCCGTCCATACCCGGAATTTTCATATCGAGCAGAACCAGATCAGGCGGTTCCTTTTCAACAATTTCAAGTGCAATTTTTCCGTTTGCTGCCTGAAAGGTCTCGTAACCCTCACTTCCGAACACTTCCATCAGCAAAATTCGTATTCCATTCTGGTCATCGACGATTAACACTTTTTTCTTTTCCAATGTTTTAACCTCCTAAGATCTTAAAACGAGGATCATGCAGCTATTGCCATAACAGCGTCCGATGACGTACAATATCCGTCCCATACCCTAAACTATATTCGCTCCTGCAAAAAGAAAATCCTTCTCTTATACATAATTGTGGAATATTCTTTCATAATCAGGAAGCGTGGAATAAAAAAAGACCTCCCTGAGGAGGTCTTACAGGCCACAGCATTAGCCTTGAAGCTGCAATGCCGCCTTAACAAATTCACGGAACAACGGCTGTGGACGGTTCGGACGGGAAGTGAATTCCGGATGGAATTGTACCGCCAGGAACCATGGATGCTCAGGCAGTTCCACAATTTCCACCAAACGTCCGTCCGGTGAAGTACCGGAAATGCGAAGACCTGCCTTTTCAATAACTTCACGATATTCGTTATTGAATTCATACCGATGACGGTGTCTTTCATATACCAGCTCATCGTTGTAACAAGCCGAAGCCAGCGAGCCTTCCGTCAGCTTGCACGGATACAATCCGAGACGCATGGTGCCGCCCATATCTTCGATGTCCTTTTGATCAGGCAGCAAGTCGATGACCGGGTAATCCGTAGCCGGATTGATCTCCGAGCTGTTGGCTCCATCCAGACCAGCCAGGGAACGGGCAATCTCAATGACAGATACCTGCATACCAAGGCAAATACCAAAGAACGGGATTTTCTGTTCGCGAGCATAACGGATGGTGCTGATTTTACCTTCAATTCCGCGATCGCCGAAGCCGCCCGGTACGAGAATACCACCAATGCCGCCCAGCATGTCTGCTACGTTCTCGTCCGTTACTTCTTCTGCGTTCACCCAACGGATTTTCACATCCGCATTGGCGTCAAATCCGGCGTGCGAAAGGGATTCGACCACACTTAAATAAGCATCATGCAGTGCAACGTATTTACCAACAATGGCGATTTCAACCGTTTTATCCAGCTTTCTGATCCGTTCAACAAGCCCTTCCCACTCCGTCATATCCGGTGCAGGTGTTGTCAGCTTGAGGTGATTGACTACGATCTCGTCCAAGCCTTCTTCACGCAGATTCAATGGAACCTCGTACAAAGTCGAAGCATCGCGGCATTCTACTACTGCGTTAGCATCAATATCGCAGAACAGCGCGATTTTGGCCTTCATATCGGAGGAAAGTTCATGCTCTGTACGGCAAACAATGACATTCGGTTGAATGCCGATGCTGCGCAGTTCTTTTACACTGTGCTGAGTTGGTTTGGTTTTAACCTCACCAGCAGCTTTAATATAAGGAATGAGGGTTACGTGAATGTACATTACATTCTCGCGTCCAACCTCACTTTTGAGCTGACGGATCGCTTCCAAAAATGGCAAGCTCTCGATATCGCCCACGGTACCGCCGATTTCTGTGATAATTACGTCCGAACCCGCTTCACGGCCTGCACGATATACGCGCTCCTTGATTTCATTCGTAATATGAGGAATGACTTGCACCGTACCGCCCAAATACTCTCCGCGACGCTCTTTACTGATTACGCTGGAGTATACCTTGCCTGTCGTGACATTGCTGTTCTTGGACAGATTAATATCAATAAAGCGCTCATAGTGTCCCAAGTCGAGATCCGTTTCCGCACCGTCATCCGTTACAAACACTTCACCGTGCTGGTAAGGGCTCATGGTCCCCGGATCGACATTAAGGTAAGGGTCAAATTTTTGAATCGTTACCTTCAGTCCCCTGTTCTTCAGAAGCCTTCCCAGTGAAGCTGCCGTAATCCCTTTGCCCAAGGAAGACACAACCCCGCCTGTCACAAAAATATACTTTGTCACTGTTTAAAACCCTCCTAAATAAAGTCCAAAATTCAGGCGACATTATGATGTTATCGTAACCCGTTTACACGGATTATCATCCATGAAGAAGGCAGCGGAATCATTTTCCATGCCCGCCGCCCTTAGCCCTCTTTCATGAGTGGAAACACCCTATAAAAAAACAAAAAAGCACTCCCGTAGTACGGGGCACTTTTATACAAAAAGCAAACATATAAGTGAATCAATCATAAGCCCAAGCAATAGTTTACCCCGTGTCCAATCCGCTGTCAAGGAAGTTATCTGTGTTAATTTGCCCATTGAACAAGATTGGAGGGAATCCACATAAAAGCTTCAAATCAGAAGGAGTTTCAAGAAAATGGTCATGAAAAAGGGGAGAATACATCTCCCCTTGCAGCCTGATCTTAACGAAGCGAATCATCGTCTTCTTCCGTCGACTCGTCGTCATTTTCATCTTCAGTGTCTTCCTCATCACTGAGGTCTTCATCGTCTATAACCACGTCTTCATCACTATCATCATCTTCGCCGTCGAACAGCTCTTCTTCGCCATCCTCGTCTTCACTGTCTGCATCGAAGTCGTCATCGGCGCTGTAAGTTTCTTCTTCCTCATGATAGTCCTCTTCGTCGTCATCATCTTCGTCATTAATGATACGAGGACGTTTGGCGCCTGTCAGAGTATCTTCGGATTTATCCACTGGATACCAACGTTTCAAGCCCCACAGATTCGTACCGACACAGGCGAAACGCCCGTCAATGTTGATTTCAGTATATAGCTGAGCGATAACGTCATTAATGTCTTCGTCGGACATGCCGCGCAATTTGGCGACTTCATTCATCAGGTCACGGTAATAATATGGAGTATTGGCCGCTTTCAATACCATAAATGCCAAATCCACCATTGGAGTCTCGTGGACTTTCTCCGGGTCAATCTTCAAGTTGAGTGGGGTACTCACCTAGGGACACTTCCTCTCACACGTAATTCACAAGAACATGTTTCAGAGCATACACGATACATGCAATACTAACATATCCATTATCAAAACTAAGTAAAACCTATTTGGAAGCAAATTGCAAGTTAAACATGGGTATCCGTACAATTTGCAGTAGTATGCCTTGAACAAGGCGGCGCACGTTAAAAAGACGGGGTCCCCCCCGTCTTTCGACTGTACCCGCTCCGGGAGAAGTCCCCAAAGTTGTTGCACAAGAGCTTATGCCCTCCATGTATCGTATGTGTCCACGATCACTTTGACACGACAAGCAGGCCTATTTCAATAAAAAAGGGGCAGGTTTCCCATGCCGCTGCTGACGCTTGCTCATACAATACCTCAGCATGGCTCATCGGAGGGGGACTGTCTCAAATGGACTATCCGGGTTTTTTGCAGCGTTTGCACGAGGGCATTTCGGAGCCGTCCGGCAGTGGACGGCACAAACATATCATTACGTTCGATAAGCCTCACCAATACCGGGAATGCCTGTCCTATCTCAGGAAGCTGAAACCAGAGCTTGCGGGATTACGGCAAGTACAACCGGCGCGTCTGATTCGCGCTCTGATCGCCCCGCTTTCAGGGGGAGACAGGCTGGGCAAATATCACAACGGTGTTACCGTTGAAGAAGATACGCGCATGAGGATACATGGAGGAGCGGCCCACATGCCGAGGACGGAGAAAAACCTGCCCATGCCGTGGGGGGTCAAACAGGTACGCGCATACAAGGCTTGGCCTTCCTCTACAGGAAACCGAATCAGGATTGGTGTGATCGACACAGGAGCGGATTTTCAACATCCTGATCTACGGCATTCTCTTGCCAGAGGCATCAATCTGCTTAATCGGACCATGCTGCCCTATGACGATAACGGTCACGGCACTCATATTGCCGGTACCATCGCGGCATCCAACTATGACGAGGGTATGGTTGGTGTAGCACCACAGGCGCTAATTCATCCTGTAAAAGCGTTTGACCATAACGGGGCCGCCTACGTCTCGGATATTATTCTTGGCATCGACTGGTGTGTATTGAATCGTGTCGATATCATCAATATGAGCTTCGGCATGAAATCACGCAGTAAAGCGCTGCTTGATATGGTAAACAAGGCGTACCAAAACGGTATCGTGATCGTAGCTTCCTCAGGAAACGAGGGTAAGCGTCGGAGTATTGACTACCCCGCCCGTTATTCCCAGACCATTTCGGTCGGAGCTACTGATAAATACAGACGCATCGCGCCTTTCAGCAACCGGGGACAATTTGTAGACGTGTACGCACCGGGTGAAAAGATCATTTCCTCATGGATACACGGCAAGCATCACGAAATGAGCGGCACGTCTATGGCTACTTCCCACGTGACTGGAAGTATTGCCCTGCTCCTTTCACTAAGACCGGAAATGGAGCCTGGAGAAATCAAAGCACTGCTCAAGCGTACCGCTACGCCGCTGCGCCTTCGTAAAAGCACCGGGCGCAACTCTATATCCACGAAACTTGGAGAAGTCGATGCCTTCCGACTGATGCAGGAGGGAACGAAATAACTGATGAAGTAAATGAATTACCTCTAAACGTTTAACGTTGCGCCCGGTCCCAAAGAGTGAATGGCTTTTACAGAGCTTTCCTGTTCGGTCCAGCCTTCTCTTATCAGCTCGTCACGCACAAGATCGGTCTGCGGCTTGGGCGCATGAACGAGCACAACCTGTTTACCAGGCAACTCCTTCAACATTTGCCTCACATCCGATACCCCCTGATGCACCTTGTAAATCAAATGCCGAACTATACAACAGTCATTCTGGTCTGTTTTCTGACGCGTTTTTTGATTCGTACAATCCAGCAGATGTTTACCAAAAGAACCGCTTGAAGCATGTCCCGTCAAAATAACACCGTTATGATTACTTTTTCCGCTAGCTTCACCATCCCCCGCACTCGGCGGATGATCTGATAAATACTGATAGTACCACCGCGCCCGTGGCGAATCCATCATGCCATCCCCGGTTACGATCACAGCCGAAGCATTCTGTTCCAGCAGCCGTACTCGCTCCGCAGTATCACGAGGCACAAAGATCCTGCCACTGTGCAGCACATGTTCTATCCGCACAGGTGCTTCCAGGCGCAGCCATTCTTTCAAACGGCTCAAACGCTGTAATCCCTGCCATATGTCCGGCTCTACAATCATTGCTTGTTCCGGGAACTGCTCGCTGACCCACACGATCAAATCCTGTCCCCGGCCAAAGGCGGGTACCGGAAGCAGCACATGACCACCAGAAGACAATATCTGTTCCATACCGGCCCGCAGCCGCTCCAGCTTCACAGGTTGCGGGTCTATATCCATGCCATAGGCATTATCCATAATGGAGATATCCACTAACTCGGACTCCAGCATCCATTCAGGCAGGTCATGCGCACCTCCCCAAACGGCCAAGCCCGGTACGTCGGCAGCGAGCAGCTCGGATTCGCGGCTGTAGTCTCCCGAAAAGAATAACCGCTTCCCTTCCATTTCTACCACGTACCACACTGCGCCAGCCAAATGCCCACTGCGTCCCCACATGATCCGTACATCCGGACAAGCCTCCTGCCACACCCCTAACGGCGCTTCATCCTCCAGATAACGGTAAGCAATAGATTCGATATCTCGTTCGTCGTATGGCAATTTGCCGCCTCTCGATTCTACATAAGTATGCCAGGAGCGAAAATAGGAACCTAACTGTTCCGCAGTGGCCTTTGTCGTCCAGACCTCTCCCCGGTATCCATTTTTGTACAGTAAGGGGAGCGCCATTGAATGATCTTCATGTGCATGAGACAGCAATACAGCAGTCAGCCTCTCCGCCTCCTGCGGCGGAAAAACCGGATACTGCCCGGTTCCTTCCTTTTTCACACCACAATCCAGCATGATGCGATGCTGCTTTCCTTCAAAAACATAGCAGGAACGGCCATGTTCGCCCGCTCCGCCCCAAATTCGAAGCTTGGTCATCATCATTTCCACTTTCTTTGCGAGTTTAAGCTTTCCATTAAGATCAGCAGCAGCGTGGTCAAACCGACCGATATGACCGCCATTGCCATACCAAGCGACACCTGCCCCTGTTCAAACTGGGCAAATATGTAGGTTGCAGACGTCTGGACGGATGGCGGCAAAATCAGCAGCGAGCCGACCAGTTCGCGCGAAGCAATGGTAAAGGTCATCATCCAGCCTGCCAGCATCCCCGGTAAAATCAGCGGCAGCACAATCCGTCGGAATACATAAGACGGGGCACCGCCAAACACCTGTCCTGCCTGAAAAAGAGCAGTATCTACCTGCGTAAAGGCGCTTTTGACATACTGGACTGTATAAGGAACAAACAAGACAACATACGTCAGAATGACCATACCGTACGTGTTATACAACGGAATCGGCATCCACGGCGAGTTCCACCATAAAATAAGGCCGACTACCATAACAATCCCCGGAACCGTGTTCGGAAGCAAGCTGAATGCATCCACTGTCCGCTGGAGCTTCGTACGTGAGCCGCCAATAACGAGCGCAAACCATGTGCCCAGCACAACGGCAATCGTCGATGCACCCAAAGAGAGAAATACGCTGTTCAGCAGCGCCTCCATGCTCTCTGAGCCCCAAGACAGCAGTTCCTTGTAATAATCGAGCGTAAAGTTATCCCAAGCCAAGCCGATCCCCCGCAGCTTCATGGTGGAAGCGGCGATAATTGAAAAATAAGGGATACCAATGGACGCAATTAGCAACAATAGGATAAATGTGACACTTAATCCCGTAGTCCAGACAGATACACGAAGACGGGAAGGACGAGAACCTTTACCACCTACCAGCCTGTATGTATACTTACGGTTGATTACCGATTGCACATACCACACAAGGAGACAGGCGGTTAAAAGCACCGAGGCCATTGATGTCGCCTTGCCGAAATCAATCGGCCAACTGGAAATGTATTTGTGAATTTCCGATGTCATGACTTCATACCCGATACGTCGTCCAAAGGTGGCGGGGGTTCCAAACTCGGCAATCGTTTTGACGAAAATAAGCAGTGCGCCCATTCCGTAAGCCGACAGCAGCAGCGGTAAAATGATCCGGCGGAACCTGTACAGAAAGCCACCGCCCATAACGGCTCCGGCTTCTTCCAGACTGCCGCCAATCCTGACCAGCGCACCACGCAGCAGCAGGTACAGGAACGGAAACAGATGCAGACTCATGATCATCACCATGCCGCCAAAGCTGAAAAAGAACGGGGTCAAGAAATGCAGGCTCGGAAACAACTGCTCCAAATACCCGTTTTTTTGCATAAACAAAATCCAACCCATGGACCCGATATAGGGCGGGGTCATAAACGGAATCAATAGCACCACATCCAACCAGCGCCAGCTAGCGAGACGCGTGTTGGACATGATCCACGCGAGCGGAAGTGCAAGCACCGTCGTTCCGGCAATAACACAGATGCCTAGCCAGATCGAGCCGAACAGCACACCCGCAAATCGGGATGCAGCCAACGTCTGGAAAGGCGCAGACCATTGTAATTGTCCGTCTACATACACACTTTGGATGAAAATTTGTAGTAACGGCAGCACGATCAGTAAAGCAAGCGCGATCAGAGCAAGTATTAGACTCCACGCTCTGATCTGTTTGGCGGATGAGACCCCCATCCGCTTACTTGAACATTTGCGTGAACTTCTCTGTCACGTCAGGACCATGCTCGCCCATCCATTCCCAATTGGTTTTCAGCAACGGAATCTCATCCAGATTGGCGCGCTTATCTGCTTTGACATCCGTGCGGCCCGGAAGCAAGGAAGCGTCCGCTACCAGCTTCTGTGCCTCGTCCGACAGCAGATAGTCAATGAATGCCTTGGCATTCTGCTCATGCTGCGTCGATTTGAGAATCGCCGCAGGGCGCGGGCTGATGACTGTTCCTTCCTTCGGATAAACAATGTCGATCGGCTCGCCTTTGGCTTTGGCCTTGTAAGTCATGTAATCAACCGCAGCAGCGACCATGCTTTTGGCTCCGGTAATGACCGGGTCCAGCGCTTCCTGATTGGCTCCAGCCATCGCTACGCCGTTAGCCTTGTACTGCTCGAACAACGTCCAGCCCCCATCGCCATTGGCACTCAGGTAGCCTGTCATAAAATCCAGCGCCGAACCAGACAGCGACGGATCAGGAATGTTAATTTGGTCCTTGTACTCCGGCTTCGCGAGATCGGCCCATGAAGTCGGCGGTGTCTTCACCAGCTTGGTGTTGTACGCGATACCTAATGCGGAAGCACTGGTGCTGAAGTAGTTGCCTTCCTTGTCAGACCAATCGGGATTCAGCTTGTCCGCGTTTTTGGCATCCGGGTAAGGGAGCGTGAGGCCGTCTTTTTTCAAGCCTTGCACGGACGGAAGAGATGCCAGTACCACCACGTCTGCTACCGGATTCGCCTTCTCAGCTTCCATGCGGGCCAAAATTTTACCTGTCGTTCCCTGGAACAGCTCGACCTTCACTCCGTTTTGCGCCTCATACCCCGCTACCAGCTTTTTTGCCAGCCCGTCAGGGCCTGCGCTGTAGACAACCAGCTTCTGATCTGTCGATGCCGCTCCGGCTTGTCCTGCTGATCCGGTGGCTTGCGCTCCATCCTTGGATGGTGTATCCGTTCCACAGCCTGCGACAGCCAGTCCAAAGGTCAATGTTAATGCGAGCATCGCGCCCTTTTTCCAACCTGTACGAAAAACGTGCTTGTTCATCATCTTGTGTTATACCCCTTTTCCCTATGAATCGAGTTGGTGGATGTGTTGCGGTGATACCCAAATTTGCTTTTGTTCCCCGATAGGCAAGCGGGTGGAATGATATGCAGTCCATAGCTCGCCGTTCTCTGCCAGTATACGGATTTCATAACGGTCCCCAACATAGCTGATATGACGAATCTCCACTGTAAAAGAATGCTGGTCTACTTGATCCTGTTCCCAGCGGACATGCTCGGGACGGAATAGCGTCCGTTCCGGCTCCAGCCAGTTCGATTTACCGATGAACCTAGCCACCTCTGGATGAGATGGGCGACCGTAGATCATCTCCGGTGTACCGGTCTGCAAAATATGTCCGCTTCTCATGACGACCACTTCATCGGACATTGACATGGCCTCGATCTGATCATGGGTGACGTACAGGGCAGTCAGCCCCAGATCGCGCACCAGCGACAGCATTTCGATGCGCATCTCTTCGCGAAGCACCGCGTCCAGCGCACTGAGCGGCTCGTCAAACAAGACAAGCCTCGGCCGAATGGCGACCGCGCGGGCAAAAGCGACCCGCTGCTGCTGGCCACCAGACAGCTGATGAGGATACCGATCCTCCATCCCCGACAGTCTGACTTTGCCCAGCGCCTCCAATACTGCTGTTCGCAGCTCCTTGCCACGCACGCTACCAGAACCGGGGCCTTTTCCATGCTTGTTCGCACGCAGGCCGAAGGCCACGTTTTCAAACACCGTCATATGCGGCCACAGCGCGAAATCCTGAAACACCATGCCGAAATGACGAAGATGCGCGGGAATATCCTTTTTGCGTTCAGCCGAAAAAAGAACTTCCTCTCCCATCGTGATCGTGCCGGTATCGGGCGTCTCCAGCCCTGCGATCATGCGCAGAAGCGTTGTTTTCCCGCAACCGGACGGACCGAGCAGTGTCGTGAATTGTCCCCGCCGTACGACCAGATTCGTCTCGTGCAATGCGGTCATATGGCCGAAGGTTTTACTCAACCCGTGAATATACAAATCCTGATTCATCGCATTACCTGCCTGTTCTTATGACTGACCCCAGTGTAAAGCTTGAATTCGCAGCCTGTGTTATTGGAAAGTTAAAACAAAATTAATTATTTCAATGAATTGTGTTAATACTCATAGATTTAATCTATATAGAGGGGATTGATACCGCCGCGCATGGAGCGGGCATGAGTTTCCGATCAACCTGAAAGCGAGGTATTCCAAGTGAATTTAAGTCTTTTGAAGCTGCATATTGTTGAGTTGCTGGACAAGCACCATAAAATTACCACAGTAGCCGAGCTTCTCGGCCTGAAACAACCGACCATTACCTTTCATATGAGAAATCTGGAGCAGGATTTGGGGGTGAAGCTGTTCGACACGCGTATGGGCAAAATCATCCTGACGGATGCCGGGCACGCGCTGCTCCACTATGCCGGCAAGATTAATGCGCTCGCCGCCGAGGCGGAGCGGGTTGTATGCGAGTTCGACACACTCCAGCGGGGGAGCATTCGAATCGGCGCAAGCTATGTACCAGCTACCTACGTGCTTCCTGCGGTGCTGCACCGTTTTGCCCGTGAACATCCGGGAATTCATATTGCCTTGTCCGTGAAAACTGCTCCGGTGATCAAGGACATGCTTGCCCGTCACGAAATCGACCTTGGCGTTATTTCAACAGAGCCGTTTCAAGTGCCCACGCTGGTATCGGAATCCTTGGGCGAGGATGAGCTGGTACTGATCTGCGCACCTGATCACCCGCTCGCAAGCGAAACCGATTTAATACCTGAGCGAATCGCTTCTTCCTCTTTCGTGCTGCACGGCAAGGATTCTAGCACACGCCAAATGACCGACAAATGGCTGGAGCATGGCGGACGCCGCCTCCCCTCCTATTTGGAGCTGGATTCGCTGGAGGCGATCAAACAGGCGGTCATGCTGGGAGAGCACGTCTCTTTCGTCTCCCGCATAGCTGTGCAGTCCGAGGTTGAACGCGGGATGCTGGTCATACGGCCCATTCCGGGTCAACTTGGGGAGCGGTACATTTATATGGTTAGCAATAAGGACCGCCACCGCTCGGCCCTAATCCGCCAATTTGCTGAATATTTGTTAGGGAACCAAGAATAAATCTTACCTGTCATATAGAAATTATGTTATTTTTTAACCGGAGTACCAGCTTGCCTTGACATACGACTGACATTACACCCGTAAAGTGTAGCGTGTACCCCCCATTCGGACGAACAGGAGATGATTGAATGAAAACTGGTCTTCGTATCACAAAGGCTTTGTCGGTATTCACCTTAAGTGCAGTGCTGCTTGTAACGGGATGGAAAGGTGCCGAGCCTGCACAGGCTGCCGCCAATGCCACACCAAGCTATGAGGTAAAGCTGCTGCTGGATACAGCTCAGGTGCTCAATGCGGACGGCTCTTTGAAAAGCAGCGTAGCCAACGAATTTCAAATTAGCGAAGCTGCGCAACGATTGAGCGTCGAATATTTTGACACGGATCAACTGCAATTGAACAACGAGGGCTGGAATGTCAGATTTCGCAAAAAAGAAGATAAAAAGAATTATGAATTAACCTACAAGAAGCGGTACACGGTCACGAACGGAGATATCAACGCGGCTCTCAACCAAGCGAATAAAGAAGGCTTCAGTGCATCCGACGATAACTACGATGCTGAGGTGGATTGGGGTTATAGCAAGCAGACGCTGAGCTTTTCCAATGATAAAAAAACGAACGCTTCCAAAGGATTAACTCTTCCTTACCCGGACCAGGCGTTAAAGCAACTATTGGACAATCTTCCGGGCAAGCTGCAAAACTGGAAAACCAGCAATTGGGGCAAACAAACCCTGGCAGACTCCAGAGTACGCGGTCCTGTACAGGTCAGCAAATATGGAGGAAGCTTTCAAGGATTGGATACCGACGTTGAAGTCTGGCCTATCCGCAGTGCGAACGGATCAGGTACAGATACCATCATTGAAATCTCCTTCAAAACCTCGGACTACAGCGTTGCCGCCAGCAATCGTACCAAGCTGATCAATCTGCTGCAATCCAAAGGATGGCTGGTTCCTGCCGATTCCCTGAAAACGAATTTGGTGCTGGAACGCTACTAAGCTGCTCGAACCAAAAAAGGAACCGAACGTGCCACCCTGCTGGGGATGGTACGGACGGTTCCTTTTATCGTTAAAGTGGTTTGCTTACATGCGTTCCGGTGCAGACACGCCTACCAGCTTCAGCACATTGGCAATGGTGGTGCGGACCGCGCCAAACAGCGCCAAGCGGGCCTGCGTTTGAGCGGCATCCTCAGTGATAACGCGCTCTGCTTTATAGTAGCTGTGGAACAACGATGCCAGCTCGTAGACGTAGCGAATCATACGGTGTGGCGCAAAGCTCGCAGCCGCTACCGATACTTCCTCCGGCAGCTCGCCGATTTTGCGCAACAGGTCGTACTCATGCTCAGCCGTCAGTTTGGACAGATCAACCTCTGCCAACGGCAGTACGGCAATTCCTTGCTCCTCGGCTTGACGGTATACGCTGCACGCCCGCGCGTGGGCATATTGCACGTAGAATACCGGATTTTCATTGGAAGTGGAAATCGCCAAATCCATGTCAAAATCCAAATGTGAATCCATGCTGCGCATCGTGAAGAAGTAACGGATCGCGTCTACGCCCACTTCTTCCATCAGGTCTTCCATCGTCACGGCCTTGCCGGTACGCTTGGACATTTTTACCTTTTCCCCGTTTTGGAACAGGCTGACCATTTGGGCAATCAGCACTTTGAGCTTATCCGGGTCGTTGCCCAGTGCTTCCATAGCTGCTTTCATCCGTGGAATGTAGCCGTGGTGATCCGCTCCCCAAATGTTGATGATTGTGTCATACCCACGGGCATATTTGTCGCGATGGTAAGCGATATCCGGGGTCAGGTACGTGTATGTACCGTCATTTTTGATTAAGACACGGTCTTTATCGTCGCCGTACTTGGTTGTGTTCAGCCATGTGGCTCCGTCCTTCTCGTAAATCTCCTCACGGTCACGCAGCTCGTTCAGCGCTTTAAGCACTTCACCGTTCTCATACAGCGATGTTTCGCTGAACCAGGAGTCAAAAGGTACACGGAACAGTTCCAGATCGCGCTTGATCTTGTTCAGTTCCTTTTCCAGACCATAGTCACGGAAATAAGCTGCGCGGTCGCCTGGTGTCAAAGACAGCAGGGAATCGCCCTTCTCGGCCACCAGTTCCTTGGCAAAGCCGATGATGTCCTCACCGTGATACCCGTCCTCCGGCATCTCCGCAGGCTGTCCCAGCTCTTGCAAATAACGCGCCTCAATTGAGCGGCTCATGTTGTAAATCTGGTTACCCGCATCATTAATGTAGTATTCACGAGTTACTTTGTATCCAGCAAAATCAAGCACATTGCAGAGGGCATCCCCTACTGCCGCACCGCGCGCATGGCCCAAGTGCAGGCTACCTGTCGGGTTCGCACTGACGAACTCGATTTGTACCTTTTTGCCTGCACCTTCCTGCACACGTCCGTAATCTGCTCCCTGCTCCTGCACCTGTTTAATGACATCATACAGATAGCTCTTGTTCAGGCGGAAGTTAATAAAGCCCGGTCCGGCAATTTCCGCGCTTTCAATTGAAGCGGCAGCCAAGTCCATATTTGCGATCAAATCTTCTGCAATTTGACGCGGGTTTTTCTTCGCAATGCGGGTGAGCTGCATCGCAGCGTTTGTAGCCAAATCACCGTGCGACTTGTCCTTCGGCACCTCCAGCGTAATCGTCGGCAGCTCTTCGCGGCTCACGATTCCGGCAGCCAGTACCGCTACCTCGATAGCTGAGGTCACCTTTAGATTAATGAGTTCCAGTGGATTGCTTGTCATGATTGTTGCTCCTCCTGTATATGCAAACTGATGGCAAAATGCCCCGAGAAATCCTCAAATACGTACAGATCATAAGTCCAGCTCACATGTCCGGTAAACCCGTCCATTCGAATATCGAGCTTCTGCGTATGCGCAGACATGTTCAGGCTTAAATAAGGCGATCGGTAAAATCCAGGCAATCTTCGTCCCAGAGCAAACGACTGCTCTGATTGCACTTCGCCGTGACGGATCAGCTTCAACTCATCCGGTCCGATTTTGACCGTGTTCCGTGTCGTTCCGCCCTCAGGTCCCTCTTGGGGCTCATCGTACCTTATATATAGATGCTTCCCACGCATGATGGCTTCTCCGGGAAGCTCCTGCACCACATCTTCTCCGTCGTGATGACTATGAAGACGGATTTGGACCTTTGCATTGTGTGGCATGTGTTCAAACTCCATTCTATCGCTATCCTACTGTACTACTATATCCAGTTCCCGTTTGCAATTCAAATGAGATTTTACAAAAAGATGCTTTCATCCACAAAAAAAACAGCTACTGTGGAGTGACTCCATCGGGTGCTTGGCTAAAGCTTTCGATAAATCGGGAAGCCAGAGAAGACATGTACTTATCCTTGAGCCAGACAGCCGCCACACGAGTATGCAATTCTTCACACATAATTTCCTTCACAATTAACTGGTTATTGCTGCCTAGAGACAGCGCGGACCGCGAAATCATACCGATACCCAGTCCTTCATTAGCCCAGTGAAGCGTAGTGCGGGCATCATCGTTTTTGCAAAAGAAATTCGGCTCAAAGCCATGCTTCATGCAGGCATCGTGGATCAATTGCTCAAAGCGGCGGTATATGATTAGCGGTCTGTTTTTCAAGTCAGACAGTGGAATCGTCTTCTGGTCAGGGTTCCAGTCATGCTCTTCTGTCATCACCGCGACCATCGGCTCGGAGGCTGCATATCTGCACCCCAGATCGGTGGTGTTGAACGGCGTTCTGACGATACCGACCTCTACAATCCCCTTGTTCAACAGATCGAGGATCATGAACGTGTTTCCCTCATGAATTTCAAATTTTACGCCCGCATAGGTTTTGTGAAATTCGGAAAGCCTGTCTTTCATCAGAGCTGCGCCGGAAGAAGAGACGGTTCCAATCGTGAGCGTTCCCTTCATACCCATAGCAAAATCGTTTATTTCCCTCGTCGTGGCATCCGTCAGCTCCAAAATCTGCTTGGCCCTGTTCTGCAAAATGATTCCGGCCTCTGTCAGATGAATGCTTCGCGAGCCTCGATGCATGAGCTTTACACCAAGCTCCTCCTCCAGCTGCATGAGCTGCTGACTGAGGGGAGGTTGTGCGATTTGCAGCTTTTTAGCTGCCGCTGTGATTTGTCCCGCCTCTGCAATCGCCAAAAAATACTTGAGATGTCTCAATTCCATCATGGACCTCCGGTACTGATATATGTAAAACCTATACCTCTAATATATATTAAATATTATTCATATGGTTTGGGATATGCCATAATCATATTCAGTTATCAGATTGGGTCAACGGGCTTTATACAATATTCAGGTTAGGTGATGGTTTATTTGCTGAAATTTGCTGTTTTTTTGAAGCCTTATAAGAAGGAAAGTATTCTTGGACCTCTGTTTAAACTGATTGAGGCGATTTTGGAATTATTGCTGCCCACCATGGTAGCCCTAATGATCAATCATGGTGTTGGCAAAGGAGATACCCATTATGTTTGGCAGATGGGTCTTTTGATGTTGCTTATGACCGTGCTGGGCTTTGGCAGTTCAATGGTGTGCCAGTTCTACGCAGCCCGGGCCTCTCAAGGATTCGGAACGACGCTGCGCAATACGATGTTTAAGCACATTTCATCGTTCTCTTATGCCGATCTGGATAAGTTTGGTACACCCTCACTCATCAATCGGATCACGAACGATGTGAATCAGCTCCAGACGGCTGTGGCGATGCTGATTCGTCTGGTCATTCGCGCTCCTTTTATTTGCATTGGGGCTATTATCATGTCGATGATCCTGGACTTTCGCCTCGCTTTGGTACTGTTAGCGGCTACGCCAATTCTGGCTTTGATCCTGTATCTGGTGATCACGAAGGCTTCGCCCCTGTACCGCCAGTATCAGAAAAAGCTGGACAACATCGCTCTTGTGCTAAGCGAAAATCTTACAGGGGTAAGAGTCATACGAGCCTTTGCCAAAAGAGGAACCGAACGGGTCAAGTTCAATACAGCCTCGGATGACCTGACCCAAACCGCCATCCGTGTTGGGCGCATTTCCGCTTTGCTCAGCCCCGCCACACTGCTGGTGGTCAACGGAGCCATTATTGCGATTCTGTGGGTCGGCGGCATTCATATTCAATATGGATCTCTTACTCAAGGGGAGATTATTGCTTTTATTAATTATATCACGCAGATCTTGCTGGCTCTGATCGTGGTGACCAATCTAATTATTCTGTTCACCAAGGCTGCAACCTCGGCTGCACGGATTCAGGAGGTTCTGGATACACAAGCTTCGATCTCCGATGTGACTACGGCTACAGGCCGGGCTGGTTCAGATGAGCAGGGCACCGTACCGGCCATCGCTTTTGATCACGTCTCCTTCGGATACAACCAAACGGGACAATTGGCGCTGAGCGATGTTACCGTAGACATCTTCCCCGGTGAAACGGTCGGTATCATCGGAGCGACGGGTTCGGGGAAATCTACATTTGGGAATCTCATTCCCCGGTTCTATGATGCGGTGAAGGGGCATGTTCAGGTCGATGGCATCGATGTTCGCCAATATAAGCTTGAGCAATTGCGGCAGAAAATCGGGATTGTTCCACAGAAGGCGCTGCTGTTTACCGGCACCATAGCGGATAATATTCGTTGGGGTCATGAACACGCCACCGATGAGGAAGTCGCCCGAGCCGCAGCCATCGCGCAAGCGGATGAGTTCATTTCCAATCTGCCCGAAAAATACGATGCTCCGATTGCCCGGGGGGGCCTTAATCTGTCGGGAGGTCAAAAGCAACGTCTAACCATTGCCAGAGCTATTGCAGGGAATCCGCAAATCCTCATTTTGGATGATTCATCAAGTGCACTCGATTTTGCAACCGATGCCGCCTTGCGTAAATCGTTACGGGAAAATAGCAGCAGCATGACCGTCCTGCTTGTCTCGCAACGGGTCAGCAGCGTACAGCATGCTGATAAAATTATTGTGTTTGATGAAGGGCGGATTGTCGGTGTCGGCACACACGAACAGTTGATGAGCAGCTCAGATGTATATCAGGAAATTAACCATTCCCAGCTCTCAACGCAGGAGGTAGACCAATGAGCGGTAAAGAAACCTGGAGAAGATTGTTAACCTATGTGGGTCAATATAAAAAATCAGCATTTTGGGTCATTGTCAGCGCAATTCTCAGCGTGCTTGCCAGTCTGATCGGTCCCTATATGATCGGTCAGGCCATCGACCATATGGTAGATAAGGGAGTGGTGGATTTTAGAGGAATTGCGCACATTCTTGCCGGATTAGGCATGGTGTATACCGTAGGCAGCTTGTTTAGCTGGCTGCTCACCTATTTAACGAACCGTATTGCTTATCAGACGGTCAATGATATGCGGCGGGAGTTATTTGATCATTTTAATATCCTGCCGTTAAGCTTCCACGACAATCACCCGCAAGGTGACAGCATCAGCCGTTTTGTGAACGATATGGACGCTGTGTCAGATGGATTGCTGCAAGGCTTCTCTACTTTGATTACCGGGGTTATTACGATTATAGGCTCGATTGTGCTCATGCTGTATATCAGTCCGATCATGACGCTGGTCGTGCTGGTGTCAGCCCCGGTTACGTATGGCGTGGCACGGTTTATTACCACACGATCCCAACGCATGTTCCGCGAACAGGCCCAAATTTTAGGGAGTCTGAATGGTTATGTGGAGGAAATGATTGGCGGACAGCGGGTGGTTACAGCCTTTCATTATGAAAACCGTTCGTTTGAGGAGTTCGCCGCCAGAAATGACCAATTGTATCAAGCCGGGGTGAAATCACAGTTTTATGGATCATTGTCCAATCCCTCCACCCGGCTGGTGAACAACATGACCTTCTCGGTCACGGCGATGATCGGTTGTATATCCATCATTTTGGGTGTGATTTCGGTAGGGGGATTATCAAGTTTTCTGATCTATACGAATCTGTTTGCCAAGCCTTTTAATGAAATTACGGGTGTGCTGACCCAATTCCAAGCGGCTACGGCTTCTGCCCAGCGCATATTCGCTATTTTGGACTCACCCCCTGAGCAGCCGCAAAAATCGAACGCCGTACAATTGGAACGCAGCAAAGGCACAATTCTTTTTGATCATGTCAAATTCTCCTATACCTCGGAGCGTACGCTCATTACGAACTTTAGTCTGGAGGTTAAGCCGGGTACCCGTGTTGCGATTGTCGGGCAGACCGGAGCTGGTAAAACAACGCTCGTTAACCTGCTCATGCGCTTTTATGATGTGGACAGCGGTTCGATATCCATCGACGGGGTGAATATCAACGATATGAGCCGGGACAGCCTGCGGACTAATTTTGGCATGGTGCTTCAGGATACATGGCTGTTCAGCGGTACGATTCGGGACAATATCGCTTACGGAAAGCCGGAAGCGACCGAAGAAGAAATTATCGCGGCTGCGACGGCTGCCAATGCACATAGCTTCATCAAGCGGCTGCCACATGGCTACGATACGGTCATCAGCGGTTCAGGCGACAGCCTGTCGCAAGGTCAAAAGCAGTTGCTCACCATCGCTCGGGTAATCCTCGTCGATCCACCTATGCTCATTCTGGATGAAGCGACCAGCAGTATAGACACCCTGACAGAAGCGCGTATTCAGAAGGCGTTTATGAAAATGATTGCTGGACGCACCAGCTTTGTGATCGCCCACAGACTATCGACCATCCGCGAAGCGGATCTGATTTTATATATGAAAAACGGTGATGTCGTCGAAAGCGGAACCCATGAGGGCCTGCTTGCAAGCGGGGGGCATTATGCCTCGCTCTATAACAGCCAGTTCACTACGGCCTAGCAGACTGACCGGATGCGGTCCAGGTGAACTTAAACGCGAGGTTGGCTGAACGCCGTGAGGGCTACACACGAGCAAAAATTGCCCTTATCCAACGTATTGTCAACCTGGCTCGAATAGAACGGGGACTCCCTCTTCAAAAAGTATGAGACTAGTTGTGATGAACAGACCCGTTCCTCTCCTGATCAATTCCACTATTCTGCCCAATGGTTAAACAACGAAAAAGGAGCCAAATAAGCTTGTCTCCTTTTTGGCTCCTTAATAACTAATCCTCGTTAGTTTATTTTGAAGTACCTCTTTATAAGTTCCACGGTCGCTCCAAAAATATATTTTTCTTTGAAAAATACCCTTTCATATTATATAATAAAAAACACGAACAAACGTTTCGGTTTTATCTAAACCTTGAGGTTTTGTGTATAGCCGACACCTATACATTGGTTTATATTTGGAGGCTGGATATGGATATTAATGAATTTCAACAATGGGTAAAGCAGTATTACCAGGAGAGAAGCTGGTCGGATTTAGATATATTCGTCCGAATTGGTTTCTTGGCAGAAGAAACGGGAGAGGTTGCGAGAGCCATTCGCGCCCTGGAAATCGGCAGAGACCGTCCTGATGAGATCGATGGTTCATTCGAGGATAACAAGAAACATTTAACTGAAGAACTTGGAGACGTACTGGGTAATCTTATCGTGATCGCCAACAAGTATGACATCACCTTGGAAGACATATTTCGGACACACCAGCAAAAACTTGCAAAGAGATATTCATAAGGGGGATCTAATATGAAAAGCATTGCTGTTTTCTGCGGTTCCAGTGATGGAGCGTCTACGATTTATCGAGAGCATGCTATTGCTCTGGGCAAGGCACTTGCCGAACAAGAGATAAGCTTGGTTTATGGAGGAGCAAGCGTTGGTTTAATGGGTGCAGTAGCTGATGCGATACTTCATGCAGGAGGTCACGTCATCGGTGTGCTCCCTCACTTTTTGCAAAGCCGTGAAATCGCGCATAATAGCCTGAGCGAACTAATCATTGTTGATTCCATGCATGAACGAAAATCTAAAATGGCAGAGATTGCGGACGGGTTTATTGCTTTACCAGGTGGCCCAGGTACGATGGAAGAATATTTCGAAATTTTTACATGGGCACAATTAGGCTTGCACGAAAAGCCATGTGGTCTTTTAAACATTAACCATTATTACGATCCTCTTATTTCCTTGTTTGATCGTATGGCTGAGGAACAATTTATGCAGGAAAAATATCGTGCGATGGTACTTACGGATACTACTCCGCAAGGAATCCTGCGGCAATTTACCAATTACACTCCTCCTGCCGTCAAAACATATATCACGAGCAAACGGACCTGACATTAGAAGGGTACATATGGCTCAACAGACATACTGTCCCAAATGATATGAAGGGAACACCACCGTCAACATCATCCCAGTGGTGTTCCTGTGAAATTGAGAGAAATTACAGGTTATACACCTGCATTTAACTATGTAGTCATCCAATGAACGATGTCACGTCTAACGAGAACGCCAATTTTAAATACCAGCGCCCGTAGCGGTTGGATGATCAATTTGCTCACTTTCCTGAAAATCACGGCGATAGAACCAACCGATCAGAACGGCAATGGTTGTCATAGCCGCAGCCAGTAAATACACCTGCACCATGCCGAAACGGTCTGCATACCAGCCCAGGAATAACAAGGATAGGCCGAAAGCGAGATTCGTAAGCACATCAATACCCGCCATCACTTTAGGGAGCTGAGCGGCCGGGGCACTCGTTTGCAACAAGGTACGGCGAATAATTCCTGCCATTTGAACCGGTAAGCCGGATACAGCAAAAAGAACAAGCGCAGCGACTGGGATCGTATTGAGCGCAAACACCACCGTAATCAGCACATATACGAGCAACGCTCCGAGCATGTACAGAAAGCTGTTTCTTTGCAGCCGCTTGACCAAGCCAACGACGAGCAGTCCGCCCAGAATCGTACCAGAGAAAAAGGAGGCATTCATAAAGCCCCACCAGCTTGCATCCTGATGCAGCACCTGAGTAACATACGCCAGAATAAATACGCCAAGCCAGGAGGTTCCTCCAATGGTGTCCACACTATCCACGATCATCAAAGAACGAATGCGGCGGTTATGCCAAATGATCTGCCAGCCTTCCCCAAGCTCCTTCCAGTGAGAGCCTTTTTCCTTTGCTTTTGCTGTTTCTGACCCGCTCGTGGCAAACTCTGAAGATTCGGGGCTTAATTCCTTTTGATCCAGCGGATCACGAATGAATGAAGTAACAGTTACAGCCACCAAATAACAACAGGATGCGATCACAAGCGTATTCAGGGAACCGAGCCATGCCACAATAATTCCACTCAACGCCCAGCCTGCACATTTAACCACTTGATCACTGACCGCCACCATGCCGTTGGCACGCATCAGTCCTTCGCCGGTTGCCAATCGGGGTACAAGCGCATTACGTGCCGGGTTGGTCCAGCCATCCAGAAATGACATACCAAACACCATCACGAAAATGAACAGAAACGACCTCTGATCAGGCGTGATCCACAAATAAAGCAGCAACAGCGTAAAGATGACAAACTGCCCAAATTGGGAAAATAGCAAAATACGCGTCAGTCGAAATCGGCCGAGGACTATCGGTGCAACGAGCCCGCTAAGCACTTGGGCAGACAATCGGAAGAGCGGAATCAAAATGGTCGTCATTAAAGAATTACTTGAGCTGAACACCAATACCACTACACTCAACATGTAGATGATATCTGCTACGTTGGAGATCGTCTGAGACCCCCACAGGTAATAAAAAGAGCGTCTGATCAAAAAAATTTCCCCCTCTTTGGTACATCACCGAATTATGTATTGCCATAACCAGACCTCCCCTTGTTGATATTACAATTCTGTAAAATGTCTAGTTTTTTGTATATTCTACGCATAACCTTAAATTCCCTTCTTTTATCTTTATAGGAAATTCGGTGTCCAATATGCTTTCACGCCCATTTTCCAACCTTATCCAGAACAAAAAAGCGCCTACAGTGCTCTTTTCCACCCAAAAATAGGTGAAAAAGAGCACTGCGACGCTTCTTAAAATACAGTTACATTTATTTTATGTCATAACACGGTGATATTGGGATGTATATTTAGCTCGTTTTGCTCTCTACTTCGTTAAATCCTCCACAAATTTAGGCAATACAAACGCCGCTTTGTGTAAACGGGGACTGTAATACCGAGTATCCATCTCTGGAATTTGTGCCTCGTCTATTTCCAGCGGATCATACTTCTTGCTCCCCAGCGTGAATGTCCAGAGACCACTCGGATAGGTTGGAATATTCGCACCGTACACACGTACAATCGGGAAAATCTCCTTCACATCTTTGTTGACCTTCTGAATCAAGTCAGCCTTGAACCAAGGGTTGTCCGACTGCGCCACGAAAATACCATCTTCCTTCAGCGCTTCAAAAATACCTTGGTAAAACCCGCGCTCGAACAACGGTGCTGCCGGACCGACCGGCTCTGTTGAATCGACCATAATCACGTCGTATTCATTTTTATGCTCAATAATGTGCATGTATCCATCATTAACCAGTACTTCTACGTTGGGCTCATCCAGCTTCCCGGCGATTTCGGGCAAATATTGTTTGGAATATTCGATCACCTTGCCATCGATCTCAACCAGCACAGCCTTTTCCACCTCAGGATGCTTGATAACCTCACGAATAACTCCGCCATCGCCGCCGCCCACAACCAGAACCTTTTTCGGATTCGGATGGGTATTCAAAGCGGGATGTGCTACCATTTCGTGATATACGAATTCATCCTTCACGGTAGTCATTACCATACCATCCAGTACAAGCATGTTGCCGAATTCCTCTGTCTCGATCATCGCCAGATCCTGAAACTCCGTTTTCTCAGAGACATACGTTTGTTTGATTTTTGCTGTAATGCCGAAAGAGGGAGTTTGCTTCTCTGTAAACCACAAATCCATCATTTCAACCTTCTTTCTCATCAAATTATGTGTCCGACAATCCTTTTATCGTTCAGGCCGCGCCCTGGCGGTTCTGGTCGTGGCAATATAAACATTGACTTCCTTAATATCTGCAATACGCACACGCCGGATTTGCTATATTTATTGTACCAAACACACTGTACTTTCACACTTTTGCTTATAGGCGATACTTGGATAACCTGAAAAAGCCTTTTTAGACTCGATCTCGTATAAAATACACACGTACACGCATCTGATGAATAGACGCTTTCGGATTGACAATACTGAGAACATCAACCATGGAAGGAGGTGGCAAGATGGCCGCTACAACCGGGCAATTCCCCAAACGCAAGCCGCTCTGGCTTCGATGGTTTCAGGGACTGCTGTCACTCACCATTCTGACGGTCATCGCTGCCTGCATTCTGCTCGCCTATTTATATACCACCAGTCTCCCGCTCGCGGATACGGACCGGAATTCGCGTCTGCTCGATAGCCAGGGCCAAGTCATTGCCACCTTCTCTGCCGGAGGCAAGGAATCCATTCCTGTCCAGCTGGATCAAATTTCACCCGATCTGATTGCAGCTACGCTGGCTGTGGAAGACCGGAAGTTTTACGATCATTTTGGCTTTGATTTCAAAGGCCTGGGCAGGGCCGTGCTTGTCAATCTGACCCATTGGGATATGTCGCAAGGAGCCAGCACGCTGACTCAGCAGCTTGCACGCAATTTGTATCTATCTCATGAGAAAACATGGACACGTAAGGCCAAGGAAGCCATCTATACCGCGCAGCTTGAAATGAAGTACACCAAGAAAGAGCTGCTGCAAATGTATTTGAATGAAATCTATTATGGTCACGGTGCCTACGGCATTGAAGCGGCTTCGCAGATGTATTTCGGTAAGTCCGCAAAAGATCTGGATTTGGCTGAAAGCGCCCTGCTGGCAGGTATTCCGAAGGGACCGACCTATTATTCGCCGTATAATCATATGAAAAACGCCAAGGATCGGCAAAAAATTGTGTTGGATTCCTTGGCGCTCACCGGCAAAATTACTCCAGCCCAAGCTACCAAGGCCTATGAGGAAATGCTTGCCCTGCGGCCCGAGAGCCAGCGCCGGACGGTAGAAACAGCCCCCTGGTTCCGCGACTACATCCGCCAGCTTGCAACGAACCAGCTGGGAATTAGTGAAAGTGTGCTGGAGCATGGCGGCCTAAGCATTTATACCACGCTGGACATGCACATGCAGCAAGCAGCCGAGGCGGCTGTAGACGAGGGCATGAAGAACAGCAACGGACTGGAAACGGCGTTGATCTCCATTGACCCGCGCAGCGGGCATGTGAAGGCCATGGTTGGAGGGACCAACTATGTCGGCAATCAGTATAATCATGCGCTTGCCACAACCCGGCAGCCTGGCTCGTCCTTTAAGCCGATTATGTATCTGAGCGCACTGGATTCTGGCGAATTGACAAGTACGTCCAAGTTCGAAAGCCGACCGACGTTGTTCCACTACGACAACAACCGTAAAACCTACAAGCCCAAAAATTTTGGAGACAAATATTTGGGCGAAATCGATCTGCGGCGTGCGATTGCGGCGTCCGATAATATTTATGCTGTAAGCACCATTTTGAAGGTGGGGACAGACAAGGTCATGGACCTCGCCCGCAAAATGGGCATTACGAGCGAGCTGAAGCCCGTGCCTTCCCTCGCGCTGGGCGTATCGCCTGTCAGCCCGTTCGAGATGGCCTCGGCCTTCTCGGTCATCGGCAGCGGCGGGCAAAAGGTCGCACCGGTTGCGGTGCTGCGCATCACCGATGCGGCCGGGCGGTCGCTCTATGAAGCACCGCAGACCGCTCCGGTGCAGGTAGTGAAGCCCGCCTCTGCCTACGTCCTCACACGCCTTATGGAAGGCGTGTTCGAGGAAGGCGGCACCGGCAACCGGGTCGCGAAGCTGATCAAGCGCCCGGTTGCCGGGAAGAGCGGCACGACCAACACCGATGCGTGGATGGTTGGCTTCACACCCGAGCTGTCCACCGCCGTCTGGGTCGGCTATGACAAGGGCAAGGCCATCAGCACGCAGGATGCCCGGCGGGCGGCACCGATTTTCGCGCAGTATACGGAGAAAGCACTGGAGAATGTGCCGCCCAAAATCTTTCCCATTCCTGACGGCGTCGTCAGCGCCTACATTGATCCGGCCAGCGGCAAGCTGGCTGCGCCGGACAGTCCGGATAAGCGGCTGGAGGTATTCGTCAGCGGCACGGAGCCGAAGGAAACGCTGTCAGGACAGAATAACCCACCGACAGCGGCACAGACTGACCAAACGGAGCGGCAGGCAGAAAAGAAATCATGGTGGAGCAATTTCAAGCGATGGTGGATGGATTAATCACGAAAAAGACTGAAGGAACGCTATAAGCGCTTCTCTCAGTCCTTTTTTACTTCATTTTATTTCCTCATATCTCCCATATATCTCTCTTGCCACGATTATCCGCAGCTTCCCCTTCCGGTACGCTTTTCCCCAAAGGTATGCTTACCAAAAGCAGCTAAACGACTCGATACGGTTGGTGTCTACACCATAATAAGTCCAGAAACGACCATTCCACCGAAATCCCGCTACGGATGTTCTGCCTACAAAGATGGGATACAGCCAGAAGCGCTCCCCATTCGTCAGCCATACAAACGTGTTGCGGAACAAACACCCGGAGATGGCTAAAGGGTCAATAGCATAGGCCGTGACCAGTGGCTTTGGTGGCGTAAATTGCGGTGGTGGGGCTGTTGGCGCTTGAGCTTGGGGTCCGAGTGGACCTTGGGATCCCGGTCCTATAGGGCCAAGCGGCCCTGGCCCTGATGGTGGGCCAAAAAGCCCCTGCGGCGGTGGCGAAAAAGACCCTCCCCCGGGTGGTGGTCCCATCGGTGACGGGAACGAACCCTGTGTGCCAGGAAATTGTGGAAGCGAGGGACCTGACGGTGTGAATGGGCCCGGAGTTCCCGGTTGCGTTCCGAAAGGGACCTGTGGCATTAAAGACATGTGTTTCACTCCTTGTGTTCTAGGCTGATGTATCCTATGCGGGACATCAGCCCGTGGACTGGGCGAATCCCCATACCGTCGCCGCATTCCGCTATTTCGTCCCTTTTCATCAAAAGTTCTATCCTGACCCAATTAACTCCCTGTCCGAACATGCGCCAGCTCGATTTCATGCACCATCTTAATCTCAACTCGTTTTCTCAGCTCATGATACTGATCCAGCAACCGATAAGCATATTGCTCCCCCCAATGTACCAATCGCGGAATGATATCTGCCTGAGTGCATTTAAAGCTTAATAAAGGTAAAAATTCATTGAAAAGCTTTGATCCATCGCTTTATCCAATTCGGCCGCCAGTTGTTCACGATACGATTCGCATGGAAGATGTACCAGTCCCATATTGGACAACCACATCCGTATAGGCGGAAATGATGCTGGCATCCAGCTTCTTGCCTGAACCGAACATTTCCACAAGCCTCTCTGTTGTGTCCATCATTCTGTTATCCTCCCTTCACATATATGTATATCCTCATGAAGTGCTTCTTTTATGGTTGAATATTTCTATTCGAAAAGCGGGAAAATATTAGCATCTACCATCCAGTCCAAGGAGCTGATCTGATGCAAAATTACAACCCAAAAATTACAACATTTTTTATGTTCTCCGGTCAAGCAGAAGAAGCCATACAATTTTATACCTCTGTGTTTAAGCCGTCGGACATCATCAGCGTACTTCATCAGGAGAACGGAGCCGTGTTACATGCTGTATTCACCCTCAAAGGACAAACCTTCATGGCTATTGACCAAAATCATCAGGACAAGCACCCTTTTACCCCGGCCCTATCGCTATTCGTCACCTGTGATTCGGAAGAAGAAATTCACCAAGTGTTTGATCAGCTATCGCAGGAAGGTCAAGTTCTAATGCCCCTTGAGGCCTCGCCCGTAAGCCAACTATTTGGGTGGGTTGAAGACAGATACGGAGTTTCATGGCAATTGAATCTGGCAAAAGGGTAACATGCTTAAAGCTAATATACCAATTCGCAAAATTCGGAATTACAAATCTCTCCCCTTTAAAAACGAAGTGGATTCCGCATTGCACAAGTCCTTTCATTATCTATCCAGTGAACTTAAGCAAAAGATCGAACAATTGCAGCAGCGGCTTGTCTTCTGGATACCCCCGCATGACATAGAAGTGCCTTTCCTAAGAGAGCTACTGGAGAGTGCGCTGGAACAACGCGTCATTACAATTGTTTATGAAGCAGCCACGCGTCGAGAAAGGATGATCCAGCCACTCGGTATTTATACAATGAACGGATTATGGTATTGCCAGGCTTATTGTTTCTATGGTAAACGCACTTCACTAATTTCACTCCGTAGTCCACACTCTGCGAATCTGGGCTTCTGCTTCTTTGATTTCAAGCAAATATACGTCCGGATTCGAAAGTGTTTTCCACTCCTCAAACCCAAACTGCGAATCGTAATGTCGAATGAGAAGTGACAACAGAGCCCCATGAGTTACAATGATGATCGTTTTTTCTGTCCGTTCTATAAGCTCCTGAACAAGCTGTATTCCTCGATCTGCCGCTTCACGGGATGATTCCCCTCCCTCCAGCTTCAAATCCTCGTCCAGATAGGTCTGTTTCAGCACGTCCATCCAATGATCTAAATGCACACGGCTAAGCACCCGTTCCTGAAGACGTAGATCAGTATACACCTGCAACTGTTTCCGTTCAGCCAAAGGCTGAATGGTTTGCACGGCCCGTTCCCACGGGCTGGATACGATATATTCCACACCTACATTCTCCATAAAATCAGCCAATTGCTCAGCTTGTTGGATACCTTCATCGGTGAGTCGGGCATCTGGCTCCTGTCCTGTTGCTTTGGCATGTCTCGCAAAGTAAATCTTCTTCACGTAATCACTCCTAACCAGTAAAGTTAGTTACACTTCTCTACTTTTGTGAACCTCTGATTAAACCTGAATAAAATAAAAAAGCACTCTTTGCAAGAGTCATTGTCACACAAATTTAGAATTCTATATATTGACAAATAACTATTTTTATGTTATAATTAAGGTTTACATATTTTAATTTCGTGATACGATTCCTTTGTATTACATCAACTCTTTTAGGAGGATTCGATGCAATTGGACAAGGGAATACAGATACTTCAGGTTTCTTCTACCATCATGGGACGAACAGAGAGCATTCACCCCACCTTAATGTGGGACGAAGATAATATGATTTTAGTGGACACGACTTACCCCGGGCAAATACCGCTTTTACAAGAGGCTATTCTAAGTACCGGATTCACCATACATAAACTTACCTCCATATTCATTACACACCAGGACCTTGATCATATCGGCAGTTTGGCAGATGTAATTCGGACTTGTTCATCCCCAGTTCAGGTGTTTTCCAGTTCTATCGAAAAGCCCTATATACAGGGAGAAAAGCAGCTTATAAAGCTGACACCAGAAGCGATAACTCAAGCTGTAAACTCCATGCCCGAATCTGTCCCGGTAGAGTGGAGACATGCATTCCGGCGCACACTTGAAAATCCCCCGAAGGCTGCCGTAAACTCCACGATCGTTGCTGGGGAGGAATTGCCCTTTTGTGGAGGGATCGTAGTTATAGATACTGCTGGTCATACACCGGGACACCTAAGCTTCTATCATAAGACCAGTCAAACTTTGATTGCAGGAGATGCTCTGAACGTAGTGAGTGGCGAGCTACAGGGGCCAGATCCACAATACTGTCATGATTTTAACATGGCGAAAGATTCTCTTAAAAATCTGCTCCCCTATGATATTAAAAAAGTGATTTGCTTTCATGGAGGGCTTTACGGAGGCAATTGTAATCGGCGGATATCTGAAATATGCGGTTTGTGACTTACTTATCTAAAGAAAAGACTAACCAGAAATTCCAGTTAGTCTTATCCTACATATTTTACTGTTAAACCCCAAGAATTTACCTAATGATCTTACGCAGTAGGAAGCTGAATGCTGACTAGGCTTTCAAATAGACTCTCAATACAGGTGCATCAGGAGAAGCAGACGAGCCTTCCAATATTTCCACATGACTGATCATTTCTTGCCCGTCTGGAACAATTACCGGAGTAATTACCGGCAAGCCATCCTGTTGAATAGCGTCCAGATCAAACTCCATCAATAATTGCCCCGCTTTAACGTTATCTCCTGTTTGGACATGAGGGTTAAAGCCCTGCCCTTTGAGTGAGACGGTATTAATCCCGACATGTATCAAAACTTGTACACCACATTCATGCTCAATTACCAGGGCGTGCTTGCTTTTCTCCATCACATGAGCGACTTTCCCCGTAAAAGGAGCCGTGACTCTGCCTTCAGACGGATGAATAGCGACGCCTTCCCCCATAGCCTTTGTAGAGAACGCAGGATCTGGAACCTCTTCAAGGGAAACCACTTGTCCTTTAATTGGTGCTATCATGTCGAATTCTTCAATACGAGGAGCCGCCTTCTTTTTCAACCATTTAAACATAACGATGCCACCTTATCTACAGATTACATTCATAAACAGTGAACATGACTTAACTACACTCTTTTAGGAACCGGTTCCACAAAAGATATAAATAAAAACCGGATTTTGGAACCGATTTCTATTTGAATTATAGTGAATGCCTTTCCAGGATGTCAAGGCGCTATCAGTCAAATAACCACATATATCAACAATTATGATTTTGTTACTTTGATATGCTCCAACAAATCATGGGTTAGATCCTTTTAAGAAATTCATTTTCTTTGATTATATTCAAAACATTTTAACATGTAACCCAATTTCACCAAAGGTAAATATTTATGCTCCTATGTAGTTACTTCGATTGATGAATTATTTACTCGGTGCTTTTTACAAATTTTCGTTTTTGTTCTTATCATCTTTATGATTTCTTAATTTCATATCTGACTTCATACCTAATAGAATAGCCACAAGGCCTAATCCCCAAAATACAATAGCATCATTTATCTGCCTTAATCGGTATGAAAGCTTGCAATTGAAAGCATCACAAAGCTTAAACAAAGTTTCCAATTGGGTCGTTTCTATATTTGTCTCGCGATATAATTTATTGATTAAATTTCTGCTAAGTCCCGATAAACTCATCAGCTCCGTTAAAAAAGCAGTTCCTCCAAATACGGAGAAACTGCTTCTGTGGTTGATCTTCCGCTTACCCTTCCAGCGCCTGCTTCAATTCCTCAGGCGAAGCGTCCCACCATTCCTCATTATGAGAAATCAGCAGGCTTTTGAGTGCTGCTTTATCCTGACTGCCGAGATCCTCCAGCATGAAACGACGCTTGAGCGCGTAATCCATACGGTTGACGTGATCGGCGAGGATTTTCCAGCCGCGTTTGGCTTCGTCGTCAATCAGCATCTCACAGGCAGTCGCGCCGCCGTACACACGTCCTTCGGGTGTGCGGTCCACGGCTACCCATACCAGCCAAACCTGGCGTCCGTTTGGTACATCCTCTTTATTGGTAGAAAACTTAATCCCGCGTTCTACTTTACTTTTGGCATGCATAGCACCGACATCAATTTTGGCCTCGCCGCGGTCAATAATGACCGGGGACATGCTGTTCAGGTCGATTGAACCTGCGCCGAAGCCCTTATGTTTACTCTTGCCACTGACAATGTTCAGTGCAATCTGTTTTTTGCCGTCCGGCTGATTTTCACTCATGCGTCACTAAGCCTCCATTTTCCGTCTTGACACTCATTCTACACTATAAATATTTTAACTAATAATCTCCCGAAAGCAAACATATACATGCTGTAGATGCTTGTCAACGGGAGGTATCCATTGTATGACCCCAGCACGCACCAAAATCGTTTTATTGTCTACACTAGCCCTCGGTCTCCTCGTAGGGACGTTATGGTTTGCCTGGCAGCCTGAATCTAAGTCCGATCCGCAATCCTTGGGCAAACCGCCGTACGATTCCCAGTCGGAGTCTGCGCTTGCGCCAAACATGGGCAAGCCTCTGGGGGCAAACATCCTGCCTGACGTACCCCAAAGTCCTCCACAGCCTGCTTCGGAGATTCTTAGCAAGCGTGTGGTGGAATACCACATTGACGTGTCTCTGGAAGAAGGACAGGTTTTGCGGGGCACCGAGACGCTTACATGGAAGCATCCGGGCACCAAAACCGTGAACGATCTGTACCTGCATCTGTACCCCAATGCCTTCTCTTCCATGGAAACCACCTTCATGAAGGAATCCGGGGGCAAGCTGCGCGGCGACACCATGCCCAAGAACGGCTTTGGCTCCATGACACTAACTGAACTTAAAACGGAAGACGGTTTATCCCTCCTGCACCGGACTCAATACGTGCAGCCGGATGACGGTAACGTGAACGACCGCTCGCTCATGAAGGTACGTCTCCCCAAGCCAGTCCGAGGTGGTGAAAGCATTACATTATATATGAAGTTTGAGGTAAAGCTACCCGCCATCTTCGCACGTATGGGCGCAACAGATGATTTTGTCATGGCGGGTCAATGGTTTCCCAAACTTAGCGTCTACGAAACCGCAGGACAGCGTGGACGCGCCGAGGAAGGCTGGAATCTGCATCAGTATCATGGAAACTCCGAATTTTACGCCGATTTCGGAATTTACAGTGTGCGGATTCGAGTGCCTGAAACATACATCGTGGCTGCAACTGGATTCCCCACCCGTGGAGCAGTCCGGCAAAATGGGCAAAAAATATATCAATTCTATGCCGATGACGTGCACGACTTTGCATGGGCCGCTTCACCGAATTTTGTAGCCGCAGAAGAGCCATTTTCCTCTGCCGAGGTGCCGGGTGTCAAAATCAAACTGTATCTCGACCCATCGCACAAGGAGCTCAAGGGACGCTATATGAGCGCAGCCAAGGCCGCTCTTTCCTATTACAGCAAGTGGTACGGGCCTTATCCATATTCGACCCTGTCCATCGTTGTACCACCCAAAGCAGGCAGCGGCGCGGGCGGCATGGAATATCCCACACTCATTACGGCTGCAGCGGCTGATAACCTGAATCCAGGCTATAGTCTGGAGCGGACAGTCATTCATGAGATTGGGCATCAATATTTCTATGGAATGGTGGCAAACAACGAATTCGAGGAACCATGGCTGGATGAAGGCTTTACCTCTTATGCAGAGGAACGGCTCATGGAGCAAGAGTACGGACTTATCCCCAACTTGCCGTTACAGTCTGGACAGGTATCTTCCCCGCAGCCGTTAAACCGTGAGTCCTGGAAGTACGGCTCAGCTATTAAATATGCACAAAATGCCTATTCTCGGGGTAAGCTGGTGCTGCGTGGCATTGAACGCCAGGTCGGCGTAAAAAAAATGGACCGAATTATGCGTACCTACGTCCAGACCTACCGATTCAAGCATCCATCCTCACAGGATTTTCAGCGTATCGTCGAAAGAGTCACCGGACGTTCGTGGAGCCACTATTTTGAACAATATGTATACGACGGCCAGATGGCGGATTTTTCAGTGGATCGCATTACGAACCGCAAGCTGGCCAACGGATACGAAGCAACCATCACACTCAGCAAAAAAGGGGCAGATTATCCCAAGGTCCCTGTTCAAGTTACCTTCAAGGACGGTACAACGATATTCAAGGCTTGGGACGGCATGGGCAAAAGCACCACCTATCGACTCAAAAGTGCATCTCCGGTCTCCCATGTGATTGTTGATCCACTGTACACGATTGCGCTGGAGAACAAGCATATCAATAACAGTCTGAAGGACGAACTGAACGAAAAAACCCAGACCCGTTGGAGCATAAGTGTAACCAAGCTGCTGGAGACACTGCTTGGAAGTCTGTCATGGTGAGGTGTCTATAGATGCGTACCGTTATAAAAGAAGGCTGGGCGCTTGTGCGCATACAATTTTATATTGTCATCATTCTATTTTTGTATCGACTGCTATGGGGCGTTTTTCTCTATCGGGTGGTACAATCCGCCGTTATTCCCCTACTACTGCGCTACCCTGATCAGGGTCAAAATGAACTGGGGCAGACCTTGTTTTGGATGGAGAGCCAGATTGCCCTGACAGACAACCGGGAGGTTCATATGTATCTGTGGATACTACTGGGGGCAACGGTGCTGCGTATACTGATTACCCCCTTCATCCGGGCGGGAATATACCAAAGTCTGCACACCCATGCGACCGAGCCGCAAAGTCTGTCTTTTTTCCGTGGAATGAAACGTCATGGTTTATCATCGCTGATCTATTACGTCATCGAGCTTGGGCTCTTGCTGCTCCCTGCTTTCTGGGTGGTGCCGAGGCTCTACCCTATCGTAGCCGGGGCGCTGCAATCTCCCGCCTATCTGCTGCATGTGCTGCCCTATGCCATCGGTTGGATCGCTTATGGCTGGTTCATCCGCCAGTGCATCCTGTACATGCAGCTAGGCACCGTAGGTGGTCACGCCATACTGTCGTCGCTGCTCGCCTTCTTTCGCCAAATCCTTCCGGCTATCGGTATTTCGCTTCTGCTCGGCGCAGGTGTGCTGCTTGTCCTTGGCCTATTCGGCACGGTGGCGATGATTTGGACTGGCATGCTGGCACTCATTCTCCAGCAAACGTATCATTTTGTTACCAGTCTGGTCAGGCTATGGCACATCAGTTCACAGTACCGCCTATGGCATACCGATATCTCCGACAGAGGTTGAACCCCCACTCCGTTCCTCCTGAGCAATTTCTGGCTGTCGAAAGGCAACTATCTATATCCACTCCTATCCATGTAAACGGCACATAACTGAATACTCTTAACAAAATCTGTTCCCGCGATAAAGGGAGCAGATTTTTTTGTAATTTTTTGCGATGAAACATTTGCCAAAGCCAGCCAACTTTGTTACAATAATCGCAGTGAACTGATAGTAACAACTTTGTAATCTTTATTGTAACCTTTACCTTAAAAACATCGTTATCGTGAATACTGCTCTCCAAGGTGCACATCTTAAGTTAAGCCTAATTCCTGGCACCTAGGAAGCGGGGGAACCAGTTTGGGTGAATTGATCTCGCAACAGAGTGGTCATAGGGGAACCTTCTACCGAATCCTTAAGCTAACCTCGCAGGCATTGGAAGGGGTATTTTTTTTTGAAGAAGAAACTAACAATCGCAGCCATGGGTCTTGCCATTGCCTTTACATCTTTTACATTCGGTGGCGGCAGTGCATTTGCAGACTCCAAGATGGACCAGGTCATCCAAGATACCAAAGGAACGAGCTACAGAAGCGGAGGCACTACACTCGACGGATTCGATTGCTCCGGCTTCACAATGTATGTATATCAAAAACTGGGAATTAAACTGCCGCATCAATCCGGATCACAATTCAAAATGGGATCTTCCGTATCCCGCGATGAAATGAGACCTGGAGACCTGGTGTTCTTCAACACCACAGGTAGAGGCATTTCCCATGTAGGTATCTTCATGGGTGAAGGGAAATTTGCTCACTCCTCATCTTCACGTGGTGTAGTTGTTAGCTCACTGAACGAAAATTATTACGCTAACCGATATGTCGGTGCCAAAAGAATTATGAGCACAGATGCTTACCACGCTGTAGCTTCTGAAACTCCTGATGACGACAACGTAGAATAACTAACGAACAGCAAGCTAACCTGAGCCGCAATTTGATTCTGGCCGGAATCGAATTGCGGTTTTTTATGTCCGCAACATCAGAAACGTTATTTTTACTGACGAACTGACACCTCAAAAGGTTTCAGTTTTTGCGAACATCGTCGGTTTTACCGTCACGACGGGGGGGAGTATATGAGCAGTAAAGCCTTCTTATTGAATGTATACCCGACTTGGGTATGAAATAAACACGCTTGCCAATCCCCTGCAACTTGTCTACAATCTGTTGTTAATGGTTTAAGTACTTGTAAAAGGAGGATGGGAAGACATGCCGGCCTCAATATCTAACTACCGAATCGTGCCGATGGACGAGCAGCAGGCGGCTGCGATATGTGAGTGGCGCTATGATTCACCCTACAATATATACGGCTGGTTACCTTGGGAACAAATGAAGGCGCTTGAGGTCGAATTTGGAAACCCCTCGCTTCGCCAGGAGCAATATGTAGCCGTACTGGATGACGAGAACATACTAACCGGATTTGCTCAATATTTCCCGATGATTGGCGTGACCCGGCTAGGTCTGGGAATGCATCCCGGATTGTGTGGACATGGCAGAGGCGCCGAATTTGTCCGTGCAATTGCCGAGGAAGCCAGACGACGCAACCCTGAGAATGAAATTGATCTGGAGGTCCTGACTTGGAATGGGCGCGCCATCCGGGCTTACAAGGCAGCCGGATTTGAGCTTACGGATACCTATGAACGTCAGACTCCCGATGGCAAGAAGCCATTTCATTGTATGGTATATCATCCCGACCACCAGCCTCATGTTCTATGATAAAAGCGCCTTCGGCATACAACTGCATTGTTGTATATCGAAGGCGCTTTTATCATACGACAGACCACGATTAGCTCAATGACTGCTACGCATTTTCTCAAAAGCTTCATTATATTGTTGGGCTTCCTTAATATCCACGGCCATAATGCCACCGTCATCCCAGGAGGTTAAACGCAGGGTCACGGTCTTATAATCAATCGTAATAAATGGATGATGATTAAATGCTTCCGATATAGCAGCAACTTCATCCACGAATGCAATCCCTTTCATAAAACTGGAAAAATTATATTTCCGGACAATCCATCGTCCTTCCTCCAGTTCCCAGCCCTCCAGCTTCTCCAGATGTGCTTCAATCTCTTCTTGTGTAAAAGGCATGATACGACTCCTCCCTGTTTATACGGAAGCCTTTCAGCCGCTTGAATGCGACCAAAACTACGATATATTGGTGTCCATATTACCACGGCCCCGTTGATAAATCCATAAAACGGCCTGTTCAAATCAAAGGTACCGACGTCAGCTCCTCATCTCCAATGAGCACATAGATACGGTGCTGCTCCGGTTCATAGATGACAACGCCGCTGCCCACAGCGATAACGGGCTCTTTACCCAGTGCATAAAACAGATCTTCAGCCAGCGCTTCATTGACTTCCTGACGCCCTGCCGGGTCCAGTCTGTCCCAATCTTCTGCTTCCATTTCGAAAAATTCATAGCTATCTGGAATGCGTCCCACAGCCTCTGTCAAATCGTTCAAAATTTGTTCATACTCCCGTCCGTGCTTCACTCCCATGCCATTTCCTCCAATTCTTCCACCATTCATTACATAATCACCTTATTATACCGGAAATTCGTACTTAACAAAAAAGAGAGTTTTGTCGATAAATACTATAATCCGTCTTGTAATGACGTGCCTGGGGCAAGGACGACCCCGGCGGCATGAAAGGATTCAAAATCTATTCTCATGGATGAGGTGTATCATGCAAATTTCAACCATTATCGGACTTGTACTCGGGATTGTGTCATTGGTCGTCGGGATGATTCTCAAAGGCGCGCCAGTGATCAACTTGGTCAACAACCCCGCTGCTTACATGATTATTTTTGTCGGAACGGCAGCAAGTATTTTTATGGCCTTCCCGATGGAAGAAATCAAACGCATTCCGAAGCTGTTCAAGGTTATTTTCACGGAACAAAAGCTTTTGGACCGTAAAGAGCTCATCGGCACGTTTACCGAATGGGCATCCATTACCCGTCGCGAAGGTCTGCTTGCGCTGGAATCCAAGGTAGAGGAGATCGACGATCCCTTTATGCGTGGTGGTATGCGTATGATTATTGATGGTAATGATCAGGAATTCGTGCGAGATGTTCTAATGGAGGACATTAACGCTACCGAGGATCGACACCGCTCCGGCGCGCTGATTTTCTCTCAGGCTGGTATGTACGCTCCAACGCTCGGGGTACTCGGTGCCGTCGTAGGTCTGATTGCCGCTCTGGCCGATCTTAGTGACATGGCCAAGCTGTCTCATGCCATCGCGGCAGCCTTTATTGCGACGTTGCTTGGTATTTTTACAGGTTATGTCCTGTGGCATCCAATGTCCAATAAGCTGAAACGGTTATCCAAAAAAGAAGTGGAGCTTAAATTGATGATGGTCGAAGGCCTGCTCTCAATTCAATCAGGTATATCCACCATTGCGATCAGCCAGAAGCTGACGATATTCCTGACTCCAACCGAACGGGCTACCCTGACCAAGAAGGATGGGGATTCCGGTGAGTAAAAAAAGACATGAACCGCACGAGGAGCATGCCGACGAAAGCTGGCTGTTGCCCTATTCCGACTTGATGACCCTTCTGCTAGCTCTTTTCATCGTCTTATTCGGGATGAGTGCACTCGACGCCAAAAAATTTGAAACTATGGCTCAATCCATGAGTGCGGCTTTTAGTGGCGGCACTGGCATACTGGATCACTCTGCCGCCAATCCATCGTCACAATCCGCAGATATGGGCAAAAATAAAGAACAGGTAACACAACCTATAAAGTCTAAAGCAACTTCTACGGCTGAACTGCAAAAGCAACTCGCCCAGCGGGAAGAAGAGGATTTGAAAAAGCTCAAAAAGCAAATGGATCAGTATATTGAAAATAATGGCCTGACTCCACTGCTCAATACAAAACTGAACCAATCCCAGCTCATGATAACTATTAGTGATAACGCCTTGTTTTCATCGGGTCAGGCTGAGGTAAAGCCGGAAGCGAGAAAGCTGGCCAAGTCCATCTCCAGCATGCTCCAGCAGTTTCCTGGCTATGATGTTATCGTATCAGGTCATACAGATAATGTGCCGATTTCCAATAGTCAGTTTCCGTCCAACTTTGATTTGAGTGCCAAACGATCTCTGAATTTCTTGCGCATTTTGCTACTCAATCCGCAGCTTGATCCAACCAAATTTGTATCCATCGGTTATGGTGAGTATCGTCCACTAGCAAGTAATCAGGATGGTCAAGGACGCTCCAAAAACCGCCGTGTCGAAATTTCCGTACTACGTAAATATCAGAACGGCACACAAGTTATCAGTCCTACCTCAAGCTCGAATGAAGGTTGATTATGTATATGTTATATAGACAAAGGCACCGCCGCATTTTTTATGCAGCTGGTGCCTTTTCATTGTGATATTCCACTCTGCCTCTTGTCCTATCCATTGCCCTGCCATCTATCAGCCGTGAGAAGCCCTCAGGTTTAGCTGAGTGTATAATTCAGCATCTCACCTAGCTCCTGCTTCTCCGTCTCTGTCAGGTCACGCCAGGCGCCTCTCTGAAGCGACCCTAATCGAATATTCATAATCCGCAGACGTTGCAGCTTCTTCACCTCATAGCTGAAGGCAGCACACATGCGCCGGATCTGACGGTTTTTCCCTTCCGTCAATATGATGCGGAATACGTACTCAGATACACGCGTCACTTCGCAGGGGAGCGTCCGCTGACCGAGTATTTTTACACCTGTGGACATCCCCTGCACAAAAGATGGTGTGACGGGTCGATCCACCGTTACGATATATTCCTTCTCATGCTTGCCTTCCGCCCGTAAAATCTTATTCACAATATCTCCGTCATTGGTAAGTAAAATAAGACCCTCCGAATCTTTATCCAGACGTCCGATTGGAAAAATCCGCTGCGAGTGCCCCACAAAGTCGACAACATTCCCTTGAATGTGGCTCTCTGTCGTGCTTGTAATCCCCACCGGCTTGTTCAAAGCAATATATACGTGACCAGACTTCTCGCGGAGTGGCTTGCCGTTCACACGGACATCGTCGCCCTCCTCCGCCTGACTGCCCAGCACCGCCACCTCGCCGTTAATCGTCACGCGGCCGCTCTCTACCAGCTTGTCCGCCTCCCGGCGTGAGCAAAAACCGGTTTCGCTGATAAACTTGTTAATGCGCAACCTGTGTACCCTCCATTTCTACTGTCACGCTTCCTTCTGCTGCCCGTCCAGTTGCTCAGGCTCGGCAGTTGGAAGCTGCACAAGGGCTGTCGTTCCCTCTCCCTCTATGCTTTCAATATCCAGTGTGCCTTTATGACTCTGTATAATACGCTGGCTGACCATAAGTCCGAGTCCTGTACCTGTTTCTTTGTTTGTGAAAAAAGGTTCCCCCAGCTTGGACAGCATCTCTGCTGGAATGCCCGTCCCTTGGTCCCGTATGAAGATTTTAACGCTTTCTCCCTCCAAGAACAAATGAATCGTTATCGTACCACCCTTGCTCATGGCCTCCATACTATTTTTAAGCAAATTAATGAATACCTGCTTTAACTGATTTTCTTCGGCATATACGAAGGCAGGCTCTTCCGTTACTTCAAGATTGAACACAATGCCCAGCAGATGCGCCTGACTATCGAGCAAGGAAATAACATCACTCACAATATAGCGCACATCTTTTTTCTGAAAATGTACAGCCTGCGGCTTCGCCAATATTAAAAATTCGCTAACGATCAGATTAATACGATCCAGCTCGGACAGCATAATATCGTTATGCTTCAGATTCAGCGCTTTATTTTGCTGCTGTAACTGGAGAAACCCGCGCAGCGTGGTCAGCGGATTACGAATTTCGTGCGCCACCCCTGCCGCCAGTTGTCCTACCGTCGTCAGCTTCTCCGATCTGCGCAGCAATTCCTCCATCCGGTTGCGGCCTGTAATATCCCGCGAGACGCTGATAAATCCCAGAATTTGGCCTTCTTCATCCAGAATGGGCGATGTACTCATACTAATCTCTACCGTACTTCCATCCTTACGCATTCGAATGGACTCAATAGACACCATACTCTCTCCCTGAAGCAATCTTTCCTTCTGAAATTCGTACTCTTCCTCTTGCTGTGGCGGTACGAACTGGAGTTTACGCCCGACCAATTCTTTTTTGGTCCAGCCGTACAAGGCTTCAAAAGCATGATTGACCCGGATGACACGCTCCTCCTGATCAGTCACATGAATCGCATCAGCGGTCTGATTAATAACAGACTCTAAATGCTCCTTAACAGAACGGTTCTCCTCATACATCTGTTCGAGTCTCCGTGTATACATCCCAAGGTTATAGGCCATCGCATTGATGCGCTCACCTAGTTGTGCAAGTTCATGACCACCCTTAACCTGTAGCCGTGTGTCAAAATGGCCGTCGGCCATCTCGTTCACCTTTCCCAATATCGACTGAATTGGACGGACAAACAGGCTTGCCAGCACATAACTGCCAATGATCACAACCTCTAGTAAAACAATAGAAATGGCAATCAGACTGATTAATTGCTTATAAATAACGGAAGAGATCGTATCATAATTCATAACAATTCGAATGACATAGGCATCACGGTTAGCCGGATAAAATGGTATGTAACTGACGAGGACCCGTTGGCCTTTAATATAGCAGTCCTGTACAATACTCTCCCCGGAGAAAATCGCCTTGGAAACAGCCAAACGATCCTCCTGCACCCTCGCTAGTTGATAAGTGCCGAATCGGATAGGCTTATTGTACATGTAATAATATTTTCGGTCGTTTCCATGATTGTCCATCGTAGCGCCACCGAAGGTTGTGGGGTTAATTCCTGTTATCTCCATGATGCGGTAATCCACTTGTTGGGTTTGCTTTACGATTTCATCGGGGTTGAGAATCGGTATAAAATTTTGCACTTCACTGTCCTGAAAGGAGATTCGGATCATATAGTTGCGCTTCTGGTCATAATAAAATCCCCACTTGTTAATATGGGTGGCATCTGAGCCTGTATAGTCAAATGCTCCAGTCCAAAAATGTTCCAGATGTTGACCATGCACCAATCCAGCCTGTCCATGCTCATATAATTGATCAACTGCATTTTTCCAATAGCTAGTCAACGGATCGCCAGATATGATCTCTTTCGGATTCGACGATTTGGCGACCTTATACCCCTTTCCATCACGCACCATCAAGGAAATATCAATATCCCCGCTGCGCTTGGTCATCTGTTCGAGTTGTTCCTGCGTAATATGATCGATATCAGGACCTAGCTTGCTGGCAGCCAGCGTGGCAAAGAGCCACAAATTATATCCAAGCTGCTTGTCGACAGCCTCCCAGCTTTGTTGAGCTTGTTCAATGGCACCTCCAATAGTCTTGGCCGTCAGAACCATTTTCGTTTCGCTGTCACTTCTTAAATTTTCGTGGGTCGTGTAATAGTTGAGTGCAATATTTAACAAAAGGATGAACAGAACGGACCCCGACAAAATGATCGTAATTTTGATTTTTATCGACACACTGATTTCTCACCTCTTGCCGTATGCTGGCGATTACTGGCAATTGCTAACTCAATGATACCGTAATACCGCCTGTGATACCAGCATTTACATTTCCCGGATAAACATAAATACACACAGCTTGTATACAGTTGTCAATATGCGAACGTTTGCCTACAATATAATAAGATAATCATCCACAAGTCGTCCACAAATACACAGCTTTTATTATGAACTGTGGATAAACCTGTGGATAAGTGTCGTGTTATCCACAAAATTATTCACATCATGTTAACAACGGAATATTTGTTCGTTGGATAATTCGCATTTGAAAGGAGCATTTTTACCAGTGACCACGATAGATCACGCTTATTGGATGAAAGAAGCTATTCAAGAAGCGTATAAGGCAGAAGCGTTGGGTGAAGTGCCCATCGGAGCTGTCATCGTAAAAGATAATGAAATCATAGGACGCGGTTACAACTTGCGTGAGACGAACACTGACCCGACAGCACATGCCGAAATGGTCGCTATTCGTCAGGCCAGCGAGCATCTGGGGGCCTGGCGCCTGCTGGATTGCAGGCTGTATGTCACTCTGGAGCCGTGTCCCATGTGCGCCGGAGCCATTGTACAATCACGGGTTCCCTATTTGATCTACGGCACCACCGATCCGAAAGCAGGCTGTGCGGGCACGCTGATGAATCTCCTACAGGAGCCTCGATTCAATCATTGCACTGAGGTGATCAGCGGCGTTCTTCAAGAGGAATGCGCCTCGCTGCTGACGGATTTTTTCCGTCAGCTCCGGCAAAAAAGAGCCGCTGCCAAGCTACCTTCTCCACCGTCTTCATCCTGAGGAGGGGAGCTAGATCGCTTACTTATACACAATCAGTGGTCAGCCGTTATTTACGTCTCATTGCTAATTTCCCATGGAAGGAGATCAGCTCATGCCTATGAGCCTGTACAACACGCCTCAAGGTATCTTGTTGCGACCATTTAGCCTGACGGATAGTGAAGCCTTACTTGCCCTCAGGCTTACAAATAGGGAGTCTCATGCGCCGTACGAGCCACTTCACGGCGACTCATTTTTCACGCTGGAAGAACAGCAGGAATATATCCGTCAGAAATTGCGTCAAGCAGAGGAGGATCGGGGATATTCGTTCGGTATCTTTCTCTTGGAGGACGAGCGTCTCATCGGGTATATCTCTATTTCTAATCTTGTGCGCGGCGTGGGACAATTCGCCGATATCGGCTACATGGTAGACCAGCACGAACAAGGCAAAGGGCATATGACCGCAGCTTTGAAGCTGGCCATACAATTTGCCTTCCGCGCCCTATCGCTTCACCGTCTTCAGGCCGGTACCCTACTGCATAACGAGCGCTCACAGCGTGTACTGCAAAAGTGCGGCTTTCAGCCTGAAGGTATTGCTCGCAAGCTGGTACAAATTCAAGGGACATGGCAGGATCATCGAATGTTCGGACTTTTAGCCGAGGATAACGTGTGGCAGACCTGGACCGCTACACCATCTGCTCAGAGCCATATATGACAAAAAACCGCCCGGCTCTAAGCCAAGCGGTTTTTTTCACATCGCATCATATGGATAATGCCTTTACAATCACGTCATTCCTTTACTTAAGGAGCAACAGTTTGCATTTTTTGTTGAAATTGTTCGATCGTCAGGACTTGGTCCCCTGTTGGAATACCCACTTTAAATGTTGCTTTTTCATTGATTTTGCTGTATTGCGTGTAGCCAGTCACAGACAATTTTACGTTATCTTTTGTGGTCGGATCATTCATTTCTACATTCGCATTCAGGTCTTGATACACAGGAATATCATCCTTGTTCAAGGCTGTGTTAATGTCAAACTGTTTCACAGTCAAATAGTTTTTTAACTCATCCAGCTTTTTGCTAACTTCGCTGGTGTTGGATTGCAGTTCTTTCTTCGCTTCAGCCAACTCTTCTTTTTTCACTTGCAGCATACCAGCATACTCATCTTTAGACATCACATCAAGGACTTTAGGAAGCGCCTTAGTGATAAATGTATTCGTCGCTTGCTTCACATTGTCGTTCGTTATTTTAAACTGAACCACTTGTTTAGCTTTAATGCCTTGTGGCAATTTAGCATCCTTAGGATCAATATCAAAGAAGTACGTTGCTTGATCATACTCACCCAGAATAGCAGCAATGACTTCATTCGCAAATTTCTGCGATTTTTCCTGATCCATTGATGCAGGGTTAAATTCTTGTCCAGACTGTTTAGCCAGTTCCTGCGGATCAATGATCAGGAATTTGCCTATAACGTCCTGTGGAAGCGGGTAAAATGGAACGTTCGGAATTTTAACGTACAATTTATCCTTGGTCATAACCATTGGAATCGTGAAGCTGGTGGAAAGGTCACCTTTCAAATGAATGCCCAGCGTCATTTCAGATTGTAAAGGTTCTTTTTGATATACACCATCCAGCGTAATGTCTGCATTTTTCAGCATACTGGTTACCATTGCACTTTGCTCGCTTGGAACAGAAGCAGATGTGATCGTCAGATCTTTAACCGTAAATTGACTTTTGGATTCATAAGAAGTCAGTTTCATTGCATTAGCCGTACCGTTCGTAACAGCTTCCTTCGGTTCTAACTTCTTGCTACAGCCTACCAGGGCTACCGTCAAAAGCAACACCATAGTGAGTACCAAAACGGATAACTTTTTACTCATTGTGTAGATTCTCTCCTCTCGTAATTAACCCCTTTTATAATACTAACAAAAAAATACACACCCCCTATTTTACCGCATACTCACATTCAATGAAACACTTATTGGAAAATTTTCTTACAATAAGCACAAAGACACCCTGGTTCTTTAACCAGGGTGTCCTGTACTTCACTATATTTTTAGGCAAAAAGTCTAACTGCTTATGATCCTTCTCTGTTGTGATGGTCTACGTGATTCCGCTGCTTCACCTTTTTGGAACCAGATAGTGGCTCCTGTTGATGATTGCGCTCACGCTTTTCGTTTCCTTCACCGGCATCCTGTGCCTCGGGAACAGGAATGGCTTTAGGCTTGCTCATTTATGCATCCTCCGTTCTCAGACTATATTTAAATACTTCAGTAAATCCGTTTATTACCATTTAAAGTAGGACTATTGATGGTGCAGGTCTTCTGTTTTATCATGGTTAAGTGCATCCTGATGACGGCGGTCATTACGATCCTGCTGCACTTGCTGTGCCTGATGACTGTTAACCGGACGCTGCTCCAAATCATCCACAATGTTAGACAGGTTTTTATCCAGTCCGTTTTTGGCTTTTTTCATGTAGCTTCCCCCCTCATTCCTTCATGACTACGAATGCGTCAATGACTGTAACGTCTGAGCACACTGGTGAATATGTCGAGTGTAATCGGACACCAGTTGCTGAATGATATCTGTTCGTTCATCCACAGACTGTCCGTCCCGTTCTACATCGACCAAGCTAACCTGCACTTCCCGAGAATCTACATAAGTACATGCAAAATCAAAGGAGTACATTTGTCGGCCCTCTACCTCAATATGGATTCGTATAGTCCGGTTGTCTGCTTCATCTGCTTGTACCTGTGATTTATCCCCTGAATTCAAAAGGCTCGGCAGTTGTTCCTGCCAGGCTTCTACCAGCTTTTGCTGATCTACTGTCATTTCTCGATTCATGCCAGCACCTCCACATCTGATAACGTGTGAAAAAAACAGGCTTTTTATACAACAAAAAAGCCATTCTTTACGATCTCTAATCATCAGCACATAAAGGCTAATGAATCAGCTATCGTATTCGAATGGCTTGGCTCATTTATAATAATGGCGGAGAGGATGGGATTCGAACCCATGTGAGCTTGCACTCTAACGGTTTTCAAGACCGCCCCGTTATGACCGCTTCGGTACCTCTCCAGGTGGTAATTGGATAAATTTGCTTCCCATTTAAAATAAACTCAGGCGCAACAAAATTATTTTACCACAGACTTTAAACGAATGCAATGCTTACTGTTTGGGAGCAATAACTTCTGCGCCTCGCATGTATGAACGCAGCACTTCCGGGATTACAACGCTTCCGTCCTCCTGCTGATAATTCTCCAAAATAGCAGCCACTGTGCGTCCTACAGCCAATCCTGAACCGTTCAGTGTATGTACAAATTCAGGCTTTGCTTTCGGCTCCGGCCGAAACCGGATGTTAGCACGACGCGCCTGGAAGTCCTCTGTATTGGAACAAGAAGAAATCTCACGGTACATGCCGCTTTCAGGCAGCCACACTTCCAGATCATACGTTTTGGCAGACGTGAAGCCCATATCCCCAGTGCACAGTGCCAGCACACGATATGGAAGTCCAAGCAGTTGCAAAACACGCTCTGCATTGTTCGTCATTTTCTCCAGTTCCTCATAGGAGGTGTCCGGGTGAACCAGCTTAAGCATCTCTACCTTATTGAACTGATGCTGGCGGATCAAGCCACGTGTATCCCTTCCTGCCGATCCTGCCTCAGAGCGGAAGCAAGAGCTGTATGCTACATAATTTTTTGGAAGCTGATCCGCGTTCATAATCTCTTCGCGGTGATAGTTCGTTACCGGAACTTCAGCCGTAGGAATGAGATAATACTCGGTATCGCGCAGCTTGAACAAATCCTCTTCAAACTTCGGAAGCTGTCCCGTGCCATACAGGCTATCCCGATTCACAATGTAAGGAGGCAGCATTTCCTCATAACCATGCTCACTGCTATGCAGATCCATCATAAAGTTAATCAGCGCACGCTCCAGACGTGCCCCCAGTCCTTTGTAGAACGTAAAACGGGAACCCGTCACCTTTGCTGCCGCCTCAAAATCGAGAATATCCAGCTCCTGTGCCAGCTCCCAATGTGCTTTTGGCGTAAAAGAAAACTCGCGTGGCTCCGACCAGCGACGAATCTCTACATTATCCTCCTCCGAAGCACCTACAGGCACCGACTCATTGGGGATATTCGGAATGGACATTACCAGTTCGTCGATCTGGACCTCCAGCTCGCGCACTTGCTCATCCAATTCTTTAATACGGTCGGAAACCTGACGCATCTCAGCAATAAGATCATCCGCATTTTCTTTATTCTTCTTCAACTTGGCTACTTCACCGGATACGACATTTCGGCGATTTTTGAGCGCTTCACTTTCCTGAAGCAACTCACGACGACGCACATCCAAATCCGTAAAGCCATTTATCAGATCCAGAGATTTGCCCCTATTTTGCAAAGCTTTTTCAACCCGACCAAGCTCATTACGTAAAATCTTTATATCTAACACAGGTAACCCCTCCTACACTACAAACCTGACTTTCCGCTATTCGCGGACCATATCCACAAAATACTGATGCAATCGGTAATCGTCCGTTAATTCCGGATGGAAGGATGAAGCCAGCAAATGACCCTGACGGGCCGCCACGATCTCGCCGTTATACTCAGACAGCACTTCTACTCCCGTTCCAACAGACTGTATTAATGGCGCGCGTATAAACACAGCACGAACTGGTTCCTCAATCCCTTTAATGTCCAAGTCTGTTTCAAAGCTTTCCCGCTGGCGACCAAAAGCATTACGTGACACCGTAATATCCATCAGCCCCAGATGCGCTTCTTCCTGTCCTTGAACCGTTTTGGCCAGCACGATCAACCCCGCACAGGTGCCGAAGATAGGCTTGCCTTGATCGGAAAACTGGCGTATAGCATCAATAAAGTCATACTTGCGCATCAGCTTGCCTATCGTCGTACTTTCACCGCCGGGAATGATAAGACCGGACAGCTCATCGAGCTGCTCGATCTTTTTCACCGCCACACCTTCTGCACCCGCACGTTCAACGCTTCGTATATGCTCAGCCACAGCGCCTTGCAGCGACAGAACTCCTATTTTCATGCCTGTCCCTTCCTTCTTACCAACCACGATCCTGCATGCGTTCATGCGGTGCCAGCTTGGAAATTTCAATGCCCTTCATTGGAGCGCCTAGATTCTTGGACACTTCTGCAATCAGCTTGTAGTCCGTATAATGAGTAGTCGCTTCCACGATGGCACGTGCAAATTTCTCAGGGCTATCGGATTTGAAGATACCAGAACCGACGAAGACACCATCAGCGCCCAAATGCATCATCAATGCCGCATCGGCAGGTGTTGCTACACCGCCCGCAGCAAAGTTGACCACTGGCAGCTTGCCGTGCTCATGCACTTCCAGCAACAATTCGTAAGCAACGCCAAGGTTTTTCGCTTCTGCATACAGCTCGTCCTTCGACAGGTTTTGCACCTTGCGAATTTGGCCATTAATAAAACGCATATGACGAACAGCTTCGACAATATTTCCGGTTCCAGGCTCACCCTTTGTACGAATCATGGACGCCCCTTCGCCGATGCGACGCAGTGCTTCTCCCAGATCCTTGGCTCCGCAAACGAATGGAACGGTAAACTCCCGCTTATCGATATGGAAAACTTCATCCGCAGGCGTCAGCACTTCGCTCTCGTCGAGATAGTCAACACCCAGAGATTCCAGCACCTTCGCCTCCACAAAATGGCCGATACGAGCCTTAGCCATAACGGGAATAGAGACCACCTTCATGACCTCTTCCACAATCGTTGGGTCAGCCATACGGGCAACCCCGCCAGCTGCACGGATATCTGAAGGCACCCGTTCAAGAGCCATTACCGCTGTAGCTCCTGCCGCCTCTGCAATTTTAGCCTGTTCAGCGTTCATGACATCCATGATTACGCCGCCTTTTTGCATCTCTGCCATACCTCTTTTTACACGTGAAGTTCCCGTTTCCATGTCGTTTCCTCCTGTAAGGGTTACGTTTAGATTCTAACTTAATATTTTACCGCACAGACGCCAAATACACAATCATTTCAATCAGCAAAATACGTAAGGCAGAGCAAGAATCCTCAGCTCTATCGGTCTGGTAATCAGACGATTAGAACAGGTTTTTAATGCCCTGGAACAAATCACCGAAGAAGTTACCAATTGCCCGGAAAAGCATACGGAACCAGCCAGCCTCTTCTACAGCCGTCGTAGTTACCAGGTCAACGGTTTTCACCTGACCTTTTTCCACACCATCCGTTTTGTACGTATAGCTAATCGTTCCGACTTTTGCCCCTTGCTTCAAAGGCGCTACGAGCGAGCTTTCCGGTGTAATATTGGTTGTAAACGTCACTTTAGGATTGCCCGCACCCTTAGGTACGACAAAGCTTACCGCATCTTTGGTCACAACAGGTACTTCAGTTTCTGTGCCTTTGGAGACAGGCACATTTTCGGCACCCTTAACTACCGTCTTTGGAGCCACAACCTGCTTCACTTCAAAATTATCAAAACCATAGTTCAATACTTTAGCAGTCTCTGTAAAACGGTGCGCATCGGAGTCAGCCCCCATAACTACACTAATGAGACGCATTCCGTTGCGTTCAGCTGTTCCAGTAAAGCAGTTGCCTGCATTAGCCGTATGACCTGTTTTCATTCCATCCAGACCAGGATAAGCAAACTTTTTAAAATTGGTTATATTCTTGTTTGCTTCTAACATCCAGTTGTAGTTAATAATCGGCGCCTTGTCCGTCGGGCGGAACTTGTACGATTGAATTGTCGTAAACCGTGTATAGTCTGGGTGATCCTTAATAATGTTACCAGCCAGTGTAGCCGCATCTCTCGCTGTCATTACGGTTTCACGATCGGTATCCGGTTGAAACCCTTTAGGCATATCGCCACGGTCTAAGCCTGTAGAGTTGATGAAATACGTATTTTTCATGCCCATTTTCTGAGCTGTTTCATTCATCAATTTTACAAAGTCCTGCTCGGTTCCAGACACACGCTCGGCAAGAGCTACCGTTGCATCATTAGCAGAGCCTACCGCCATGGCAATATACAGCTCTTCTACCGTATGTTGATCACCCTGAGCTAGAAAAATACGTGATCCGATGCTCTTGGCAGCATTCTCTTGAACCGTAACCTTATCCGTCCATTTGAGTTTCCCTTGCTTGACCTGCTCCGCTACGAGGTACTCTGTCATCATTTTGGTCATACTTGCTGGTGGGAGCGGCTCATCCGGGTTCATAGACAGCAATACCTGCCCTGTGGAAGGCTCAATCAAGATAGCCGAGCGCAGCGCCAGACTAGGTGGCTTAACAGAGCCTGTCCCCGTAATATTGACCGCCTCTGTTGTCGCTCCGGCGGCAAACGTAGCTACAGACGGATCAAGATTGCCCACAACCGGCAATGCTGACATGTACATCATATTAAGCACCATGACTGCTGTTACGCTCTTTTTCATCATGCTGCGTTTCTTATTTTGTTTATGATTGTTCGCTTTCAAATGAATACAAACTCCTCTCGTACCTCAACCCGATCCGCTATATATAACGAAACGGTGGATAAAGCCTCTACTAGGCCAATGTAATTAATGTATTGAATTTCCGCTTTGTTTCGTCAGTTGGAGCCAATGATCAACATTCTCTGCTCTTATCCTGGAATGAGCAGGTACTAAGTAAGCCTTATGTCCTAAGGTGTCCTTACTTCATCAACCCATTTGTAAAAGGCAGACACTTGTCTATTCTATCACAGGGGTATCTCTAAAAAAAGACAGGCAGAGCGAAATACGCCCTGCCTGTCGTCAAGTCTGCTACAGTCGAACTTTATAATGAATAGTTTGGTGCTTCTTTCGTAATTTGCACATCATGCGGATGGCTTTCACGTAGGCCTGCACCCGTAATACGGATAAAGCTCGTATCATTACGAAGCTCCTCGATATTAGCAGTACCGCAATATCCCATACCGGAACGAAGACCGCCCAACAGCTGATGAACTGTATCGGAAAGTGGCCCTTTATAAGCGACACGTCCTTCAATGCCTTCCGGTACCAATTTCTTATCATCATCTTGGAAATAACGATCCTTACTTCCTTGCTTCATCGCAGCCATGGAACCCATACCACGATATACTTTAAAACGACGTCCTTGATAAATCTCGGATTCGCCTGGACTTTCTTCCGTACCAGCAAAAAGACTACCCAGCATTACCGCAGAAGCTCCCGCCGCAATGGCCTTCGTAATTTCACCGGAATATTTAATGCCACCGTCTGCAATAATCGGAATATTATATTCCCGTGCTACTGTCGCACAATCATAAATAGCTGTTACTTGCGGAACACCGATTCCGGCGATCACGCGCGTTGTACAGATAGAGCCTGGACCAATGCCGACTTTTACAACCGAAGCCCCCGCTTCAATCAGTTCACGCGTTCCGTCACCAGTAGCCACATTACCTGCTACAATTGTCAGATCAGGATAAGCATCACGCAATTTGCGAACCGCTTCAATAATGTTAATATGATGACCGTGAGCAGAATCCACAACAATCAGATCCACACCTGCATTTACGAGTGCTTCAGTCCGATCAAACGTATCTTTGGAAATACCTACAGCCGCACCGACCAGAAGACGCCCTTGTGCATCTTTCGCTGCGTTTGGAAATTGAATAGCCTTCTCAATATCTTTAATAGTGATAAGCCCTTTGAGGTAATTTTCATCATCGACCAAAGGAAGCTTTTCAATTTTATGCTTTTGCAAAATGCCTTCAGCTTCCTGCAAGGTCGTACCTACAGGTGCAGTTACCAGATTTTCCTTCGTCATAACTTCACTAATTTTAAGATTAAAATCGTGAATAAAACGAAGATCGCGGTTCGTAATAATACCCACCAGCTTATTTTCCTCGTTTACAACAGGTACGCCAGAAATACGATATTTACCCATAACAGCTTCAGCATCGGATACCAAGTGATCTGGAGTCAATGAAAATGGATTGGTGATAACACCGCTCTCTGAACGTTTTACTCTATCTACCTCTACTGCTTGCTGTTCGATCGACATATTCTTATGAATAATACCGATACCGCCTTCACGAGCCATAGCAATTGCCAAAACTGCCTCAGTAACAGTATCCATACCAGCACTCATCAAAGGAATATTCAGCTTTACGTTATCACTCAAACGGGTCGCTACACTTACTTCTTTCGGCAGAACCACCGACTTGCGAGGTACCAGCAAAACATCGTCAAAGGTAAGGCCTTCCTTACCGAATTTATCTTCCCACACCAAAATGATCCTCCTTCAAATTGTTTAGTCTGTATTGGTCTTGTTGTCTGTCCGACATGGACAAATCAAGGCTCTCTGAAAATATATTATTGCAATCTTAGCAAAGCGGTATAGGGGTGTCAAGCCTTCCTCAGCAGCCATAACTTTTAGTATTCCCCTGTACAAACAAGTGTACTCGCAGGGAGGACATCCTTTATAATTAAGCGTTTCCAGAAATGAAGTCGACCCTTTTATAAAAAATAACCCGCTTGGAAAATAGCAGATTAGAGATTACATATAAGGTTCTAGAACGTAATATACAAAAAAAGAACCACAATCTCAAGGAGATCATGGTCCTTCTTTCTTTTGCTTGGCGACGTCCTACTCTCCCAGGACCCTGCGGTCCAAGTACCATCGGCGCTGGAGGGCTTAACGGTCGTGTTCGGGATGGGTACGTGTGGAACCCCTCCGCTATCGCCACCAAACATGAATTTGTAAAACAAATTCTTCCGTATGGATATTCAGTTCATCACTAATCGTGTAAATGAATAGCCATGCGCTTATCGTATGTATCTTCTACATACCTTCAAGGTGTTACACCCTGAAAACTGGATCCGAAACTCCATTGCGTCTTATACTTAGGATAAGCCCTCGACCGATTAGTATTGGTCAGCTCCATGCATTACTGCACTTCCACCCCCAACCTATCTACCTCGTCGTCTTCAAGGGGTCTTACTATTTGGGAAATCTCATCTTGAGGGGGGCTTCACGCTTAGATGCTTTCAGCGCTTATCCCTTCCGTACATAGCTACCCAGCGGTGCTCCTGGCGGAACAACTGGTACACCAGCGGTACGTCCATCCCGGTCCTCTCGTACTAAGGACAGCTCCTCTCAAATTTCCTACGCCCACGACAGATAGGGACCGAACTGTCTCACGACGTTCTGAACCCAGCTCGCGTACCGCTTTAATGGGCGAACAGCCCAACCCTTGGGACCTACTTCAGCCCCAGGATGCGATGAGCCGACATCGAGGTGCCAAACCTCCCCGTCGATGTGGACTCTTGGGGGAGATAAGCCTGTTATCCCCAGGGTAGCTTTTATCCGTTGAGCGATGGCCCTTCCATGCGGTACCACCGGATCACTAAGCCCGACTTTCGTCCCTGCTCGACTTGTAGGTCTCGCAGTCAAGCTCCCTTCTGCCTTTGCACTCTTCGAATGATTTCCAACCATTCTGAGGGAACCTTGGGGCGCCTCCGTTACTCTTTAGGAGGCGACCGCCCCAGTCAAACTGCCCACCTGACACTGTCCTCGTACCGGATCACGGTACCAAGTTAGAACCTAGATACGATCAGGGTGGTATCCCAAGGATGCCTCCTCTCAAGCTGGCGCTCAAGTCTCTTAGGCTCCCACCTATCCTGTACAGATCGTACCCAAATTCAATATCAAGCTGCAGTAAAGCTCCATGGGGTCTTTCCGTCTTGTCGCGGGTAACCTGCATCTTCACAGGTATTAAAATTTCACCGGATCTCTCGTTGAGACAGCGCCCAAGTCGTTACGCCATTCGTGCGGGTCAGAATTTACCTGACAAGGAATTTCGCTACCTTAGGACCGTTATAGTTACGGCCGCCGTTTACTGGGGCTTCGGTTCATAGCTTCGCCCCAAAGGACTTACCACTCCCCTTAACCTTCCAGCACCGGGCAGGCGTCAGCCCGTATACTTCGCCTTGCGGCTTCGCACAGACCTGTGTTTTTGCTAAACAGTCGCTTGGGCCTTTTCACTGCGGCCCCCTCGGGCTATTCACCCTACCGAGGCACCCCTTCTCCCGAAGTTACGGGGTCATTTTGCCGAGTTCCTTAACGAGAGTTCTTCCGCGCGCCTTAGAATTCTCTTCTCGCCTACCTGTGTCGGTTTGCGGTACGGGCACCTTCTCCTGGCTAGAGGCTTTTCTTGGCAGTCTGAGATCATGACCTTCGCTACTGTAATTTTCGCTCCCCATCACAGCCCAGCCTTACGATGTGCGGATTTGCCTACACACCAGCCTCACTGCTTAGACGGACATCCATCAGTCCGCGTCACTACCCTACTGCGTCACCCCATCGCTCATAACGGATTACGGTGGTACAGGAATTTCGACCTGTTGTCCTTCGACTACGCCTATCGGCCTCGCCTTAGGTCCCGACTTACCCTGAGCGGACGAACCTTCCTCAGGAACCCTTAGGCTTTCGGCGGATCTGATTCTCACAGATCTTTTCGTTACTCATACCGGCATTCTCACTTGAATGCAGTCCAGCGCTCCTTACGGTACACCTTCAACCCGCATTCAACGCTCCCCTACCCCTGATACCTAAATATCAAGCCATAGCTTCGGTGGCGTGTTTAGCCCCGTTACATTTTCGGCGCAGAGTCACTCGACCAGTGAGCTATTACGCACTCTTTCAATGGTGGCTGCTTCTAAGCCAACATCCTGGTTGTCTGTGCAACTCCACATCCTTTCCCACTTAACACACACTTGGGGACCTTAGCTGATGGTCTGGGCTGTTTCCCTTTCGACAATGGATCTTAGCACTCACTGTCTGACTCCCGGAACCAAGTCTATGGCATTCGGAGTTTGACTGAGCTTGGTAACCCTTGCGGGCCCCGCACCCAATCAGTGCTCTACCTCCACGACTCTTATTCCGAGGCTAGCCCTAAAGCTATTTCGGGGAGAACCAGCTATCTCCGGGTTCGATTGGAATTTCTCCGCTACCCCCACCTCATCCCCGCATTTTTCAACATGCGTGGGTTCGGGCCTCCAGTGCGTGTTACCGCACCTTCACCCTGGACAGGGGTAGATCACCCGGTTTCGGGTCTACGTCCACGTACTAACTCGCCCTATTCAGACTCGCTTTCGCTGCGGCTTCAGCTCTTCACCTTAACCTTGCACGGGAACGTAACTCGCCGGTTCATTCTACAAAAGGCACGCCATCACCCATCAATAGGGCTCTGACTTCTTGTAAGCACACGGTTTCAGGATCTATTTCACTCCCCTTCCGGGGTGCTTTTCACCTTTCCTCACGGTACTGCTTCACTATCGGTCGCCAGGGAGTATTTAGCCTTGGCAGATGGTCCTGCCGGATTCATACGGGGTTTCACGTGCCCCGCACTACTCGGGATCCGTCTCGGAGGGAACGGGTTTTGAACTACAGGGCTTTTACCTTCTCTGGCGGGTCTTTCCAGACCTCTTCATCTAACCGGTTCCTTTGTAACTCCATGTGAGACGTCCCACAACCCCAAGGAGCAAGCTCCTTGGTTTGGGCTAATCCGCGTTCGCTCGCCGCTACTGACGGAATCACTATTGTTTTCTCTTCCTCAGGGTACTTAGATGTTTCAGTTCCCCTGGTATGCCTCTGTTCTGCCTATGTATTCAGCAGAAAGTGACTGTCGATGAAGACAGCCGGGTTTCCCCATTCGGACATCCCCGGATCAAAGCTTGCTTACAGCTCCCCGAGGCTTTATCGTTGTTCGCCACGTCCTTCGTCGGCTCCTGGCGCCTAGGCATCCTCCGTGTGCTCTTTGTAGCTTAACCTAGATTTTTCTTTCAAAGAAAGAAAATATCGATGTTCGATAAAGAATGATGTTTACCAAAGGCAAAATATCTTTCCTTACCTGCTACCTTTATTTCACTTGTTTACACAAGATCAGAGTAAAGGAATATTCTAAAACGCAATTTCGTTTCGGTATCCAGTTTTCAAGGTGCAATACAGTTTCATCGAAACTGTAGCCTGTGTGAATATCGGTCCAACTCAACCGAGTGGATGATATTCATGCAGTATATTGAGAGTTTGAGCTCTCAAAACTGAGCAACGAGTGAGTAACAGGCCTAAACCTGAGTTTTGAAGCTTACGCTTCATATTTGAATGTTTCCGTTGCAGGAAACGATTCTCCATAGAAAGGAGGTGATCCAGCCGCACCTTCCGATACGGCTACCTTGTTACGACTTCACCCCAATCATCTACCCCACCTTCGGCGGCTGGCTCCCTTGCGGGTTACCCCACCGACTTCGGGTGTTGTAAACTCTCGTGGTGTGACGGGCGGTGTGTACAAGACCCGGGAACGTATTCACCGCGGCATGCTGATCCGCGATTACTAGCAATTCCGACTTCATGCAGGCGAGTTGCAGCCTGCAATCCGAACTGAGACCGGCTTTTCTAGGATTCGCTCCAGATCGCTCTTTCGCTTCCCGTTGTACCGGCCATTGTAGTACGTGTGTAGCCCAGGTCATAAGGGGCATGATGATTTGACGTCATCCCCACCTTCCTCCGGTTTGTCACCGGCAGTCTGCTTAGAGTGCCCAGCTTGACCTGCTGGCAACTAAGCATAAGGGTTGCGCTCGTTGCGGGACTTAACCCAACATCTCACGACACGAGCTGACGACAACCATGCACCACCTGTCTCCTCTGTCCCGAAGGAAAGATCTATCTCTAGACCGATCAGAGGGATGTCAAGACCTGGTAAGGTTCTTCGCGTTGCTTCGAATTAAACCACATACTCCACTGCTTGTGCGGGTCCCCGTCAATTCCTTTGAGTTTCAGTCTTGCGACCGTACTCCCCAGGCGGAATGCTTAATGTGTTAACTTCGGCACCAAGGGTATCGAAACCCCTAACACCTAGCATTCATCGTTTACGGCGTGGACTACCAGGGTATCTAATCCTGTTTGCTCCCCACGCTTTCGCGCCTCAGCGTCAGTTACAGCCCAGAGAGTCGCCTTCGCCACTGGTGTTCCTCCACATATCTACGCATTTCACCGCTACACGTGGAATTCCACTCTCCTCTTCTGCACTCAAGCTCCCCAGTTTCCAGTGCGACCCGAAGTTGAGCCTCGGGATTAAACACCAGACTTAAAGAGCCGCCTGCGCGCGCTTTACGCCCAATAATTCCGGACAACGCTTGCCCCCTACGTATTACCGCGGCTGCTGGCACGTAGTTAGCCGGGGCTTTCTTCTCAGGTACCGTCACTCTTGTAGCAGTTACTCTACAAGACGTTCTTCCCTGGCAACAGAGCTTTACGATCCGAAAACCTTCATCACTCACGCGGCGTTGCTCCGTCAGGCTTTCGCCCATTGCGGAAGATTCCCTACTGCTGCCTCCCGTAGGAGTCTGGGCCGTGTCTCAGTCCCAGTGTGGCCGATCACCCTCTCAGGTCGGCTACGCATCGTCGCCTTGGTAGGCCTTTACCCCACCAACTAGCTAATGCGCCGCAGGCCCATCCATCAGCGACAGATTGCTCCGTCTTTCCTCCTCTCCCCATGCAGGGAAAGGATGTATCCGGTATTAGCTACCGTTTCCGGTAGTTATCCCAGTCTGATAGGCAGGTTGCCTACGTGTTACTCACCCGTCCGCCGCTAGGTTGTTTTAAAAGCAAGCTTTTAAAACAACCCCGCTCGACTTGCATGTATTAGGCACGCCGCCAGCGTTCGTCCTGAGCCAGGATCAAACTCTCCATTAAAGACCAACCAAAGCTGGTTTATAGAAAGAGCGATATGCTCATTTTGAAACTGACGAGATAAAATATCTCATTGTTCGCTTCCATTTTATACAGCCTGACGGCATGTACCAAAATCTCAGCGTTGGATTTTGCAAGCAAAATCCGTACTCACTCGTTGTTCAGTTTTCAAAGATCAAAC